>JBGTIQ010000029.1:0-144013 GCA_041745575.1 Pyrinomonadaceae bacterium
ACGAAATTCTACAAATATTGAGTATCAACATTTTCGACAAAACGCCCATAAATACGCTGTTCCAGCAGTCTGATTTACAAGTTTTCAAAGAACGATATGGTAAACAGTTGCAACTATTCGACTTTTAACGCAACGCTAGTGATCTGCGATCCCAAATCCCAAATCGAACTGGCCCGCCGGTTGTCGCAAACATCTTGATGAAAAATCTGTTCTTGATCCTTGCACTCGTGACAGCCTGCGGGTGCAGCCCAGCCGGACTCGTTGAGAAACGGCCGGATGTGTCTACCGATCCATCTCCTTCGCCGAGCTCGATGCCGACTCCCGCCGGAACGCCGGCGCAGGAGAAAATCGATTCGCGGTTGGAGGCGGATCTAAAAAAGATCGCGGAAGCGGCAAAGGGGCGTGTCGGTGTCGGAGCCGTTCTTCTTGAAACCGGAGAATCCGCATACTTAGACCGCAAAGGACAGTACCCGATGCAGTCGGTTTACAAACTGCCGATCGCGATGGCGGTGCTGAAGTTGGTCGAGGAAGGAAAGGTCCGGATCGATCAGGACATCAGCATCACACCGGACGATTTTGTGCGGAAGGGTTTTCACAGTCCAATACGCAATGCGAATCCGCAAGGCGTCGTGATGCCGCTTGGCGAGATACTTCGATTCTCGATCTCGGAAAGCGACGGCACGGCGAGTGACGTACTGCTGGATCTCGCCGGAGGCCCTGCGGCGGTGATGTCCTATTTAAACGGCATCGGCGTCAACGATCTGATCGTCGCCGATAGTGAGAAGTCGATCGGCAAAGATTGGGAGACGCAGTATCGAAACTGGTCGACACCTGAGGCTTCGATTCAGCTGCTTCGATATTTGTTTGAGCGGCGGGCGGGTCTTTCAGAACAGACGACAAATCTTCTGCTGAATCTTCTGCTGAATGTAATGACCGAAACCGAAACGGGTGGCCGCCGCATAAAGCGGGGTTTGCCGGAAGGAGCGTTACTTGCGCACAAGACGGGAACCGGCGGAACCGAGAAGGGAATCACAGGAGCAACAAACGACATCGGAATTATCACCCTTCCCGACGGCCGTCATATCTTGTTGGCCATTTACGTTTCGGATTCGCCGGAAAGCGGCGCGATCCGGGAGAAGGTCATTGCCGACATCGCCAAGGCGGTGATGCACGGATGGACGCAAAGCGTGAAGCCGTCGGAACCCGTCGGCAATAACATCAACTTGCGACACTCGCTGAATTAAGGTGACCGGAGTTTCGAAGGACGGTTGTCGGTAAATCGCCTATAAAACTTTCTACTACAGAATCCCTGCCATTTAGACGGATGACAACACCGAGATCAGCCAAGATCGCTTTCGTTTTGCACGCTTTCATCGTCGGAGCTCTGGATCAGGAAAAACCAAAACACCTCCATATTTACTGAGACTACGAGCAGCTCGCACGACGACCATCTGACGGCAGTTCGCCTCGTTCCGCGAGCGGTATGCGATATTCACGACGAGGTGCGCTTGAGACCACTAACTAGCAGCCTGTACGTCCGTAATGGCTCCGCGAGCCTTTTCAATCAGCTCGGGTGGAATGTCATTGAAGCCGTGTTCGGCACGGGCGTGTTCCGCCGCCTGTGTCATTATCTCGTCTTCAGTTTCGCCGGTGAAGGAAGCGTCGCAATCAACTCCCACGTCTCTACAATTAAGTTTCTTTGACATTTGCTTATCTCCTTATGTTTTTTCTGTTGGTCAGCATACATGCAACTCTTACTCCTCATCCTCGTGAGCTCTCACACGTCCGGCGGCGACGGCTGCGTCGATCACCTTTTGCGAAAGATTGGGCGGCAGCGGATCGTAATGCGAAAACTGCATGTGATAAGAACCGCGTGCTTGTGTGACGGAGTTTAACTTCGATTGGTAATCGAGCATCTCCGACAGCGGCACCTTGGCTTTAATGATCTGCTGTTTACCGCGAACCTCCATTCCGCCCACACGCCCGCGGCGGCTGTTTAGGTCGCCCATAATGTCGCCCGAAACTTCCTGCGGCGTAAAAACCTCAACGTCCATTATCGGCTCGAGCAATGTCGGCCGCGCTTTTTCCATAGCCGCGCGGTAGGCTTTGCGGCCGGCGGCGCGAAACGAATGTTCGTCGGAATCGACGGCGTGAAAACTGCCGTCGACGAGCGTGACCTTAAAATCGACAAGCGGGTAACCCGCAACGGCACCGCCGAGCGCCGCCTCGATAATTCCTTTTTCGATAGCCGGACGAAAATTCTGCGGCACCGATCCGCCGAAGATCTTGTCCACCCAGACAAAGCCTTCGCCTCGCTGCAGCGGTTCGAAAATCACTTTGCAGTCGCCGAATTGGCCTCGTCCGCCCGACTGCTTTTTGTGACGGCCCTGCACTTCGCATTGCTGCGTAATGGTTTCTTTGTACGGCACCTTTGGAGGATGGAGCGCGACCTCGACGTGATAGCGGTTCGCCAATTTTGCGACGACCGTTTCGATGTGAAGTTGGCCCGAACCCGAGAGGATGAACTCCTTCGTCTGCGAGTCGCGATCGAAATGAAGGCTCGGGTCTTCTTCCAAAATCTTGTGCAGAGCGCCGGAGATCTTGTCCTCGTCGGCACGGGATTTAGGTTCTATGGCAAACGCGATCGCGGCTTCGGGATACTCGACCTTCGGATAGACTATCGGCTTTGCTTTGTCGGTGAGCGTGTCCCCGGTCTGCGTGTCTTTCAGTTTGACGACGGCGATGATGTCGCCGGTCGCAGCCTCGTTGACCTTGTCGAGCGTCTTGCCGGAGATGACGTGCAGTGCGCCGAGGCGTTCGGCCGTTTCTCGGGTCGAATTATAGACCGTCGCGTCGCTCGCGACTTTGCCGCTGACAACCTTCATGACGTTGATGCGTCCAGCGAACGGATCGGCGATCGTGCGAAAGACGTAGGCCGAGAATGGCTCGTCGTTTGAGTATTTTCGGTTGATACGATCGCCCGACATTTCGGCATCGGCGAAACCATATTCAGCTTCGTGCGTGGCCGGGTTCGGCGCGAACTCGACTAGGTGATCGAGCAGGATCTGCATTCCGACAAGCGTCGTGCTCGAGACCGCGTAAACCGGACATAGTTTGCTCTTCGCGATCGCTTTCGCAAGGTTCGGATAGATGTCCTCTTCGGGCAGCGTTCCGTCCTCGAAATATTTTTCCATCAGGGCGTCGTCCGATTCGGCGACTATCTCGATCAGCCGCTCGCGCGTGCGATCGAAAATATCTTTTCCCTCGGATGGGATCGCGATCCCTTTGGCCTTGCCCTCGGCGTCAAACTCGTAAGCTTTTTGATGAACTACATCGACGACGCCGCGAAAATTTCCCTCGGTTCCGATCGGAAGCGTGAAAGGTACTACCGAGCGGGCAAAGCTTGACGACGCGGTCTCGAGAGCATGTCCGAAATCGGCATGCTCTTTGTCGATCTTGTTGATTACCATGAATCGCGGCAACAAAAACTCGTTTGCGTACTGCCAAGTTTTTTCGGTTTGGACCTCGATGCCGTGGACCGCGTCGACAACGACAAGCGCACAATCGGCGACTCGGAGAGCGGGCCGGGCGTGAGAAACGAACGCGGCATAACCGGGCGTGTCGATCAGATTAATTTTCGTGTCCTGATATTCGAGGTGGGCGAAGTTATTGTTGAGGGAAACTTTTCTTTCGATCGAATCTTCTTCGTAATCGGTGACGGTCGTTCCTTCATCGACCTTTCCCCAGCGGTGTGATGTGCCGGACACGTGCAACAGCGAGGAAACCAATTGGGTTTTACCCGCGTCGCCGTGTCCAATTACAGCCAGATTTCTGATGTTCTCCGTTGCGAATGCTTTCATCTTGGGCAGTTCTCCTTGTTGCGCCTCTCGTCCTAAGTCCCATGCCCCAGTCGTTCGATATTTGGGACCAGAACCGGACTACAGGCTAAATGGGTCGGTAAGTAAATAATTTATAGGGAAGGGATGGAGTTGGCAAGGGACTGGTTAGCGACGAACGAAAAGCCAAACGACTCTACCGACCAAAAGTGGGATTCGAGCGTCCAGGAGAGAGCCCATTACAGTCACTGACTCGCCGCCTTTCTACCGGGATCAGACGAATTCTGTTGTTTGAACAGGGTTCTACGGATATAATATTGGTCGTTTCGTCCATTTTGCGTAGAAATTCTATTTCGGGGAACATCTCATGAAAATCGCTATCACATTGATGCTCTTGGTTCTC
Source organism: Pyrinomonadaceae bacterium (assembly GCA_041745575.1). GTDB lineage: Bacteria > Acidobacteriota > Blastocatellia > Pyrinomonadales > Pyrinomonadaceae > OLB17. The sequence continues at coordinate 4,240 of JBGTIQ010000029.1, forward strand.
GGGTTAAGCACCGTCAACTTTAGCCAAAACACTGCAGTAGATCAGACTTTCGCTCCGGTTCCTTCCGCTGCTTTCACCAGCAGCGATACTTCCGGCAAGGGAATACTTGTGCAACCTGACGGAAAGCTCGTGTTATGGGGCGGGAATCTTGTGGTCGACGGGTATGCGAAAGGCCAAATCGCGCGGCTGAATGTGGACGGCAGCGTGGATAACACCTTTACTTATTGCGGCTGCCTCCTCGATTCGGTTTCGAATGTTGCGGTGCAATCGGACGGCAAGTTGCTTGTCGCCGGATCGTATTTCGGACAGGCGAAGATAGTCCGGCTGAATAATAACGGAACCCAGGATAACTTTGTCAGTGTCTTTAACGGCCTCCAAGGTTTGGCGTCGTCCGCCGAGGTCATTGCCATCCAGCCGGACGGCCGGATATTGGTTAGCGTGTACGAATCGTATTCAGGTGGATATCATGGCCGATTTGTAACACGACTTCTTGCGGATGGTAGTACGGATACAGGGTTCGCCAACGTCGTCTATGACGGAGGGCGATTGATAACTACTCTCTTGCGCGCGCTGGCGCTTGATCCGTCGGGAAAGATATACATGGCCTTTATCACTTTTTCCGGGGGGGGGCAGTCGTCTAGGTTGGAGCGGTATAGCGCTGGAGGAATGGTTGATAACACCTGGGAACGGCCGAACTTTTCGCCTATGGCGAGCTCTTATTCCGGTCTCGCCGTCCAGTCGGATGGGTCGCTGATAATCGCCGGGCGATTCGATACCGTTAATGGTCTTACCAAGACCGATATCGTTCGACTCGCGCCCGCGGGTAACGTTGACGTTAACTTTACCGCGCCGATCCTCGGTTCCGGATCTGGCCAGATATCGATTCTGCAAAGCGGCAAGCTCTTGGTCGCGTACAACACCACGGGTAACGGTCTTCTGGCAAGGCTAAACGCCGACGGTTCACTCGACAACACATTCTCGCTTTCGCCATCAGTGAACATCGTTTTTAACCAGTTTGCGCTCGATCAGATGGAAAGAATTTATTTTCTGGGACTCTCGGATCAATTGGTTTATCGCTACTTCAGACTAAATCCGAATGGCGACGCGGACACCGCTTTCCTGCCGAACGTAACTTTATTCGGAAAGGTCAGCGCCGTTGCGCTGCAATCTGATGGCAAAGTGATCATGGCTGGAAAATTCAGTCAGATCAATGGCGTTCTACGCCCATCGATCGGGCGCGTAAACGCAGATGGGACGCTTGACGCGTCGTTTTTTGCGGGAACTGGGTTCAGCTCGCCGCCGACTAATCTCGTGCTGCAATCTGATGGAAAAATAATAGCGACCGGGCCGTTCAGCAGTTTCAATGGAACATCGCGCCAAGGTATCGCAAGGATTAATTCGGACGGCAGTCTCGATTCGGCGTTTGCGCCGCTGATACCGAACTTCCAATCGGTCGCCCTGGCGTCGCTCCAATCCGATGGAAAAATTCTGATGGTCGGGAGTTTTAGTTCCGTAAATGGCACCCCCAGGACGGGAATTGCGCGGTTAAACTCCGACGGATCGCTCGACGAGTCGTTCAACCCAATATTCGGTAGCCCGTTTTCTCTTACGGAGGTTTTTCAACAAGCAGACGGGAAGGTCATCGTCGGCGGTGGTTTTTCTGGAATAAATGGTTTCAATCGGTCAGGTATGGTGCGTCTGAATGACGACGGAAGTCTCGACCAGACGTTGAATGCAACAGGAATTGGCAGCGTATTACGCATCTGGCGCCAGCCGGACGGCAAGTATGTGTTTACAGGAGGCACGACGATCGCGCGGAGAAACTCGGATGGTACGGCCGATAATAGTTTCGTTTCGCCAACGTTCGATACTATCGGCTCCAACGGCCGCTCGATCGATGCGGTTATCTTGCAGCCGGATGGAACATTCATTCTTGGCGGCCGCTTTGACTATGTCAACGGCGCACTCCGTCGGAATCTTGTACGACTGACCTCAACGGGCGGGATCGATCCTCTGTTCGCACCGGTCGGCGCCGATGCTCCAGTGAGAACTATCGTTCGCCAGCCCGATGGAAAGATCATTATCGGTGGTGAGTTCACAAAAGTGGAAACGGTGATCCGCTCGGGTATTGCCAGACTGCTGGTCGCGCCATTTAGGTTATCGACACCATTCGATTTCGACGGCGACGGCCGAGCCGATGTGGCGGTTTACCGACCCTCGACCGGCACCTGGTATCAATTGTTCAGTAGCGGCATTCCGTATGGCTCACCAACGTTCGGTCTCGCCGGCGACATTCCCGTGCCTGCCGATTTCGATGGTGACGGCCGAACCGATCTCGCGATCTTCCGTCCATCAACCGGCATTTGGTGGTACCTGGCCACCTCCACCGGCCAGATTCGAGCCGCGACGCTTGGTCAAGCCGGCGACTTACCGCTTCCAGCGGACATCAACAACGACGGTACCGACGATTTCGTCGTCTTCCGTCCAGCAAATAATACCTGGTATCGCGTTACAACAACGGGGGTCTTCAGTTCTTATGGTTTCGGACTCGCGGGTGATAAGCCGGTGATCGGAGATTTTGACGGCGACGGTAAAGCGGATCCTGCAGTCTTTCGTCCGTCGACCGGCGACTGGTGGTATGCGGCAAGCTCCTCATCCAATGCTCATCGCCAGTTCCACTGGGGCCAAAACGGGGATGTTCCGGCCCCAGCGGATTACGATGGAGATGGAAAGACCGATTTCGCAGTCTTCCGTCCGGCGAACGGCGCCTGGTATATCTTCCGATCGAGCGACCTGACGTTCACCGTTGTCGGATTCGGACTCGACGGCGATCGGCCGGTTCCGGCGGACTACGACGGTGACGGTAGGGCTGACATTGCCGTGTTCCGTCCATCGACCGGCGTTTGGTATTTGCTGCAGAGCACATCGGGTTCGGCGGGTGTTAATTGGGGTGTCGCGACCGACGTCGCGGTGCCGAACGTCTTCCTGCCTTAGCAAGGGTGCAAAAGTCGAGGCGAACGGAGTTGTGGTAGAATTTGTTCGTTTCCTATGAGCAACTTCGAACAGGCTATCGCCAGCCTCGACCTCAACTTATTCCAGAAAGTCGAGAGTCAGTCTACCCAACACGACAAGCAATCCTGCCTGGCGATCCAGCTCGCGGTGCGAAAGCTGAGGCGGGGATATAACTATCTGGAGATCGGATCTTATCTTGGCGGCAGCATTCAGCCGCATCTACTTGACGATCTTTGCACGCGGATCTATTCGATCGATAAGCGGCCCGACAAACAGCCTGACGCGCGCGGTTTCGATTACACGTATCTGAACAATTCTACGGAGCGAATGCTCGAAAAACTTCGCACTGTGGCGTCCGACAACCTGGAAAAGATCACGACGATCGACGGCGACTCACGTTCGATCAAGTCGTCCGAAATCGACGAGCGAATCGACCTGTGTTTTATCGACGGCGAGCACACGGACGAAGCCGTTCTTTCGGATTTCAAATTCTGTCTCCGCGTCCTTAAAGAAAACGGATGCATCGCGTTCCACGACGCGCAGATCACGTACAACGGTATTGCGTCATGCATTGCTGAGCTTGAGCAAAGCGGCATAAAATTTCACGCATACTGCCTGCCGAGCATCGTTTTTGTCATCGAAATCGGGGACTTTCCGATACATAGCGAACCCGCTATTTTCGACCGCCTCGTAAACAATCATCAAAGCTACCTATACTCGCTTCAGGACAACGATCAGTACCGCAGATTCGCCAACAAGTACCCGTTCCGTACAGTGCGGAACTTTGTTTCGCGTGTACTCGGTGGTAATGTGAGCCAGTAGAAATCGTTAAATTCCGGTTCCATCCTTGTTCTTAAATAGTGGGGACGAATATGCAGAAAAGACTCGGAGCATTTCTCATCATGTGTGTGATCTTGATGGCCGCCGTTCCGGCACGTTCGCAGGATCTTGTAACGGTGGCGGATCTGGCTGGCGGTTCGAGCGTTTTCGTCTTTCGCAACACATCGAAATCTGCGCCCAAGAGGACCGTCGTAAGGGCCAGCGGGGACCGAACTAAATCACAGCGGATCGAATCTGCCAGGCGAGTCAGCAAGCAGTATGTGACGCTCGCAAAAGTTGCCCCGCGCCGCGTGCTTTCCACCGTGGTGCGTGAGGATGATCCGCGGCTTCCGAAGATCCCCACAATGGCTAAAGAAGATGCTTCTGTTCTTTTTGCCGGTGTTGGCGAGTACTTCATGGAGAAGGAAGAGTTTGCCCGCGCGACCGATTTTTTCCGGGAAGCTATCCAGCTCGATTCTAAGAACATGAAAGCCCAGACGGGTTTGAGCGAAGCTCTCGCACTCGAAGGCAACGAAGTTCTGGTCAAGGGAAATGTCGCGGCGGCCCGCCAGAAGTTCGAAGAGGCTCTTAAATACAACCCGAGAAATTCGCCAGCATATTTCGGCTTAGCTGAAGTTTTCGCTGAGCTCGACAAAGATCCTGAGGCGATCGTTAATTACGAAAAAGCGCTTACTAACGATAAGGACCTGACCGAGATCTATGTTCCGCTCGGCATTCTTTACTATCAGCAGGGCGAGATCGCAAAATCGGAAAATCTACTTGTAAAAGCATTGGCAAACGCGCCGAATGATGCGCAGACGCAATACTTTCTGGGCCTGATCCGGTACTCGCAAAACAGGAACGAAGAAGCGCTGACGGCATTTAACAAGGCGAAGGAGCTTGACCCGGATTACGCGGAGGCTTTCTATCAGGCGGGCGAAACCCTTGTGCGTTTGAAGCGACATCGCGAAGCGACTGTCGAATATCAGAAAGCGACAACGTTCAAGGCAGATTATTTTGAGGCCTTGATGGGGCTTGGCTCGGCGCATTTCGAACTCGATAATTATCCCGAAGCAATTGCCGCGTATAAACAGGCGGAACGGCTTCGGAATAACAGTATAGAAGTGCTCGAAAACCTGGGTGACGCATATCGTCAGATGGCGAACTACAACGACGCCGAAGCGAAATACAATCTTGCCACCGTCTTTATCGAACGGGATAAGAACTACAACCGTGAAGAGGCTGCCGATATCTACAGCAAGATCGGCTTTGTCATCGCTAAGCAGTGTGAGATCAATATGACCAAGGCGTTGCCATGCCGATGGGATGTCGCGGTGCGGGCGCTCGAAAAGGCGTCTTCGATAACCGACAACAACGTCGATACGGCGAATCTCGGCTGGGCTTATTACAACGCGGCGAAGAATGACATTCAGAACAAGCGTCCGGCGGAAGCAAAAATAAAGCTTGAGAAAGCCAAACTCTCGCTTCAAAAAGCCTTGTTCTCGAGTCCAAAATTTATCGAAGGTCCGCTGCTCAATCTTGGAATGACGCTCACCGACCTCGGCGATTATGCGGGGGCGGTCGATGCATTCAAACGCGTGATCGACAAACAGCCGAAGTGGGTCTTTGCGATGAACGAGCTCGGCATCGCGTACCGCAAGCAGGACAATTTTAAGGATGCGACTGCCGCGTTTCGCAAAGCGATCTCGACCGACAGCAAATACGTCATCGCTTATTACAATCTTGCCGAGGCCGAGTTTCACGCCGGTAATCTGGGCGAAGCCCAGAAGGCGTATAACAAGGTCAAGGAGCTAGGCCGGAGAGATCTGGTAGCGCAACTTCAACTGTTAAGCGGGGGGAAACTTCGCTGATAGGATCGCGCAAGAACCATCAGATGTGACCTCCTCCGATTCAATCAACATAGAACAAAACGTTTCGCTGGCACCGCTGACGACTCTGAAAGTCGGCGGCCCGGCGCGCTTTTTTGTGCGTGCTTCGAGCGAGAACGACGTGGTCAAGGCGTTCAGGTTTGCAGAAGAGAATGACCTCGGCGTTTTCGTGCTCGGCGGCGGCAGCAACATCATTGTATCTGACGCGGGATTTGACGGGCTTGTCATTCAAATTCTGTTGAAGGGCAAATTGCTGTCGGAACCTCGTGCGGTAGCTGATGGTTCAAGTTTAGGGATTTTTGTTGATCGGATTGACCAGCCCCATGTCAGTCAACCGCACACTACCGCACACCGTTCTGACATCGTGGAAGTTAACGTCGGAGCGGGCGAGGATTGGGACGCGTTTGTTGAGTTTTGTGTGAACAGGAATCTGGCCGGCATCGAATGCCTCAGCGGCATTCCCGGTTTTGTCGGTGGTACGCCCGTACAGAATGTTGGAGCGTACGGCCAGGAAGTTTCAGAATCCATCGTCGCGGTTAGGTGCTACGACCGAGTTAACTGTGAGATCGTCGAGCTTGGTAATTCCGAGTGCGGTTTCACCTACCGCACGAGTATCTTTAACTCGACAGAGCGTGACCGCTATGTGGTGCTTGGCGTGACGTACCGCTTGACAGCGAACGGCGATCCCAAGATCGCATACCAGGATCTCAAAGATCTGTTCGGCGAACGCCGGCCGACGTTGAACGCTACGCGAGAAGCCGTCCTCAAGATCCGTCGTACGAAATCAATGGTTATCGATCCGAACGATCCGAACTCAAGAAGCGCCGGGTCGTTCTTTAAAAATCCGATCGTCGACCGCGGGCAGTTTGAAAAGATCGTTAACGTCTCGGACGTGCCGAGCGTCCCACACTTTCCCGCCGGCGAGAATAAAATAAAAGTTCCCGCCGCGTGGCTCATCGAGCGGTCGGGCTTTCACAAGGGTTTTCGGTGTGGAAACGCCGGCATCTCGACAAATCACTCCCTCGCCCTCGTAAATCTCGGCCAGGCGTCCGCCGCTGAGATAGTCGCGCTGAAAGACAAAATACAAGACGGGGTGCGGGAAAAATTCGATATACTTTTACGGCCGGAGCCGGTCTTCGTCGGCTTTGAGTAGTTTCGCAAACTCTTCCTCCGACCTCGTCGCGAAGGTCGCAACGTTTTTCATGAGGTAGCAATGTTCCGCAATCAGCAAATAGCCAGATCTTTTTTTTCATCAGCCGTTTTACTTTCGATCGCCTTTTCAACGATCTTCGCTTTTCCGCAGGACATCGTTGCATCGGACGACATTACAGGCGGCTCGAGTGTCTTCGTATTTCGTAAGTCTCGAACGCAACCGCAGGAAAAGGGCGCGGGGCGGGCAATGCGTGCTGGCGGAGGGCGCGGTCGGGCCGGGCGCAGTGGATACGACACTCAGCTCGCCGGTCATCGTAGGAAACGAGGAACTGTTGAGAAAACGAACCAGGTCCAGCTCGCGAAAAATCGTCCGGCTCAACGAAATCCCAAGGTCACTGCGTCCCGCACGCTAACCGCAAAAGCTGACGGATTGGTCGAGACGAACCAGATCGATCAGGCGATCGCCACCTATCGCGAGGCTCTAAAAAACGATCCGACCAATGACGTCGCGAAATCGGGTTTGAGTGACGCCCTGGTGGCGAAGGGAATAGAAGTAGCGGGTGATACCAACAACACCGCCGCGATCGTCTATCTCGACGAAGCGGTCTCTCTTGATCAAAAGAATGATGTTGCATTTGCGAGGCTGGGCGAGATCTATGATGCCAAAAATGACGGCGAAAAGGCCCGACTCAACTACGAAAGAGCCCTCGCCATCAATCCTGAACTGGCAGCCGTGTATGTTCCCCTCGGCGTTTTGTATTTGGATAAGGGTGAGATCGCCAGAGCGGAGAATGCGCTGCAGAATGCGGAGAAGCGCGGAGTCTCGGACGCCGAGTTTTATGACCTGAAAGGCATGACGCTCTACAAGCAAAACAAAAATGCCGAAGCAATGATTGCATTCGAAAAGGCACTTTCGATCGACGGCCGAAATGCAACGGCGAGGTATTATCGGGCGGCTTTGCTGGATCGGATGAACCAGCCAGACCAGTCGGTCGCGGCGTATCGCGAAACTGTCGCGATCGCACCGGATTATGCACCGGCGTGGTTCGACATCGGCGTCCTCGAGTACAATCGCGGCGACTTTCCGAACGCAGAAAAGGCATATAGAGAGGCTGTCCGAATCGACCCAGTTTACTATCAGGCGCATGCGAATCTCGCGAGCACGTATCGGCAGATGGAGCGGTATCCGGAAGCGAATGCAGAGTACAAATTGGCGGAGGTCGGCATAAAAGGTGATCCCGATCTTTATCTCGAATGGGGGTTCTGTCTGGGCAAGACAAACGAATGGGATAAAGCCGTTGCACGCCTCGATCAGGCACGCAAGCTTAGTCCCGCCGCTGTGGACGATTCCAATCTGGGATGGGCGTACTACAATTCCGCACAGGTCGACAAGCAGAACAAGAAAGACGCTGAAGCGAGCGTGAAATTGGAAAAGGGCCGCGAGTCGCTTCGAGCAGCCGTTCAGAAAGATCCCAAACTCGACGCGGCGTATATGAATCTGGGATCGACGAACAACGCGCTCGGTGATTTCGAAGCCGCGGTCGCAGCGTTGAATATCGCACTCAGCCTTCGCCGCGATTGGGTGATCGCGATCAACCAGCTTGGGCTCGGGTATCGCGGGCTTAATAATCTGAATGCTGCGATCCAGCAGTTCAATCGCGTCGTAGCGCTCGACGGAAATAATGTTGCGGGGTTATTTAATCTCGGTTCCGCGCAGTACGCGAGCGGCGACAAGAAAGGAGCAAAGAAAACGCAGGAGAGGCTCAAGAGATTGAATCCCGACCTCGCGCTGCGACTCGACAACATCCTGAGCGGCAAAGCCGTTATCGACGAGACCAAACGGAAAATCCAAAATAAGGTTCCAAGGCTGCCGAAGATCCCGTTTTGACGAAAAAATTTCGCAGATAGATCCTTAATTAGTAAGCGTTCTTTTGCAACGGCCAAAGATATTGTTGTTTTGGCTAGTTCTCTTTCGGAATACCAATGCGGGGCATCATGGCTTGGAAACGCGGATCGTCTCGGAGTCCATCCCATTTCACATCATTGACCAAGGTTGGCATGAGAGACGATCTAGCCTGATACGCTTTTTCCAGCCATGTGAAAGTTTTCTCCTTGTCATCAAGGCTTAGGTAAACGATCGCCATAAAAAACGGGTCGACGAAGATATGCCTTGACTGTTCGTCGAGGATCTTCAGACCCGCGTCTGCTTCTTCGCGTTTGCCCATTTTGGCAAGCGCATACGATCTTTCGGCGACTGCGATGGGCGGCAACATCGGCATGAAAGTCCCGGACTTTTCCAGTTCGTCTATGGCTTCCTCGTACCGACCCTTATAATTCAGCGTTCGAGCCAACCCGTACACTGCCATAAAATTGTTCGGTGCCAGCAGCAATGCTTCGCGGTATTGATTTATCGACTCGTCGTACCGGCGAGCGTAATAAGAGTTGCATCCGAGTTCCGTCGTCAGGGAGACCGATATGGGGTCGTCGTCCAATGCACGACGCATCGTGTCATCGACGTCCGATGCTCGTCCGGTTATCTGTAGAACGTGCGCCGCGCAGCTGAAGGTCTCCATTGATTTGAGATTTACTACGCCGCCGTTCGCCAACTCGTCTTTCGCTTTACTCCAGTCCCAATCGTAAAGAAGGGCGACCAGTCCCAAAATTATGTGCGGGTCGGAAAGCGTGTTATCCAATTCGAGCGCTTTCACGGCGTATGCTCTTGCCTTCGGCATAACATCACGCGGCGGCATAAAATAGATGCCGAGATTTACGTACCGCATACCCATTTCCGAATAGGCGAGAGCGAAACGCGGGTCTTTATCGATTGCCTGGCTGTAAAGCTCGATAGATTGGCTCAAGCCGTCCGGTGTGTTTTGTTGACCGGCCGCCCGGCCTTTTAAATAGACCTGGTACGCCTCGGCATTGTCGGTGGGTCGCTCCGAAAGAATTCGTTTGTCTGCGTCGGTCAAATTCACTCGCAGACTTTTTGCGACAGCCAGCGAGATCTCGTTCTGAGTGGCAACCACGTCAAGCGAATTTTTTACATATTGCTTGCCCCAGATCATCGATCCGTCATTGGGATCAACGAGGGTCACGTTTATGATCAACTGATTTTCGACCTGTTTGATGTCTCCCGTAACCAAAGTTTGCACTCGGAGTTCATCAGCAACCTTCTTGAAGTCGAGTTCTTTGCCTTTATAAAGGGAGACAGAGTGTCCGGAGATGACCCTTAATCCGGAAAGCCGGGACAGTTGATTGATGACATTGTCAGTGATTCCGTCAACGAGATAATCCAGGTTCGCGTCATTGGTTGCATTCTTGAACGGGATTACCGCAATAGATGTCCGACCGCCGTCGGCCAATGTTCGTTTATGGAATAAAAGATATGAACCGAAAGCTGTCGCGAGGAGTAGCCCGGCCGACAGAATAACCAACCATGGTTTGGCCCGAAACCTATCCCCCGACTTAAGATCATTACCGATCGCAGTATTGGGAACTGGAGTTTTTACAAGCTGAATATCGGCGTCTTCAGACCGCAGATCGGCGTTATCATTGATTCTTGTTACCTCAGCTACAAATCGGTAACCCTTTGTCGGGATGGTTTCAATAAATCTGTTCCCGCCCTTGTCTTGTCCGAGAGCCTTACGCAGATCGTGTACCGTCCGAGCAAGATTTGCTTCTTCGACAAACGATTCCGCCCAGACCGATCGCAGCAGTTCCTCTTTTTCGACGAGATGCCCGGCCTGTCGCACCAGATAAACTAGCGTATCGAAGGATTTCGGTGTCAGGTAGACGGGTTTATCCCCATCGAGCAACCGACGCTCCGACACGTTGAGAAGAAAAGATTTAAATCTATACGAGTGGTTCTCGCTGCCGTTCATTTCAGCCCCCGAGAAAAAACGAAGAAATTTCGAAGAATTTTCCAAAGACATCACCCTACTCCAAAGATTACTTTGCCACAGACGACAAAAATCGCCGGTTGCCTAAAGATTGCGGGGTGAAGTCCTCGAAAAGTTACCACGCAGTATACAGCAACCGGCGGCCAGAACGAACGAAGAATCGCCCTGAGTATTGGGCTTTTGTTAATTATTCTTTCGAGGGTATGGGAAGCAGTTGGCTGATCGCCGGCTCCATCAATAATCGACGCGGATGCCTCGCTTCAGACGCCGCATGAACCAATTCATCAAGGAGCAACAATGTACACGAAAACAATTACTGCATTTTATGTCTCTTCCCTGGTGTTGATCGCAACATTAGCGGCGAGTGCTCAGCAGCCAGACCGGAAGGGTGAGGCGCTCGTCATATACGACGACATTCGGGCAGGAGTATGTAGCGCTTTGATCGGTAGCATTGGGATGGTGACCCCGAAAACGCCGAACGATACGATTTTGTTTAACCGAACATATAGAGGCCAGGCAAATCCCCAGTTTTGTGAGCCTCTGCTTAATCCGGACGGCAGTCAGATGACTCTAGGCCAATACTCAGAAATTTCCGGCAGATCCGCCGTCAAGTGTATTCGTAGAGGATCGCATAGTGTAATGCACTTCAACGGGCTCCGTCCGAACGGCGTATATTCGATCTGGATCGTGCTTTTCGGTGCCGAGCCGGGGCCGCCGATCGGAGTTGGCGGAATCGGACGGGATGGACCGTATGAGAACGGATTTACTGCGGACGCCGATGGGGTAGGACAGATAGGACGGATAACGCCCGAACAGGACCTTTCTATTTTCGGCCATGTGGGTCCGTGCATGTTGGATTCGCCGCTTGTTCTCGAGGTGGTTTATCACGGCGATGGTCTCTTACATGGTGGCGATCCCGGTCCCGGGTACACCTGGGTAACCAACGCCGCATTTGTATATCCGTAGTGGGGCTGCTTTCTGTGGTCGCTTGCGACTGTAAAATCAAGATGTGGGCTTTCTCCGGTTTCAAAGTATTCCTTTTATTCGCCAAACAGGATCTTTGATTTGAAGCAAAACTACAACCACGACGAAGCGAACGCAAAACAACAAAGGGACCGCGGATCGCTTCGGCGTCGGTTCAGAAAGATCGAAATCTCGACGTGTCACGCACACGAAACCTCGGTTCGACGAGATCCAATACCGGGGTTCTCTTTCCAGGTCTTATTCAAGACCGGCGCGCTGAATGAAATCGGCGTAACGCCGATCGGATCGGAGCTTTTCGAAACGCGCATCGAGTCTGAAAAAAGCCAGATTATAAGAATTTGCCTCGAGCGCTTTGTCGAGCCAGGCAAATGTTTGATCCGAATTACCCAGCCCGGCTTCGACTACTGCAATGGCAAAAGGATCGACGAATTGAGTATGGGACATTCGACGGAGGTTCTTTTTCAGCTCGATCGCTTTCTGCCGCTCGCCCGAAATGGCGTAGAGATACGCCCGTTGGGCGATTCCCGGCACCCACTCAGGCTCGTTTTTTTCCAGTGGCCTTAGCTCATCTACGGCTCCGGCAAAGTCACCGTTCTCGGCAAGCGATTGTCCGAGCCATAGGCGATCGAAGGGACAGGATTCGTTTGTCTCGAGATTTTGTCGCGACTGCCTGATCGAATCGGTAAATCGGCCGGCGTTGTAATACTGCCATCCAAGATCGCAACTGCTGAAATGCGCAAGCGGGTCGAGCTCGACAGCTTTCCGGACCTCGGCAAGTCCTTCGTCGAGTCGCCCGACGGATATCAAATAATCGCCGTGCAGGTTGCGGGCAAGGGCGTGGTTGGGCGAGACCTCGATCGCCAGCACGACCGCCTCATAGGCGCGGACGAAGTCACGGTGGTACCAATATTTTACAGACGCGTCCGAGAACAATGCGTCAGCGCTCCGACTGTCGATAGCAAGCGCCTTCGCGGCATATTCTTCGGCCTTCGGCATTACCTCGTTCGGTGCCCGGAAATAGAAACCCAGCGTGTTATACGCATCCGACAGGCCGCAGTATGCAAGTACGAATTTTGGGTCCCGCTCGACCGCCCGATCAAAAAACGTAATGGCCCGGACCAAGCTCTCCTCGGTTTGCGTATGCCACGAGTGCCGGCCCTTCAGGTATGAAGTGTAAGCTTCGACGTCGTCCGTGCCGTACGAGATCGGGGTCGTCCGGCTTGCCGCCTCACCTGATATGGCCGCCATCGCATTTCGGGCGACGTCCTCTTGCAAAAGAAAAATTTCCCGCGAAGGCCGCGCAAATTCCTTTGTCCATAGAACGCGGCCGCTTGCTCCATCCACCAGTCGGACCGCCACGCGAAGAATGTCATCATCTTTCTGGAGGCTGCCCTGGAGCAGCGTTTGGACATGCAACAAATTGGCAACATTCGATAACTCGAGATTCCGATCCCTGGCGGCAAAGGATGAGCCCGGGGCCGCAACCGTCATATCGGGATCGCGGGAAAGATAAGTTATGAGGTTCTCAGTTATCCCGTCGCTTAGGTAGGCGTCGTCGTCGTTCCCCGTCAAATTTGCAAACGGAAGGACCGCGATAGAGCGCCCGACTACGGCCTGCTGAGCCGTCGCCCTTTGCCGATCGAGAAAATACCATCCGCCGATCGCCGCCGAAGCGACCGCCAAAACCGCACAAGCGACGGCGACGGGGCGGACCCACGATCGACCCGTACGCCCGGCGTGTCGGACAAGAATTTCATCGGGCACATCTTGCTCGATCTTCACGCTAAAGCCCCGGGTTCTTTCGAACACACGTAACGACGAAGGCAAAGTCCCTTCTTCTTGTATATCGCCAATGAAGCGATATCCCTCGGCCCAATGCGTGTGGATAAACCTAGGGCTATCGGTGCTGTCGCAGAGCGCTTTCCGGATCGAGCCGACGCATTTCGTCAACGTCTCTTCGTAAACCTCGTGGCCATCCCAGAACTTTTCGAGAAGCTCCGGACGCGTAACGAGCCTTCCCCGGTTTTCGATGAGGTAGAGAAGCACCCCGAAAGGTTTCCTGGTGAGATGTACCGGCTTGCCGTTACGAGTGAGCCTCCGGCTGCCGGGCTCCAGCTCAAACTCTCCGATGACATAACGAGTTGTCAGAGCGACGCTCATAAAAACCTTAACCTCGGCTCCAGAGAACACACCAGCGAAACGCGTCAATTACGTAGATGCCCTTTGATTCGGCGCCGTCCGGCAAGTCCATTTCTTGGTCTTTTCGGTTTCTTTTCCGAAAGTATTCAGGATTTATGTTCTCGATCCTGCAAAAATCGGCTTCGATCGTGAACGGGAGTGCCGGCCACTTGTCGCGTTTTGTCAACGTATCTTAACACACGTGTCGAGGATGAAATTTAGAATTGAGATCAGGGCGACGGAGCGGATTCGGGTCGCATGGAATGGACCGCGGCAATTCTGTCCGATCTGCTTTCGCCAGGAGGATTTTCACGCTGGCGACGCCCCCGCCCGCACCATGCCGGATGACGAGATTGAATTCGCGTCTCGGCCACGATTGGAAAGTAAAGTAAAACAAACGGAGAAAAATTATGACAAAAAAGAAAAGAATAAATAACTTCAACCGGACAGCGATGCTGATCCTCTTGATCGCCTGCGTATCATTTATTACCGAACCGGCTGTCGCACAGCGGCCATTGTTTAGTACGAGCGATCTGTACCGGATCTCGGACAATAGCGCCGTTGTGGATGCCAACTCGGTCCTTGTCCGAAACCGTCGGGGAATATCTATGACGATCCACACGTCGGAACTACCGCCGGGAGCGTATTCCGTGTGGTGGGTTATACACAACTACCCCGAATTTTGTACCGAGCGGCCCTGTACGCTCACCGACGAAGCAAATCCGCTTGTGCAGGCCTCGGTGCTGAACGCGACGGGCAGCGTTGTCGGGATGCGAGGCACGGGAAACTTTGGCGCCGCGCTAAGCGTGGGTAGCCCGACCCACGGCGAAGTCATCTTCGGTCCCGGACTCCTAAATCCACTTGGGGCTGATGTCTTGATGGTTGTTCGATATCATGGTCCGGTCATACCTGGGATTCTCACCGAGCAGTTAACAACTTTCGACGGCGGATGTGCGATCAACACATGCTCGGACGAGCAGGTAGCGCTCCATCTCCGACTGTAATGAAGGCGATCTATTCGTGTCGGAGTTCTGTCGTTTCCCGAGGGGCGAGTGCACGGATGAAGTGCTTGCATTCGCCTCCCGTATTAGTGCTATAATCTGCCGTTCACCACCAGCAGCAGCAGGAAAGATGGCGGCACGGCCGTCTGAATTATCGAGCAATCCGGGTAGGTCGCAAAAGATTGCGGTATTCACCGTCCGCGCTCTTTAGAACCCCAAATATGTAAATTAAGTAAGGAGTGGTTTATGAAAGAAGTATCTATCGATTCTGTGAATCTTACCCCCGCAGAAGAATCGAAAGGGGTCAGCCGTCGACGTTTTATCGGCGGGTTGAGCGCAGCGGTCGGTGCCATTGGTGTAGCGCCGCTATTAGGTGGAAAGGAGTCTACGGCAACTGCCGCGGCGGCCGGAAACAATGTAGCTCCGGGACGTATGAACGATTGCTTCAACTACCGGAAGAATGCGGCGATCGCTAATCGGATAAACGTCGGTGTTCAGGCGGACAACGGCGACAGGGCACGGTATTCCGACCTTAGCGGAAGCTATAGTAAGGCGTTGCAGCACGACGCCCTGGGCATGCCTAACGCGGCCGCCTGCGCCAGCCTTCAAAACGCGATGTCCTCCGGCAAGCAGTCTGATTTTGCAGGAGTTCTCGTGGGGACGCCGGGCGGCGATGATAACTCAAAATTGAACGGTCCGCAGGTCGCGCTTGCGTTTGATCTCGAAGGACTTGATTCGCACTCGACGGTGATTCCCGCGGCTCCGCCTGTGGCAAGTGCGCAGACGGCCTTTGAGCAGGTTGAACATTACTGGGCGGCTATCTTGCGAGATGTTCCATTTACTGAATATGGGACGAATGCACTGGCCGCACAGGCAGTGGCCGATCTCAATAACATGTCCTTTATTAGTGGACCGGCGAACACGCAGTGTCCCTTTCCGGTCACCCCGCAGAATCTGTTCCGTGGCCAATATGTCTCAGGTGACGGAAACGTAAAGGGCCCATATCTCTCCCAGTTCATGATCCAGCCAACCTATTACGGCTCGCAGTTCTTGACTCAGCAGCATCTGACCCACTTACCAGCCGGCGGTGGGGGAAGAGATTATATGACCGCGGTCAGCGAATATCAGGTTGTGCAAAACGGAGGAAACTCGGGTTTGCCAATTGCCTACGATCCGGTACCCCGCTATCTCCGAAACGGACGGGACCTGTCGGCTTACACCCGTGTCGATGTCTTGTATCAGGGATATTTCACAGCGTTTCTGGTGCTCGCCGGCCTCGGCGCTGCGCCGAATCCGGGGAATCCTTACAACGGTTCGACTACACAAAAGGCATTCGCAACGCTTGGCGGACCCGACGCTGCGGGAACCCTTGCTGAGATGGCAACGCGCGCGCTCAAGGCGGCGTGGTATCACAAATGGATCAAGGACATGCGGCTGCGTCCGGAAGAGTACGGTGCGCTCGTCCACGCACGGAAGATGGGTATCAGTCCCATGCCGCAGGCCGCCGCGGCTCTCCACGCCGATGTTCTAAATTCGGCGGCACTGCCGATCACTTACTCCGAGCACGGAACTTACCTGCTGCCGCAAGCATTTCCCGAAGGATCACCGACACATCCGTGCTATCCGACGGGTCACGGCACAGTCGGCGGGGCGTGTGTCACCGCGCTGAAGTTCTTTTTTAATGGCGGCCAGAAGTTCCGGCCGTTGTTGAATGCCGCGGGACGCGATATCTATCAGCCAAGTGCAGATGGGCTGTCACTGGATACATACGGCGGTGCCGACGCAAACATCCTCGACATCAACGGCGAGCTGAACAAGCTGGCCTACAACGTTTCGGTGGGTCACGGCATACACGCCGGGATCCATTTCCGCAGCTCGACACACTGGTCACTCTTGCTTGGCGAACAGGTTGCGCTCGCCGTTTTGCAGGACCGGGCAAGGAGCTATAACGAGCCGTTTTCGGTCAGCATCAGGAAATTCGACGGGACAACGGCTACAATCACGAACCAGTGAGCAGTGACCAGTCGTAACAGAACTGGACTTCTGATCGCTACAACAATTCGGGCCTTGCGGTGGAAAACCCAAGGCCCGAATCGCGCGCTCCGGATAGAGAATGCAATTATTTTTTCAATGCTTCCTTTAGGTGAGGCTCGTACTCCGCCCGGAGCGAGGGGTCCATCTGCAGCGCTCTTCGAAGATCGGCGACAGCAGCCGATTTTCTTCCAAGCTCGAGCAGCGCAATTCCGCGGGAGGCATAAGCCTGGGCGTTTTCAGGCTCGAGCTCAATGACCTTCGAGTAGTCATGTACTGCTGCGGATTTGTCGATCTCGGCGAGGGCACCGGCACGATTCATCAATACAAGCACGCTCTTAGGTGCGATCTCGAGAGCCTTCGAATAGTCGGAAACCGCTCCGGCGTAATCTTCTAGTAACTGTTTTGCCGTTCCCCGTCCGTTCAGAGCTTCCAAACTACGCGGGATGATCGCCAGCGATTTCTCGTAATCGCCAAGTGCTTGCTTCGCCATGCCCTTCGACATCAGTGCGTTCCCGCGATTGTTGTACGACATCGCGTGTGCCCTCCGGTCGTACTCGCCATGGGTGACCCCATCGAAGATCTCAATAGCTTTCGAAAAATCATGGATTGCGGCATCCATTTTTTGCATTTCAAGGTAGATGCACCCGCGATTGTAATAACTGAGCGGGTGTTTTGGCGACAGTTCGATGACCGTAGTCAGGTCGGCGATCGCCCCGGCCTGGTCGCCGGTCGCAAGCCTGATCGTCGCCCGGTTATTGTAGGCGTCGAGCATCTTCGGGTTCAACCCGATGGCGCGGTCATAGGCAGCAAGAGCATTCTGGACGTCACCGACCTGTTGCAGTTCGACGCCCTTATTATAAATCTCGGATGCCTTGCCCGCATTCTGAGCGTCTGCGTGGAAATTGAGAGCCCCTAGTATGAGGAGCGCGAATACAACTGTCCGTATCATTTTCGCTAGTTCGGTGCGTGTAATACAATCTAAACTTCTCGGGAAATAATGCCAAAAAGAACAGATATCCGCAAAATCCTCATCATCGGTTCAGGTCCAATCGTGATTGGTCAGGCTTGCGAATTCGATTACTCGGGAACACAGGCCTGTCGAGCGCTGATGGCCGAAGGCTTCGAGGTCGTTCTCGTGAATTCGAATCCCGCGACGATCATGACGGACCCCGAAATCGCCGATCGCACGTACGTCGAGCCTTTAACATTGGAATCGGCAACCGCGATCATCGAGAAAGAACGTCCCGACGCACTCCTTCCAACCGTCGGCGGCCAGACCGGGCTCAATCTTTCCGTCGAACTTTACGAAAAAGGCGTTCTCGAAGAATACGGCGTCCAACTGATCGGTGCGAACATCGACGCCATCAAGGTCGGAGAGGACCGCGAGCTGTTCAAGAAAGCGATGGACGAGATCGGCATTCCTTCGCCTCGCGGCGGTTTTGCGCACACCTGGGAAGAAGCCCGGGCGATAGTCGAAGAGACCGACTATCCGGCGATCGTCCGTCCGTCGTTCACACTTGGGGGCACCGGTGGAGGCACGGCTTACAACCCGGAAGAGTTCGAAGAGATAGCACGCAATGGAATCGCCGCGTCGCCCGTCTCACAGATACTAGTTGAAGAATCGATCCTCGGATGGAAAGAGTACGAGCTGGAGGTGATGCGCGACCTCAACGACAATGTCGTCATCATCTGCTCGATTGAAAATTTTGATCCAATGGGCGTTCACACCGGGGATTCGATAACAGTGGCGCCCGCACAGACACTGACCGATGTTGAATATCAACGTCTCCGCGACATGTCGATCGCCTGTATTCGAAAGGTCGGCGTCGAGACGGGCGGATCGAACATTCAGTTCGCGGTGAATCCTGAGAACGGTGACGTGCGGATCATCGAAATGAACCCCCGAGTTTCGCGTTCGTCGGCGCTCGCCTCGAAGGCGACGGGATTTCCGATTGCAAAAATTGCGGCCAAACTTGCGGTCGGATACACGCTCGACGAGATCCCGAACGACATCACGAAGAAAACGCCGGCGTCCTTCGAGCCGACGATCGATTACGTTGTCACCAAGATCCCAAAATGGGCGTTCGAGAAATTTCCCGGTGCCGAAGATGTGCTCGGGACCCAGATGAAGTCGGTTGGGGAGATCATGGCTATCGGCCGGACGTTCAAGGAAAGCCTGTTCAAAGGATTGCGATCACTCGAAGCGGTCAAGCCTTTGCGACTCGTAGACGTTCCGCACGAAGAATTGCAGCGCAAACTCGCCCGGCCTAACTCGCAACGCTTCTCATACATCACATACGCTCTCCAGAACGGATACTCGATCGACGAGGTTCATCGCCTGACGAAGATCGATCCGTGGTTTCTCGACCAACTCTCGCAGGTGATGGAATTTCAGGAGACGCTCGACGCGAAGCCACTCGGGGATTACACGGATGACGAGATTCGCATCGCCAAGGAATACGGTTTGTCGGATCGGCGTTTATCGTTCCTGACCGGTGCATCCGAGCTTGAGGTTCGTGATCATCGCAAGTCCATCGGTATCGTTCCTGTGTATAAACGTGTCGACACGTGCGGAGCCGAGTTCGAGTCGTTCACTCCATACCTTTACTCGACGTACGAAGAGGAATGCGAATCCGATCCGACGACGAGGCGAAAGATCATGATCCTCGGCTCGGGGCCGAACCGCATCGGCCAGGGAATCGAGTTTGATTACTGCTGCTGCCACGCTTCGTTTGCACTACGCGATGCAGATTTTGAGACGATCATGGTCAACTGTAATCCGGAGACGGTCTCGACCGACTACGACACATCGGACCGTCTCTACTTCGAGCCTCTGACGTTCGAAGATGTGATGAACATCGTCGATAAGGAAAAGCCCGAGGGCGTGATAGTTCAGTTTGGTGGGCAGACGCCTTTGAATCTTGCTGACAGGCTGCATGCAGCCGGCGTTCCGATCATCGGTACGTCGCCCGACTCGATCGATCTCGCCGAGGACCGAAAGCGTTTCAGCGCGTTGCTGAACGAGCTGAACATTCCGCAGCCGCCGAATGGCACGGCCGTTTCGCCTGAGGAAGCAAAAGTGATCGCCGCCGAGATCGGTTATCCTGTCGTCGTGCGTCCGAGCTTTGTGCTTGGCGGCCGGGCGATGGCGATCGTTTACGACGAACAATCTTTGGACGAATACATGCGTTCCGCGGTCGATGCTTCGCCCGAGAAACCGATCCTCATCGACAAATTCCTCGAACGCGCGGGCGAGATCGATGTCGACGCTCTGTCTGATGAGACGGCGGTAGTCATCGCAGGTATCCAGGAGCACATCGAAGAAGCCGGGATCCACTCCGGCGATTCGTCCAGTGTTCTACCGACTCAAAAAATCGCCACCGAACATCTTGAAACGATCCAGCACTACACGGAACTGCTTGCCCGGGCGTTGAAGGTGTGCGGCCTGATGAATATTCAGTACGCGATCCAGGACGATCGTGTATATGTGCTCGAGGTAAATCCGCGTGCGTCGCGTACAGTGCCGTTCGTCGCGAAAGCGACCGGTGTCCCGATCGCGAAGATCGCGTCGCTTGTCATGGCCGGTGCCAAGAAGCTGGCCGATTTCAATCTTCCGAACGTACTCCCTGTCCCGAAGATCTTTGTAAAATCGCCCGTGTTCCCGTTCAAAAAATTCGCGGGCGTCGATCCGGTGCTCGGACCCGAGATGCATTCGACCGGTGAAGTGATGGGTGTCGGTGCGTCGTTCGGTGAAGCCTACGGTAAAGCGATGGAAGGTGCCGGTTTGAAGATGCCGATGACCGGTAAGGCGTTCATATCAGTGACGAACGCCGATAAAGGTCAGGCTGTCATCCTGGCCCGGAGGTTGAACAAACTCGGCTTCGATCTTGTCGCGACATACGGCACCGCGCATCGACTGCGTGAAGTGGGCCTCGCATGCGAATCCGTTTTCAAGGTCAACGAAGGAAGGCCAAACATCGCCGATCTCATACGCCAGGGCGACATCGCACTTATCATCAACACGCCGCTAGGAAAGACGTCGCACTACGATGAGAAAGCGATCCGTAAAGCGGCGCTCCAATTCAATGTCCCTTGCGTGACGACCATTACGGGTGCCGAAGCGCTTGTCGAAGCGATCGCGACGAAGAAAAGTGAAACTCACGTGACAGTGAGAAGTCTGCAGGAGATCCACGGCGGTAAGCATCTCTCGGCGGACGAAGCGAACTGACGTAGCAGCCCTGACGCGTTGTTTCTTGACCATTCCTCCCGTTTACAATAACTTAAACTCAAGATTTCTAAATTGGTTTGCGGTGAAAAACCCGGTCGCTATCGCTTCCGGTACTGCTAAAAAAACACCCGCTCACGCCGGTGGCACTGACAAAATATGACTGACCGACTCAACCGTGAGATCATCGGCGGGCACCTTCTCGTAATAGGCGGGGCCGAGGACAAGTACAACGAACGGCGTATTCTACGGAAATTTCTCGAGCTCGCGGGCGGTGACAATTCCGAAGTTCTCATCGTTCCGGTGGCGTCGGATTTTCCCGAATTCGCGGCCGATGTTTATACGCAGGCTTTCAGGAATCTCGGTGTCGCCAATCCGCGAGTGCTGCGAGCGACGTCGCGGCAAGACGTTATTAACGCAAACGCGGAAGAACTCCTTGACGGCGTTAGAGGAGTTTTTATGTCCGGTGGCGATCAGATGCGGCTGGTGTCTATCCTCGGCGGGACAAAGTTCGCGGACAAGCTGCGACACCTTGTTCGCGATACGAAGATCGTTTTGGCGGGTACCAGTGCCGGTGCCGCCGGAATGAGCACCGCGATGATCGTCCGCGGCGAATCGACGCCGCACCCGCACAAGAACAGCGTCCGGCTATCGCCCGGGCTCGGATTTCTCAAAAATATCATCATCGATCAACACTTCACTGAACGCGGCCGCATCAGCCGCTTGATCACCGCAGTTTCGTTCAACCCGTATAACCTCGGGATCGGTATCGATGAGAATACGGCGATCATCCTCAACAGCGAGGGGATTCTCGAAGTGTATGGACAAGGAAGCGTGACGATCGTTGACGGATCGGAGATCACATACAACGAGATCGCGGAGGTTGGCGATAACCAGGAGTTCAGCGTATGCGGTGTGCAGCTCCATGTACTTCGCGACGGCCTGATCTTTGATTTTCTCAATCGCCATCCGGTTCAATTGCCGAATGAGTTCTTGCTGCCGGATATAGCCTAGGAGGTTTCACCGCCGAGACGCGGAGACGCAGAGAATAAAACAAAGGAAGGTCACTCCCACATGTTCAACGTTGACCCCGAAAGGGAAAGGCTTGATCTACTCACCGAGAAGGTTATTGGTTTTGCCATCGATGTACATCGCGCTCTTGGACCCGGTCTTTTGGAATCGGCTTACGAAGAGTGCTTATGCTATGAGCTTAGTCAGGCGGGCATCGGGTTTACGCGGCAGACGCCGTTGGCGGTGGTTTATAAGAACGTGAAACTCGATTGTGGGTATCGTATAGACGTTGTTGCCAGTGAGTCTGTCATACTCGAAATAAAGGCGGTCGAGAGGCTTTTGCCAATTCACGAAGCTCAACTGCTTTCGTATCTGAAAATGAGCGGGTTGCGAGTTGGGCTGCTAATGAATTTTCACGTACCGGTCCTAAAAAATGGTCTCAAACGCATCGTCAACAATTATTAAAAACCTCCGCGTCTCAGCGTCTCTGCGGTAAACCGCCTTATGCAAATACTAGAAATTCGCACGCTTCGCGGCCCTAATTATTGGAGCGGCTATTGGAAAAAGCTGATCATCATGCGTCTCGATATCGAGGACTATGAAGATAAGCCTACTGATAAGCTTGAAGGCTTCTACGAACGCATGATCGACGCGTTGCCGTCGCTCGTTTCGCACGGCTGCAGTTATCAGGAAGAAGGCGGATTCCTGCGCCGAGTGAAAGAAGGGACGTGGGGCGGACATGTCATCGAACATTTCGCGCTCGAATATCAGACTCTGGCGGGGATGGACACCGGGTATGGCCGGACACGCGAAACGGACGAGCGTGGAATTTATAACGTCGTCTTCAGCTATCACGAAGAAGCAGTTGGACAATTTGCTGCTCGTTCGGCGGTACGCCTCTTCGTCGGTCTCGCGGAAGGGAAGTCGCCCGACGAACTTCGAAAAGAAATCGCCGATGACGTGCAGCGCATGCGCGAGATCCGCGAAGAGGTGCGTTTTGGTCCGTCCACCGGATCGCTCGTCGAAGAGGCGGAAACCCGCGATATCCCGTTTATTCGATTGAACGATCAATCCCTCGTCCAACTCGGCTACGGCGTTCACCAGAAGAGGATCCAGGCGACGACCACGGCGAACACGAATATGATCGCCGTCGACATAGCCGGCAACAAGCACGCGACAAAAAAACTGCTTGGCGACATGGGTGTGCCAGTGCCCAGGGGTTTCCGGATCCGCGAGAAGGAAGAACTTAAGAAGTCCCTGGCGTCGGTCGGTTATCCCGCCGTGATAAAACCGCTCGACGGGAACCATGGCAAAGGTGCGACGGTTGGCATCGAAGATCTCGAGCATGCTGAAATCGCGTTCGACAAGGCTAAGGAATACTCACGATGGGTCATCGTAGAGCAGCAGCTTCAAGGTTCGGACTTTCGCGCGCTGGTGGTCAACAATCGGCTTATTGCCGTTGCTGAGAGGATTCCGGCGCACATCGTCGGTGATGGCAAAAAAACGATCGAAGAACTGATCGAGAGCACAAATTCTGATCCGCGGCGCGGCTACGGCCACGAAAAGGTCCTGACGACCATCAACATCGACGGCCAGACGCTTCGCTGCATTCGGGCTAAAGGTTACGAGCTCGACACCGTTTTGCCAAAGGACGAAGTCCTGCTTCTCAAAACGACGGCGAACATATCGACGGGCGGCACGGCCATCGACCGAACGGACGAGGTCCATCCGCAAAATGTGTTTCTGTTCGAGCGAATTGCGCGAATCATCGGGCTGGATGTCGCCGGCGTCGACATCATCGCTTCGAATGTCTCGGAGCCGCTGGCGGAAACCGGCGGCGGAATTATCGAAGTAAATGCCGCTCCCGGATTTCGAATGCATCTTTCGCCTAGTGAGGGGATCGGCCGGAACGTTGCTGAACACGTGATCGATATGCTCTTTCCGCGGGGCACGTCATCGCGTATCCCGATCATCGCCGTCACCGGTACGAACGGCAAGACAACCACGACAAGACTGATCGCCCATGTCCTAAAAGGTAGCGGCCGGACTGTCGGCTTTACGACAACCGACGGCACTTACATTCAGAATCAGCAGATAGTACAGGGCGATAATACCGGGCCTGTGTCGGCACAACTCGTACTAAAAGATCCCACGGTGGACGTCGCGGTGCTTGAGACGGCGCGGGGCGGAATTATTCGTTCCGGCCTGGGGTTCGATTATTGTGACATCGGCGTCGTAACAAATGTCGCTGCCGATCATCTCGGGCTAAAAGACGTGAACACACTCGAAGATCTCGCCCGCGTCAAGGCCGTCGTCCCACGCGCCGTTTCGAAACGAGGCTTTGCTGTTCTCAACGCCGAAGATCCGCATGTTTACCGTATGCGTGAGAGGGTCGAAGGGCATTGCGTATATTTTTCGATGGACGAGAACAATTCCAACATCGAACGCCAGGCTCGTCGAGGGCGGATCTCATGCGTGTACGAAAACGGATATGTGACGATCTTGAAGGGCCGATGGAAGGTGCGTATTGAGAAGGTCACGAACATTCCCCTAACATACGGTGGACGCGCCGAGTTCATGGTACAGAACGTCTTAGCGGCGACGCTGGCGTGTTTCGTACACGGGGTGTCAATCCAGGATCTCCGAGTCGGACTCACCACATTCAACGCGGGAACGGCGCAGACCCCTGGACGCCTCAACTTTGTTGAAGTCGGAGGCGGCGTCACGGTACTGATGGATTACGCGCATAATCCGGCAGGCATGCGTGGGCTCGTGAATTTTATCTCGAAACTTCCGAACAAGTATCGAACCTGTGTTCTAAACGGAACAGGCGACCGCCGCGACGACGATATTCGCGAATTCGCAAAGATCGCCGGCGATAATTTCGACCGTATTGTCATTCGCCGTGGAAATTATTTGCGTGGTCGGACCGATGAAGAAATGTTCGCGCTGCTGCAGGAGGGAGTTGCTCAAAGCGACAACAAGCCGCAGGTGCGCGTCATTGCCGAGGGTCGCGACGCGATCTACCACGCAATCAAACACGGACGGAAAGGCGAGCTCGTGGTGACGCTCGCCGACCTCGTTCCGAAGGACATCGCGTATGTTCAGGAGATCCGCGACGAGCTGCTTGAGAAAGAGAAACAATCGATCGCGTAGAGTCTTCTAATCGGTGGTCGAGGCGACGGCACCGGTCATCAAACCTCCGATCAGGAATATTGCGCCGAGCAGAACATGATGATGTGATCGACTGTGCCGAGATGGAGTATTCCTGCGACGTCGAACATTAGTTCCTCACCACTGCCCACCGCGAATCCAACAATTCCGAGGAGCAAGTAAACCGCTCCAAAAACCAGACAGAACATTTTTGCTCCCGACAGCAGATGAACGTCCTTAGTGACGATATATCTCAACGGCTGTCGATGACGCGGTTCTGTAACCTCGGTACATTCCTTCACAGTTGAACGGCAGAGCTACATTTCCGTGGGCGTCGACGGCAATAAAGCCACCGTCGCCTCCGATCTCGGTAAGGCGTTCCAGCGTTTCGTCTGCAGCCGTTCGCAGATCGAGGCCCTTGTATTTCATCCGTGCCGCAACGTCGTATGCCGTCACCCCTCGCATAAAAAATTCACCGTATCCCGTGCAGGAAATTGCGCATGTCGTGTTTTCAGCGTACGTCCCCGACCCGATCAGCGCGGTGTCGCCGACGCGCCCGAAACTCTTGTTCGTCATGCCGCCGGTCGAAGTCGCTGCCGCGAGGTTTCCATCGTGGTCGCACGCGACGGCACCGACCGTACCTTTCGACTGCGGATTGCAGATTGCGGAATGCGGAGTTCGATCGGTTGAGGTGCTCGAGCTTTCCCCATCGACTTCAGTAGTCCGTGCTTCAGATTCCGCACTCCGCAATCCGCGATCCGCATTTCCTATTGCGTGATCAAGCTGAACTCGACCAGCCGCGATCGCTTCCTGCAGCTGATGCCAGCGATGCTCGGTAAAAAAATACTCGTCAGGCTCAAACTCTACGCCCATCTCTTTTGCGAACTGGTTGGCACCATCGGCAGCGAGTAGAACGTGCGGGGTCTTTTCCATTACCAGTCGCGCGAGCTTAATCGGATTTCTCACGTTGCGAACGAACGCAACGGCTCCGGCCTTCAGCGTTCGGCCATCCATGATCGACGCATCCATTTCATTCTTGCCTTCGTGTGTGAATACCGATCCACGACCGGCGTTGAAGAGTGGGAAGTTTTCAAGCGAGCAGACCGTTTGTTCGACAGCGTCGAGCGCCGTTCCGCCGGACGACAAGATCTCCCATCCGACACGGAGAGCTAGTTCAAGTCCGTCGCGGTATTCGCGTTCGAGGTCGGAAGTCATCGTCGACTTGAGTATCGTTCCGGCACCACCGTGAATTGCGAGCGCGATCTTGTTCATAGGAAAAGTTTACCGCAGAGACGCAGAGACGCAGAGTCGAGGAGGTAGCGGCGCATTAACCGCAGATGACGAGGATGACGCAGATCGGCAAAAAATGCTTTGCTGAATCTGCGTCATCCGTGTCATCTGCGGTTAGCAGCGCTCAGAGCTTTAGACTCCTCAGCCGAAGCGCATTCGCGATAACCGAAACGGAACTGAATGTCATTGCCGCACTCGCTATCATCGGCGAGAGCAAAAGCCCGAAGATCGGGAACAGTACGCCCGCGGCGATCGGAACGCCGACAATGTTGTAAATAAACGCGAAAAACAGATTCTGGCGAATATTCTTCATTGTCCCGCGGCTCAGATTTCGAGCCTTAAGAATTCCCGACAGATCGGGACGGAGCAGCGTGATGTCCGACGATTCGATCGCGACATCGGTCCCGCTCGCGAATGCAATACCGACATTGGCTTGTGCGAGTGCCGGAGCATCGTTCACTCCATCGCCCGCCATCGCAACGATCTTGCCTTGTGCTTGCAGTTCCTTCACCTTTGCGGCTTTGTCCTCGGGCATCACCTCCGCAAAGATCTGGTCGATGCCGAGTTGTTTAGCGACTGCTTCTGCAGTCGAGTGATTGTCTCCGGTCATCATCACGACCTGGATGTTCTGTCGATGCAGCTCATCGATCGCCTGCTTCGCCGAAGGCTTGATCGCATCCGCGACGCCGATCAGTCCGGCATGCTTTCCGTCAATAGATACGCCGATAACTGTCTGTCCCTCCTCTCGCAGACTGTCGGCGAAATCGCTCGCGGCCTCCCCGTCGGTTATGGTTTTTCCAACGTCTACGTCCCGTCCGTCGACTCTCCCTTTTACACCCGAGCCGGTTATCGATTCAAAGTTCTCAACCTTCGATAAACTGATATTCCTCTCTTCAGCCGCGCGGACTATTGCGGTAGCAAGCGGATGCTCACTCAATTGTTCCAGTGACGCGGCAAGCCTGAGGAGATCGGCCTCAGAAGTTCCGTTGACTGGAAGAATCTTTTGGACGTTGGGTCGTCCTTCGGTAAGTGTCCCCGTCTTGTCGACGATGATGGCATTCACCTTCTCGAGTATCTCAAGGGCCTCGGCTTTCTTTACCAGGACACCGTTCTTTGCCCCGTGGCCCGTGCCAACCATTATCGACATCGGCGTGGCGAGACCGAGAGCGCATGGGCAGGCGATGATCAATACCGAAACCGCCGCGACGATCGCATACGCAAAACTTCCAAAAATCATCCACACCAAAAAGGAGATTACAGCGACGACGATAACGGCCGGAACGAAATATGCGGCGACCACGTCGGCCAGCCTCTGGATCGGCGCGCGGCTCCGCTGTGCTTCACCGACCATCCGGACGATCTGAGCGAGCAGAGTCTCACTTCCGACGCGCGTCGCGGTCATCAGAAAAGTGCGGTTGCCGTTTATCGTGCCGCCGATCACCTTGTCGCCGTCACGTTTCTGGACCGGCATCGATTCGCCGGTAACCATCGATTCGTCGATCGACGTGTCGCCTTCGATTATTTCGCCATCGGTCGGAACCTTTTCATTGGCCTTAACACGAAGCGTCGCTCCGGCTTGGACGTGACGCAAGTCGATCACTTCCTCAGTACCGTCGTCGTTTACAACGTTCGCCGTTTCAGGTGCGAGCCGCAGCAGTTCTTTTATCGCAGACGATGTCTGCGAACGCGCGCGGAGTTCGAGAACCTGTCCGAGCAGAACCAGCGTCGTGATCACCGCCGCCGCTTCGAAATAGCCGGGAACGATTCCCGAGTGGGCGTCGCGCATGACTTCCGGAAAGAGGTCTGGTACGAACAAAGCCCCCAGACTGAGTAAATATGCGGCTCCTGTTCCGATCCCGATGAGCGTGAACATGTTCGGGCTCGCGTTTTTGATCGACGCAACCGCGCGCTCAAAGAACGGAAATCCGCCCCACAGCACGACCGGTGTCGCGAGCAGAAACTGGATCCAGAGAGAGACGTAGGCGGCCCGTCCGTGCGGCCAGCTTGGAAAGAAGTTATTGAAATCGACGAACATCTCCGACATTGCGAGGATGAACACCGGCAGCGTCAGCGGAACCGAGATCCAAAAACGACGCTTCATGTCGAGGTATTCAGGATCGGGACGGTCATCGAGCGTGATCTCTTTCGGCTCGAGCGCCATTCCGCAGATTGGGCAACTGCCGGGACCGATCTGTACGATCTCGGGATGCATTGGGCATGTGTATTCGACGTCTAGGGGAAGGTCCTCTGCTGCCTGCGGAGACAAATACTTGGATGGGTTGGCGGCGAACTTTGTCTTGCAGCCCGCCGAGCAGAAGTAATACGTTTCGCCATTGTGCTCATGTTTGCCCGCTGCAGTTGCCGGCTCGACTGACATTCCGCACACCGGATCCGTCACGGTTCCACCCGGCGTGTCGTTCATCTCATGATCATGACCCTGGTGGTGCTCCTGCTTTTCGCGTCCGATCTTAACTGGAGCTTGTGCAGCCGGCTCGCCCGACGATTGGGCGATAAATTTCTGCAAGCACCCCTTCGAGCAAAAATAATAGGTCGTGCCCTCGTGAACGTAGCTTCCCGACGCGGTTCCCGGATCGACTTTCATCCCGCATATTGGATCGATGGATTGATTGTTCGTCATAACTGATTGCCCTCCGGAATCCATCCTACAACCTGTTAGCTGGTGTCAAGTCAAGCAGTATCTTCGCCTTCCGCGAACGACTCGATCAGACGGCAAACCGAGTGGCCGTCGGGCTCGGAGTTTTTCATCGACTTCCACATCTCGACCGCCTTCTCGATCCGCGTTTGGAGCCGCTTCAGCTCGCGGATCTTTTCCTTGTTCTGCTTTACTCTCTTTTCCACGATGTCGCGCACCATCGGACACGGCGAATTGCCGTGGACAGCGTGATCCAGAATTTCCTCGATTTCGTTAAGTGTGAAGCCGAGTTCCTTGGCGGCGGAGATAAAATGGAGTCTTTCCTTGTCGGAGGGCTTGTAGAGCCTGTAACCATTCCGTAAATCACGCGACGGTTTCAAAAGGCCGATGCGAGTGTAATGGCGGACCGTATAGATCGGTATGTTAGTTCGTTTCGCCAGCGCGCTTGCTGTCATCATAGTTTTTAAGATCAAATGCGATCGACGGACTAAAGAAAATCGCCACAAAGCACGGATAGCGAGGCATACGCCGGGGCTCCTAATCGCCTTGTTTTATCGCATATCTGGCTATTCGCTCGATGTTATCGACTGCACCCCTCATTGTAAAGACTCATGGACTAAGCCGAAATTTCGTCTGACCGACCGATCTGCACCAATTTATGGAGAGGCTAAGAATCGCGTAGGGATTGCGGAAAAAACTATGTGGATCAATTTAGGAATAGTGCAAGTGACGGGAATAAACTTGACTATATTTACAATTCGTAAATATAGTTAGATCGGCATGAGACGGTGGCTGACAACATTTCTGATGGTATTCACTCTAGCGGGCAGCATGTCCGCGGGAATATCTTTCCATCCGCAGAACGATCGGATGATGAAGTGTTGCGCTCGGGCAAAGAGCCGAGACGGTTCGGCTCAGGCACAGGCCGCTAAGTTGTGCTGCGCGATCAACTGTACTGATCCCGCACCGACCGCACCAAGCTCATCGATCAATTTTTTCGCATCGTCTCATGCGGTCGTTTCATTTGCTTCGACGCTAACCCCGATCACTGCGGCAGGACGAACTTACATAGTTTCGATTTCACCGCAGCTTGACCCGCACACTCGGCTTTCCGAGCCAAGATACATTCGCCATCATTCGCTTCTGATCTAGTTTTGCGGGCGTAGTGCGCCTTTCAGGCTGTGCCGCGCCTATCCGCGCCATTTCGCATTGGACGCGAGGACCTTTGTGCGCCGGCGAGCGCGCTTCTGCGGGAATCGGAGTCGAGAATATTTTTTAGGAGACCAGGAAATGAAAACAACTATATCGCTTACTTTTTTTTCAACATTGATAGCCGCAATCCTATTCTTTGCGGCGTGCGGTTCGGGCCCACAGCCGACAGCCGAGAACCCGATTCAAGGAAAAATTATCAAAGACGGACCTATCGGGAATAACCTGAAAGTCACGCTCTCAAACGACACGGGCCGGCTCAAGAGCGGAGACCAGGAGATCATGGTCGCGTTTACCGATGCGTCGGGGAAAGCTGTGGATGTCGGCGCCGCTTCGCTCAATTTTTACATGCCGGCAATGGGATCGATGGCTGCCATGAACGATTCCGCGACACTGAGCACGACGACGGCGCCCGGAGTCTACAAGGGGAAGGTAAAGATCGAAATGCCAGGAGAATGGCAGGCCCAGATCGCATTTGAGGGAGCGGCCGGAAACGGCAAGACATCGATTCCGGTGACCGCAAACTAAAAACTCATGATTCACTGGCTCATCGAGTGGTCGCTGAGAAACCGTGTTCTTGTGCTTGCTGCATTCCTGGGACTGGCCGCGGCCGGATACTGGGCGCTGATTCACACGCCGATCGATGCGATCCCGGACCTTTCGGACAATCAGGTAATTGTTTTTACGGATTGGACCGGCCGCTCTCCGCAGGAGGTTGAAGACCAGGTTACCTATCCGCTGGTTACAACCCTGCAGGGTCTCCCGGGCGTGCGAGTAGTTCGAGCAAGCTCGGCATTCAGCTTCTCGATGATCAACGTGATCTTTGAGGACAATGTCGATCTCTACTGGGCTCGGACCCGCGTCTTGGAGCGTTTGAATCTTGTCTCGAAACAACTGCCCGAAGGTGTCGTGCCGACGCTCGGTCCGGATGCGACGGGTGTCGGACAGGTTTTTTGGTACACGGTGGAGAGCGATAATCTCGGCCTTCGCGATCTGAGGACGGTACAAGACTGGTTCATTCGCTATCAGCTTAATTCGGTGCCCGGCGTGGCCGAGGTAGCGTCGGTCGGCGGCTACGTCCAGCAGTATCAGGTCGACGTCGATCCGAATAAGCTTCGCGGTTATAACATTCCTCTTTCAACGGTCATCGAAGCGGTTCAACGTTCAAACAACAATGTCGGCGGAAACGTTGTTGAACAAGCCGGGCAATGGGCCGTCGTGCGGGGCATCGGGCTGATCGAATCGACCGCTGATCTGGAAAACATCGTACTCACGGCGCAGAACGGAACACCGGTATATGTCAGCAATGTCGCGGAAGTAAAGCTTGGCGACGCATTCCGGACCGGTGCCCTCGACAAGAATGGGAAGGAAGCCGTCGGCGGTGTCGTCATCGCGCGTTACGGCGTCAACACGCTCGAAGTGATCGACGCGGTAAAGAAACGGATCGCCGAGTTGCAGGTAGGTCTGCCCCAAGGCGTAAGTATCGTTCCATTCTATGACCGGACACAGCTGATCAACCGGGCAACCTCGACACTAAAACGAGCGCTCATCGAAGAGATCATTCTCGTCACTCTCGCACACGTACTTTTTCTTGCGCATTTTCGTTCGATACTGATCGTGACGATACCGCTGCCGCTGTCCGTGCTGCTCTCATTCCTTTTCATGTACATGATGGGGATCAGTTCGAACCTAATGTCGCTTGCCGGCATCGCGATCGCGATCGGCGTACTCGTCGACGCCGGCATTGTCGTCACCGAAAATGCCTTCCGATATTTAGAGAAAAACGAAATTGATCTGTCCGACAAACCGGCGGTGTGGGCGGCCGTTCTCGAATCCACGAAGCTTGTCGGCCGCCCTGTCTTTTTCTCAATGGCCATCATTATCCTCGCCTTTATCCCGGTTTTTGCTCTTACTGGCCAGGAAGGAAAGCTATTTCACCCACTCGCGTTCACGAAAACTTTTGCGATGGCCGGTGCGACGATCCTAGCGTTGACGCTTGTTCCGGTATTGTGCACGTATCTACTCGCGGGAAAGGTCCATGCCGAAAAAGCGAATCCTGTAATGCGGTTCCTTCGACGGATCTATGAACCTGCCCTCACATTCGCGCTGAGAAACAGGGCCGTAACAGTAGCGGCCGCGCTGTTCCTTTTCGCTGGAGCTATTCTCCTTTCGACGCAGATCGGAAATGAGTTCATGCCGCCGCTCAACGAGGGTGACGTGATGTACATGCCGGTCACCGATCCAGCGATCTCAATTGACGAAGCCCGCAGAATAATGAGCAGGCAGGATCAAATTTTGAAAGGATTTCCCGAAGTTGAATGGGCCGTTGGAAAAGCCGGACGTGCCGAGACATCCACCGATCCCGCCCCGGTGAATATGAACGAAACCATTATTCATCTTAAACCGGAGTCTGACTGGAGGCCGGGAGTTACACGCGACAGCCTTATCGCCGAAATGGATGAAGCCGTGAAGATGCCCGGCGTGACGAACATCTGGACCCAGCCGATAATCAATCGCATTGAAATGCTCTCAACGGGTATCCGATCGCAGATCGGCATAAAGATCTTCGGCAACGATCTGAAGACGCTCGAACAGGTGTCTCGTGAGGTTGCCGATGTTGTTCGGGCCGTGCCGGGTGCCGCGGACGTGTATCCGGAGCAGATCGGTGGAGCGCCGTACATCGACATAAAGATCGACCGACCGGCTGCTGCACGCTATGGCATCGATGTTTCCACGATCCAGGATGCGATTGAAAAAGGTATCGGCGAGTCGAATTTGTCCATCACGATCGAAGGCCGGCAACGATTTCCGGTACGCGTACGGTACGCTCCGGAATATCGACAGAGTGCGTCAGCGCTCGGGGATCTTCCGATCGTTATGCCGAACAGGGTGACCGTTCCGCTCTCGGCCGTTGCACAGATCCGGCAGGTAGAAGGCCCGGTGATGATCTCGAGTGAAAATGGCCTGCTCCGCGGGACCGTTTTGTTGAGTGCTCGTGGCCGTGACGTGGGCAGCTTTGTCGAGGCCGCAAAAGAAGCGATCGGCGCACAACTCACTTTGCCTGAAGGATATTACATAACCTGGAGCGGACAATACGAAAATCAGCAGAGAGCCCGGGCGCGTCTTTTGATTGTGGTCCCGATAGTCCTGGTCGTTATCTTCGGGCTGCTCTATTTGACGTATCACTCGGCGATCGAAGCGGCCCACGTCTTGCTTGCAGTACCGTTCGCGCTCACCGGCGGCGTCTATCTTCTGTGGCTTCTCGGCTACAACTTTTCGGTGGCTGTTTGGGTCGGGTTTATCGCACTCTTCGGAACCGCGGTTCAGACCGGCGTTGTGATGGTCATCTATCTAAACGAAGCCGTAAAGAAAAAGAAAGAAGAAGTGGGACTGATGACGCGTGAAGATCTGCTCGACGCGGTCAAGGAAGGTGCACTATTGCGACTGCGTCCGAAGGTCATGACGGTAACGACGGTGATCGCCGGATTACTTCCAATTATGTGGAGCGCGAGCGCCGGTGCCGAAGTGATGAAACCGCTCGCGGCGCCGGTGCTCGGCGGAATGGTTTCGAGTCTGCTCCACGTCTTGATAGTCACGCCGGTTATTTTTTATTGGATAAAAGAGCGGCAACTGAGGGTAGAGACAAGTTGAGCCGGGTAAGTATTACGATGCAGTCTGTTTCTTCTCAAAAATTATTTCTGCTCGCCGCCCTGGTCTTTGCGGCCGGCCCGACAGCGCTCTTTTCGCAAACCGGCCTCGCGTTGTCGAACGAAAACATTCTCGAACGCTATCTGGACCAGAAAAGCGGTGTCACAGCAGACGATGCGGTTCGGATTGCGCTCGAAAACAATGGCGAGTTACTGGCATTGCGACGCGAAGTCGATGCGGTGCGGGCGCTGGTTAAGCAAGCACGCCTTCGCGCCAACCCAAGTCTCGAAACCAGCGGCTCGCGACAGGTCGGCGGCACCGATAATACCTTGATGGTTCGGGGAATGTTGCCGCTGGAGCTCGGCGGACGGCGGGCCGCGCGAATTCTTGTTGCCGAGCGTGAGGTGTCGTTGCGGGAACTGGAGCTTGCCGATCGCGAAAGGCTACTGGCGTCAGAGGTCCGTATTAAATTTGGTGACGCGCTCGCGCGTAGCCTGAAATTACAACTTGCGGAGAATCTCGTCGCCGAGGCGGTCCAGCAGCTCGATCTAATAAAGGCCCGCGTGGTCGAAGGACGAACGGCCCCGCTTGAAGAAAGCATGACGCTCGTCGAAGTCAATCGGCTTCGTTCCGTGCGCGAGATCGCGGAGGGGGAAACGAATGTCGTGTTTCTCGAACTGCGCAGTCTGATGAACATGAGGCCCGAGGATCCTTTGCGGATCCGAGGCGACTTTCAGAATCTTCTCGTCACGATGCCGCCGATCGGTGATGCGATGACAGCGGCGTTGCAAAACCGGCCAGATCTCGCGGGAATGCGCGCGATCGAGGATCTATCCGACGCCCGCATAGAGCAGGCGCGGGCCGACGGGCGTATTGACGCAAGCATCAACGGGGGGTACGAAAGAATGAATTTCAGTTTTCCGCTTAACGGGATCACCGCCGCCGGCCAGGTGAGACCGATACAGGGTATATTTCATTCGCTTGTCTTTGGTGTCACTTTTCAGCTCCCGGTCCGCGATCGGAATCAAGGCGCGATCGAAGCTGCGGCCGCCAATCGCGATGCCGCTCAGAGACGACGCGAATTTGCCGAGATCATCATCAGACGTGAAGTTGCCTCTGCGCGTGCTCGATACGGGAGCAGTGCACGGGCTTTGGAGATCTACCGCGTCGGAGTGCTCGATCGGTCGCGCATCAATCTCGAAGTAGTGAGGCAGACCTATGAGCTTGGATCGAAGAGTCTACTCGACTACATCGCGGAGCGCCGCCGGTATATCGAAACTGAAAACGCATTTATCGATCAGCAGCGCGATGTCTATCAGGCGCGCGTCGAAATTCTACGCGCCACAGCCGCACGGGAGCTAACCCAATGAACAGCGACGATCAGGAAAATTCAATTGTGGAAACCGAACTCGATCAACAACCGCCTGACTCTGACGGTGAATCGCATGAACGCCCCGCGTTCTTCACCCAAGAACGTTTCGCGAATCGACGATTCATTGTCGCGACGTTTGCGATCGCGGCTGTTACGGTCCTGATAGTCTTCCTTATCTGGATATCGAGAGCTGATGAAGGAGGAAAGCCCGTGCCGGCCCCGCGAACAACATCGTTCGGCGAGACGAATACCGGGACACCGATAGGCGAAATGACTTTGACTCTGGCCCCCGATATGGCGGAGCGCGCCGGGATCCAGATAGGGGCCGTAGGTGAAAAACTGGCGACAGGCGAGGGGATGGCCCCGACAACCGGAACGGTCCAGGCAAATGCATATCGCGAAACACCTGTCATCTCCCTCGTCGGCGGGATCGTCCGCCGGGTCGATCTCGAACTGGGACAAGCGATCAGTCGCGGACAGAGAGTAGCCGTTATCTCAAGCGAAGAATTGTCGCAGACCGAATCGCGATACCTAACCCTGCAGAAGGAGGTCGAAACCGCGCGACAAAATTATGCCCGGCAGGAAAAACTCGTTCGCATCAGTCCCGTGAGCAGTGCCGAGCTGGACCAGGCTCTCGCCCGTATGAAAGCCGTTCAGGCCGAATACGAAGAGCATCACAGTCATCACGTTCGGACCGCGCGCCTGGTGGAGATCGGTGCCGCGAGCCGTGAAGAACTAGAACAGGCTACGACGAAGTTTCGCACGGTCGAGGCCGATCTTGTCGAAGCTCGGCGTCGCTACGACCGCGCGTTGCAGATCGCGCAAATAGATCCGTCGAGCCGCTCCGCGTTCGAGGAGGCGGCCGTCAAGGTCCGCAATTTCGAGTCCGAGCTTTCCGCTGTCCGCGAGCGCCTTCGGCTTCTTGGATTGCCGCCAGGACAAATAAATTCTTTGCGATCTCCGTCACAGATAAGCACTGAATTACCTGTCACGGCTCCGGTGTCAGGGGTGGCGACGGCCCGATCCGTCAACGTTGGGGAAGTCGTCGAAGCAAATAAGGAATTGATGCGGATTACGGATCTTTCCTCGGTTTGGGTGATCGCCCAAGTCTATGAAAAGGACCTTGGCCGGATTAGAACGGGGACCGGTGCGACGGTCACGTCTAATGCTTATCCCGGCGAAGTTTTTCGCGGGCACGTGACGTACATTGATCCCAACATCGATCAGGAAACTCGTACGGCTAAAGTTCGTGTTGAGCTTGGAAACCCGAATCGCCGGCTGATGATCGGAATGTATGTCGGTGTTGCGTTCGGAAGTCGCGGACAAGGGGAACGAACCATGCCGGTGGTGCCCGTTGCCGCAGTGCAAAATATCAATAACCAGCGGGTGATCTTCCTGCCGACCAACCAGGCGAACGTTTTCCTGATACGTGCTATTAGCCTCGGTCCGGAAACCGAAGGATTTTTTCCGGTGCTTGATGGGGTAACGGTTGGCGACCGCATCGTAACGGAAGGCAGTTTTCTTCTCCGCGCTGAATGGATGAAAGTGCATCCGGCACAGTTCTGATATTTTCCCGAACCCAGACCTAAACTTCGCCCTTTTTTCGACCTTACGTTTCATACCTAAAAGGTTGCGGAACTTCCTGTCTATTAAGCCTTTCCTTCTAATAGCGTCTGATTCATCGACGCTGTTCACCCGCGGGAAAGCTCGCGTCACCTAAACCTTATCCGAAATGGCAACTGCGGCTAATGAGCCGCGGACGCAAAGCCTGGAATCCATTGGAAGGATCGTCCGGCTGCCGAAGTGAGGTCCAATGAAGTCGTTTTTCGTAATCTTTCTATTAATACTTACATGTTTCTGTGCGTCTTCCTTTGCTCAGAGTAGCGTGGGCATTAGCTTCGATCTCCGACCCGATTCAGGAAACGCTGTCACCCTTAATGGAGCCACCCGCTCGCGCCTCACAAAAAGTTCAGGCGGATCGAGGGCGTCGTCTGCCGGCTCGATCGAGCAACGGGTTTTCGCTCTTATCAACGCGGAACGAAATAAAAACGGATTACTGGCACTCGAATGGAGTGAGAGTCTCGCGGATGTAGCGAGACTGCATTCCGAGGACATGGCAAACGCCAAGTTTTTCAGTCACCGGGGTTCCGATGGATCGATGGTCGATGACCGTGCCGACCGGTTAGGCCTCGGATCCTGGCGGGCGATCGGAGAGAATATCGCTTACATGCGCGGCATTGACGACCCTGCTGCGTTCGCCGTAGCGAAATGGCTCGAATCTACCGCTCACCGAAAGAACCTTCTTGGCCCGAACTGGAAAGAATCCGCCGTCGGCGTTGTGATAACTGAAGACGGGACGTATTACTTTACGGAAGTCTTCCTCATTAGAAAATAATCCGGGTAAAGCGAGTGGATGCGTTGTGACAGTCCCCTTTCTGGTCCAGGCACGGTGATTTCGACCGTGCTTTCATTTTTCCATTTACATTAGACGGGCCGCCTCCTATTCTAAAAAGAATGGATCAGGCGGAGATCATTTTACCTTCCTTTGCGAAGATCAATCTGCATTTGCAGGTGGTAGGCCGACGCACCGACGGGTTTCACGATCTTTGTACCGTATTTCAAACGATCTCGCTGCACGATACCTTGGCCGTCTCGCCGGCGGATGAAATAAGTATGACGTGCGGGGACGATGAACTACCGGTTGGTCAAGCGAATCTTGTTGTGCGTTCCGCGCTCGCCCTTCGCGATGTGGCCGGAGTCGAGCGTGGAGCCAGAATTCACCTTGAAAAGCTTATTCCGGCGCCGGGTGGCCTTGGCGGCGGCTCGTCGAATGCGGCGACGGTGCTGCTCGCCTTGAGAAAGCTTTGGAATTTGGATCTGAAGTTAGACGAACTGCACTCGATTGCTGAGGGATTAGGGTCAGACGTTCCCTTTTTCCTTTACGGGGGCACTGCGTTAGGGATGGGGCGTGGCGAGATCGTGGAGCCGATCGAAGATTTCGAAGCGGAATCTATGCTTGTTGTAACTCCAAAGGTCGCCGTGGCAACCCGCGAAGCCTTCAAACGCGTAGGTGCACGAGCCTTGACAAAGCAGGAGTCGAACCGTAGACTTCAAATTTGTCGTTTTGACCTCGAATCGGCGGATTTTAACCATACGTCGTTCAAGAACGACTTTGAAATATCTGTTTTCGCGGCATATCCGGAAATCGAGCGGGCAAAAATTGCCTTGCTTGATCTTGGAGCCGACAGAGCGATGCTCAGTGGCAGCGGCGGAAGCGTTTTCGCAATTTTTTACAAAGAAGAGACACGGCAAACAGCAATGAAAGCCCTTGACGATGAGGTCAACTGGCGAAAGTTTGCCGTAGCGACAATTTCACGGAATGAATACCGTGAGGCACTTAAAGAAGTGTTTTAGGTCGCTTCCGATCAGTTTCTGAAATAATTGGGGCGTAGCCAAGTGGTAAGGCACCGGTCTTTGGATCCGGCATTCGCAGGTTCGAATCCTTCCGCCCCAGCCATTTCACAAATCGGAATGCGGCTTTGTATCAGAACAAAGCCGCTTTTTTATTTGGACGACAAACTTCAGTTTGTCAAATATCAGAATACCGACGACTGCAACAAACTGAAGTTTGTTGTCCGTATATGAGCGTAACCGGCAACGTCAAGATTTTCTCAGGAAACGCCCATCCGGCGCTGGCCAAAGAGATATGCTCGCATTTGAGCTGTGATCTTGGAAAGGCGAGCACGGAACGTTTTTCAGACGGCGAGTTCAACTTTCAGATCGACGAAAACGTTCGGGGCTCCGATGTGTTTATCGTCCAGCCGACCTGTCCGCCGACGGATCAGCACCTTATGGAGCTGCTGATAATGATGGACGCGTTTGTTCGAGCTTCGGCGGAACGAGTTACAGCCGTTATTCCATATTTCGGTTATGCCCGATCTGATAAGAAGGACCGGCCGCGTGTGCCGATCGCCGCAAAGCTTGTGTCGAACCTGATCGTTAAGGCCGGAGCGGAGCGAATTTTGACAATCGATCTTCACGCGGCGCAGATACAGGGTTTCTTTGACGTGCCCGTCGATCACCTTTACGCGGCGCCGATAGTAGTTGAATATTTCAAATCAAACCCGATCGA
The DNA here is from genome assembly GCA_041745575.1 of Pyrinomonadaceae bacterium. Classification (GTDB taxonomy): domain Bacteria; phylum Acidobacteriota; class Blastocatellia; order Pyrinomonadales; family Pyrinomonadaceae; genus OLB17. The sequence continues at coordinate 43,901 of JBGTIQ010000029.1, forward strand.
GAACCTGATCGTCGTCGCTCCCGACACAGGCGGAGCCGAGCGGGCCCGGGCGTATGCCAAGCGGCTAAATGCCGGACTTGCTCTCTGCGACAAACGTCGGGAACGTGCGAATGAAGCGGACGTGATGAATATCGTCGGTGATGTCAGCGGAAAGAATTGTTTGATCGTTGACGACATGTGCGATACGGGCGGAACGATCTGCAAGGTCGCCGCCGCTCTGCATGAAGCCGGAGCGAACGAAATTTTTGCGTGCTTTTCGCATGCGGTTCTATCGGGAAAAGCAGCCGAGAGAATAGACAAATCGCATTTGAAAAAGGTCATCGTGACGAACACGATCCCGCTCCGCGACAGTGCGTTAGATCTCGAGCAGAGCGGAAAAATAGAAGTTTTGAGTGTCGCAAAGCTACTAGCTTCGGCGATAAAGTCAATTCACGACGAGACCAGCGTTTCGTCACTTTTTATTTGAAGAGTGGTCGGTGTGCAGTGACCAGTGGTCCGAGAAACCATGCTGACAACTGACCACCGACCACTGAACACTGAGGAAATATGGCAGAGAAAATTGTAGTAAAAGCCGAGAAGCGGAATGAGCAGGGTAAGAATGTGAACCGCCGTTTGCGAGCCGAAGGGAAGATACCGGTCGTTGTTTACGGCGGCGGCACGCAGTCTGTCGCGGCGGTCGCTGAACTTAAGGACCTTGCCGCGATCCTTCGAACCGACACCGGTGCCAATACCGTATTCTCGCTCGATATACCGGGCGAGGGCGTGAATGACGTTATTTTTCAGGATCGACAGATCGATCCGGTCAGGGGCCGCTTGATCCATGCCGACCTGCGTCGGTTCGCCCGCGGTGAAAAGATCGAAATGACCGTACCGATACACCTCCTTGGCGAGCCTGAGGCGCTGAAGGAAGAAGGTGCGGTGCTGACCCAGGCTATGCGTGAGATCAAGGTCCTTTGCGAACCGGCGAATACGCCGGATTCGATCGACGTTGATGTCACTGCCCTGACGTCCGAGCATGCCGTGCACGTTTCCGATCTCAAGATCGGGCCTGGAATCGAGATACACGAATCGCCGGACACTGTCGTCGCGTCGATCGTCATCGTCAAGGAAGTCGAGCTCGAACCGCAGGTCGAAGAAGGTGCTGAGCCTGAGGTTGTTGGCGAAGAGAAGCCGGCTGAAGACGGTGAAGGCGGCGGCGAAGGCGAAGGCGGCGAGTAGGTTTGGAACCCAATTGGCTGATCGTCGGTCTCGGGAATCCGGGTGCGGAATACGAACGAACGCGGCACAATCTCGGCTTTATTCTCGTTGATTTGCTCGCTCGCGAGAGCCAGACTCAGATCAAACGGACGGAGTGCCGCGGTTTGATCGGCCGGGCCGAGATTGAAAACCGAAAGACCGAGCTCGTTAAGCCGCAGACGTTCATGAACCTTAGCGGCGAAACGGTTAGCTGCTTGTTGCAGAAGCCGGATCGAAGCATTGAGAAACTGATAGTTGTTTCGGATGATCTCGCGTTGCCGTTTGGAAAGATCAGATTGCGGCCGAGCGGTTCGCACGGCGGACACAACGGGCTGAGATCGATGATCGACTGCTTGCGGACGAATGATTTCATTCGCTTGCGGATCGGAATAATGCCGGAACATCCGGTGATGAACACGAAGAATTTTGTGCTGGAGAACTTTTCGAAAGTTGAAAGTACAGAAGTTGAAAAGATACTGGAAACGAGTGTCAACGCCATTCGAACCGTCCTCAGAGACGGCATCGACACGGCGATGGCCGAGTTTAATTGATTTGCGATTTTAGATTTTAGATTTGCGAGCTCGTAGCGACCCCGGCGAAGATCGTAAATCGAAAATCGAAGATCCCAACGACGGAGGAAAATGGCAAACAGGACATACGAAGTGATGTATATTGTCGATCCGGAAACCCCGGCCGACAAGCTCACGAAACTGAACGAAGCGGTCGGAAAACTGATCGAGAAAGAAGGCGGGACGATTGTTCGAATGGACGACGGCGGACGGCGGACCCTGGCATATCCGATCAAAAAGAAGACCGAAGGTTTTTACATTCTTTTTGAGGTCGAAGGCTCAGGCCAGGAGATCGCCGAGCTTGAACGTCGCATGCGTGTCAACGATATTATCATCAGATATATCACCGTTCGTGTCGATGAAGACCGCAAGAAGGCTGAGAGAAGGACCGAGAAGCGCGAAAAACGCGCGGCGACGCGTGCAAAGTTCCGTTCGACTGAGGAGACGGCACCGGAGGCGGCAGCTTAACGCCGGAGAGAATTATGATTGATAGAGAAATGGATGCAATCGGGGAGCGGGACATAATGGCCGGCGGCGAAGAGCAGTTCGGCGATAAGGCTCCGCGGCGTTATCAACGCCGACGGCCGCGTCAGGTAGTTCCGGACTATATAGATTGGAAGGACGTCGAATTTCTTCGGCAGTTCATTCCGGAGCGCGGAAAGATCATGCCGCGTCGTATCTCGGGAATCTCGGCTAAGGACCAGCGGCGAATTGCTACGGCGATCAAGCGCGCTCGTTCAATGGCTTTACTGCCCTTCGTTTGGGAATAGGTCTCGATTTTGGATTTTGGATTTTGGATTTTGGATTTTGGATTGAAGCCGTACCCGACCGACAAACAGTCGGAAACGATTGCGGCATCGGTCCTGCCTTTGAGGAATTATCATGGCAAATACAACGATTCTTTTAAGAGAAGACGTCGATGCTCTCGGCGGACGAGGCGAGATCGTCAAGGTTCGGGCTGGCTACGCACGTAACTATCTGCTGCCGCAGGGCCTGGCGACGCTGGCGACCAAGGGGAACGTCAAACAGATCGAGCAGGAGCGCGAAGCTTTGCTCAAGAAAGCTGCCGAAGACAGATCTACGGCGGAGGCGCAGAAAGAGCAGATGGGCGTCATCGAGCTCACGTTTGAACGCAAGGCCGGCGAAGGCGGAACCCTGTTCGGCTCGGTGACTTCAATGGATATCGCCGAAGCGCTGCAGGAGAAGGGTTACGAGATCGATCGTCGCAAGATCGTTCTTCGCGATCCGATCAAAGAAACCGGCGAATACACGGTGAACGTCAAGCTTCATCGAGATGTCGTTATGCAGGTTCCGGTCAAGGTCACCGGTGAAGGCGGAGAGATGCCCGAGGCGAAACCGGAGAAAAAGGCTCGGAAAGAGAAAGCGGAATCAGAAGAAGTTCCGGCTGAAACGGCCGAAGCGGAGACTACCGCAGAGCCGGCAGCCGAAGAAGAGGCGAACGAAGCGTAGATGAATTTACGTTTTCGGTAAGAAGCGGACCGCGTTCGGTATCTCCGGACGCGGTTTTTGTTGCACTAAAAAATTGTTTGAAGTGAAAATTTACACGCCGCATCTTTCGCTTTAGAATAGTCCCAACTCATTCCCCGAACAGACATGGCATTTGCATTTCCCGAAGCCCGACGAGAGCAATTTTTAGAACGTCCGCTACCGAGCAGCGAAGAGAGCGAACGCGCCATTCTGGGCGCGATCCTGCTCGACAACGCACTGATCGCGCAAGCAGTCGAACACCTCAAGGCCGAAGATTTTTATGGCCCGCTCCATCGACGGATCTTTAACGCGATGATCTCGCTGTTTGAGGCGTCGAAGCGGATCGACCCGATCCTCATCGGCGAAGAATTGAAAAAGGACGGCTCAATCGAGTCGATCGGCGGCATTGCGACGATCACCAACCTGACATACGGTCTGCCGCATTTTACAGACGTCAAAGATTACATCAAGGTCGTCCGCGACAAATCGATGATGCGTTCGCTTGTCCGAACATGTAATGAGATAACCAGCGAGGCGCTCGAAGAGGAAGAGGATGCCGAGGTCGTGCTCGACCATGCCGAGCAGATGATCTTCCAGCTTACCGAGATGGAAGAGCGGCAGGGATTTTCGCGGATCCAGCCGATCGCCGAGAACGTTTTCACGAAAATACAGGAATACGCTCAGCATGAATCGCACGCGTTGACGGGTTTAGCGACGGGCTTTCGCGATTTGGACCAGATAACATCGGGGTTTCAGCCGAGCGATCTGATAATTGTCGCCGCCCGCCCGTCGATGGGAAAGACAGCGCTTTGCCTGAACATCGCCCAGCGTGCGGCTGTAAATGAAAAAGCGACCGTCGCCGTCTTCTCGCTTGAAATGTCGAAGGAGCAATTGGTAATGCGTATGCTGAGCTCGCAGGCGTCGGTCGATGCGAGGAATCTGCGAACAGGCATGCTTTCGAAATCCGATTGGACGCGGCTCGCCGAGGCGATCGGAATCCTTGCCGCGACGGACATCTATATCGACGACACACCGGGAATCAGCGTGCTCGAGATGCGTGCCAAACTGCGTCGCCTTGCTGCCGAAAACAAGAAACTCGATCTTGTGATGGTCGATTACCTGCAGTTGATGGGCAGCTCGCGGCGAAATGAAAATCGCCAGCAAGAAGTCTCGCAGATCTCGCGCGATCTGAAAACGATCGCGAAAGAATTTAACGTTCCGGTGATGGCTCTGTCACAGCTTTCGCGAGCACCTGAAGCCCGAAATCCGCCGCGGCCGATGATGTCAGATCTTCGTGAGTCGGGAAGTATAGAGCAGGACGCGGATGTTGTCGCATTTATCTATCGCGCCGATTACTACGCAAAGAGCCAGGACGAGATTCCTGAAGATCAACGGAACATCGCCGAGCTGATCATCGCAAAACAGCGTAACGGCCCGACTGACACGATCAGGCTTGCATTCCTGAAACAGTTCACGCGGTTTGAAGATGCGTATTTGGGTTAGGAAATTTTGACAGGGATGAAGGGGATAAATGGGATATGTGTTCAGCAGTCCTGTTCATCCCCTTTATCTCTGTAGAGTGAATTGGAGTTAATTACCATGGCTGAGGACCCGAGATATCCCGTTGGCAAATTCGATCCAGCCAACTTTCAATCGCGTGAAACGAACGCCAAGACGATCGGAGATCTTCCCGCGAAATTGACGGACGCGGTCGCTGGTTTGTCCGATGAACAGCTCGACACGCCATATCGCGACGGCGGATGGACGCTGCGGCAGACGGTACATCACCTCGCCGACAGCCACATCAATTCTTTTTGCCGATTCAAGCTTGCGTTGACTGAAGACGAGGCGCCGACGATCAGGCCGTATTACGAAGACCGTTGGGCGGAATTGGCCGACAGTCGCATGCCGGTCGCTGTGTCGTTGAACATCGTCGACGGCGTACATTCGCGTTGGACATCGCTGCTCGAGTCAATGACCGATGAAGATTTCAAACGCGAGTTCGTGCATCCCGAAACGGGGAACTGGACACTTGAGAAGGTCCTCGCTCTCTACGCATGGCACTCGATGCATCACACCGCACACATCACGAAGGCGCGCGAGCGTAGCGGTTGGTAAAAAAAGTGAGACAGGGGTGAAGGGGATGAAATGGATAAGATTTGATTCTGGCTATCCCTTTCATCCCCTTCATCCCTGTTGATATCCGAGGAAAATAATGTCGGACGTACCAACACAAGATCGACTCGTTTCCCTAGACGTTTTCCGCGGTATGACGATCGCGGGGATGGTGCTTGTCAACAATCCCGGCACCTGGTCGGCGATCTACGGGCCGCTCAAGCACGCCGAATGGCACGGGATCACACCCACCGATTACATATTTCCTTTCTTCCTTTTCATCGTCGGCGTCGCGATCCCCATCGCACTGACAAAAAGAATCGCCGCCGGCGTTACGCGTGGCCTCTATCTGAAGATCATCCAGCGCGCGGTGACGATCTTCGCACTCGGCATTCTCATGTCGATGATCCCGTTCTTCCAGTTCAATGACTCAACGGGCATTCCATACGCGATCAAGATCCTACTGGTTCTATCATTCTCCACAGCATTGCTTTTGTATCTTCTCGAAAAGCGTACCGCAGCCGCGATCACCGCCGGTGCGTCGGCATTGGTCGTCCTCGGGTTTTATCTCGCGGGTGCGGAAATCGTCTGGTACAACTTTTCGACGATGCGCATTCCTGGCGTCCTGCAACGCATCGCCGTTTGCTACCTCGTCGTCTCGCTCATTTTCGTGCACACGAACTGGAAACAGCAGACGGCGATCGGTATCGCGTTGCTCCTCCTCTACTGGCTGCTTATGACGGTAGTCCCGGTTCCGGGGTGTGACGTGACGACGATCGACGACAAGGCCTGCAATCTCGCGGCATGGCTCGATCGAACACTACTGACCGAAGCTCATATGTGGCGTTCCGCGAAAGTTTTCGACCCCGAGGGAGTTCTATCGACGATCCCAGCGATTGTTACGACACTCTCAGGCGTTTTGACCGGAAGCTGGATCACTCGATTTCCGAGCAATCCGGATCCAGTTAACGTCGAAGAATCCGCAATCCGCAATCCGCAATCCGCAATCGAAACAGTTGCCGGACTCTTCTTCTTCGGCACCGTTCTTCTCGCCGCGGGTTGGTCGTGGAGCCTTCTGTTCCCGCTGAACAAATCGCTCTGGACAAGTTCGTACGTCCTTTACACATCAGGCCTCGCGATACTGGCGCTCGCGTCGTGCTATTGGCTGATCGACATCAAGGGCTACAAACGCTGGGCATTGCCGTTTGTCGTTTTCGGAGTCAACGCACTGGCTCTATTTGTCTTCTCGGGCATCATGGCGCGCTTACTGGGTATGATTCGCCTCGCCGGTCCCGAAGAGGGAAAGGACATCACGCTGCAACAGTGGATCTTCAACAACGCGTTTCTCTCGTGGGCATCGCCGATCAATGCCTCGCTCGCATACGCGATCTGCTTCATACTTTTCTGGCTGTTCCTGATGTGGCTGCTTTATCGAAGGCAGGTGCTCATAAAAGTCTGACTACCTGATCTCGAAGTTCTTTATTTCAACCGCGGACAGCAAACTTTAGTTTGCTGCTCTTCGTTCTTTACATCTCGCGATACTCGGAGTTAAAGTATGTGTCATCTCCCATGACGCCCTTCGATTATCGACAATTCTATCGTCGTAACCTGCCCCACCTTCATTCTCCTGGATCCACTCTGTTCACGACTTTCCGGTTGGCTGATTCCATCCCGTCCTCGATTGTTAATGAGTATCGGAGCGAGCGCGTTCTCCGAGAAAGGGAGTGTAAGACAAACCCTGAACTGGCCGAGTTTTATCGGAATTGGTTTCTCAAGTTCGATTCCATACTGGACAAGGCCGCGTCAGGGCCGACCTGGCTTGCGATTCCAGAAGTCCGATCGGTCGTTTACGAGAAACTCCATAAAGATGATGTCTTCAAGTATCGTTTGGACGCGTTTTCGATAATGAACAATCATGTGCACGTTGTGTTTCGACCGAATCTGGATGAGCGGAGTTTGACGGAGATAAGAATCGACGGGCGCGTGAACTTCATGGGCGATCAGGACACGCTCGCAGAGATAATGCAATCCATGAAAGGCGTGACAGCTCGGGATTGTAATCGATTACTGAACCGAAAAGGTCAGTTCTGGGAGCACGAAAGTTTCGATCGCGAGGTGCGTAATGAGGAAGGCTTTGTCAGAGCGGTTCGCTACACCCTTCGGAATCCCGTAAAGGCCCGAATGGTTAAGTGTCCGATGGACTGGCCGGGGAACTTTTTAGCGCCGAGGCTTCTCGGTGATCCGCGGTTTGAGGATTTGGTAGGGAGACCAACAAACTCAAGTTTGTCGTCCGACGCGGGTGAAAAGAGCAACAAACTGAAGTTTGTTGTCCGGGCGGGTGAAAAGAGCAACAAACTGAAGTTTGTTGTCCGTTAAAACTCTGCATTCGCCGCCGACACCACTTTCTCAGCTGCGTCGTGCATTGTCGTCGCGGGGATGATGCCGATGGCAGATTCGTTGAGGACGCGTCGGCCTTCTTCGACATTTGTGCCTTCGAGCCGGGCGACGATCGGGATCGACACACCGAGGTTCTTCGCCGCGGCAACGACGCCGTTAGCGACCATGTCGCAGCGAACGATGCCGCCAAAAATGTTAATGAGAACAGCCTTCACATTATCGTCCGCCAGCAGGATCTTAAACGCTTGTTCGACGCGTTCCTGCGAAGCACCGCCGCCAACGTCGAGAAAGTTCGCCGGTTCGCCGCCGGCTAACTTGATAATGTCCATCGTCGCCATCGCGAGCCCGGCACCGTTTACCATGCAGCCTATGTTCCCGTCGAGCTTGATGTAATTAAGATCGAATTTTGAAGCCTCGATCTCAAGCGGTTCTTCTTCGTTCAGATCGCGCAGTTCTTCATAACCCTTGTGACGGAACATGGCGTTGTCGTCGAAGGTGACCTTTGCGTCGAGTGCGATCAGACGATTGTCTTTTGTCAGCAGGAACGGATTGATCTCGACCAGCGACGCGTCCATTTTGTCGTAGGCGTCGTAGAGCGAGAGCATGAACTTCGCCGCCTGATTGACCAGTTCGTTCGGAATGCCGAGCCCGAACGCGAGCTTTCGAGCTTGGAACGCCCGCAACCCGACCGACGGGTCGATCGTCTCTTTGAGGATCAATTCCGGTGTTTCTTCGGCAACCTTTTCGATATCCATCCCCCCGGCCGATGACGCCATCATGACGTCGCGTCCGGTCACGCGGTCGAGCGTGATGCCGAGATAATACTCCTTATCGATAGGCAGGCCTTCTTCAATCAGCAGAGTCTTGACCTCGCGGCCTTCCGGTCCGGTCTGGTGGGTGACCAACTGCATACCCAATATCTCCGACGCGATCTGCCTTGCTTCCTCGGGCGATTTCGCGAGCTTCACACCGCCGCCCTTACCACGTCCCCCGGCGTGGATCTGAGCCTTCACGACCACGACATCAGTACCGAGTTCGCGTGCCGCCCCTTCTGCCTCCTCCGGCGTCCGTGCGACGATACTTCGTGGTACCGGAACACCGTACTCTTTGAGCAAAGCCTTGCCCTGATATTCATGAATTTTCATATGTTTATGCCGAAATTTTAGCCTTTTGCAAATAGAAAAAGCAAAGGGACCAGTTTGCGACCCCTTTGCTTCCGCTTGACTTGTTTCGGTCTCTAAACCAGTTTGACGATCAGCTTCAGCAGCTTCCACTCGTCGTTACGCTTGACGTATTCGTACTCGAACGTCATCGGAACGGGTTTCGTCGCGTACTTGCCTTTGACCACGAGAATGTCGAGGTCATTTTCTGTTCTGACGTACGGATCGGGCGAGAGTTCGGGCTCCATCGTTACCGTTTTCGCCAGGATCGGTATGATCACGCGCTTCTTATTTACGAAATCCTTAAAACTATTCTTGAACTCCTCTTCCGTGTACGTATGCTGAAAATCGGATGAGGCCTTCTCGTACATGCTGGAGAAGTCGTTCAGAGTTATCGCGTAGTTGAAATCCGCCGTCGTTTCGGCAACGAGAGCGTCGAGCAGTCCCTTCGAAGGAAGCTTTTCGTCGCCGTCCGTGTCGTCGGATGCGGAAGTGACGTCCGTTGAGTTGGAGTCCTTACCAAGATTCGCCAGGTCAAAATTCTTGCCGCATGTACATCCAAGCGCGATCATCGCCACGACCGCCAACGCGATCAAACCGCTAAGCTTATTGTTCCGTCCGAAAAGGAGCTTCGAAAAGAGTGTCCTCATAAAGTTTTGTCCTCAGAGTAAAGGGTGATTCTCAAAAAAACAGGCTGGTAAGAAAAACTTACCAGCCATAGTAAAGAGTAAATGGTTTTTTGTCTATTGCGAGCTTTCGACAAGTTTGACGAGCGTTCGGACAGCGACGCCGGTCGGACCCTTCGCCTGATGCGGGCGAACCGTGTCGTACCAGGCAGTGCCGGCAATATCGAGATGCACCCATTTTGCTTTGTCGATAAATTCCTGGATAAAGACCGCACCCATGATCGTACCCGCCTTACCCCGTGGGCCGATATTCTTGATGTCGGCGATATCGGATTTGATCTGCTTACTGTATTCCTTGCTGATAGGCAGCTGCCAGAAATTTTCCCCCTCTTCCTTACCAACGGCGATGATCTGCTCGACGAACGCCTGATCATTTCCCATGATGCCCGTGTTCTGGTCGCCCAACGCGATAATTACGGCTCCGGTCAGAGTCGCCATGTCGACGATGCGCGTCGCTCCCTGGCGTTCGGCGTATGCGACCGCATCCGCAAGGACCAGCCGCCCTTCGGCGTCGGTGTTCAGGATCTCGACAGTCTTGCCGTTCATCGCGGTCACGACGTCGCTCGGACGGGTTGCTTTTCCGTCAGGCATGTTCTCGACGGCGGCGATAATACCAAGCACCGGCACGGTCGGTTTGAGACGTGCGATCGCACGCATCGCGCCGATGACCGTTGCCCCGCCCGACATGTCGTACTTCATCGATTCCATGCCTTCAGCCGGTTTGATCGAAATGCCGCCGGTGTCGAAGGTGATTCCCTTGCCCACTAACGCCAGCAGATCGCCTTTCTTACCGGTGTTACGCGCCGGAGTGTATCTGAGGATGATCAGCTTCGCCGGCTGTTCCGAGCCCGCCGAGACGCTGAGAAGCGAGCCCATCCCAAGCTTTCGCATCTTAGCTTCGTCTAGGATCTCGCATTTTAGGCCGACCTCGCGGGCCATTTTTTGTGCACGATTCGCCATCTCGGTCGGCGTTAGAATATTTGGCGGCTCGTTCGCGAGATCGCGAGTCAAATTCATCGACTCACCGATCGCCTGACCGCGGCCGAGGCCCGTTTTCAGGTCCCCGGCCTTTGCACCTTCGACATGAAAAACGAACTTGCTGATCGTTTTATCGCTCTTGTCTTTCGTCTTGTACTTGTCGAGCTCGAATTGGCTGGTTACCGCGCCTTGAGCTGCATGTTGAGCGGCCTCAGCTGCGCCCGCGTTGCTGCGCGACGAAAACGCGATGCTTTTTGCATTGCTCTTGGCGAGAGCGCGAGCTGCCGAACCAGCGGCGATCGCAATGTCGGACGCTTTGAAGTCTTTTTTCTCACCCACGCCGACCAACAAGAGCCGTGACGCTTTCAACTTTCCTTTGGGCGAGAGGCGGAGAAGAGAAGTGTCGCCGACGTCACCTTTGAATTCCTCGGACTTGATAACGGCTGAGACGTGGCCGCCGGTCAGTTTGTCGAGGTCCTTTAGAACCCCGGAAGATGGCTTCTCGTCCTTGAAAACCATTATCGCGAGCGCGTCGACGCCTGCTTCCGTAAAATTAGCTGAGATTGCCTGAAAATCCATTCAATACCTCGATCGAAAAATCTGCAAAAAGGGTTCTAATATCTATAACTTATCTCAAGTTTTCTTTCAACTGTTGACGCGTTTCTTTGTCTATCGTTTTCTGCATCTGGGTTTCACGCTTGTCGTAAAGTTTCTTGCCCTTCGCGACACCGATCTCAAACTTGATCCGGCCACTCTTCCAGTAAATCGAGGTTATGACAAGTGTCATCCCCTTTTGCATTGTCTCTTTCTCGAGCTTTTCGATCTCGCGCCTGTGCAGCAGCAGTTTTCTCATGCGAAGCGGTTCATGATTCTGTTTGTTTCCGTGCGAATATGGCGAGATATGAGCATTCAAGAGCCATACTTCGCCATCCTTGACTGAAACGTACGAGTCTTTCAGTTGGATCCGGCCAGCCATAATACTCTTGACCTCAGTTCCTTGCAGAACTGCCCCGGCTTCGTACTTGTCCTCGATGTGGTATTCGTGAAAAGCCTGGCGGTTGGTCAGTATGTCTTTGTTGACGAGCATAACAATCGTTCAGAGTGCACGCTTTAGCTTGTATTTCCGAGGCGAGAAACGCAAGTGCCTAAGTAAAGCCCGGAAACCGAAGCGAAAGCGTGCACCCTAAAACCGATATTTGACAACCCCGAGTTTCGACACGTAGATTAATGCTTACGCTGGGAGATCGTCTAATGGTAGGACTGCAGTTTCTGGATCTGCCTATCGGGGTTCGAATCCCTGTCTCCCAGCCAATTTTTCAGAAGGCAGTCGGCAGAAGGCAGTAGGCGGTTACCCGGTACTCACACTGCTTTCTGCCGTCCGCCTTCTGCCCACTCTTATGGACGGCTGGCACGAAACCGAGATACGCGTTCGATACGCCGAAACTGACAAGATGGGCATCGTCCATCATTCGAACTATTTAATATGGTTCGAAGCCGGTCGCAGCGATCTCTGCCGTGCCCGTGGATTCTCATACAAGGAAATGGAAGAGCAGGACAACGCTCTCATGGTTGTTGCCGAATCCTACGTTAGATACAAATCACCCGCTTTCTACGAAGACGTCCTCACCGTTCGCACGCAAGTTGCCGAAGTTCGCAGCCGTTCGATCCGTTTTATTTACGAGATCGTTCGCGGGAGCGATGAGAGGCTGCTTGCCGAGGGTGAGACGCTTCACCTCGTCACGGACGAGAACAAGAAAGTAAAGCTTATCCCGGAAAGTTATAAGGACCTGCTTTTCAGCAACGGTGGAGTTGAAGAAGTACACGACACGTTCCCGCCGAATCAGGCTCCGAGTTAACGGAACTGCCTAAGTCTCTTCTTTATCCTTTCGACTTTATCCTTTATCCTTTTCGACTTTATCCCTTATCCTTTCACCTATGCCTGGAGCCGAGCGAGCCGAAATATACTTTATCGCCGCGATGATGCTGCTGACACTCATCCTGAGTTTCGCCGCCGTCTATATTTTTGTTAAGCAGTACAAGAAAGAGAAGAAGGAAAAACAGATTCGCGATAAGAAGAAAGAGTCTGAAAAGTCTAAGCAAGAAACTGATGGCCAATAACCGGCTCTTAGACAGCGCGAGGGCAGCTCTGGTCGTCGTCGACGTTCAGGAAGCATTTCGCGGCGTTGTCGAGGACTTTGGATCTATAGCTGAACGGATCTCAATAGCGGTACAGGGATTCCAGATCCTGGAACGTCCCATCTTTGTAACCGAACAATATCCGAAGGGCCTCGGCCGCACCGCGGAAGAGATAACCGTCGCCTTGCCTCAAAAATGCGAATACTTTGAGAAGAGCTCCTTCAGCTCATGCGGTGCCGCCGGATTTGAAGACAAGCTGCGGACGGCCGGCATCTCGCAGGTTGTTCTCTGCGGTCTGGAGACGCACGTCTGCGTCAATCAAACGGCACACGACGTTCTCGACCGTGGATTCGCCGTCCACCTCCTGACCGATTGTGTTGCCTCCCGATACGATCGCGACAAACAAGCCGGCCTGGCGAAAATGTTTTCGAGCGGCGTTGTTCCGTCGAGCGTCGAAATGGCATTGTTCGAAATGATGCGGAACGCAAACCATGAAAAGTTTGGGCACATTCAGAAGCTGATCAAATAACACGGCGTAGCGTTGTGGAGCAGACGATCCATAACTCCCCGACAGATTTTCTCGACAACTATTGGTTCTTTGACCGTCGCCGCGCGAAACCTTACCATTGAATCTCACAATAGAAGTTCAATGGACATTTTATCCTCACTAAATCCGCAGCAGGTCGAAGCGGTAAAAACGACCGAAGGCCCGCTGCTCATTCTCGCGGGTGCCGGCTCAGGCAAAACGCGGGTCATCACTGTTCGGATCGCCTATCTCATCTCCGAAAAGCAGGTCGAGTCGCGCAATATACTCGCCGTTACCTTTACAAACAAGGCCGCCGGCGAGATGCGCGCTCGCGTCGAGGAGCTCTTGAAAGGACAGACGCTTCGCTCGTTTCCTCTGATCTCGACGTTTCATAGCTTGTGCGTCCGTATTCTCCGGCAGGATATAGAAAAGCTCAACGAAGGCTACAAAAAGACTTTCACGATCTACGATACTGACGATTCGCAGAAAGTGATCAAGGCCTGTATAAAGGATCTCGGCCTCGATGAAAAACAGATCGTGCCCCGGGTCGTCCGAAACGCGATCAGTGCGTCAAAAAACCGCGGCGAAGACGTCGAGCTCTTTACTTCGCGTGTCGAAACAACGGACGAAAAACGCGCCGCATCGGCCAAGGTCTTCCGCATGTACGAGGACCGGCTTCGCGTCGCCAATGCTCTCGATTTTGACGATCTGCTGATAAAAACCGTCAGGCTGTTACGGACCTCGCCGGAAGTCCGTGAAAAATACAACACACGTTTTAAGTACATACTCGTTGACGAATATCAGGATACGAATTCGTTGCAGTTCGCGATGATCAATTTTCTCACGGAGAAACATCAGAACATCTGCGTAGTAGGCGACGACGCACAGAGCATCTACGGTTTCCGACAAGCCGACATCAAAAATATCCTCGACTTCGAACAGCATTTCCCGAACGCAAAGGCCATCCTGCTCGAGCAGAACTACCGCTCAACGCAGACCATTCTCGACGTCGCGGACGCCATTATCGGGAACAACGTCCATCAGAAAAAGAAAAAGCTCTGGACCGCTAACGAGGGCGGCGAGCGGATCTACTATTATCAGGCCGGCGACGCGGACAATGAGGGACGATTCGTAGCGTCGAAAATCGAAGAGCACCGGCGAAAAAACCCGAACGAGCGCATCGCTGTGCTTTACCGCACGAATGCCCAATCGCGCGTCTTTGAAGAAGCACTGCGGCGGGCAAGAATTGAGTACAACATCGTCGGTGGATTTTCTTTTTACGAGCGCGCCGAGGTCAAGGACGTCGTCTCGTATCTTAAGCTCGCCCTGAATCCGGCTGACGATATCGCTCTCTTGCGCGTGATCAACACGCCACCCCGGGGACTCGGGAAAACGTCTCTGGATGAGCTTCAACTGCAGGCGAAGGATCTGCGTATGCCGATCTGGGAAGCGATCGATATATTGACCGACCCGGGTTCGGGCAGGAGCTCGACGCTCACGTCGCGGGCCAAAGATGCTCTCCGTTCGTTCAAGCGCGTGATCGAGAAACTGCAAACGACCGCCACGCAGGCTGAAGGTACCGAGCGCAAGGTTTCGGATGTCGTTATAGCCGCGATCGATGATACGGGCTACTCGTTGATGCTTCGATCCGAAAACACGGACGAGGCCGAGACGCGATTGGAAAATCTCGAAGAACTCGTCAATGCGGCGGTCGATTATGACAGGTCCGAGGACGCGGGGCTCCGCGATTTTATCGACCACGCGGCACTCACGGCCGATACCGACAAGTACGATCGAAACGCGGGCGTTACATTGATGACGGTTCACTCGGCAAAGGGCCTCGAATTTCCCACCGTTTTTCTGGTCGGACTTGAGGACGGCGTCTTTCCTCACTCGCGAAGTCTTAACGACGACAAAGAAATGGAAGAAGAGCGGCGCCTGGCGTATGTTGCGATCACGAGGGCCGAGAAGGTCCTGTACGTCACACACTCGATGCGTCGCCGCGTGTATGGCGAGGAAATGGCGGCTGAGCCTTCGCAATTTCTCAACGAGATGCCGCTCGAGTTGATCGAAGATCTTTCTTATGGCTCCTCTTGGTTATCGTACGCCCGCGGATCGACGGCAACAGCAAATCGCGCGGCTGTAAGTGCATTGCGGGGGGAAAGCCCGGCCTTCAACAAACCCAAGAATCTCTACACGGGAAAAACCTATAACAGCACCGAGGCGGTCGCCGAATTTTTTAAGAAGAAGCAGATCGAACCCGGCTCCACCTCATCGGCAACCAGGGACAGCAGCTCTGAAAAACCAGTTTCCGGATTCGACAAACTTCGTGCCCAGGCCACACCGAAAGCCAAGATCGAAGAGCGAAAATCGCAGATCGGAGATGCGTTCCTTCCCGGGGCGCACGTGAAGCATGAAAAGTATGGCCGCGGGTTGGTTCTGCGCCGAGAAGGAACGGGCGACAACGTAAAACTTACCGTCAGCTTTCCCGGATATGGACAGAAAAAGCTCATCGAAAAATACGCCAAGCTCGAACAGGCATAGGCATTGCAGGTTAGATATTTTATGGCTGAATAAACCCGGGACCTGTATGGAATGCATTCAGGTTCACATTCTCGGAGATTACATAAATGCGAATACAAGAAACAACTCTTCTCGTAGCTGCGGTGGGGCTTATCGCTGCCTGCGGCGCTCAACCGACCACAATCAACTCGAATTTAACTAAAGTGAACGTCGCAAACGTGAATACGTCGAACGTGGCAAATGCCAATACAGGAACCTCGGTCGCGGTCTCAGAGGCGGCCGAGCCCACCGAGTACTCGGCCACGGTGACGGTAAAGATTGAGACCCTCGGTCAAACTCAAAATGTCGCCCTCCCGACACTCGCGGCCGAAGTCGCACGCAGCGGCAACGACCGACGGATGGTATTCACGATGCCGGCCGGCGGACGAGTCGTTTATTTGGACAAGGCGGGTACCAACTACGTCGTCCTGCCGGACAGGAAACAGTACGCCGAGCTTAACCGCGAGTCGCTCGGTTTTGAGGTCCGCCGAATGTTGATGCCCGAACAGATCGTACAGCAGGCGCGAAACGTGCAAGGTGTTGAGCGTGTCGGCGAGGAAACCTACAAAGGACGCCCGGCAATAAAATATCGCTACGGTGCAGTGACGAACACGCAATCGCAGGCGGGTCAGGTCGCGACAGAATCGTTTCTCTATGTCGATAAGGAAACCGGTCTGCCGCTGCATTCGGAAACGGTTTCGCAATCGCAGTCGGGCGGGAACGTTCAGGGCTATAGCGGTATCCGGATCGTCACCGATATCACCGACATCCGATCCACGGTTTCGCCGGATCTCTTCGCTGAGCCGACTGATCTCCAGAAGATTGAGTCCGAACAGGTACGGGCGCAGGTAGACATTATGTTTAATACGATCGCGGCGGCCTTGACGCAGGCGATGCGGCAGATGAATACGACGGCAACGACGCCGGCTACACCGGCTCGATAGGATATGGGAAGACTCGTTATCGGTTTAATTGTAGGAATCATACTTGGCGGTGCTCTTGTCTTCTATTTGTTCGTCGGCGTTCCGAAAGCGGTTATCGCACCCGGAACGCCGATCCTGGCACCCGACCCGAACGGTATCCAGCCAGGTGCGGCTGAGATCGTCCTTCGCCAGCAATTTTTTAATGAGGTCCTGACGACCATCTTTCAGGAAATGAACGCACCGGCGTTTCCGCTCGGCTCGGAAGCGGGCGATTGCGACGGCCGAATCACCGTGCTCCGTGAGGGAAGCGGTGTCCAGACAAGCGTCAGTTTCGACAACGATCGCATCACTGCACCGCTTGCCTTCTCCGGCAGCTACGCTTCGCCGGTCGGATGTCTGAGATTTACGGGATGGGCGCAGTCGAATTTCGAGATGCGTTTCGACGCACCGAATCAATCCGTGTTTGGTCAATTAAACGTTGAGGCAGTGAATCTCGATGGCGTGAATCCCGTCGTCGGAGCTCTGCTCACGCCGATCGTTCAATCCACGCTCAACACGCGCGTCAACCCGATCCGCATAATCGACGGCAAGCAGATAGCGGTCAATCTACCGGTCGCTGCGGCCAATGGTAATCTGCTGGCAAAAGTTACCGATGTCCGCGCCGAGGTCAAAAACAGTGCCCTCAACCTGTATGTGATCTACGATTTCAACGGTGCACCGCTGTCGGTCACGCCAACGCCTGTACCCTGAGCTGGTCGATGGCGAGCCGAAGAGGAGGCTTGACAGTGCCACGCATTTCATCGAAACTCACGTCCAATATGGCGAATAAAATGTTAGGACTCGCGGTGATCCTGTTTGTCGGATTCGGATGCGGCATGATCGATCGTGCCCGGCAGGCCGCTTCGGAGCCGGACTCCAATACAACAAAGATAGACGTCAATTCGAACAAGTCTTTGACCGACACGGCCGTCGATACAGCTGTCGGTGAAAAGAAGATCGGCATTGTCGAATGCGATGAAGCGATGGATATCCTGACGGCCCAGGCTAACGATCCGGAGGATAATTTCGTAACGAAAGCTGTCAAGAAAACGGCGCTCAATACCTTTCGCGATCGCGTCAAGAAAAGTCTCGATGACAGTAAGACCGATAAGAAAGAGGTCGCGAAATTCTGCAAGGAATTCAAGGACAATCTTCAGGAATCAAAAGCTGAGGAAGATTCGAATAGCGGCAAGAGTTTCTAGTTCCTGGTTTCTAGTTCCTGGTTTCTCGTTTCTAGTTCCTAGTTGCTGAAAAGGTTCAGTATCGAGTTGATACTGAACCTTTTTCGTAACTAGAAACCAGAAACTAGGAACAAGAAACTGCAAGTATCAGACACTCATGATGTCCTGCTCTTTATGTTTGGCAAGTTCGTCGATCGTTGCGACAAAAGTGTTTGTCATTTTCTGGACTTCATCCAGACCGCTGCGTTCCTCGTCCTCAGAAACGACTTTGTCCTTTAGCATCTTCTTTAATGCGTCGTTTGCGGCATGGCGAACGTTCCGAAGCGCGATGCGATGATCTTCGGCGAACTCGTGGACCTGTTTTGCGAGCTGTTTGCGCCGCTCTTCATTTAGCGAGGGCACGGGCAGCCGGATGATCTTGCCATCGTTCGACGGGTTCATTCCGAGATTCGCGGCGATGATAGCTTTTTCGACGGCCGGCACCTGGGAGATGTCCCACGGCTGTATGGTGAGCATCTGCGGTTCAGGGACCGCCACTGACGCCATCTGATTCAAAGGCGTGGGCGTTCCGTAATAATCGACCATGACGGTGTCGAGCAAGCCGACGGTCGCACGGCCGGTGCGGACGTTCGAAAGCTTTCGCTTGAAATCTTCGATGACCGCTTCCATCTTCGGTTTCGTTTCGCTTGTTACAGTACTAACACTCATGTATTTGGTAGATCGGACTGGCGATCCGTTCTGGATTATTTTTCGGAGAGCTCCTCATCCGCCCAAGATCGAAGGTCTATCCGGCAGACGGACTAACGGTTCGACCTACGCCGCCGACCAGTGTTCCGATGCTCGTATCGCCGCCGACCGCTTTGATGATGTTCCCGGAGTCCATCATATTGAAAACCATGATCGGCAGGTTGTTATCCATGCAAAGTGAGATCGCCGACGTGTCCATAACCCTTAACTGTTTCTCCAAAACTTCCTGGTACGAGATCTTCTCGAATCGCGTCGCGGTCTGGTCCTTCATCGGATCGGCTGAATAGATGCCGTCGACCTTTGTCGCTTTGAAGATGACCTCAGCCTCGATCTCGAGAGCCCGAAGAGCGGCCGCCGAGTCGGTGGTGAAATA
This sequence comes from Pyrinomonadaceae bacterium, assembly GCA_041745575.1. Taxonomy (GTDB): domain Bacteria; phylum Acidobacteriota; class Blastocatellia; order Pyrinomonadales; family Pyrinomonadaceae; genus OLB17. Next base: position 63,017 of record JBGTIQ010000029.1, read on the forward strand.
CGGGTTGCCGGTTCCGGCGGCAAAAATCACGACACGCTGTTTCTCGAGATGTCTGACTGCACGACGCCGAATGAACGGCTCGGCCAGTTGCGGAATATCTATGGCCGACATCACGCGTGTGTAAACCTCGAGCTTCTCGAGAGCGTCCTGCAGGACGACGGCGTTCATCACCGTGGCGAGCATTCCGATATAGTCGGCCGCCGCACGATCCATGTTGCCGGCCGATTTCGAAACACCGCGAAATATATTTCCGCCGCCGACGACGATCGCCACTTCGACACCAAGATCGTGGACGGCCTTGATCTCTCGCGCCACCGACTCCGCCATCTCGATATCAATGCCGTAGCTTTGGCGGCCCAATAAGGCCTCGCCGGAAAGCTTTAGTAGGATGCGTTTGAAAACAGGAGTCATAGTCTCATGTCCCAAGTCCCAGCAGTCCCAAGCTCAGGTGTCCCGGACTTTGGACATCTGGGACCTGGGACCAGAGACTAACCCACCATCGACGCGACCTCGGCCGCGAAATCGTCCACTTTCTTTTCGATGCCTTCGCCCATTTTGTAACGGGTGAAGCGGCGGACCGAGATGTTTTCCTTTATCGAGCCGATCTTTTCGGCAACCAGTTCGCCGATCGTTTTGCTCGGATCTTTGACGAACGGCTGATCGACCAGAACGTTCTCTTCGTAGAATTTGTTCAACCGGCCGTCGATGATCTTGTTCAGAACATCTTCCGGCTTGTTCGCGTTCTTCGAATCATTCTTGAGCTGCTCGCGCATGATCTCGCGTTCTTTGTCGAGTTCGGCCTGCGGAACTTCGTCACGCGTCGCGTAGCGCGGGTCCGAAGCCGCGACATGCATCGCGACGTCCTTCACAAGCTGTTGAAATTCTTCGCCGCGAGCGACGAAATCGCTTTCGCAATTGATCTCGACGAGCACGCCGACCTTTCCGCCCATGTGAATGTACGAACCGACAACTCCCTCGGCCGTCACGCGTCCGGCTTTCTTTCCGGCCGTCGCCATTCCTTTCTTTCTTAGGATCTCGATCGCCGCCGCTTCGTCTCCGCCGGACTCAACCAGCGCATTCTTGCAATCGACCATCCCCGCCCCTGTTTTTTCTCGCAGCGATTTCACCGCGCTTGCCGTAACTTCTGCCATAACTCCGTACGACAAACTTCAGTTTGTCGCCTCAATCTCCTGGGTCTCATCGACAAACTAAAGTTTGTCGTCCTTATAAAAATGCGTAGCCAATTCACCCTTGAGGAAAAAAGCCACGCTTCGAAAATAAAAAATGTGTTAGCTTGCCGCCGCTTCGTTGCTTTCTTCTGTTTCGGTTTTGGTCGCTTCAGCAGCCGGTTCCGAGGTTTCGGCCTGTGGAGCCGGTGCATCGGTCGCTGCATCCGGTTCCGAAGCTTCGGACTGTGCATCTACGGCTTCAGTCGCGGCTGCCGGCTCCGAAACATCATCGGTCGCTTCCACGTCCGCTGCCTCGTCCTCGACTACCTCGTCACCATCAGCTTCCTCATCGGGATCCGTGATGCCGGCTTTACGCAAACTCGCGGCGATATCGATCTCTTCGGTTTCAATCTCGGGAGCTTCTTCAGTCTGAGCCGTCCCGCCTTCGGTCCCGATCTGTTTGCCTTCGAGGATCGCGTCAGCAACACGCGAAGCGAATAAACGGATCGCACGCAGTGCGTCGTCGTTTCCGGGAATGACCTGGTCAATGCCTTCGGGCGAGCAGTTTGTATCGACGACGGCGACGATCGGGATACCGAGCCGGTTTGCTTCTTTGACGGCAATATCCTCCTTGCGGACGTCGATGATGAACATCATGTCTGGCGGGCCGCCCATGTCCTTGATACCGGCAAGGTTCTTCATCAAGCCTTCGTGCTCGCGGTCGAGCTTAAGACGCTCTTTCTTTGTGAGCATCTCCATGCGGCCGTCTTCACGCATTGTTTCGATCTCTTTAAGTTTCGCGATCGATTTCTGGACTGTTTGATAATTGGTAAGCAGTCCGCCTAGCCATCGGTTGTTGACGTAATACTGACCGCAGCGCTCGGCTTCTTCCTTGATCGCGTCCTGTGCCTGACGTTTCGTGCCGACAAACAGAATTTTCTGATTAGGGCGCTCGGTCAGCGATTCGGTGACGTAATTGAGAGCGTCGCGAAACAACTTCTGCGTTTTCTGAAGGTCAATAATATAAATGCCGTTGCGTTCGCCGAAAATGTATTCTTTCATCTTCGGGTTCCAACGGCGGACCTGGTGACCAAAATGAACTCCCGCTTCCAAGAGTTCTTTCATCGTAACTGTAGCCAAAATTTATCTCCTTGGTTTATGTACTCAGCGAGGTAATCAAAAGAACCAAAGGACCTCGCTAATGGTATTCGGCCTTCGACTTTGGCCTTCGAAAACCGAAGACCAAAAGCCAATGACCATGTTCTTAACGTTTCGAGAACTGGAACCGCTTTCGCGCTCCCTTCTGTCCGTACTTTTTGCGTTCCTTCTGACGCGGATCGCGCGTAACCAGGCCCGCCTTCTTCAAGGACGGCCGAAGGTCCGCGTTAAATTCCATCAACGCACGCGTGATTCCGTGACGAACCGCGCCTGCCTGGCCTGCGGTACCACCGCCATCGACATTCACGAGAATATCGAATTTACCGGCCGTCTCGGTCAGGCTGAGGGGCTGTCGGATGATCATCCGCAAAGCTTCGTTAGGGAAGTAGGCCTCGAAGGGACGACGATTAACAATTATGTCGCCCGAACCCGGACGCAGGTATACACGTGCTGTCGAAGTTTTTCTGCGGCCGGTGCCGTAATACTGAATGTCTGCCATATCTTGATTTTAGATTTTGGATTTTGGATTTTGGATTTGCACGTCTCAGCGATCGCAAATCGAAAATCGAAATTCGCAAATTAGATCTCAATTGCCTCAGGTTTCTGTGCGAAGTGACGGTGATCGCCATCCGCATAAACTTTTAATTTCTTAACCATCGCCTTGCCAAGCTTTGTCTTCGGCAGCATGCCCTTGACCGCCAGTTCGATAACCTTTTCAGGCTTTTTCTCGAACATTTCCTTGACTGTCGTTTCACGCAATCCACCCGGATACAGCGTGTGGCGGCGATAGAGCTTCTGATCGTTCTTCGAGCCTGTAAAGACAGCCTTGCGGGCATTGATCACAATGACGTGATCGCCCATATCCAGAAACGGTGTCCACGCCGGATTGTTCTTGCCGGAGATCATCCGAGCTACCTCTGTAGCCAGACGACCGACGGTCTTACCCGCAGCGTCAACGACGAACCATTTGCGGTTTTCGGCCAGGCCTTTCCCGCTCGGAAAATAAGTACTCATACTAATGCCTATACTGATAGCTATTTTCGCCAGAAAGCGAACTGATAGAGTATCTAAACGGGTGTGTGAGGTCAAGTTGGGCGAGGAATTTTCGACCGAACAGGTCAGAACCGCGAGCGGTAGCGACCGGGTTGCCCCGAAGCGGAAAGGCAGGTCAGTACCATTAAGGTGCCACCCGGTCGCTACCGCTCGCGGTTATGACTGTTTCGGCCGCCATCATTATCCCGACCATCGTCTTAGCATCTTCGATCTCACCATTCCGGATCATTTCCAGAAGGGCGGGAAAGGAATGCCGTTCTACGGTCAGGATCTCGTCGTCTTCAAGGTTTTGCTGGGTCTCCGTGAGATCCGTGGCGAGAAAGACGAACATCTTTTCGGTCAGAAAGCCCGGAGAAACATAAAACTCGGTAAGTTTCTCTACCTTTCCCGCCCGAACGCCTATCTCTTCCTCGAGCTCGCGGATCGCCCCGATCTCCGGATCTTCAGCCGCATTCAGGGTCCCAGCGCAGATTTCGAGCAAGTATTTTCCCGCCGCGTGACGATATTGCCTGACAAGTGCGACCGTTCCATCCTCGAAAACCGGAATGATCACCGCACTGCCCTTGTGTACGACGATCTCGCGCTTGTATTCGACATCCCCCTCGCGGATCTCGTCGATCCGGATGTCGAAGACTTTGCCGGTGTATAGATTCTCTGTAGAAACGAACTCCATTATCTAAATAAACAACTGTGAGAAGAACTCGGTCGCGAACTCAACGTGGAGTCATTTCGGAGGTGATACTGTAGGTACCGTCTTCGTCGATTGGGAAATATCCAAAGGCACTCCAACGGCGGGCGAGCTTACGAATAAACTCCGGATCTTCAAAAAATTGGGTGAATGAAAACTCATAAACTAGTTTTCTGCCGTAGGGGATTCTTAGGCAACCTCTCTGGTTGCATTCGTCACCGATCGGGTGTTTCCATCTAACAGCGTCGAATTCCTTTTCCGGTATCCGCTTGTCCGAGATAACCAGAAAACTTTCGTCGAACGTGTAGCTCTCGCCCGGGTTTAATATGATCGTTAGGTTTTGTGGTGGACGATCAGCATCAAACAGTGATCCTATCGAGCGAAAGCTTTCCCGCTTTGTGATATCGACCGCCGCCGATTTTTTCGCGCCTTCAACTTGGATGTAGGAGCCCGGTTCCCGACCGTATTCCTGATAGAAGACTCGGACCTCTTTAATGCCGGTTCCGAAGCTGAGGGCCGGGTTAATGATTATCACCGGTCTTTTTCCCAGATTCTCGAAAACCATCCGATACTTAAGACAGTCCTGGTTATCCGTTCGTCCATCGCACGGGCGAATCGACCGAGGCGATTCGGCTCGAAGAACCAAGCCAATTTCCGAGGCGGACTGAGGCACGACGGAACTGGGTACCAAAAGGCAGCCTATCGTTATCGCGATCTTGAAAAGATGTCGGAGACGCATACGGGAAAGCAAGAGTCTATCACGGCTGCGCAACGATTTTGATGTAATATTCTTCTTGACATGGGAAACTTTCGAGTCGGATTAGGTGTATCGGGTGGAATCGCGGCGTATAAGGCCGTAGAGGTGATGCGCCTTTTGCAGAAGTCCGGATGCGAGGTTTCGGTCGCGATGACGAAGCACGCGACAGAGTTTGTCCAACCGCTCACGTTTCGAGCCTTGACCGACAAGCATGTCATCGTTGATGACTACGATCCCTCGAATCCCGATCCGATAGCACACATCAATTTTTCGCAGTCGATCGATTTGCTGCTTATAGTTCCGGCGACGGCAAACATCATCGCGAAGTTCGCGAACGGAGTGGCGGATGATTTTCTTTCGTCGACATATCTTGCATCGAACGCTCCGGTTTTGATCGCACCGGCGATGAACACATCGATGTGGGATAACCCGGCAACGAAACGCAACATCGAGCAGCTAAAGGAGGACGGCGTGCATTTTGTCGAACCCGTCGCAGGTGAGCTTGCTTGTAAGACGGTCGGAACGGGGAAGCTTGAAGATGTTGATAATATTGTGAGACAAGCGCTCGAACTATTGCGGAATGCGGATCGCGGACAGTCGGTACCACCTGCGTTAGCGGGTGGTGCGGCGCGTGAAACGAAATCAGCGGCCGAAACCCTCGGCGCTCGACCACCCGCTAACGCAGGTGGTACCGACCTGTCGGGCGAGCGGGTCTTGTTGACCGTTGGCGGAACACGTGAGGCGATCGATCCGGTACGGTTTATTTCGAACCATTCATCTGGAAAAATGGGGTTTGCAGTCGCGGAGGCGGCACGCGATCGGGGCGCTGTAGTGACTGTCGTCGCCGGTGTGACGACAGCCGAACCGCCCGCGGATGTGAAACTGATCCGTGCAATGTCGGCAGAAGAGATGCACGCCGCGGTCATGAAAGAACTTTCGAACGCGACCGTCTTCGTCGGTGCTGCGGCGGTGGCGGATTACGCACCGGCAAATACCGCAGACGCAAAGATCAAGAAGGACGGCAAGGATGTAATGACGTTGGAACTGAAAAAGACCCCGGATATTTTGTCCGAGGTTGCAGCGAAACGAACGGACGGATTGCTTGTGGTCGGCTTTGCCGCGGAGACAAACGATGTCCTCGAGTACGCCCGCTCGAAGATGAAAAAGAAGAACCTCGACATCGTGGTTGCGAACGACATAACGAAAGAAGGCGCAGGATTTAATACCGACACAAACATCGCGACGATTCTCACGCCGGCAAGCGAGATCGAGCTTCCCATAATGTCGAAGCGCGATCTGGCGGACCGCATCCTGGACGAATTGGTCAAACTCAGAGATACCTAGGACGATTTTTCCGAACAGATTCGAGATGATAGATTCTAGTTAGCTAGTCTCTCGAATCTAATATCTCGAATCTCGAATCTCGAATCTCTTCAAAAGAAAACGATGGGAAACGAACTTTCCGATTTGATAGATGACGTTCGTGAGCAGGTCTTGTACCTGCGTGAGCTCGGGGTAGATGCAGTCGATGTAAAGCTCCCGAAAGCGATGCATCCTATCGTTAACGAGCCCGAACCGGTTGTCTCGGCCGCACCGCAAAAGATCGAAATCCAAACTCCACCGATAAGATCGAGGAGCGGATCGCGTCTTGCTTCGCTGCCTTCATTAGCAAAGCGTGCGCCGTCCGAAGAAAGGGCTGGGACGAGCAGGGCACGAGCCGCGGAGAATCAGGTAGCAGTCGACTCAACCGGACCATCAGGTTCAGAATCGGCCTCCGAAACAATATTCGGCGATATCGCCGGCCTGCCTGAGTCGAGCGAGACAATGAAACAGATCTGGGCCGATATCGGGAATTGTACCCGCTGTCCGCTTCACGAAGGACGCACGCAGGTCGTCCATACGGTGGGAAATTATCAGTCAGATCTAATGTTCATCGGCGAAGCTCCGGGTGCGGATGAGGATGCGAAAGGTGAGCCGTTTGTCGGCCGGGCCGGACAGCTTCTCAACAAGATCATCGAAGCGATCGGGATGAAGCGCGAAGAAGTTTGCATCGCAAATATCAACCGCTGCCGTCCACCGGGCAATCGCCAACCGACGCTGCCCGAGGCCAACACATGCAAGCCGTTCCTACGGCGCGAGATCGCCGTGATCCGCCCGAAGGTGATCGTCGTCATGGGCAACACCGCCCTTCACAATCTGCTTGATACAAAGGTCGGGATCACCCGAATGCGCGGCCAGTTTCACGACTACCTCGGCGTAAAGGTCATGCCGACATTTCATCCGGCATATCTGCTCCGCGATCCGAGCAAGAAACGGGAAGTATGGGATGACATGAAAATGGTTCGGGAGTATTTGGTTTCGGTCGGCAGCGCGTAGAGTATCGACACGGAAATTCATCATCCAAACAAATCGAATATGTCGCTGATGCGGAAGATCACCGCCGGGCTCGTTTCCGCATGGCAGAGATTTCGATATGCGGCGGACGATCTCATAGTCCTTGTAGACGACGACGGCAGACCGATCGGAACGGCTCCGAAGCGTTCGTCACACAACTCCGGAACAAGGCTTCATCTCGCGTTCTCTGTTTTTCTTTTCAATCATCGCGGCGAGCTGCTCCTCCAACAGCGAGCGCTTACGAAAAAGACGTGGCCCGGGGTATGGTCGAATTCATGTTGCGGTCACCCGATGCCACACGAATCGACCGGCGACGCCGCGAGACGGAGATTGAAATACGAGCTTGGGCTTAAAGATGTGGACCTGATGATCGCGTTGCCTGATTTCCGATACCGTGCGGAAATGGACGGAGTGGTCGAGAACGAGATCTGTCCGGTCTTGATCGGCGTCACCGACGCAATTCCGATCCCTAATCCGTCAGAAGTTCTGGACATTCAATGGATCGGTTGGACTGAATTCGTAAACACGCTCGGCGAGCCTGAGAGCGCGGTCTCGCCCTGGGCGGAAGAGGAAGCCCGGTTGCTTACACAGAGCGATCTCTTCCGAAACTGGTTTGCGCAGAACATCGAACCTTCCGCTACGTCTCGCTCGCTGTGATAATCTGGCATCAGTAGGAGTTTCATCAGCCACAAGATCATGAAAATTACTTTTTCAACTATCGTCCTCTTTTCACTTCTTGTTCTTCCGATCTCAATCGCGGCGCAGAAAGGATCGTTTGCCGAGATCAAGCAGCTTCAAGGACCGCAGAATCCGCGTCTTGGGTTTGTCATTCACGGCGGTGCCGGCGTCATAACGCGTGGCTCGATGACCGCGGAGAAAGAGAAACAGTACAAGGCGAAACTGGAACAGGCACTGCTCGCCGGTTATAAAGCGTTGCAGGCGGGCAAGACAAGTCTTGATGCCATCGAAATCGCGATCCGGATGCTCGAAGATTCTCCGCTGTTCAATGCTGGAAAAGGGGCGGTCTTCACAGCCGATGGAAAGAATGAGCTCGACGCCTCGATCATGGACGGCAAGACACTAGCCGCGGGTGCGGTCGCCGGTCTCCATCACGTCAAGAATCCGATCACGCTCGCTCGTGCGGTAATGGAAAGATCGCCGCATGTGATGATGATCGGCGACGGAGCGGAAAAATTTGCAAAAGAGCAGAACATCGAGCTCGTCGAAGAGAAGTATTTCTGGACGCAGGAGCGATGGGACGCGCTGCAGAAAATTCTGACTGAAGAGAAAGAAAAGGCAAAGGAAACGACGACCGCGAAACCGAAGGGCCTGAGTCAAAATTCGAGCGAGCTTCCTTACAATAAATTCGGTACGGTTGGTGCGGTCGCGTTGGACAAGGACGGCAATCTTGCTGCGGCAACATCTACGGGCGGCATGACGAACAAGAAATATGGCCGCGTCGGCGATGCTCCGATCATCGGCGCGGGAACATACGCTAACAACGACAGCTGCGCGGTGTCGGCAACCGGCTGGGGCGAATTTTTTATCCGCATCGGCGTCGCCCGCGACATCGGTGCGCTTATGGAATATCGGGCCATGCCCATCCAAAGCGCCGCCGACCTCGTCATCAAACAGAAACTTCAAAAGCTCGGCGGCGACGGTGGAATAATCGGGCTCGACAAGTTCGGGAACATAGCGATTTCGTTCAACTCCGAGGGAATGTATCGTGCATACATCAACGGCGACGGAAAGCCGGTCGTTGAAATATACAAAGACTGAGTATCTGTATTTCCGATTTGCGATTTCCGATTTGCGATCGCCTTAGGGCGGACGACGACTGGTATCGAGCACAGCATTGATATACGAGCGATCGAAAATCGAAAATCGAAAATCGAAAATCGAAAATCGAAAATCGAAAATCGAAATTAATTTTATGCTCTCCGCTGAAATTATCGCCGTCGGTTCCGAGCTTCTCACACCTGAGAAGACGGACACAAATGGTCTGTGGCTGACCGAAAAGCTGATGGATATCGGCGTCGAGGTTAAGCTCAAGACCATCGTCGGCGACGACGAGCCCCGGCTCGAAGAGACGATTCGCGACGCCATGACGCGCTCGGATATCGTCATTACGACGGGCGGCCTCGGACCTACCGAGGACGATGTCACCCGACAAGTCTCGGCACGTGCAGCCGGCCGTGAGCTTAAATATCACCTGGAACTCGAAACCCATCTGCGCGAACGATTTCGCCATTGGGGACGCGAGATGCCGGAGATAAATAAGCGGCAGGCCTTTGTCATCGACGGTGCCGACGTTCTTCCGAATCCTCACGGCTCGGCCGTCGGAATGATGTTGAAGGACGCGGGAAAATTCCTTGTCGTTCTGCCGGGCCCGCCGCGCGAGATGCGGCCGATGTTCGAGGATCATGTGCTCGAATCGCTGAGATCTGTTGCAGGCAATATTTCCGTCGCGAGGCGTGTCCTGCGGGTCTCGGGTATGGGCGAATCGGCGCTTGATGAGTTGATCGCCCCGATCTACAAAGCATATCCAACAGTTCAGACATCGATTCTTTTCAATCGCACCGAAGTCGAGATCCATTTGTCGGCGGCGGCAAAGAGCAAAGCCGAGGCGGCATCCGCGATAGACATTCTTGCAAAAAAACTCGCCGCTCCGCTTGGAGCAGCGTTGTTCGCAGAAAACGGCGAAACGATGGAAGAGGTCGTCGGAAATCTCCTCAAGTCGCGGAAGGAAACACTATCGGTCGCCGAGAGCTGCACGGGAGGACTGATCGCAATGCGTTTGACTGACATCGCCGGGTCGTCAGGATATTTTTTGGAAGGCGCCGTCACATACTCGAACGAAGCCAAGAAGCGAACGTTAGGCGTGCCGGCGGAGACTCTTGAATCATTCGGAGCCGTGAGCTCACAAACGGCTGAAGCGATGGCTGCTGGAATGTGCGAGCGGACAGGAAGCGACTATTCGATCGCGGTCACCGGTATCGCCGGCCCGGACGGCGGTACTGCCGACAAGCCGGTCGGAACGGTTTTTATCGGCTACGCCGACGAACAGAGGACGAAATCTTTGAAACTGAGGCTTCCAGGCGATCGCGAACTGATTCGCTGGCGGTCGAGCCAGGCCGCTCTTGACTATCTCCGCCGCCAGATCATGAAGACAAAATAGACATTGAGGCGTACTTTTCATCGATCGCGGGCATCACACTTTCGAACGCAAAAACTATTAATTACTTGCGTTTTAGACCAAAGCAGACGAAAATTACAGCGGCGCTCGCCGGACCTATCTGCCGGAGAATGTTTTTGAAACTTAGCCCATCGCGAGACGTGTAAAACGTCGGACGAGAGCTTTTTGTTTTCCAACTCTAATTCAATCGAATTCTATTATGAAAAACTCAGTTTACGCGCGATTTTCGCTCAGTCTTTTGCTCGTTCTCTCGCTGATGTCACCGGTCGCGATCCTCGCTATCGGCGATGGCAAGAAGCACTTCAAGCAGGGAATGAAGCATGAGATCGCGGAACAGTGGGATCAGGCGGTCGAAGAATTTGCTGTAGCGGTGACGGAGAATCCGAGAAATCCCGAGTACAAGCTTCACCTTCAGCGGGCCCTTTTTAACGCATCGCAGATGTACATGAAAAAGGGTACGACCGCGGCTCAGCAGAAGGATTACGAGAGCGCGTACAACGCATTCCGCAAGGCCTATGCATACGATCCGGTAAACGAGTTGGCGAAATCCGAAATGGCGCGGATGGTCCGAATGCAGGAAGCCTTGCAGAAGGGTGAAGATCCGGAAGCGAAGACCGATCAGAACGGAAAAGTGCGGCTGGTTCCGACCAACTACACCGCGCAGCCACAGGACATTCAAATTCCGCAGCGGCTCGAGAAAATGCGCGACGTTCCGTTTCCCGGCGGCGTTGATCTGCAGTACATCGTGAAAGAGTTGGCGAAAGATCTCGACCTGAATGTTCTTTTCGATGCTGAGTCGAGACTTGAAAACCGAAAGATCCGGATCGAGCTAAAAAATGTAACGGCAGCGAAGGCCCTCGACTATATATTTCTCCAGGAGAACTTGTTCTTTCAGAAGGTTGGGCCGAGAACGATCCTCGTCGCGATCGGAAACCGCCGCACAAACTTTCAACAGTTAGTCTTGAGAACTTTCTACCTTGCGAATGCGAATCCGAAAGACGTTAAGACCATCATCACGTCGGCGATCCCGGCACAGCCCGGGCGAAGTCAGACCATCGTTATCGAAGATGCAACGACGAACAGTCTGACGATCCGCGACACCGAAGAGAACGTTCGTCTGTTTGCGAAGCTCATCTCGTCGCTCGATAAGGATCGAGCCGAGGTCGTTATGGACGTTGCGATCTATGAAGTAAACAAGACCGATCTTCTGAGGCTGGGTAATCAATTTGGAGCCACCATAAATAACGTCAACCAACTGAACAATCTGGGCGGTACGAACGCGACCGCTATCCCGTTCAAAGGCGCTTTTGCGACCGCGGTTGCGACAAACCTTGCCAGCGGCCTTCTGATTCCCTCCTCGGTTATTAGTGCTTTTCAGAGTAAGGGAAACACAAAACTTCTCGCATCGACACAGATTCACGCATTCAATAATGAAGATTCGTCGGCCCGCATCGGCCAGCGCGTGCCCGTGCAGACTGCTCAATTTGTCACCGGATCCGGAAGTACACCGACTAATGGCGGGGTCGTTTCTAACGTGATCAATTACGAGCAGGTCGGCCTGACACTAAAATTCAAACCGATCGTTTTCCCGAATCAGGATGTTCAGGTCGCGATGGAGATCGAGTCGAAGGACGTCGCCGACGGCGGAACGTTTGAAAATCCGATCTTTACCGAACGCACCATCAAAGGCACGGCCCGTGTCCAGAATAATAAGACGCTGCTTCTCGCAAGTGTCGCGCAGGACGTACAGAGTAACGGCCGGGCCGGCTTGCCCGTGCTTGGGTGGCTGCCGATCATCGGTCGTCTTTTTGCGACTCCGACACGGAATAACCGACAGGTTGATATTGTGATCGCGGTTACACCGCGGGTGATCCGGGCTCCGGCCATTTTACCGGAGGATGAAATTGAACGGCCGACCGGAAGTCTTGCGACACCGACCAGCGGATCGCTTGAGGCAATGATCATTCAGGAGGAGCGTGAAGAGATGCTGGCCTCGGCGCGTCGTCTGCCGACGACGGCGAAGGTCCAGCTTCCGGATCGTCCGAATGAAAATCCGGCGTATGTCCGGACGGGCACGAGCACCGCATCCGCACCTGCGAATACCGCACCAGCGACATCCGCCCTGACGAGAATGGATGGCGGTACGATGAACCTGGTGCCGATCGACAGCGGCGTGAAAACACTGCGAATCAATCAGACGTCGGATACTCTGCAGTCTGCGACGCCGGGGAATGGTAAAACCTTCGTGAACACGGCCGCTCCTGCCGGTTCGAATGTCGAGATTACCCTCGACAGCGACCTTCCGAATATGAAGGCGGGTGAAAAGGTGAGAATTCCGGTAATGATAAAAAGCGGTTCGTCGTTCCGCTCGGCGGTGCTCGGTTTGCGATTCGACGCGACGAAACTCGCGGTTCGATCGGTGATCTATGGAGACGTTTTCGGTATGGGCATTGCCAATACCGCTGCGTCGCCATTCCTTAATCAAAACGGCAAGATGTATGTTTCGCTGTCATCTCCCGACCAAACCGTTGGCAGCGGTGAGGGTGTGCTTGCTTTCATTGAGGTCGAGGCTCTCGCCGACGGAATACCGGTTATTTCCCTTGAGCGGGACGTATTGAATTTTATCGCCGCTGACGGAAAAAATCTCGGTATCAGGTTTTAGTCGAGGTTTGTTAGCTTGTGAAGTTCCGGACAATTAATCCAAACGAATCCGGCGGGTTTACGCTTTTCGAACTGGTGGTCACGCTGACCGTGCTTGCGATCCTTATCATGGGAACGCTGCCTCTGGCGCAGAATTCGGTGAAGCGTGAGCGCGAGATGCGTCTCCGCGAAACACTACGGCAGGTCCGAAACGCGATCGACGAATTTAAACGCGATTCCGTCGGTTCATGTCCGGCTGGAACAACAGAAAATAAGATAGGCCGCCCTGAGCCCGTTCTGGCTGACCCGCGAAGCCGCGTCGTTATCGACGACTGTTCGTTATTCGAGAGCGAAAATTTCGATCGGTATCCGCCGGACCTCGATGTCCTGGTCGCGGGTGTTAAGGTCCGACAGCGGGGTTTGAGATTAGGCGGCGGAGGTGCGTTCGGTCAGACGAACGCCACGGAACTGAACGCGACTGAAGAAACTAAGAAAGTTTATCTTCGCGAAAAGCCTGTTGATCCGATAACCGGTGAGTCCAACTGGAAATATCGATCGTCTTATCAATCGCCGGACGACGACAGCTGGGATGACATAAACGTTTTTGACATCCGCTCGGCGTCGGATGAGAAAGCCCTCAATGGAGAGAAGTATAGTGATTGGTAAGTGGATTTTGGATTTTAGATTTTGGATTTTGGATTTCAAATGCGCCGCGCCGCGCGGCGCGAGGATTCGAGGCGTGAACCTTACTAAAATCCAAAATCCAAAATCTAAAATCCAAAATGCGCGCGGGTTTTCCCTGCTCGAGCTGATGATCGCAATGTTTATCATGATCATTTTGCTCTCGGTTGCCTTTCCGACCTATCAACGGACTGTTCAGCACGCACGCGAGACGGTGCTCAAAGAAAATCTTTGGCAGATGCGACGGGCGATCGATCAGTTCACAGCCGACAAGGGAAAGGCGCCCAAATCTATTGATGAGCTGGTCGAGGGAAAATATCTACGGGAAAAACCCCTCGACCCGATAACCGAAAAGGACGAGTGGAATGAGCTACAAGGGGACGATCCTGTCTCGCCCGAGGGCGGACTGGGGTTGACGGATGTCAAGAGCCTTGCGGAAGGTGAAGATCTGGACGGGAAGCCTTACAAGGACTATTAAATGTTTTCAGTTTTAACCGAACCGAATTATCCAAAAGCCGCGATCGGCCTCGAACACGAGGCGATTACGGCCCTCGCTTTGCAGAAAGAAGGCCGTGGTTTTGGCGTCAAGCAAGCCGCGACCATCGAGTTGCCGGAGAATCTTCTAACGCCGAGCTTTCTCGAGCGGAACATCTCGAGCGCGGAACAACTCCGCGTTCTCCTGGAGGACGCGGTAGCTTCGGCCGGATTGATGAATCAGAAAAACTGGTCCGTCTCGCTTCCAAGCAATACGGCGCGGACAGCTATCCTTACTCTCGATAACGGTACTACGGCGAAAGGTGAGACCGAAGAGATCCTCGACTGGAAAGCTGAGCAGAGCTTTGGCGCTCCATCGGGCGAGTTGCGGATCACTCGAAATAAGATATCAAACCATAGTGATGGGAGGTCCCGATATTTTGCGACGGCCGTTAAACTGTCGGTGATCGATGAGTACGAGACTATCTTCGAGAGTCTCGGATGGACCGCTGGAATGATCCTGCCGCGTGCGGTCAGCGAGACTAGATGGTTACTGCGAAGCGCCGAGCGTTTCGACTCGTTGCTGTTGAGCTCGCAAAATGACGGCTTCACCGCTCTGCTGCTACGCGGCGACGAACCGGCGGTTGTCCGTACCGTCACCTGTACCGACAGCGAGCGAGATGATGAGATCTACCGTCTTCTGATGTTCTACAATGACCGCTTTGCTGAACCTGATTCGGACAGCCTACTGGAAAACCTGCTCATTATCGGAAAGGACCTGCTTCCGGCAAAGATAAAAGAAATATCCAATGAGGCGCTCGGCCGGACTCTGCGAGTTCTCGGGGCTGAGGATGTCGGCCTGAATCTTCCCGGCGGCGATTTGAGCTTTGACGATCTCGCGGCTCCAGCCGGCCTCGCTTCATTCGCCTGGCGATAGAACACGCTTTCGCCTGTAAATTTCGATCGTAGCCTTCCTCCGACCGCAAGATGCAAAGTGTGGTTTGTCCGGATTCACTTGGAAACCGGTGAAGGCGCTTGCCCGATGAAACATTTTTGCGGAAAATACCGTAATACCCGAGCATCATGGCCACACCTGAAGCAGCTTTCGAGAACATAAAAAATATTTCCGACCTCGAGCTTATAACGTCCGCCCTCAGCGGCCGCGAAGACGGGTTCGAGGGACTTGTACGCAGATATCAGCGGCCGATCACAGGCTATATCTTCCGAATGCTTGGTGATTACGAGGCGTCGCTCGACGTTTCGCAGGAAGTCTTCATAAAAGTCTACAACTCACTTTCCCGTTACAGTTCCGAATATAAATTTTCGACTTGGCTGTACCGCATTGCTCATAATGCGGCGATCGATCACATGCGGCGGAACTCTGTGAGTCCGCAAAGTCTCGAAACCGAGAATGCCGACGGCACGTATCAACTTCAAATCGAATGTCCAAAGCCGGGTCCCGAGCAGGATCGCGAGCGGAGCGAATGGCGAACAGAGATCGAAAGTGTGGTGAAGAGCCTTCCGTCGGCCTATCGGGAATTGATCTTACTCCGCCATTCCAAGGACCTCAGTTACGACGAGATCGCCGAGGTAACGGGGTTGCCGCTTGGCACGGTCAAGAATCGCCTCTTCCGGGCGAGGGTAATGATGCGAGACATCTTTGTTGAGCGGGGATTCACGGGTATCTAGAGGAGCACGTTTATGAGTTTTGATATGCAATATCGCCCGCAGATGGCACTGCAGACGGCAGATGAAAAGCAGATGGGATTGTTTCTGCACCTTTCCGGATTAGTCTTCGCACTGGTCTTTCCGCTCGGGATTGTACTTCCGATTGTTCTTTGGCAGACACAGCGGGACAAAATACCCGCTCTCGACGCTCACGGAAAAATGGTAACGAATTGGATGATATCAGCGACTATTTATGGCGTCGTGAGTTTTGTTCTGATGTTTGTGCTTGTGGGATTTTTGACCGGTGCGGCCGTCTGGCTTATGGCGATTATTTTTCCCATAGTTGGGGCGCTGAAGGCGAATAATGAAGGTGAGCTGTGGGAGTATCCGCTGACAATAAAATTTCTCAAATAGTGGGACGTAGCAGAAAATGGAGCATATCGATATCGAGAAAGGAACAGTTTGCCCGTCGCCGGAGCTTTCGGCATATATTGACGGCGAATTGTCTCGGCGCGATGAGCTCGAGCTTGAACAGCATGTGTCGGAATGTCGGACCTGCACCGACGATCTGAATCTCCAAAAGAGTTTTCTTAACGCTCTCGATTATTCTCTCGACGAAAAAAATGAGATCGACCTGCCGTGCGATTTTACTCGAGCGGTCATTGCTAATGCGGAGTCTCGCGTCAGCGGACTTCGGCGGCCGCACGAGAGGCGGAACGCGGCTTTTATTTGTGTAGCGTTGATCGTGTTTTCGCTCCTGGCTCTTGGCAGCAGCTCGGAAATAGCGTTAGCTGGCACCGTTGCGATATTCGAAAAGGTCTTTGCCGTCGTGTTATCGGCAGGACATCTTGTTTATGATGTCGCGTTGGGCTCGGCCATTATTTTTAGAACGCTCTCCTCAAAGGCTCTGTTGGACTCGGGAACGTCGGTATTGGTTTTCCTCGCCCTCTTCGTTTTGTCGCTTTATCTATTTTCGCGGCTGGCGGTCCGTTTTCGCCGCACTTAGTTCATTCCGCGTTATCGCCAAGTGACAACTACAATCGCTTCAATCTCAATTCCACCCGGCACGCATTATTTTGATTTGCGGATTCTCGCAGCTACGGCGGTGATAATCCTGAGCGGTGTGATGGTTTCCTTTGCTCAAATATCGGTTTCGACAGAAACGCTGACGGTCGACGACGCACCTGATCAGGAGATCGTTAGTTTCGGAAAGACAGTTATCGTTAAAACCCGAGCGAAAGGAGTTCTGGCCATCGGTGGCGATGTCATCGTCGAAGGCAGAGTAACTGAAAACGTTGTAGCGGTCGGTGGGTCGGTGATACAGAAAGAAGGGGCGTATATCGGCGGCGACGTATTCGCGGTCGGAGGTGCCTACAAGCCCGAGAGTTCCGAACCTCTCCGCGAAGAGGGACGTGAGACGGTGATGTACGCCGGGTACGAAGAAGAGATCCGCGACATGGCACAGAATCCGTCGTCATTGTTTTCGCCACATTTCTCGTTGGCGTTTCTGGCCCAACGAATACTTTCAGTTCTTTTCTGGTTTGTCTTGTCGCTCGGACTAGCGACGCTTGCTCCGGGGGCAGTGAGCCGAGCGATCGCTCGATTTCAGTTGTCCACGCTGAAGATCGTCGCCATCGGGGTGGCGGCATTCCTTGGTACAACCTTCGGTGTTGGGGCCATGCTTCAATTACTGCCAAATCCTTTCGGAGTGATCTTTGGGCTGATGGCGTTAACGTTGACCATGCTCGCGTATATTTTTGGCCGCGTGGCGTTGAATGTGAGCGTGGGCAAGGTTCTTCAGAAATACTTTCTCGGCGAGAAGAACAATTCGGAGACATTGGCAATCCTGATAGGCGTCGTGGCGTGGACGTTGGTTCTTTCGATTCCGTACATTTGGACGATCGCTCTCTTTATCCTTTTTTCGACCGGCATCGGACTTGTGCTAACCGCCCGTTCGCAGCCGAAGTGGACGGTGCGTTGATCAAAGCAACTTCAGTACTGACAAAACTTTACATAAAAAGTAAACCCACTAACGAAAAATTACGTCTTAAAACATTCGAGGCAAGACGCCTTTTTGGATCGAGCGCCGCGCTATATTATTTACAGAACATATGAAGCTACGCAATTTTCTTAATATCGCATTTGCCGTTGTCTTAGTTGCCGGAAATATTTTGAATGCGTTTTCGCAAACCGCTGGCGGAAAGGCTTCGGTTGTGACGGGCGATGTGACTTCTATAGAGAATGACAAGGTCCTCGTCCAGACAAAAGACGGAGCGCTTGCGGTCATGTTGACGGAAAAGACGGAATACAAACGAGTTCCTCCTGAGAATCCCGTACTGGCCGCCGCGACACCATCGTCGTTGTCCGACATCGGCGTCGGCGACAAGCTGCTCGTCACCGGATTTTTCTCGTCGGATAAGGCTACACTGGCGGCGAAATCGATTTACCTGATCACGAAGTCTGACATTACACAGAGACAGGTTAAGGAGAGGGAACTCTGGGCGGCCAAAGGAATCTCCGGGCGTGTTTCGGCGGTTGACCAGATCACCCGCCAGATCAAGGTCGATGTTCGGGGCCTGGCTAATACTACGACCGTTGTCTTAACGCCCAAAGAAGGAGCGAAGGTTCTGCGATACGCTCCGAATTCTGTCAAATTTAGTGAAGCAAAGACGAGCTCGGTAAACGAGATTCAGGCGGGGGACATGATTCGTGCGCTTGGCGACAGAAGCGCGGACGGGGCGAGCTTTGCGGCCGAAGAGATCGTCACCGGAGCATTTAGGACTGTTGTAGGAACCGTTAAGACGGTTGATGTAGCCAGAAACGAGGTCGTTATTATCGACGAACAGTCGAAAAAGGATGTGACGGTTGAGCTCGGGTCGGCCTCCGTACTAAAGAAATTTCCCGAAGAAATGGCGCAGCGAATGGCGGCAATGCAGTCCGGACAGGCCGGAGGTATGCGACCTGCCGGCGGTCCCGGCGCTGGCGGCGGAGCGCCTCCTCCGTCGAACGGGGCGGCTGCTGGCGGAACGGGCGGACCGAATGGAGCAGGTCGCGGGATGGGGGGAGCGCGGGGCATAGATGAGATGTTGGAGCGTTTTCCAAATATTACCGCGGCCGACTTGAAGACCGGTGACGTTATCGCTGTCTCGAGCACTAGAAGCAATACGCCGGAATATATCACCGCTATCAAGTTGCTCGCCGGGGTAGAGCCTTTCCTGCGTGCTGCCCAAGCCCAGGCGGCGAGAGGCGGCCAGAGAGGACAAGGCGGCCTAAGTTTAGATATTCCCGGCTTGGACGGTTTCGGCGGACCGTAAGCGGTGCTAGATTATGGAACTCGGTTCACGATTATTCGTGAGCCTTTACAATACTTTCTTCCGCCTATTTGAAAATGACGAAATTTATAAAACTGTTTCTTTTTACACTAATACTTTCTGTCACGGCGTTCGGTCAGCAAACCGGAAGCGTAAGTGGCCAGGTGCAGGACACTCTCGGTGCTGTTGTTGTCGGAGCGTCGGTAACCGTGGTTTCAGCGGACGGCAAAGAGAAGATCGCGACGAGCAATTCGCGTGGCGAGTTTTCAGTTACCGGACTCGCTACCGGTACCTACACAGTTCGGGTGAAGGCCGCGAATTTCGCGCTTTATGAGAATACGGAAGTTGAAGTAACCGCCGGGAACCGCGAAGAGCTCTTCGTCCCATTGACTGTTGAGGGCGTGGAGGAGCAGGTCGATATCGCGAGTAGCGACGGCGTCTCGACCGATCCGCAGAACAACGCCGGGGCGACGGTACTTAAGGAAAAGGACCTCGAAGCGCTGCCCGACGATCCTGACGAGCTTGAGGCGGCGCTCCAGGCTCTAGCAGGTCCGTCATCGGGACCGAACGGCGGGCAGATCTACATCGACGGATTTACCGGGGGCCGTCTTCCACCCAAGGAAGCGATCCGCGAGATCCGCATAAATCAGAATCCATTTTCGGCGGAGTACGATCGGCTTGGATTCGGACGAATTGAGATCTTTACCAAGCCCGGGGCGGACAAATTTCGAGGCAATGCGTTCTTCAATTTCAACGATGAGAGCTTGAACTCTCGCAATCCCTTCGCTTCGAACCGGGCCCCCAGCCAGCTTCGCTTCTTTGGCGGGAACTTTTCGGGCCCTCTGAAAAAGGGGAAGTCATCATATTTTGTCGACATCAACAATCGGGATGTCGATAACAATACAGTCTTGAATGCGATCATCCTCGATCCTGCTCTTAACCCTGTGCCGTTTCGGCAGGATTTTCAGATACCGAGTCGGCGTTTTTCCTTCAGCCCGCGGTTCGATTTCGCGCTGAATGATAAAAATACTCTCATCACGCGCTACAGTTTTTCGCGCTCGTCTGTTGAGAATCAGGGTATTGGCGGTACTTCGCTTCCGTCTCGTGCATATGAAACGACAAATCTTGAGCACGAATTTCGCCTTACCGAGACGATGATCATCAATCCGACGACGATAAATGAAACACGGTTTGAATACTCGGCGAGGAAACGTCAGCAGGTGGGCGACAACTCTATACCCACAATAAACGTTGCCGAGGCATTTACGGGTGGAGGCTCGCAGATCGGGTTGAGCTTTAATCGGTCGAACGAGTGGGAGCTGCAAAACTACACCACGACATCGCTTGGTAAGAAGGCAGCACACTCTCTGAAGTTTGGTGTCCGGCTTCGCGGCATCAATTTTATCGATCGTTCGGAAAATAACTTTGGCGGAACGTTTTCGTTTCCCGGAGCCCCCGAAATGCGGAATCCCGCTAACTGTACGCCTGTAGATCCGCCGATGTGTGTTGTCGTCTCTCCTGCTCTGAGCCCCCTCGATCAGTATCGCGGACGCATCCTTGGAAATCCGGATCCACGCTATTTCCCGACCCAGTTTCGAATAGTGGTGGGTGATCCTGAACAAGATGTCTCCCGTACGGACCTCGGCTTGTTTGTCTCTGATGATTGGCGCGTGAATCCGGGTTTGACGCTAAGCTTTGGACTGCGTTATGAGAATCAAACGAACGTCAGTGACAATACGAATTTTGCCCCGCGATTTTCATTTGCGTGGTCGCCCGGTGCTGGCGGAGCGCGGGCACCGAAGACAGTTGTTCGCGGAGGCTTTGGGTTGTTCTACGAACGCTTCAGTGAGAACCTGACCCTACAGGCGCTGCGTTTCGGTGGATCCGAGCAACTCGATCTTATAGTCAGTGCGAACGAAACTGATCCTATACGGAGAGCCGCGGCGATAGCTCTGCTGCAACTGCCCGTGTTCTCGCTCGGCGGCGTTACGAATGTTCCGACTTCGGCGCAGATCCTTGCTGCACTTCCGCAATCGAACACCATAAGGCAAGTCTCCGGCGATCTACATGTCCCTGTGATGTCGCAGTGGGCGTTGGGAGTCGAGCGACAGTTGCCTTCAAGAACGACATTAGCGACTTTCTATATCGGTTCGCACACGCAAAACGTTTTGCGCTCTCGGAACATCAACGCTCCGATCTGTCCGCTCCAGGTGGACTGTATCAGCGCCCCGCGTCCCGATCCGACGCAAGGAAATATTTTCGAGTACGAGTCGACTGGTACGCTCGATCAAAATCGCCTTAACGTTAATATTCGGTCGGCATTTCGCACGGGCTTCAACCTTTTTGCGAATTACAGTCTTGGATTTGCGAAGGGTGATTCGGACGGGGCGGGAAGCTTTCCGGCATATTCTTATGATCTCAGCGGCGAATTCGGACGATCCGCATTCGATATTCGCCACAACTTCGTGATCGGAGGAAATTTTGTCTTGCCATGGAAACTCTCTATCAGCCCGTTCATAATCGCAAGTTCGGGAAGACCGTTCAATATTACGAAGGGAAGTGATTTGAACGGCGATACCTTGTTTACCGAACGGCCTACATTCGGTGCTCTGGCCGCCGCATGTTCGCGGTGGGGTGTTAGCTCATCGTATTGTAACGTTGCCGATCAGGATCAGGCAGCTATCATACCGCGGAATTTTGGCGAGGCTCCCGGCTATTTTGCGGTAAATCTTCGTCTTAGTAGGAACTTCGGTTTTGGAAAGTCTGCGCAGCCGGTTGCCGGAAGCGGCAGTCAGCCTGCGGGCGGACAAGCTGGCTCCGGCGGCATTCCGGGAGCGGGTCGTGGACAGAGAGGAGGCCGCGGCGGTGGCGGTGGCGGCGGTGGTGGGGGCCGAGGAGCGGGCGGCGGCGGCTTCTTCGGCGGTCCTGAAGTGCGTAAGCCATATAACCTAAACGTCGGACTTAGCTTTAACAACCTGTTGAATTCGGTAAACTTCGGAGTTCCGGTCGGTAATATTGCCTCGAGCCGCTTCGGACAATCGACATCGACAAGCGGCGGCTTTGGCGGCTTCGGTCGTGGTGGAGACGGCGGCGGATCGTCTAACCGTCGCATCGAACTTCAGGCGCGATTTAGCTGGTAGGTAACGCTAGATTATTATAAATTGGGGGAGATAAGGATCGGCAGGCTCGATGTTTATCTCCCTTACTTTTGCACTGATCGAACGGATTTATGAAAACGTTATTATTTGTCGCAGTCCTTGCAGTCTTCGGACCCATTCAGATCTTTGCTCAGCCGTCGGTTAGAAAAGCGGGCGTCGTACAAACGGGCGTCCCTCCGGCTTCGCCCGCGGCAACGTTCGAAGCGGAGATCGCGCTCGCGAAGCTTGCACTCGAAGCTCACGGCGGTGAAAAGCTGCGGGCCATGAAGACGCTCATCATGCGGGGTTCCGTGGACGTCACTACCTCGGCGTTCAATCAAGCAATACCCGCAACGTTCTCGGTTGTCCTCGCAAAGGAAAAGTATAGGTTCGAGATCGCGAATCCATTCCAGCCGATCAAGCAAACGTACGATGGCGTAAACACGTCGACAACCATTCAGGGTGGCATGACCCTTCCTCCGATCACACGACTCGGCTTTCCCCTCTTGCCGATGCTCGGACAGCCGGGATTCGTAATAACTTCGCTGCCAGATGCGAAAAAGAAACGGAGGGGGTTTCGGATGACGTCACCGGACGGTTACTTCACCGACTTCTACCTCGATGAGAAGACAAACCAAATCAAGGGCTATGACTCGACCTACGAGATCAAGGGCAGGAAGGTAACGACGTCCGTCGAAGTCGATAAGTTGCGCAGTGTCGAGGGGATCTGGGTGCCCGAGAAATATGTGCAGCGCTTCGACACGGAACAGATTACGATCTACGCGGATTTTAAGACGAAAGAAATCTTAGTCAATACCGAAGTCGCGGACGACGTATTCTTTCCGGGAAATTAATCTATCTGGTGAAACGGCTGGCTTGCCACCAGTCGATCGTTTTCCGAAGACCCTCTTCCAACCCGATCAGCTTTTCGTATCCGAGCCATTCGACCGCCCGCGCGTTATCCGCTTGCGAATGTTTTACATCGCCTTTCCGTTCAGGCAAATACTCCGCGGTTACTTCAACTTTTCCGGTGATAGCCTTGATCGCAGCGAGCAATTCGTTTAGCGAGACTCTCTCACCGTTGGCCACATTCATGACCTGGCCTATGCCTGAACTGGTTTGCGCGGCGCGAATGTTCGCGTCGACTACGTTCGCAATATACGTGAAGTCGCGACTTTGCTCGCCGTCGCCGTAGATCACGGGGGTCGCATTTTTCATTAATGCGTCGATAAATCGGGAGATAACGCCGGAATATGTGGATGACGGATCTTGCCGCGGTCCAAAGACGTTGAAGTATCTCAGCGAAAGAGTTTCCAATCCGTAAACCTGGCTGAAAACCCGGCAATAATATTCTCCCATCAATTTTGCCGCGGCGTACGGAGAAAGCGGTTCCGGACTCATCGTTTCAACTTTTGGAAGTGTCGGTTGATCTCCGTAGGCGGAGCTCGATGCGGCATAAACCAGGCGCCTGACGCCGGAGTCTTTGGCTTTGATCAGCAAGTTAAAAGTGGCGTTCACGCACGCTTCGTGAGTTTCGCGAGGGTTGTCGACCGAGCGCGGAACGCTCGGTAGCGCCGCCAGATGAAATACGATGTCGACGTCCGAAATTGAACGACCAAGTGCGCCATCATCGTTGAGGTCTCCTTCAATAAACTCAAAATCTCCGGAGATCTCTTCCAAGTTCTCGCGATTTCCGGTCACGAAGTTATCGATAATACGCACTTTCGCGCCCTGGCGAATCAGCTCGTCCGCGAGGTTCGATCCGATAAACCCGGCTCCGCCGGTCACGAGGACTCGAGTTGTGATGGGCATACTGAAAGTTAAGGACAGAGTTCTGACCGTTAGTTGTTAGCGGCCTACCCCTACGTAATCAAACCCGAGAGCTCGCATGTCAGCCGGCTCATATATGTTTCGTAGGTCCGCAATTTTTGGAGCCTTCAACAACTGTTTTACTTTCTCCATGTCAAGAGCTCGAAATTGGTTCCATTCGGTGATGATCACCAATGCGTCGGCACCTTTTATGGCGTCATATTCATCGGACGCGTATTCAATGCCTTTGAGGAAATGTTTGGCTTCCTCCATCGCTACCGGGTCGAAAGCCCGAACGGTTGCTCCGCGTTCGACCAGCGTGTGAATGATCTCGATGGCTGGCGATTCGCGCATGTCGTCCGTTTCCGGCTTGAACGAGAGTCCGAGCACACCGATCTTCTTACCGCTTAGATTTCCAACAAGCTTCTCGATCTTCGGTATCATTGCGTCGCGTTGCCTGTCGTTCGCTTCGATCACTGCGTCGACAATTCGCGTCTCGACACCAAATTGATCAGCAACGGTTGTAAGGGCCCGAGTGTCTTTAGGGAAACAAGAACCGCCGTAGCCAGGCCCCGGATGTAAAAATTTTCTTCCGATGCGATTGTCCATTCCCATGCCGCGTGCGACATCGTGGACGTCACATCCGATAGCGTCGCAGAGATTAGCAACTTCGTTAATAAAGGTGATCTTGGTCGCCAGAAACGCGTTGGCGGCGTACTTTATCAGCTCGGCCGCTTCAAGGGAAGTAATGACTATCGGCGTCTCGATCAAAAAAAGCGGTCGATAAAGCTCCTTCATGACTTCGATCGCTTGATCCTCATTACTACCGATCACAACGCGATCAGGCCGCATAAAGTCATCGATTGCCGCGCCTTCGCGAAGAAACTCCGGATTAGAAGCCACGCCGAATTCAGTCGGACTCTTGAGGTTTGCCGTCACAAAATCACGAAGCCATTTCCCGGTGCCAATAGGGACGGTCGACTTTGTGACGAGCACCTTATAGCCGTTCATTGCTTCCGCCACATCCTTGGCCGCCTGCTGGTAGTAGCTCATATCGGGTGAGCCATCATCCTTTGGCGGAGTGCCGACCGCGAGAAATACGACTTGTGCTTCTGCGACCGCCGATCCTATCTCGGTTGTAAAATGAAGCCTGCCCGCTTTAACGTTTTTCTCGACGATCGAATCCAGGCCAGGCTCATAGATCGGGATGATTCCGTTATTAAGTTTTTCGATTTTAGTTGTATCGACATCGACGCAGGTAACGTCGACACCGAATTCCGCAAAGCATGCACCTGTCACTAATCCAACGTAACCGGTTCCAATTACCGCAATATGCATAATTCAATAAAAGATAAAGACTACAAATAAAGTCGCCCTTGTTCAAACCGCAGCGCTAAACAAAATTGTGCGGGCCATATTTTTGAAACATGACCCGCACTAACTACTAATCAAAATATACTGAAGGATCGTGACTAACGAGTAGGACTGACGATGATGACACCGCCGCCAGGAGTCGTCTCGTTGTTACCGCCCAAAAGAATAGCGACACCGGCAACACCCGCTGCTGCAAGTATAAGCCACGGCCACCCAGCAACCCGTACCGGCGGAGCCGAATCCGGACGCAAGCACGGCTTGCAGCCGGTTTGCGAAAGATTGCCAGCCGTAGCACTTGTTCCTGCCGCTACTTGCTTATCGGAAGAACCTTCACGGATCGTAACGAGCCCTGACGTCGTATCAACGTGAGTGTGCGAACATTCAACCTCGACAAGAAAATTGTCCGCCTGGCCCGCATCTCCGATAACGGTTGCGTCCTTGGTGGTGATGGTCGCTGCGACGCCGGCAGCGTTTGAGACGCGAGTTTTTCCAGAAGAAAGAATGCCGACGATGCTCGAATCTGAAAAGTTTAAAACAATGTTCGAGTCCGCAAGGACTTCGATTCTGCCAGTTTTACCAAGGCTGATAATGGCACTAGAGTCAGGCCCCGTGACGATCGTACTGCCTGAGACAATCGTCGAATTTGACACTGCGTTCTGACCATTTACGGATACTTGTCCGGTAACCGTGATCTCACCTGTAAGGTCTTTCGTCGCGGCGAGTCCCACCATGGAATACGCACACAACACCGCAGCGGCACTTAACGATGTAGTTATTTTACGGAAACAATTTTTGCCGAGCATTTGATTTAATATCCTCCTGTAACAATCCTTTAAGAAATAACCTTTCCGGGTAAACGCGTAAATGCGATTGGAAAGGTTGCAAACTCTACCGAGTAGGGCTAATTACTGTGCCGTTGCTTCCGATTCTTGCGTCGGAATCCTTAAGAGCGGTCCAAAGGATAACCGCGGCGGCGCCTACGAAAATCGGAGCCCAGATCCACCAGGCAGCTCCGTCATCGTCATCATCGTCATCATCCTGAAGGCCGGACGCGGAGACGGCTTGACCGGCCGCTAGTTGAACGGTCTTGCCGTTCAGAGTTTTGATGTTGACGTTCTCAGCCGCACCAAGGACCGACACCGTACCGGAGGTTAACTCGCCAAAAATACCCTTTTCATCAAATGTTAAGTTTAATACCGTATTCGGAGCGAGTTCGATCTTACCGAGTTTGCTCAGATTAATAACGGCGTTGGTGCTGTTAGATGTAGTAATAGTGCTGCCCGAAAAAACCGAGCGTCCGCTTCGTGCGAGTTCACCGTTAACGAAAACATACGGGGCTTCGCCGTTGACAATTTTTCCGGAAACCGCAAGTTCACCCGCAGCCTTCCCAGGACCTGCCAAAGCAACCATCGAGTAAGTTGCGAGTACCGCAACACATAAGCACATTGAGAGTGCTTTGCGAATCCACAGTTTGCTATTCATATCTCTCCTCTTTATATCGCCCAAAATCAATAATTTCAAAAAAATCAAACCTTTCAATCTTTTACACGAATCAAGGGTTGATGTCAATAAAAACGACCCTCGCAGTCTAAAAACTGAAAAAAGAAACTGTTGCACTGCTTAAGAAACTTCTAAGCTAAGATTTGATAGATACTTATATCACAACCAGGCGCCATTTCAAAGGTATTTTATAAAGATTTTTAGAACGTCGATTCTTTAGCTCCAAGTTCTCAGGAAAACGGGCGCAGAAAAGTGATTGAGTAGAGAAAATTATGAGCTGCGGGCGAGAGACCGGTCCCGAAACACAGCTGACCTACTCGGAGCCGAGTAGTTTTGCTGGTTGCGGAGATTTTTGTTTTAATTGTGAGACCTTACGAAACACTTAGAGGAGAAATCGCAATGAGAGTTCGCGCAACTGTTTTGTTTCTATTTCTTTCCTTCTTACTCGCTTGTGCGAGCCCCGGTGGCAATAATGACGCGGCAGCAACTCAGACGGGTAACCGCACGTCCGATCCAAACAGGAAGATAAAAATCGGTTTCGCCATGGCGACAGTGAAGGAGGAGCGCTGGCAGAGGGACCGCGATGCCTTCGACGCCCACTGCAAGAAGATGAACGTCGAGTGCGTGATCACCGTCGCAGATAATAATTCCAGCCGGCAGGCCAATGACGTCGACAATCTGTTGACCCAGCGCGTCGATGTCCTCGTAGTTGCGCCGCAAGAGGCGACCGAGGCCGCTGCCATGGTTGAAAAGGCAAAGGCGCAGGGTATTCCGGTCATCAGTTATGACCGGCTTATTAACTCCGAAAAGATAGATCTTTACATCTCTCATCAAGTG
The DNA here is from genome assembly GCA_041745575.1 of Pyrinomonadaceae bacterium. Classification (GTDB taxonomy): domain Bacteria; phylum Acidobacteriota; class Blastocatellia; order Pyrinomonadales; family Pyrinomonadaceae; genus OLB17. Next base: position 90,863 of record JBGTIQ010000029.1, read on the forward strand.
CCCGTAATCGGTCAAAAAATTGCGGAATATGCTCTGCAGAAAGTGCCGAAGGGAAACTATGTGATGGTTTATGGGGCGTCGACTGACAACAACGCGCACATAATGAAAAAAGCACAACTGGACGTTCTGAAGCCTGCCATTGACCGCGGGGATATCAAGATAGTTGCGGATCAAATGATTCCGGATTGGAAGAACGATCTCGCACTCAACTTCGTAGAAAACAGCCTGACGAAAGAGAACGACAATATACAGGCGTTTGTGGTTTCCAATGATGGAATGGCCGGTGGTGTGATCTCAGCACTGGCGAAGAAGGGTCTTGCGGGCAAAATCCTTGTCACCGGGCAGGACGCGGGCCTGGAAGCTCTCCAGAACATCGCAGAAGGAAAGCAAACCATGACGGTCTACAAGCCAATCATTCCCTTGGCCAACCAAGCGGTCGAAGCAGCGATCAAGCTCGCGAAGCATGAACCTATTTCGACAACGCCCTTTAAAAACGACCGGATCGGCGGAAAGGAAGTGCCGGCAATATTACTCGAAGTGACTGTTGTCGATAGGGAAAACTTGATGCAGACGGTGATCAAGGATGGGTACTCAAAATTCGAGGATGTTTACCGCAACGTGCCCGAGAGCGAAAGGCCCAAACAGTAACGAACCTTAAAGATGGGTGACGAATACGTCCTGGCCGGTGATCTCGGAGGGACAAACCTTCGAGTTGCCACCGTTTCTACGAGCGGAGCGGTCCTGCGGCACATCAGTGAGCCGACTCCAAGAACAGGTGCTGCCGCAGATATTATAGACGCCATAGGCCGCGTTGCGGAGGCCTGTATCGCTGAGGGCGGCAAGCACGAAAGGCCGCTATCGTTTGGTTTGGCGTTGGCCGCGTTGGTTAGCTTCAAAAATGGCAGGCCGCTCAGTTCCCCGAATCTTCCGGAACTCGATGATCTGCATCTCGCCGATGTTCTTTCGGAAAGACTCCGTCTAAAGGTAGTGCTTGAGAACGATGCGACGGCCGCGGCTATCGGAGAACACTGGCTTGGATCCTCGAAGGGAATTGATAACTCTGTCTTCGTTACACTCGGGACCGGCGTTGGCGGCGGGCTGATCCTCGACGGCCGGGTCTACCGCGGCGTCGATGGTACGGCTGGTGAGATCGGCCACATCTGCGTCGAGCCCGACGGGCTCCCGTGTGGATGCGGCAGTCACGGGTGCGTCGAACAGTACTCGTCCGCTACTGCGATCGTGCGAATAGCGAGAGAATTAATGCGGCACGACTCGACCTCGCCACTTGCTAAGTGCAAAAGATTCACCTCTGAAGACGTTTATGATGCCGCGGCCGCCGGTGACCCGGTATCTCTCGAAACGTTCAGACTCATGGGCCGCTATCTGGGTATAGCTCTGGCCGGGCTGGTCAACGTTCTGAACCCGGAACTGATCGTTATTGGCGGGGGAGCGGCTGGGGGATGGGAGTTCTTTATCGAACCTCTACGCTCTGAGATACTCGCCCGGGCATTTCCGCATCCAGCTATGCGGGTGCGGCTCGCACCAGCATCCCTAGGCGATGCAGCCGGTATCCTAGGGGCTGCGAGGGTCGCCCTTGATGCGATGACCGGTCCGGCGCCAGTCGGTCTCCAGCGTAGCTTGAATTAGTTTCTCTCTTTGTTATATACTCTCTCTTTCCTGCAATGCGTGGGACGTGTTGGGTGGGTTTCGTGCCCACTTTTTATTTTGGTTTTAAAGCGATGCAGCGGAATCCTTTAGCAGAGCGAATTGACAAAATAGCGACTCAGGCCGCAAAGGAAAACGATGTCGAGTTTGTCCATTCCGAGGTCGTCGGCAACAAACGGAACATGACCGTCCGCATATACATTGATAAACCCAAGGGGGTGACGCTTGAAGACTGCTCAAATGTTTCACGCGCTATCGAAGCCGTGATCGATGCAGATGATTTCATCCCGTCGCCATACGTGCTTGAGGTCTCATCGCCCGGCCTTGAGCGGCCGCTTTTTAGTCTTCAGGATTTTGAAAAGTTTATTGGGAAGAAAGCCAAGGTGAAGACATCCGACGCGATTGCGGAACAGGTGAATTTTAACGGCCGCATTACCGCCGTCGAGGAAGCAGAAATAGTTTTCGAAGACAAAACTAACGGGACGGTTCGCATTCCGTTCGACAAGGTTACAAAGGCGAATTTAAGGGTCGATCTGACGGACGAATTTAAGAAGAAGCGATAGCTGTTTGGCGGCTTACGCGGTTTTGGAATATGACATCATCCATTGGACAAAGTATTGAAGCATTGTGCACCGAACAGGGGCTCGACCGCGACATGGTCATTGAGGCCATGAAGGACGCGGTCAAGGCAGCGGCGCGCAAGCAGTTCAGGACACAAGATAAGACCGGCGACAACATCCAGGTCGACTGGAATAACGAAGAAGGCGCGATTGAGATTTCGCTGCAGAAGACCGTTGTCGAAGAGGTTGAGAACGACTCCGCCGAATTGTCTCTCGTCGAGGCGCAAGAGCTTGCGGGCGATGAGATAGAGATCGGGGACATGCTTCAGATCCCTCTACCGCAGGAAGAGATGGGCCGGATCGCCGCCCAAACGGCGAAGCAGATACTGGTCCAGAAGGTACGGGAAGCGATTCGCGAAAAAGTTTACGACGAATACATCGATCGGAAGGGAGAGCTGATCAACGGCACGGTCAAGCGTTTCGAGCGCGGCGACATGATCATCGATCTTGGAAATAACCTAGAGGCGATCGTTCCAAAACGTGAGCAGTCACGTGGTGAGATGTGGAATCAGGGCGAACGAATTCGCGTCGCGATCGTCGACGTTACCAAAGATCAGAAGGGACAGCAGATCAAAGTTTCCCGAGCCTCGTCTGAGCTGATCAAGCGGTTGTTCGAAATGGAAGTTCCGGAAATTTACGATGATACCGTGGTCATCAAATCCGCGGTCCGCGAGCCGGGTGACAGAGCAAAGATCGCGGTGTCGTCGAATGAAAAAGACGTTGATCCGGTCGGTGCTTGCGTCGGTATGAAGGGATCGCGTGTGCAGTCGATCATTAAAGAACTGCGTGGCGAAAAGATCGACATCATCGAATGGTCAGACGAGCCGTCGGTGTTCGCCGCTAATGCCCTTTCGCCGGCAAAGGTTTCTCAGGTACGAATTACCGATATCAACAAGCGCAAGATGGAAGTCATCGTTGCTGAAGATCAACTGAGTCTGGCGATCGGTAAAAAGGGTCAGAACGTCCGGTTGGCGACCCGCCTTGTCGGTTGGGATATCGACATCGTCAGCGAGGAGAAATTGAAGAAAGAGATCGCCCTTCAAATGGGCAAGATGATGGCATCCGGAGAGGCCGTGCCGCTCTCGGTTCTTGAAGGCGTAACGCCGAATCAGGCTGAGACGCTGGCCGAGAAGGGTATCGAGGATGTCGAAGCTCTGGCCGCTACAACGGTGGATGATCTTGTCGAATATCTCGACGTCAGCCTTGACGAGGCCGAGACGATCCTGTCGTCGGCAAAAGCGATAGTTGAGGCTCGAAATCAGGAAGTTGAACCTGGCCAGGAAGGCGAAGCGGCCGATGAATCCGGAGAAACTTCCGACGTTGTTGCGGATGAAATTCAATCGCAACCCACGGAATCTGGGGCAGAGGACGAAGTAACCGCCGAGGCGGGCGAAGAGTCAGGATCGGCTCCGTCGGAGATTGTTGTTGACGAGCAAACTGATGCGACGGCTGAAGAAAGCTTGGATGAACCGATCATCGAAACCACAGATGAGGCGGCGGCCGAAATCGACGTCGCTGAGGTTGAAGCAGAAGGAAACGTCCAACCCGAGGAAGCCACGGATGAAAATGGCGGCGAAGAATCTGCGGAGTCGAAATAGTTAAGCGCAGCTAGGTGCGCGGGCATCCGCGAGACGGGTAATTTTTAGAGACTATTTATGCCGATGGGTAAGAAAATCCGGATTTACGATCTTGCACGAGATCTGAAACAGGACGCCAAGCGCGTGATGGAAGACTTGCGGCGCGAAGGCGCGGATGTAAATGTTCCGTCCAATTCGGTCAGCATGGAGTTGGCCGAGAAGGTGCGTCTGAAGTACTTCCCGAAAACCGAAGTCGCACCTAAGCGAGCGATCAAGATCATCAAGGCCTCGAAGAAGGTCGAAGCCGAACCGCCGACGGAAGAAGTCGCTGAGCCCGCGGAAACTCCTTCGGCGGAGCCGGTGGAGATCGATGCCCAACCGCCGGTGACGGTCGAAACCCCCGAAGAAGCTCCTGCCGCCCAGGTTCGAAAGGTCCTGAAGAAGAAAAAGGTTGTCGAAGTACCAGTCGAGGCGGAAGCAATTCCGCAGCCCGCCGCGACAGAAGAGACGCAAATCCTGGCTGCAGAAATTGAACCTGCTTCGGAGGCTCCGGTGGTGACATCTGAGACCGAACCAGCAGGAGGACGAGTACTCCGGCCTGGCGGCACCCAGATCAAGCAGCTCACGCTGACTCGCGACGCTTTGCAGAAGGGCGTCAAGCCTGGTGAACGGGTTGTCAGTGAAGCTCCAACCCGCACAGGAAAGCTCGATCCGGCTATCACGGATGCCGGCGGCCGCGATCTGCGTGGACGTCGTACGGAGCTGCGAGGGACGCCGGGTGAGACGGCTACACCGCAAATGAACTACACGCCGCCTGCGGACCAACGTCGTCGTCCCGGTCGTTCGGGTGGGCGCAAGGGTAAGGGAGCCGATGTCAGAGGCGGAAGATTTGCAGAACGAGATCAAGACGCACCGCGTCTCAGAACCATTGAAGAAAGGGTGCTCGATCAAGTTGGAACGCGTGAGCCGGATGCGTTCAAAGTGGTTCGCCTCGTCGAAGGTGCGACGGTCCGCGAATTTGCGGAGGCCCTCGGAATTACGCCCCGCGATATTGTCCAACTGCTGATCAAACGCGGGGTCTTTGCGACGCTGAATCAGCCCATCGCCGAGAAAATGGCCGTCGAGATGGGAATGGATTTCGGCTACAACCTGAGCTTTGTCCCCTTTGAGGAAATGGTCGTCGAAGAAGAGTTCGAAGAACTCATCGCCGCTGAAGCCGACGACGTCGAAGAATCTCGGCCGCCGGTAGTCACGGTTATGGGCCACGTCGATCACGGAAAAACTTCTTTGCTCGATGCGATCCGCTCTGAGAACGTGGCGGAAGGCGAGGCTGGCGGAATCACGCAGCACATCGGGGCCTACAGTGTATTTGTTACCAATCCCGACAATCCGGACGAGCAGCGACGCGTCGTTTTCCTGGACACACCCGGTCACGAAGCATTTACGATGATGCGTGCTCGCGGTGCCAAAGCGACCGACGTCGTGATCCTCGTGGTCGCCGCGGACGACGGAGTCATGCCGCAGACAATCGAAGCCGTCGAGCACTCGAAGGCGGCGGGCGTTCCGATGATCGTGGCGATCAATAAGATCGATAAGCCTGACGCCAACCCCGACAAAGTGAAACAAGGATTAGCCGGACTCGGACTGCAACCTGTTGATTGGGGCGGCGATGTTGAGATGGTTCCGGTATCGGCGAAGAAACGCGAAGGTTTGGACACTCTTCTTGAAACTGTTTTGCTTCAGGCGGACATTCTCGATCTGAAAGCGAGCCCGACTCGACGAGCCTCGGGCGTCGTTCTAGAGGCAAAGTTGGATAAAGGACGCGGTTCTGTTGCAACGATTCTTGTGCAGCAGGGAACCATGCACATCGGAGATCCGTTTATCGCGGGCCAATTTTACGGAAAGGTTCGGGCCATGTTTTCCGATACGGGAGCTTCGATAACTGAGGCTCCGCCGGCGACGCCCGTCGAAGTGTTAGGACTGCAAGGCGTTCCCCAAGCAGGCGATTCGATCCAGGTCGTTGCAGACATCGAACGCGCGCAGGACATCGCGAGCCAGCGTCAAATGTACGCCCGTCAGGCTGCGATGGTGAAGACTACGAAACGCGGCATCGAATCGCTCGGTCAATCCGAGGTCAAGGAACTTCTCGTAATTCTTAAGGCCGACGTTCAGGGTTCGGTCGAAGTTTTGCGATCTACACTTGAGAAACTTTCGACTGAGAAGGTTAAGGTTCGCGTTATTCGCGCGGGGGTCGGTGCGATCGCCGAGTCCGATGTATTGCTCGCGTCAGCGACGCAGGCGGATGATCTATCCACGGCTGTTGTCATTATCGGCTTCAACGTTCGTCCTGAGGCGCGTGCCGCAGACGTTGCGAAACAGGAAGACGTCGATATTCGTCTTCACTCCATCATCTACAAGGTTGAAGAAGAGATAACGGCCGCAATGATCGGCATGCTCGACGCGATCGAGAAAGAAATCATTCTTGGCAAGGCTCTGGTCCAGGAAACCTTCAAGGTTTCGAAGATCGGAACGATCGCCGGGTGTCGCGTGACGGACGGTGTGATCAAACGTCAGGCAAAGGCGCGTTTGATCCGCGACGGCGTGGTCGCATGGGAAGGCGATATCGCAACTCTGAAACGCTTTAAAGACGACGCCAGCGAGGTGAAATCAGGATACGAGTGCGGTATCAGCCTCGTTAACTTTAACGACATCAAAGTAGCGGATGAGATCGAGGCTTATATGATCGAGAGGATCGCGGCCACTGAACTGTAGGAATGGATAGTTGATAATTGATAATGGATAGTTCGTATTTCGTGCCTGCCTCACTATCAATTATCAATTATCAACTATCAACTAACCATGCGTCGACCGGAAAGATTAGCCGAATCCTTGCGCGAAGAGATCGCCGAAGTAGTTGGTTTTGAGCTCGACGACCCGCGGGTTGAGATGGTCACCGTGACCGAAGTTAGTGTTTCGGACGATCTGCGTGACGCGAAAGTTTACGTGCTGATCGATGGCAGCGAGGACGAGATCAAGAAGGCTTTGAAAGCGTTGCAAAACGCAGCGACCTTTGTCAGGCAGCAAGTAGCCATGAACTTGAGTATGCGATTTGCTCCGCACCTGCATTTCGTCCGCGATTCGGCGGAAGAAAATGCGTCGCGTATAAGCTCGATCCTGAGCGATCTGACGAACAAGGGCGAAATTAATGAGAAGGAAGCGAGTGAATAGTGAATAGTGAATAGTGAATTAGTTCGACGCCTCGACTGTTCACTATTCCGTATTCACTATTCACTTCACAAAGAGTGTTAAGTCAAGTAGTAGAGTTAATTGAAAATAAGAATAAGTTCGGCATCACGACGCACGTCAAACCTGACGGCGACGGCGTGGGCTCGTCTCTCGGATTGTGCTGGCTCCTGCGTTCGCTGGGAAAGTCTGCCGAGGTTATTGTGCGGGGTGATATTCCGCCTTCATATCGCAATTTGCCTGGCGCCGATGCGATCAGGGATGTCGAAACGCTCGATGGTGAGTACGACGCGGTTTTTGTGATCGAATGCTCGGACCTTGAGCGTCCCGGTATCAAAGGCCTCGAAAATCAGTTCACCGTCAATATCGACCATCACGCGACGAGCGCACATTTCGGATCTATAAACTGGATCGATTCCACCGCCTCTGCGGTTGGCGAGATGATCTATAATCTCTGCAAGGCGATCGGCGGCCGAGTAACGCGTGAGATCGCCGAATGCGTCTACATGGCGCTCGTTACAGACACGGGTTCATTTCACTTTTCCAATACGACAGAACGGACGCTGAAGGTCGCGTCGGAGCTTATCAAAGCCGGAGCAAAACCCGCCGAAATTTCCGAGGCCGTCTACAACAATTATCCATGGTCTCGGATCGAGTTGATGCGGCAGGTCCTCTCAACCGTGAAACGGGATGGATCCGGACAGGTCGCGACACTTCGGCAGACTCTGGCGATGCGTGCAGAGGCTGAAGCGATAGACGGCGACAACAACGGTTTCGTGAATATTCCGCTTGCCGCTCGCGATGTGCTCGCGGTCGTTTATATGCGTGAGGTCGGTGAAAATCGATATCGCGTAAGTTTACGATCAAAGGGCGACATCAACGTCGCCCGGGTCGCAGAAAAGTTTGGCGGGGGCGGTCATCGCAACGCGGCCGGTCTGCAGATCGAAGGCGTGTGGGACGAGAAGGAAAGCGAGCTCGTTGCTTCGGTGAAGGAAGCCGTAGATAGATCCTATGAAACCTGGGCTGGCGATATTACGGTTACGCCGGATGTGGTATAAAATCCTGCCCGCTTCGTAGGGAAATCACTTGCCCGCATAACACGCGAAAGTGCGCGAAAACTAAGACAAGAGCCTCTTCTTTTCGCGTCATTTCGCGTGTTTCGCGGGTAGATCTTCAGATGGTCGAACCAAAAGAAAAACGGTACAAGTGGCGACGCGAAGGCTATCGCGAAAACACCAAAGGTCTCCTGATGGTGAATACAGGTGACGGCAAAGGAAAAACAACCGCGGCCCTGGGTGTTCTTCTTCGTGCGGCCGGTCGCGAGATGAAATGTTGTCTCGTCCAGTTCATGAAATCGAAAAACGACCGCTACGGTGAGCACGAATCGCTCGAGACGCTGGGTGTTGAAATCCATACGATGGGAGATGGGTTTACGTGGGACACAAATGACCCGGCCGGGGACATTAAGACGTCGGAAGAGACGTGGGCCCTATGCGTCGAGAAAATGCGCAGCGGTGATTACGATCTTCTCGTTTTCGATGAGATCGTTTACGTACTGGATTACAAATTTCTCGACGTCGGTAAAGTGCTCGATGAGATAAAAGCCGTGCGGGAAACTCAGCCACACCTCCACATCATAATGACGGGCCGCAACGCTCCCGCCGAACTTGTCGAGGCCGCCGATCTCGTGACTGAAATGAAAGAGATCAAACATCCGTTTCATGCCGGTATCTACGCGCAACAGGGAATTGAGTTTTAGCTGCCGGTTATCAGTTATCAGGTATCAGTTATTTCGGAGAGAAACCCGATGGCCAAAAGCTCGGTCGAAAAGCGAAATCCTGCTGGAGTTCTCGATTATGTTTCGCTCGCGGTTACTACGTTTGGTGTCGGCTATCTTCCGATAGCACCGGGAACGTACGGTTCGCTCGTCGGGGTCGGATTCTACGCGCTGCTCGCTTCGACGTTTAGTGCATTTCGTTACTCGGTGGCACCCGGCTCACCTGAAGCGATTGTCGCCACTATCCATGCCATTATCCTCGTCGCACTTCTGGTATTCATTCTCGTTGGCATATGGACCGCTAATCGATCGATCGAATTGCTTGGCAACACCGACCCACCCGAGGCAGTCGTCGACGAGGTCATGGGCCAACTTGTTGTCTTTCTTTTCATCCCCTTTACGACTTCATGGCTGCTGATCGGAGCGGGCTTTTTGCTATTTCGACTGTTCGATATTTGGAAGCCGTACCCGATCGATGATCTCCAATCTCTTCAAGGGGGCATCGGCATTTGTGCCGACGACCTGCTGGCCGGCGTGTACGCCGGAGTTTTCTTGTCTATCATCCACGCCGTGAGCTTATCGATATGATCCTTCATGTTTTGCCGGGTGATGCGACGCTGGGCGCTTTTCATGATAGCGGTATCGAAGGTGAGATCGCGGTTTGTCGGGAGTGTCTGGTAGTAGGCGATGTTTCGGGCTCGACACTGCCTCAGTTCTGGGAGAACCGTGCTCGATTTCTGGCTGAGGAGTATCCCGACGCAAGTGGTGACTATCACGAAACGGTTGTTCGCGAGTTTGCAAAGCTTACCGCGCTGCGATCAGACTCTCAGATCAATCTCTGGTTCGAGTACGAACTGTTCTGCCAGACGAACATGTGGTTTTGTTTGAGTCTACTTGCGGAATCGACGGCCGATATTTTCCGCGTCGCCCCGGTCAAATTATCGGCCGAGAATATCTGGGAGGGCTTCGGAGGACTCACACCTCGCGACATGAAGGAATGTTTCGATGCTCGAGTGAAATTATCTCCGGACGATATACGACTTGGTTCAGATCTTTGGGCAGCATACCGGATCAACGATCATCGCCAACTTGAAGCGCTATCGACGATCGAATCTCCCGCCTTCCCAAAGCTTCGCGAAGTTTGCATTGCGGCAGTCGAAAAGGAATCGCGTCCCGGGAAGATCGTCGGTGAGATCATCCATGATGGCGTATCGGAATTTGATGAGGTCTTTCGCGAATTCAAGGCGAGGGCCGGAGTGTATGGATATGGCGACGCGCAGGTGAAAAAGATCTGGCAGGTCTTACTAGTCTGATTTCGAGCTCTCAGGTGCGGCCACCGCGTCTTTCTGCAATATCCAGCCGCGACGCCAGAAGTAGACGAGCAATATTAGTGTCACAGTAAGCATCACCCCGAGCGTCAAAAAATAACCATTTCGACTCCTCAGTTCCGGCATGTTCTCAAAATTCATTCCATAAATGCCGGCTATCAGCGACAGAGGCAGTATTATCGCGGACACTACAGCGAGGGTTTTCATCACCTCGTTGGTCTTCGTCGCGATCACGGAGAAGTGAATGTCAAAGAGCCCGCCGACGAGGTCGCGATAGCTCTCGGCCAGGTCGGAGATTCGCTGGAGATGATCATGTAGGTCGCGAAAGAACGGCAGAATATGCGACGGTATCTGCGGAAACTCCCCGTGCGACATTCGATACAGCACGTCGAGCTGTCGGGCTGAGATCCTGCGGAGCCGGGCAACGCTACGTCGCAGATCCATAAGCTCCTCCAGAATTCCGCTGCCGCTTTTCATCCGGAGCACCCGCTCTTCGAGCTCGTTTATGGAGTCGTCGAAGTCATCGACTATCGGCATGTATAGATCGACAAGATGATCGAGGATCTGGTGTAGCAGATATGCCGGCCCTCGGCTGCAGGCAAATGTGCTGCTGCGCAACTGCTGCTTGACGGCTTTGATACTGCGAAACCTTTCCTTGTGGAATGTGACGACAAAGTTCTCCCCGAGAAATGCGTCGAGCTCTTTTGTGACGAAATTCGAAGAGCTTGTCTCGTCCGGCTTGACGCCGTGGACAATGAAAAACAAGTAGTCGGGAAACGCTTCGATCTTTGGCTGGTTCCTTGTCTCGATCGAATCCTCGACCGTCAGATGATGAAACTTGAAAATGTTCGTCAGGATGTCGACAGAATGTTCGACCTGTTCGGGCGTCTCCCCGAGGAGATCGACCCATATGACGTTAGTTTTGTCGGCGAGCAACTCGGGCAGTTGGTCGGGCGAGATGCCTTCCTCAACGGTCTCACATCCTTTTCTATAAACGAAAATTTCCATGATAAGTGCGTAGTTGGTGCAGTGGGTCAAGGTCAGCAAACAAATAATACCTATGCTAATCTTGGACGGCAACCTATGGCAGAACACAACGTTACACTGCGCGTGCGGGATGTTTCCAAACGCTTCGGGGATTTCTCTGCGGTCGAAGATCTGAGCTTCGAGGTGAAAGCCGGACGAGTATTCGGCTTTCTTGGCCCGAACGGCGCAGGTAAGACGACAACGATCCGCATGATCGTCGGAATCACCGTTCCCGACGAAGGTTCGATCGAGTTGTTCGGACAGAAGATCTCGCACGCTCTTCAAGATCGGATCGGTTATCTGCCCGAAGAGCGGGGACTCTATAAGAAAATGAAGATCGTCGATCAGCTCCGATACTTTGCTGCGCTGAAGGGCGTGGCGACCGCGGATGCGGAGAAGAAGATGGATTTTTGGCTCGAGCGAATGAACCTCGGCGAGTGGAAAAAGAAAAAGACGACCGATCTATCGAAAGGCATGCAGCAAAAGGTCCAGTTCATTTCAACGGTCATGCATGACCCCGACCTGCTTATCCTCGATGAGCCGTTCTCGGGACTCGATCCGTTAAATGTCGAGTTTCTGATCGACGTCATATCCGAATTCAAAACTCAGGACAAAACGATAATTTTCTCCACGCACTTGATGGAAACCGCAGAAAAACTTTGCCACGATATTCTCGTCATTAACAAAGCTCGGAAGGTTATCTCCGGAAGTCTGCGGGAAGTAAAGGAAAGTTACGGGCGAAATTTAATTGCGGTGCGTTTGACCGGAGGTGAAGCCGTTCTCGCAGATCCAAATCTCGTGTCCAAACAAACTGAACATGCCGACGAAGTGATCCTGCATTTAACCGATGGAACTAGTCCGCAGACACTGCTCCGTAAGCTCATTGATGTTGGTGCCGTTATTTCAAAGTTCGAACAGGTCGAAGCCAGTCTCAATGACATTTTTATCGACAAGGTGAAGGAGTGAAGTGAGAAATGAGAAATGAGAAGTGAGAAATGAGAAGAAGGGTAGGAATTAGCGGGGAGATACGTAACAAGAATAAGTGAATAATAATGGAGGAGTAAAATGAAAAAAAACATTCTGAAAGATAAATCGTATCTGTTCGCATTAAGAGTTGTTAAGTTGTCTCGATACCTTGTAGTTGAGCTGCGGGAGTATGTGCTCGCAAAGCAGATACTTCGCTCGGGAACATCCATAGGCGCCAATGTGGAAGAGGCATACCAGGGCGAATCGAAGCTTGATTTCATTCACAAGCTCGCCATCGCAAACAAGGAAGCTTTTGAAACGCATTACTGGCTAAGACTATTGAGAGATAGCAAACTTCTGACAAGAAGCCAGACCGAATCTTTACTCGCTGATTGTGATGAACTACAACGAATGTTGATTGCGGCGATAAAAACATCGAAGTCGCGGGCATAACAACTGCCCTCATATCTCATTTCTCACTTCGCATATGAACAAATTCCTTGCCGTAGTAAGACATGAATATAAAAAGGTCGTTCTGAAATGGTCGTTTCTGATCGGCACGCTTCTGCTACCGTTTCTCGCCGCATGTTTCGCGGTCGTTCCGGCGGTAATTTTTTCGTTGAAGGGAGAACCTACGCGAATCGTTATTGCCGACCCTACAGGCAAGATCGAGCCGCGGCTGAAAGCTAATCTTTCCGTGGAAAAGATGGACGCCAGAGCTCGAAAGGCAGCGGAAAAATCGCTCGAAGATTTGACGAAGACGCCGGAAGCACAGACACAACGCGGGACTGAGCAATTTTCAGAAAGATTTGAATTCATCGATTATCCGACGGGCGGTGCCTTGACCCCGACAATTCGATCCGAGCTAAATTCAATGCTCGTCAATGGCGAAGCGGACGCGTATCTCATTATTCCCGAGGATATAAATTCCGAGGCGGCGTTCGAGTTTCGATCGCGCAAAGCTGGTGACTTTGTCGGTGGTAATTTCAGGGACGCCTTGAACGATGCGGTCCGCTCGCAGCGCCTTTCGGACGCGAATATCAGCGAAAATAAACTCGCGGAACTAGGCAGGGACGTAAATTTCGATGCTAAGGGAATCGATGAGCGCGGCGAAGAGCGAAACACAGGCGGAACGATCATAGCATCGTTCGTGATCGGACTGATGATCTACATCACGCTGGCGATATACGGCCAGGCGATCATGGGCGCGGTCGTCGAAGAAAAGGAGACGCGAATCGCCGAGATATTGTTTTCGTCCGCCCGGCCATTCGAATTGATGATGGGAAAACTTGTTGGCGTGGGGCTCGCGGGTCTTACACAGCTCGGTATTTGGGTCGCGTCCGCTGCCGTAATTATCAGCGTCGTCGCGCTTCAGACGGACCTGTCCGCGGTTGTCGGCGCTCTTCCGGCGATATCGCCGCTCATGATCTTTTACTTTCTCGTCTTCTTCCTGCTCGGGTTTTTTATCTACGCGTCGATCTTCGCATTGATAGGTTCTATGGTCACCACGGTTCAGGAAGGAGGACAGTTTGCGTTTCCCCCGATAATGCTCATGCTGATCGCATTCTATTTCAGCTTTGCTGTCGTACGGGATCCGAACTCCGACCTCTCATTCTGGGTCTCGATCGCGCCGTTCTTTGCTCCGATCACAATGCCGGTCCGCATTCTTTCCGAAACGCCGCCCTTCTGGCAGATCGGACTTTCCTTTGTTATCAATGCCGTCGCGATCGCGGGGTTGATCTGGCTCGCTTCGCGGGTTTACCGGGTTGGAATGCTCATGTACGGAAAGCGCGCGACGATCCCCGAGGTGTGGAAGTGGATCAGACAAGCATAGTGAGACCGAATGCTTGAGATAGAAAAAAAATATCGGATATCGCCGGACCGCCGCGTTGAGATCGTCGCATCTTTGAACGAAATCGGGGCGGTCTTTGTAGGCGAGGATTTCGAAGAGAACACGATCTACGGAGGCGGTGCTTTGGAGCGGACAGGCGGCATTGTGCGCATCCGACGGACGCAGGATCGAGCGGTTCTGACATTCAAACGCCGCATCGACAATCAAGCCGATGTGAAACAACAGATCGAATACGAAACCGATATCTCCGACCCGGATGCAGCGGCGAGAATACTCGCGGAGCTCGCTCTAAGCCCGAAACTTATTTACGAGAAAAGACGAAACACGTGGACCTTGAAAACTACCGAGGTAGTTTTGGACGAGCTTCCGTTTGGCTTGTTCATGGAGATCGAGGGCTCGATCACTGGCATCAGAGAGGCCGAAATGCTGCTTGGCATCGACGATCTGGAAACGGAGCATGAAACATACCCCCGCCTGACGGCGACCCTTGGCACACGGAGCGGCGACGTCATTGCTGCGAGATTCACCTAATTAACGTTCTGATTCGGTCGTCAGACGGAGAATATCAGGGACGAGCTTATCCGGCTCGAACGGCTTGGTCGAGTAGAGCTGGAAACCCGATTCGAAAGCTTTCTGTTTGCTTTCGACGGTCGTAAATGCGCTCAGAGCAATCGCCGGGATCGCCCCGCCGCGATCCGTCGACATCTGCCGAATACGGGAGAGGAGCGAGTAACCGTCTTCCTCCGGCATCGCCAGATCAGAGATGATCAGATCCAGCAGGCCGTGACCGGCACCCGTCAGGATTTCCATGGCAACTTTTGCCGATTCCGCGGTCAGTACGTGGGCTCCCGACTGCTCCAGGAATAGCTGCAGTACTTCGCGCGAATCGGGATCGTCTTCGACGATCAAAATGCGCTTGTCCAACAACGGACGACGATTGGGCGGACGTTCGATTTCTTGTTTTTGGCGCACTGGAAGTTTTGAATCCGTCAAAGGCAGCGTGACGACAAACTCCGAACCTTTGCCAAGTCCCTCGCTTTGCGCACTGACGGCTCCGTTGTGCTTGTTGACAAGGATCTTGACGATCGAGAGGCCGAGGCCGAGGCCGGTATTGCTTCGGCTCTGTCCAATTTCACCTTGCGAGAACTGCCGGAAGATATTCGGCAGAGCCTCCGGATTAATCCCATAACCGGTGTCTCTTACGTGGACTGAAACGGTTTCTCCGGTCCGCTTGGTCTCAACCAAAACTTTCCCGCCGTCGGGTGTGAACTTGATAGCATTGGAAATCAAATTCGTAAAGACTTGTTGCAGCCTTCCGGCATCGCCGAAGACGATTATCTCTTCGCATTCGTTTAAAAGGGTAAATTCGAGTCCATGCTGGTCCGCGACCGGCTTCTGCGCCTGGTATGCAACGCGAACAATTTCGCAGAGGTTGGTCGGGTGGAACTCCAGCCGCAGTTTGCCCGACGCGACCCGGGCCGAATCGACCAGATCGTTGATCAGTTTCGTCTGCAGGCGAGCGCTGCGTTCGATCGTTTCCAGTGCATTTCGGCGAGTCGTATCGTCGACGGTCTTCGTCAGCAGGATCTTTGACCAGCCGAGTATCGCGTTAAGCGGCGACCGAAGCTCGTGCGACACAAACGCAAGAAAAAAGTCCTTTGCTCGGTTTGCCTCAACCGCTTCGTCCCGTGCTCGCTTTTCGCGATCATAGACTTTTGCCAGTTCCTCGGCCGCAATCTTTTGCTGTGTAATATTCCTGACGATCCCAGTCATGTTTGTCGGGGGCCCATCTCCATCGGTGACCGATTTTCCCTCCGCTGAGATCCACTCGACCTTTTCATCATCACGTACTACCCGGAACTCCTCTGCATACGTGATACTTCTCGTTTGGAGACGCTCAAACAACGATTCGACACGAGTCCGGTCGTCGGCGTGTACAACGGTAAGAAAAGATTCGAAAGTGACAGATTCAGAAACAGGTAAGCCCAGGAGCTCGTTACAGCTCGGAGTGGAGTAGATCCTCGAGGGCTGAATATCCCAGAACCAAAGGCCGATCCCGCCATTCTCTGCGGCACGAAGAAGCTGCCACTTCTCGAGGCCGTCGAGTTTTCCCGTGTCATTTTTCGGCAGCTCACGAGCAAACACAAAGATCTCGTCAGCGGAATGAGGACCCTTTACGGCTTGGAACTGCAGTTCAACCGGAACTTTTTCCTCCGCACTGACACGAAAATCAACATGCAGGCTGGAACAGTTTCCAGCGATCGCATCGGTCACTGCTTTGTCGACGAGCCGTGCGCTGTTTTCCGATGACTGCCAAAAAACCGTCTCCGAAAAGTGCTGGCCAACTAAGAGCTTCGTGTTGCTGTTGGCCCGCTCGAATAGGCGCCCGCTTAGGGCGACAACCCGTCCGGCGAAATCGAGGGTGCCGAAAAACTCAAATGCCTTGTCGAAAATAGCCTTTGATCTTCGATCAAAGTCTGGCGAGTTGGACGGTGCGGAACCGGTTTTTTCAACTGGACACATTGTATGAACAAGAAAAATTTACAATATAAAACAAAGTGCGGGTAGTGAGAAAGACCCCGTCAAACTGAACTTAACGAGGTCAATCTTAGCAAAAAGGTATGCGTTTTCTTAATACTTCTAAACTGCTGCTCGTCCGTTCAAAAGCCTAACTACAAAAACGACAAGTGCGACCAGCAAGAGCACGTGTAACACGCCGCCGAACAATTGGCCGGTAACCAGGCCCAAAAGCCATAAGACTAGCAAGATGACAATAATCGTTTCCAACATAATGAAAAAAATTCCTCCTTGTTTATTACCCACCGACTCAAAGTCTCGCCGGCTTCTGCGTTTTACGAAATCAAATCGTATGCCAAATCGGCGAAGCCGCATGGAATGTCGGAAAACTAAGGATTTCTTATGATCTATGAGATTAGTCATACCCGACGATGGTATGGAAACCGTACGCCGACATTAAAAAAATATTATTCGCTCCGTACAAAAAATCTACCGGTTGGCGTGTGACCTAATTTAATACAACAGTGGAGCACCCTTAACCTAAGCTCCGCAAAGCTAAATGTTGAAATAATTAACTAAGCACGGGGTGGCATAACGTTTGCGAATCCTCGGACGCGTTTATCCATCTTGCAAACAATCGGAGGTCACTGTGATTAGCGCCACTGGAAAAATAGAACAAGAGCGACCTGAGGACGGTTCGAAGAAGAGCACGTGTCTGAGATTGGTTTCAACCGAGAGAAATGGTCGGGGATTTCGAATCGGAATTGCTGATGACGTTTTTGCCCCGGGCGATCGCATCCGCGAAACGGCTGGTGCAACTTCGAGAGTCGGTAGTGGTGATCTCGTAGGCGACCGATCAGAGAGGCAGACAGTTGATGGGAAGTATTTTGGTCAAATAGAAACCGTACTAGCAATGGCCGCGGCGGGCTTGGTTCTTGGCTATTTTGTCGGTCGCCGCTTGCGATCGTAAATAACGAAGAATCAATTCCGTGTTTGAATTTGATACAATCTTAGAAAGAATTCTAATAGGTTAATTTTTACGATTATGGCGAACAAAGCGCTCGTAATAGACGACGACAAAGTAACACTCGAACTTTTGACCTTCCAGCTTGAATCCGAAGGTTTTGAGGTCATAACAGCCGAGAGCGGCGAAGTTGGGCTCGACCTGATCAAGCAGAATGACTTTGACGTTATTCTTACCGATCTGCATCTGCCTGACGTTAGTGGAATCGGCTTGGTTAAAACGTCCAAGGAACTCGCGCCTCAGACCGAGATCATCATGATAACGGGCGACGGTTCGAACGACCGCGCGATCGAAGCGACCAAGGCAGGGGCGTTCTGGTATCTCGAAAAGCCCCTCGACTTCGATGAGCTTTTTGAGCTGATCGGGAAGGCGGTCGAGCGAAAGCGTCAGGCGGCCGAGATCAAGGAACTGCGCGGACGGCTCTCCAGCAAGACCTCCTACGAGGGAATCATCGGCGGGGCCCGTTCGATGCAGAATATTTACGAGATCATCGAGAATGTTGCAGACTCAGAAGCGAACATCCTGATCCTTGGCGAATCGGGTACCGGCAAGGAAGTGATCGCTAATGCGATCCACTATAAGAGTCCCCGATCGAACAAACCTTTTGTGAAAGTGAATTGTTCGGCGCTTCCAAAAGACCTCATCGAGTCTCAGTTATTCGGCCACATAAAGGGATCTTTCACGGGTGCCAACGCGGATAAAGTAGGGTTCATCGGACAGGCACATGGAGGCAGCATTCTTCTCGATGAGATCGGCGAGATGCCGGCAGATCTGCAGCCAAAGCTCCTTCGCGTCCTGCAGGAAAAGGTTTATTACCGCGTCGGCAGCGACAAGCCTCAGGAGGCTGATTTTCGCCTCATTTGCTCGACCAACCGAGATCCGTTTGAGTCGATAAAGGACGGCAATCTCCGCGAGGATCTTTACTACCGAATCAACACTATCGAGATCACGATCCCCCCGCTTCGGGAGCGAATGGAGGATGTCCCCATGCTGGCGGAACATTTTCTCCAGATCTACGCCGATAAGTATAAAAAGTCGAACGTACAGTTTAGCCAAAACGCATATAACCAAATGCTAAATTATATGTGGCGAGGAAACGTGAGAGAGCTTGAGCATGCGATCGAGAGAGCGGTTTTGCTAAGTCGGAGCGGGAAGATCGAGACCATGAATCTGCTGCAGGCCAACGGAAGTGCGGTGAGTGGTGAATTCCCGGCGATGCAGTTTACTTCGGCCGCGTCCGCCAACGCCGGCGCCGGCTCGACGGTTACAAGCCTCTCTATGATGCCGTCGATGATCGATCTCGAGGGCGATGAACTATTCGAAGAGATCGGCCGGTTTATCGTAGAACGCCTGGCCGAGCCTTCGGACGGAGTTAGTCAAAAAGACGTATTCAACGATATTGAGAGCGGGGTTGTTCTGGCCGCCCTAAAGCGGACGCGAGGAAACAAACAGGCCGCAGCAAATCTGCTCGGCCTTTATAGGCCGCGCCTCTATGGAATGATCAAACGTCATAGTTTGGAAAACCGGGTTTGATCCAGCTTCCATGCAAAATAAAAAGCCTTGCAGAAGTATGCTAAGGCTTTTCTTGATTCAGTGGATTTGTAAACTGTTTGAGATTACCTCGCAGGTGCCGGAGCTGACACCTCGACATCGATCTTCTGATCCTGACGTTTTGTGCCGCCAAGAAAACCGCTGTAATAGAGTGCGCCCGCGATCAACGCGACGATAATTATTAGGGTGACCGCCCAAATAAGGTTGTTCCCCGTACTATTTTCCTCAGACATATTAATGCCCTCCCTTTCGATTAAAGTTGATTTGCGTACTACGAGTCATTCAACTGCAAATCGGGTGCCACGGGAGGTCCGTGCGCCTTCTGTATGTGTACAGAAACGTAATAATTTCAGCCGGGCTGAACCGGGCACAATCGTTGCGTTACCAATAGCAGGCAAAATTTCGGGGCAGCGCGTGTATGTTATTCGGCGATCGGAAGCAAAAGAAAGATAATCCGTCGGAGGTTTTCAACTACTCCTATGTCGTCCTGTCGATTCTGCTTCTTTTGACAATTGGAGCGACGCTGGCTTATTACCAGAGTGCTTCTATGTTCGCCGACGATTCCGGAAGCCGCGGGACGCCGGTCGTTTTTCTTATCGGACTCTGCGTAAGCCTGCTTCTTTTTGGAATGACCTACCGCGACGCCGCGGCGCGGTTTTCGCTTCAGCAAAGGACGCGGGATCTAATTGCCGCTCAAACGGAAAATGAGGCTTTGCTCAAGGCGGAACAGAACTCACGCTTCGCCGCTGAGCAGGCAAATCATGCAAAGGATGAATTTCTGGCCGTGGTATCCCATGAATTGCGAACACCGTTAAACGCGATCGCGGGTTGGAACAGGATCCTGAAAACGAAGGGGGTGTCGGCAGAAGCGCGAGCGGCGGCCGTTGAAAAGATCGACAAGAACCTCCGTTTACAGGCCGCCATTGTGGAGGAGCTGCTGAATTTCTCTGACATCATGTCCAGCGGGTTGGCAGTCATAAATCGATCGGTAAGTGTGCGGGAAATATTCGACGCTGCCGTTGCTAGTGTGAGCGGTGCGGCCGTTCAGAAGGGTGTCGCGCTATTGAATGACTGCGAACTCGGCGCCGAGACTGTTCTTGGCGACCATGATCGTCTAAAGCTTGCGATTATGAACGTGCTATCTAACGCGGTGAAGTTCACGCCGGCCGGAGGAAGTGTGACGGCCAGTGCCTTTCGACTGGATGGATCGGTCAAATGCATTATCAGCGACGACGGACTCGGAATCTCGCCCGAGTTTTTACCTTACGTTTTTGAACAGTACCGGCAATCTGAACACGCCTCGACGCGACGGTATGGTGGGCTAGGTCTTGGCCTTACCATCGCCAGGCAGATCATCAAGCTCCATCGTGGCACTATCGAGGTTGAGAGCCGCGGACGCGGCAAAGGCTCTAAATTCACAATTTCGCTTCCGATACGACACTAGCGGCTCTTCAATCCAGAGGCGCATCAATTCGCTACACATTCAAATCGTATTTACAGCAATTAGGACGTTTAAGGTGCTCATCGCCCGTATTGTTTGGGTGGCACAAGTCTTGCACCTTTGTTGATGTGGAATCAATACCAAAAAAATCTGGACGCTCTCCCCAAAGAGTCAAAAGAACTGGAGGAGAAAATATTATGAGAAAAATTAATTTGATAAAGGGGTTCTTTATTGTAACCGCCCTATTATTGCCAGTAGCAGCCGATGGGCAGATCGGCGGCACCCGCGATCGCCAAGGCCGCACTTTGGTGACGCGCATCGAGACGAGAACGGACTCGTTCCGCAGAGAAGTGGACTTGTCTCTTGACCGTTCGCCGCTCAACTCTACAAACCGCGAAGATCGGATCTCCGATTTTGTAGGTGACTTCGAGACCGCGACTGACGCACTTAAGCGCTCCTTCGACGACAATCGGAATATCAACGACGAAGTCAACGAGGTACTGAATCGGGCACTATTTATTAACCGCTTCATGGCTCGTAACCGCTTAAACTATAGAGCACAGAGAGAGTGGAGGTACCTGAGGGCTGACCTCAATACGCTTGCTCGTCTGTATACGGTGAGCTGGAACTGGAATCGGCTGCCGGATTACGGAATTGGAACCGGAACCGGTTATGGTCGCGGTCGCGGGTTCGATTCGAGGATCACCGGAACGTATCGTTTGAACCGAACTCTGAGCGATGATCTAAATGTCGTACTCGATCGTGCGGATAATTCGTACTCGACTACACAACGCGATCGGATACAACGCGATCGTCTGCGACAAAATCTTGAACGACGGCTCGCATCGCCAGAAATGATCGCGATCGAAAAAAATGCGACGAATCTGACGATTGCTTCGAGCCTTTCGCCGCAGGTAACTATCCTCGCTGACGGAATCGCCCGAACGGAGACGACAGATCGTGGCCGGACTATCCGAACGACCGCAACCGCCAACCGGGACAGCGTCGAGATCAGTTACGTCGGCGATCGTACAAACGATTTTTATCTGACGTTAGCTCCAACACGGGACAATCAACTTAGGGTTACCCGTAAGCTCTATCTGGAAAATCGTAACGAGACGGTTTCCGTTTCCAGTGTGTACGACCGGATAGACGACGATGCACGGTGGTCGAGTGTTAACGTTAATTCACCTTATCCGTACGACAACACGGGGACCGTCACGGGCGATTTTTATATCCCGAACGGGACTCGGTTGACCGCTGTGTTGAACAACACGGTAACGACCAAGGCGACGCAGGTTGGCGACAAGTTCACGATGAACGTGACGTCGCCGGACATTTACCGAAATGCCGTGATCGAGGGACGTGTCGCACAGATCGACAATTCTGGACGCGTTTCGGGAAGGGCGAACGTCTCCCTTGAATTCGATTCGATCCGGATGCGGGATGGCCGCTCGTATCGCTTCGCGGGTGTGATCGATTCGGTTCGTGCCGTTAATGGCGATGACGTTTCGGTAACCAACGAGGGTACGGTTCGCGACAGTAATCAAACGAAAAAGACTGTCACACGAGCTGGTATCGGAGCAGCACTCGGTGCTCTTATTGGAGCGATCGCCGGTGGCGGTTCGGGTGCGGCGGTCGGTGCGGCAGTCGGAGCTGGAGCTGGAGCTGGATCGGTATTGATCCAGGGGCGGGACAATGTTGAGCTTGGTCAGGGGACTGAATTTGGCATCACAGCGACCGGGCCGAATAACGTCGGCGTAATTAGGTAAGCAAGAAGTGAGGGTGGATCTCGGTGGATCCACCCTTTTTTTCTTTCCCAAACATTGTGGAATAAATCATGGAAAAGCCAACCGAAAAAGCTCATCGTGCGCGTTCAGAGAAGGCATCCCCAACGGCGGGAGATGAAAGATCAGATCGACGACGGGAAGGAGATATTTCCGAGGTGGAAGACATAATTGAACAAGCGAGCTATCGTGACGCCGACAGCTTTCTCAGACAGACGCTTCGCGGTGACGAAACGCTTGGCGACGCTGACGCACGCGACGTCGCGGGAGCAACGGATTTTGGCGACACACCTCACGGCCGTGAGGAAACAAAGAACGACAAAGCAGGAGCAGTGAATCAAAATGGTTGACGATAAACTTGAGCGCGAAGAAGCCCAACGTGCCGCGAACTACGAAGCGATTAAGTCGAATGTAAAGGCAGAAGTCGGTAGTGAGATTTATGCCGAGGCTGCACGACCAGCCCCTTCACAGGCAGCACGCGTTGAAGAGGTCGCGGACGGAATGCGTCGGACCGCTGTTGACGAGGTTGTTCAAACTGAAAGAGAGGTCGGCCGAGCTCGCGTCGTCGCGCGTATATCGCAGATCATCGATTACCTTTTCTTTGTTGTATACGGGTTGTTAACAATCAGGCTCTTACTCGAATTGTTTGCGGCTCGGGAAAGCGCCGGCTTTTTCAAATTCGTCAAGAATGTTACCGATCCATTCTACGCGCCGTTTCGGGGTCTCGTTCCGAGTCCGACTACTGCGGAGGGTTTTACTCTCGCGCTACCGATCGTTGTCGCGATCGTCGTGTATATGTTGCTGCACCTCGCCATTAATGGTTTGCTGCGGATCTTCGCACATCGCAAGACAGAGGTTTAAAGGACCCGTGTTGAAGTTTCAAATGGAAAGTAGTAATACATTGCTATCCTGTAATAGAAAAACAATCTAAGGAAAGGAGAGTACTATGCTTGGAATAATTTGGCAGCTCATCGTTGGCTTGATCGTCGGTGTAATTGCGCGACTGGTCTTACCCGGAAAAGAAGCGTTGCCTGCGGGCGCACTTGGTTGGCTAATAACGGCACTGCTCGGTGTCGCCGGCGCATTTATCGGCGGAATGATAGCTCGGTCTATATGGGCCGACTCGGCTTACACCGCCGGATGGATCATGTCCATACTCGGTGCGGTACTTCTACTACTGCTCGTCAGAATGCTTTTTGGAAAGAGTAACGCGGCGGTTTAGTGTGTGAATTCGAGCTTAAAAAAGCCTCGCCGTTTTGGCGAGGCTTTTTTTCATACAATGCCGCAGCCTGGGTGGCCACAGTCACAGCTTATTTCTGTAATGTCCTGGTCGTCCGCGTTTCTGCAGTGATCGCTGCAGTATTTCTGCTCTCCGGTTACTGCACATGCACATCCGTCATGTCCGCACCTGTTGTCGTCAGCCATAAGTTTTAATCTCCCAAGTTCGCATCAAATTTTGCCGCCAGACGCCGGATCTTGCAACGGATTCGTTGCATGACTTCGAAAGTCGCCGTCCTTGAGCAATAAGAAAGTATAAACGACCGTCGCCCCGCCAAACAACAAAAAGTTTCGCCGCAGTTAGGAAAGCTGGCCTGATTAAGCCTTTGCTAGAGAAAACGGAATAGATTCGGATTCCATGCCTACGTGCGTGGATAGAAGGGGAACGGGTGGTTTTTTGAAGAGAATTGATCAGCCGTTCCCTTTTTGATTTCGAAACGGTTCTCCCTATATCGTGCGGTTGCGTTTCATTTGGGAACAAAATAATCCACTTGGACCAGTAAAAATAGGCTCGTGAGGATGGCATGGACGTTGCAGAACTATATACCAGAGCAACGCGAATTATTTTTGAGCGTGCCCAAAGGAGAGACGATGACGCCATTATTTGATTTTAGAAAAGGATTACTCACTGCGGTTTTTGGTTTAGCGATACTGATCGGTGCGAATGTGGATGCGAATGCACAGTCGCGACGCGATATTGAGCGTGAGCGCCAACGGATCGAACGCGAAAACGCGCGTTATCAACGCGAACAGAGGCGCTATCGGGATAACCGAAACGATTCGCGCGTGAGTCGACGGACTGAGCAGCGAGTGGCAAATGCGTACTTCTCATCTGGTTATCAACAGGGTTTGCTGGCGGGCGAATATGATCGACGAAAAAGAAAATACAATCAGTCGAACGTCTATCGCGACACCGGTTCGTATCCGAACGCGGGAGACCCGACCAGCAACGATTACATATATCGACAGGGATATTTGCAGGGATACAACGACGGATATAACGAGATAAGAAACTATTGACCTCGCCCACACCGTCAACAATAAGGCCTCGCTTCATGCGGGGCTTTTTTGTGCTCGCAGGCTGAGTGTGTCGGAAGGGGCCCTAACCGATCGCTACGAAGTTCTCGAGCCGTTCCTTGATCTGATTGCGAGCGGTGCGAAATGCGGAAAGCCGTTCTTCGTCGCTGCCTTTGACGGCAGCGGGATCGTCGAAGCTCCAGTGAATTCGAGCGGCGTTACCGGGAAAAGCCGGACAGCTCATTTTAGCGTTATCGCAAACAGTAATGATGTAGTCAAAGTCGGTACCGATAAATTCGTCAACTGATTTCGAACGGTGGGCGGAGATATCGATGCCGATCTCGTTCATCGCCTTGACCGCTTCTGAACGCACAAGGGACGGCTCGACGCCTGCGCTTTCTACTTCGAACCTGTCGCCCGCGACGTGGCGGAGAATACCCTCAGCCATCTGGCTGCGGGCAGAGTTCCCGGTACAAAGGATAAGGACGCGTTGTTTGTCTCTCATGACTTTCGCGGTACCAGCCAACCAAAAAGAAGTGAAGCGGAGATTCCGCCGACGACCTGGGCAAGTATAAACGGAGGCACATTGGCGGGATGAATTCCGGTAAAGGTATCTGTCAGCGAGCGTGCGATCGTCACTGCCGGGTTCGCGAACGACGTCGATGATGTGAACCAGTACGCCGCTGTTATGTAGGCGGCGACGCCGAGTGCGACGGCGATCGTTCCATGCCGGCGCGAAACGGCGATGACCAGACCGACGAGACCGAACGACGCGACCACTTCACCGAGCCACTGACCAAAACCCGTTCGAGTCTTGCCCGACGCAAAGAACAGCGGAAGATCGAACATAGAGTTGGCCAGGGCGACACCCAGCAACGCTCCCGAGACTTGAACGGGAATATAAAAAACGGCGTGCCGCCATTTCACCTCTCCATTCAGAGCAGAAGAAAGCGAAACGAGCGGGTTAAAATGTGCTCCGGATATCGGAGCGAACATCAAGATCAATGCCGCTAATGCCGCGCCGGTCGCGATCGCGTTTGCGAGTAAGGTGATCGCCGTCTGACCGCCCGCGAGTCGCTCGGCCATGATCCCCGAACCGACGACGGCGCAGAGTAATCCGGCCGAGCCGAGGAATTCAGCAACAAGCCGCCGAGATAATGTTTCGCCGCCCATCATTTTTTCCGTTCGCCTATTCACAGCATAGTGTGAACCAGTCGAAGCCATCGGTTTCGTTGTCGCGTTTGATCACGAAAACCTCCCAATCGCTCTCGAAGAGTGAGTCGAAATATAGATTGTTCGACTCTTTTTCGCACTCACTCCGCAGCGGGCACGTCGTCGTTGAACGACTAAACATTTTCTCGGCCAAGCTCATTAATCTACCTCCGTTTATTAGCAGCAGGCGGTCGCGACCTCTTGCGGGTTGCCTTCGACATCCGTGAATGTCGGCGTGCAACAGGTCTTCTCAGCGGAGCCTTGAACTTCCTCGGACAGGTTATCCGCGAGAACGGCAAACACTTCCCATTCATTGCCGTCGGGATCGTGGACCCATGCCTTGTCCTGCAGCGCATAGCAGCATGTGGTCTGCATTTCTTCGCGTGGGAGCAAGCCGTTGTTTTCCCAGGCCGAGCGCAACGCAAGTACGTCGTCCGTCGTCGCGACCTGAATGCCGAGGTGCGAAAGAGCTCCGCCGCCGTTGAAGGGAACCTGATTCAAGGTGAAATTTAGCGGTGGATTCGAGACGTCGAATTTCGCGTATCCGGTTCGTACCTTCGCCGGTTCGATTCCGAACATTTTCTTATAAAACTCAATACTTTGCTCAACATCGCGAACGTTTATTGCGAGATGGGCCTTCAGTGTATTTATGCCTGTGGTTGTATTGTTCATGATTTCGATCTCCTTAACTGCATAGTAACAATTACGGATTAGCATAATTGTATTTCAAAAATAATATGAAATAATACTTATGTCAAGACATAATTATCATATGTTAGGATAATTTTATGGGAAAGGAAAAAAGCTTGGACCTGGAACTGTTCTTTGCGGCCCTTGCCGACAACACAAGATTGAGATTGCTGAACCTGCTCCGCGATGGCGAAGTATGTGTCTGTTTTTTTGCGGGAACGCTGGACACGAACAACCCAAAGATCTCACGTCACCTTTCTTACCTGAAGCGAGCGTCGCTGGTTTCGGCGCGACGGGACGGAAAGTGGATGCACTACAGCCTTACAAGGCCGACCGACAAAGCTGCGGCGGAAGTATTTGATGCGACGATGAAAATGCTCGAAGCGAATCCGGAAATGAAAAGGGATCGCGAACGGCTCGTGGACTTTTGTTGTTCACCTAACGCTCCCGTCATGATCCAGGGAGGAGCAAAGCAGGAAACTTAGAAAAGGAGGCGGCAATCATGCGACCTCCGTTTCCACTCATCGTTTCGCAGCGGCTGCTTTTCGGGCTGTTTTAGTCGGGCCGCCCATTTTCTGGACTCTTAATTTTTTTTTTTGCCTTCCATTAGCGAGCCGGCGAAACTCATTCGCGCAGCCGTCACGGATGATCACGCCGCAGGCCGATGTGACGGATGTCAATTTTATGGCGGAGCAGTGATCACAACGCTTCCGGCTCGGTACGAATGCGGAGTCGGCGTCGATATGTGAGTTGCCGCCAGACCCACTCCATCGGACCGTAAGCGAAATACTGCAGCCAGATTGAGCTGATAACGATTTGAAAAAGAAAGATAGTGAGAGCTATGAGCGTCGCTACGAGGGCTCCGAACCTACCGAACAGACCAAAACCGAAACCGTAGAATAGCGTGACGCAAATTATTGTCTGCAACAGATAATTTGTCAGGGCCATGCGTCCGACTGGGGCCAGATACCTGAGAACGCGTCGCGCCGAATCTTTCTGCCACACGGTCACAACGAGAGCGATGATGAACAACGCCAGCGCCGGAACACCGAACGCATAACCGATCACTCCCGCCACACCTGCGGGCGACGGTGGAAACGGCGCCTCGCTTCCTGCAAGCCACGCCATCGAGATATGGCCAATGAGCCCGAGAACCAGTCCGTAAATAAGAACGCGTCTGATGAACGGCGTATGCTCTCCCGGATTCTGGAAGAAGCCGCGTCGAAATGCGTACATCCCGAGAAGAAACATCGCAAGAATTTTTGGCAGACGCATTTGGAAGATCAAACCCATGTAACGGCCGACGATGTACTGCAGGTTGAAACTGCTGACGATCTCCCAATAACTGCTTTCGGTGACGGTACGGACGGTCTCGTTCCACCTCTCGACTTGCGAGGCTTCGAAGCCGGCAATCGCGTCGGCCGGAGCGAACGCAGCGAAAGCGATGAAAAGAAGAATGTACGTTACGATCGGAACCGCCAATAGCACGGCAGCCCATTTCAGCAGCGACTCGTTCGACTTGTTGCGAAACAGGATAAGAATGAATCCCATCAACGCATAGATGCTTAGGATGTCACCGGCCCAAAGCAGATACGCATGAAGAACTCCGATGATGAGCAGCCAGAAAAGCCGCCGCTTGAAAAGGGAGGCGTTTGTATCGCCGCGCTCCTCGGCGCGAGCGATCTGGAGCGCAAAGCCGAATCCGAAGAGAAAAGAAAAGATCGAGTAGAATTTTCCTTCGACAAAAAAGTGAACCAGGAAATGGGTTATGTGGTCGTAGACCGGCGCCTGGGCGGCGAGGGCAGGCGGCATCATCCCGTAACCCGAGAACCATTGTAGATTGCCAATAAGAATCCCGAAGACCGCAACGCCCCGGAGAACATCAAGGATCTCAATTCGTTGTCGTGAAGAAACCGGGCCGATCTCGCTCATCGCCTTCATTGGTAACGCTCGTCGTTCGGCGTGAAGATATATCTGATAACGGACATGATGCCGGTTTACGCTCCGATCGTCGAAAATGTTCGCACCCCGTTGCGTCGGCGTTGAGATGAGCCGTGTGCGCAAAGTCACTGCATTGCTATTACGGTCGGTAGAGGGCATAATTAAAGAGAATCGAGCCTCGCTTACTCTTTTTTCAGCCTAACCGAAATTCGTCGGACACATCCTGACTTAAACAGCTAAATGACGATCACAGGCAAACGCCTTGATATGTCGCAGCATTTCGGCTGTTTCGGAAGAGGAGTATTGCATGACCGACAGATTAAATCTTACTGACACGCTCGCCAATCAGGGCAAATTTTCTACCTTTACAAAACTCATGGCATCATCGGGTGCGAATGAGGTCCTCAGCGGCCCCGGAGCGTTCACAGTACTCGTTCCCACTAACGAAGCCTTCTCCAAGATCCCGACGATCATCATGAGCGAGCTTCTGAATGAACCCGGTCAGATCCAACTGAAGTCACTTCTGTCGTATCACATACTACCTGTCAAAGTAATGGCGGCCAGTATAGGCGCGGCCCAGACGAGATTGTCATTCACAGGCGAAGAACTAAGATTTGCGGATTCGAACGGGCTCAAGGTCAATGGTGCAACGATCCTGTCGCGCAACATTGAAGCAACGAACGGCGTGATCCACGCCCTGGATACGGTCCTTGCCCCGTCAACAACGCCCAAGACAGTTGCTGCGGCGGCCGCAGCTTCGACAACCGGCGATGTTCCGACACCGGTTCCGTCCACAACGGGTCCAGTCATCGCGACTGCGATTCCAACACCGGATGCGACAGATGTTCAGTCCACACTGCCGACTTCACCAGCGGCCGCGGCGGCACGGGCAGATACAAAGTCGATTCTCTAAATTCAGATCCCACACCGTTGCCGGCTATCGAATCCCCGAGTCGATAGTCGGTTCTCTTGCGCTAATTCGAGGACAGGGACTCGGACACTTCTGATCTGCGCCGGTAACGACCCAGCCGTTCGACGTCATTCAGAACTCGCAACACATCAGAATCCCGGATCCAGGTCTCTTAGCCGCACGGTTCGATCGGAGTGAGGGTGTAATTCTCAGTACCGCTATTCGAGTATCCCTCCGGTGAAGACGGTTGGCGGCGTGGCGAATGCGCCCTAGACCATCGCATTAACGAAACAATAGTCTCCATGCGTTTTGGATACCTGCGGAATATGCGGTCTATACGTCGTTTATTACAATAGGGCACTCTCTCCGCTCTACTGATTCCTCACATCTCGGAGAAAATATGAAAAACATTCCATCTTTAGGTCTCTCTCTGATCGCGGTCATAATAGTTTTCCTCGCCGGAACTCAAACTTCGGCGTATTCGCAGGGAAGAGGCCACGGCAAGGGCGGCAATCGCGGCAACAAGACGGAGAAAATTCGTGCGGAAGACAACGGCGAGCATGGTCGAGGCCAGGGAGCTCAGAACCACGGCCGGGGAAACGGTCATCGCGACAAGACCAAGTCGGCTGACGACGACGAAGATAGAAACGAATCCACTGTTAAAAGATCGCAAGTAGACCCGGGAAATATCTTCGGAGGAGCTCGACCGGACCGCGGCAGGGATTCAGGAAATAACTCAACGCAAACCAACCGCGGCAATTCCAACCACGATCAAAAGGCGAGATCCAAGGATAAACACAAAGATAACAACGGAGTCCGTGACGGCGGCCATGGGATCGGGCGAGGGAAAGGCCAGGGTAAAGGACAAGGCTGGTTCCGTCAAGATCTAAAGAGCCGGAACTCGGAATACCGAAGCGGTAAAAAAAAGGAAGGGAAGCCGGGGTCAGGTCCACGAGGTGTGAAGCGCAAACCGTTAGCAAAGGGATCCGGCACCTTAACCAGGAGCCGCTCGCGTTAGCTGGCAAGCACTACGTTAATATCGAAAGCCGCTGGCCTTTTGGGCTCAGCGGCTTTCTTACAGTCCAGTGACGGGTTATTGCGTGAGATCGCGGTCGGGCCTTCTAAACCGACACGGTCACTCGGAGGAACGTTGCCGGGATCGACGTCGCGGTTTCGCTACCACTTGTGTTCTTTTTGGTGAACAGATCTACAAGTTCGTCTTGCAGATCCGTCGCTTTACCATTTTGTTCCGCAGCTTCGAATGCATTCATCGTGGGCCCGTAAAAGTCTCGGAATGCGGCGAAGAAAGCCGATGGAGCGTTCGGTGAATTGAACGTGAACGTATCGCGGGCAAACGATATGTTTTCAGCGGGCACTCCGGCGGCGACGAAGCGCTCGGTGACGTTGCTTTCGACGCCCCACGTCATCGGGCTGACGAATCCCTCGGGGGGCGGTGGCGCGTAAGCTGCACTGATCTTGAGGATCTGCGCGACGAGCGTCGGATCGCCTGGGATCCAGTTTCCCATAATTATCCGGCCGCCGGGTCGGGTAACCCTGACGATCTCTTTCGCCACATCAAACGGCTTAGGCGCGAACATCGCCCCGAAGATCGACACGACGAGATCGAACGAATCGTCCGCGAGCGCATTCAGATCGCTCGCATCCCCTTCCTGAAACTTGATGTTCGTCAAGCCTTCGGCCTGTGCGCGTTTGTTTCCGGCTTCGACCAGATTGCTCGCGATGTCGACGCCCAGCACGTCAGCTCCCCGACGGGCCTCGGGCAGTGCCGTCGTACCGTCGCCGCAACCGAGATCGAGAACCTTCATGCCCTTGTTGATGCCGAACTTCTCGACCAGAGCATCTCCGCTCGCGCGCATGCTCTCCGCGATACGTGTGAAATCACCTTTTTCCCAGAGTGCTTTGTTTGGATTCATGTCGCTCCTTTCTACCACTTAATTTCGATTCTCGAATTCTACGAACAAGTCGGGAAAAAGGCTAACGCCGACGCGTCTAATGGAACACGAGCATCACCATGCGTGTTCCGTCTCAGGGCGCGACGGCGATATCTGAGGTGACATGAATGATTCGATTCAACTTGTGTGAAGAGCGAATCATTCACCTTCGACGGTCGGGTCGCGGCCGTCTGCCGCTCCAGCCCGATTCGTTACTATTGGAATCGGACACCGGTTGCTGTCGAACATCCGGACATAGTCGGGTTACCGGCGTTGTCATGGTCGTGGAACGTACCTGACGAGGTCATCAAATTTCCTCGCTCGTCGAGTGTGACATCATGCGTAATACGCCGCGTGCCGAGTAGATTTCCGCTCCCATCAAACCTGAAAGAGAGGCTCTCGAATGAGTACTGACGCGGCCCATTTTCCCGGAACCAGTTTCCGTACACCGAAGTTACCGCCGTCGAAGTTCCCGTCATCGTCCCGCCCTTTATGAACATGAGGATCCCTGGGAACACCGGCCCGACCGGAACTCCTGTAGTGCAGATGCGTGGCGTTACAGTTGTACGCCAGACCCCTTCGATACTGCTGGACGCGCTCTTTTCCTGACCGGCGACGGAAAGCTGCAGGACAGCGACGATACAAATAGCAATGACTAACGGCGATGACCAATGAATTAACTTTTTCATAGATTCCTCCAAGTTTTATCGTTTTCGGCAGGCGGAACCCCACCGTCACCCCATCATCCGGTGCCGACCCATAAGAAGTCCTATGAATCCGTCTAAAAATTTGTAAGAATTTCCTCGAATGTCTGTCGAAGAGCTTACGCATTACAAATTCAATGAGTTCGAAGTAGACGTAGCGCGCAGATTGCTGCTCCGGCGCGACGGCGAGGCGGTACCCCTTACGCCTAAGGTCTTCGACCTGCTTCTGTATCTGGTGCAAAATCCGCGTCGGACGATTGTAAAGGACGAGATCATGTCCGCCGTGTGGCCGGAAACTATCGTCGAGGAAAGCAATCTGACGCAGAACATATCGATCCTTCGGCGTGCACTCGGTGAGACGCGTGGAGAGAATGAGTTCATCGCGACGGTACCCGGGATGGGATATCGATTCGTCGCGGAGGTAGTGGGCGGATCGGCCCCGAACGATCCGGTACCGTCCGGTGCTTCGGCACACGTTCCCAAAACGCGACGCCGTGTTCCCATCGTTCCGCTCGCGATCGCCGCCGGCTTATTGATCAATATGGTTGCAGCCGCAGCTTACGTGTACCTCGGCTGGTATAGCTCGGCGACCGCAGAACAGAGGGGCGTTCTCGCAATTCTCCCATTCAAGCCCCTAATGGCCGAGGGTTCCGATCCGGCGCTGGAGATCGGTATGGCGGACACACTGATCGCAAAGATGAGTAATACGAGCGGCTTGGTCCTGCGCCCCCTAACTTCCGTGCGGAAGTTCTCGAGTCCGGACCAGGATCCTCAATCTACCGGCCGCGAACTCGGCGCCGACACCGTTCTCGACGGGAACATCCAGCGGCAGGGTGAAAAAATAAGGGTCAACGTTCGGCTAATCGATGTCGTAAGCGGCGAGGCGATCTGGGGCGGGACGTTCGATGAAGAGTATCGCGACATCTTCGCGGTGCAGGATGCGATATCATCCAAGGTCGCCGAAGCTTTGCGGGTACGCCTTCGTCGCGCGAAGCCGACGAGCGGCCGTGGCACCGATGATCTGGAAGCGTATCGCCTTTACTTGCAAGCCCGCTTTTTTCAATTCAAATCGACGCCCCAGGAAATTCGGCAGGCAATAAACTTCTATCAGGAAGCAATTGCGATCGACCCGAGATACGCCATGGCTTATGCCGGAGTTGCCGATGCGTATCGGACATTGTCGATCACAAGCGACGTCGCGCCGACGACGGTTTTTCCGCAGTCGAAAACTGCTGCTTTGAAGGCGCTCGAGCTCGACGACCAGCTCTCGCAGGCCCATGTCATGCTTGGTTATGTCGCGTCGTGGTACGAGTGGGACTGGAACACGGCTGAGACAGAGATGCGACGCGGAGTTGCGTTGGATCCGAACAGTGCCGATGCTCATCGCGGCCTGTCGATCCTTTTGACACTGCTTGGTCGTCATGATGAGGCAGTCGCCGAGATGAGGGCCGCACGAGAGATCGATCCGCTGTCGCTTCAGACCAATGCACTCGAAGCTCAGGCGTTTCATTATGCTGGACGAGACGCTGAGGCGATCGAGCGCTTGAACAAAACGTTCGAGATCGACCCGAACTTCTGGATCGCGAGGTTGATGCTTGGCCGGATCTACATCGGCCAGTCGCGCTTCGAGGATGCTCTTCCAGAACTTGAACGGGCCCGTGCAGCTTCGGGCGGAAATACTGAGGCAATCTCGCTGACCGGATACGTCTACGCGAAAACCGGACGGCGTAACGAGGCGATGAAGACGATCGAACAGCTTCGCGAGCGCAAGACGGATAGCTTCGCCCCGTCGTATAACCTTGCGATGGTCTACAACGGGCTCGGAGACACCGACAAAGCGCTCGAGGAGCTAGACGATGCGGTCGAGCTCCGTGACGTCAGGTTGATACTTCTGAACGTCGATCATAAATGGGACAACCTTCGCCGGCAGCCACGTTTTGTTGGGATAATCAATCGAATGAAATTTGCGGAATGATTGACCGCACTCACAATCGGGCAAAAAAAAGGCTGTCAGAAAAGGTGTTTCTTTTTCAGACAGCCTCCGTAGTTTATTATCGACGCCCGGGTAGAATCAAAATCTGGACTGGGCCGGGATCGGAACGTCACCCGCAACTCCCCAAGTATCTATCTTGAC
This sequence comes from Pyrinomonadaceae bacterium, assembly GCA_041745575.1. GTDB lineage: Bacteria > Acidobacteriota > Blastocatellia > Pyrinomonadales > Pyrinomonadaceae > OLB17. The sequence continues at coordinate 125,075 of JBGTIQ010000029.1, forward strand.
GCTCGAGTCGGCGCTCAACAGCTGCCACCACTGTCCGTTCCGGTATATCGCGATATCGGTCTTACCGTCACCGTCATAGTCGGCCGGAACAGGGACGTCGCCGGAGGCGCCGAAGCGCACGTTGAAAACTCCCCACGTGGTGGCATTGAACCACCATGTGCCTGTCGATGGACGGAAGACAGCGTAATCGTCCTGACCGTCGCCGTCGTAGTCAGCCGGGACCGGAATATCACCCGCCGTTCCCCAGAAGAATTCGCGAAGCGAGCGCACAGTGCCGTTACCGCCATTCGTGCCGCCGATCGCGATCGTCTTCCAATATCCGTCGCGGTAGAACCCGTACTCATCTACACTGTCGCCGTCGAGGTCGGCGACGACGAGCTTGTCCGAAGGATTTTCAGCGGGCATGAAGCCGGTATTCGTGGACGTTTGACCAAAGTATCTGAACTGCCAGCGAACGTTACTGCCGCTGGTCGTGAACGGGGACCTGAGGACCATATCGACCTTATCGTCGATCGGGTCGTCGAGACTAAAATGTCCCACGAGCGGGGTGTCGCCGGGCTGTCCAAAATTTCGGGATTCAAATCCACCATCGGTGCTTTTAAGGATGTACCACGTTCCGTTTCGAAACACACCGAGATCGGCCCTTCCATCGTTGTCGTAGTCCGCGGCGACGACCTTATCGGTAGACAATCCCCACGGCTGATATCGATCGGTACCGGAACTGTTATGGATGTACCAGTAGCCGTTGCTCGGGCGATAGACGGCGAGATCAGCCTTTCCATCGCCGTCGAAATCAAAATCGGGGTGCGAGGTAGGTATTGTCTTCGCCCGCAGCCGGACGATATTTCGGCGAGCTTGCCCATTGACCGTGCTGAACTGGCCGATCATCAGATACTTTCCGTCAGCCTGCCGATCCATGTACGTGACCTTGCTATTGGAGCCGAAATCTACGCGGTCCAGTGTCGAATCAAACGAGTAATCGGACTTGAACCTGGCGAACAAATACTTGCTGTTGTTCCATGGATTGCTGCAACCGCCGGTGACCATTGTCTTGCCGTCACTCTGCGCGAACGCGATCGGGAGGATCGGGTAGTTGTTGCAGTCATAGGTCCCCACGATACCGCCCGTTGTCAGATTCCGTTTGTATGCACCGGTGACGTAGATGTATCCGCCCGGATCGTTCGGGTCGGCATAGGAATAGGCGAAGTTCGTGAACAATTCTCCGCTTTGTCCCAACCGCAGATCGACCGAATTCAGCGGCGAACTGAACGATTCGTCCAGGGTGCCGTCAGCGTTCAGTCTCGCTCCGCCATATTTCATGACGCCATTCACCTCAGTAAAATATCCGACGATCAGGATCTTGCCGTCGGGAAGAACTTTAATATCGGAACAGAAAGGATTGTCGCTTCCGGCGGTAAGGTTCGCGACGAACGTGTTGTCGATCGTGCCGTCATTATTGAAACGCGCGATAGCTTTTTTCACGGTCCCGTTCGCATCTCTGAAGGGGCCGCAGGCTATAAACTTCCCATCCGCTACCGGCTCAGCTTTTACCATGCCGACAAAAATGTCGAAGGTCGGCTTGACGAGGAGCGTACTGTCCAGCGTACCGTCGGAGTTCAAACGGGCGATCCGAACATCGGTGCCGAGGCTCGGAAATTTTCCACCGATCAGTATCTTGCCGTCGGGCAGTGTCCTGATCGACCTAACCTCGTCGTCGATCTGCGAACCAAGGAAACGCAACGGCGATGTGAAGGATTCGTCTACAGAGCTGTCGGGGTTTAAGCGGACGATCTTCGCCCTTCCGATGGTGTTGTTGAAAACACTAAACTGGCCGCCGACCAGGATCTTGCCAGCACCGATGAACTCAAACGTATTGATCGGCCAGGTATCGAACTGCGGGGTGAACGTCGGATCGACTTCGTAATCCTGCCCGTAGACCGAAAGTGAGACGAGCAGTAGTCCAGCGACAAGCAATAGCTTCAATAGATTTTGATTTGTCATGTCGGCTAGTGAGCGTTGCTAATTTTGGCGATCTTAGCACGAGAGCGGACGTGGAAGAAAGATTTCTGGGAGAGGGAAGCGAGAGCGGAAGAGGAACGGCCGATTGTTCGCCCATGAGATTTGGCGCCTCTGAAACAGGCGACTTGAGATGGACACGCCTTTCACACGCTAGGTCTAGTCGTCATCGCAACTACACGCTTCGCATCGCTGAGCTTAAGTTATTGACGTCTGCCTCGTAGACTGATTTAGCCCTCGGGCTCCGGTCCGAGTGTAAGGCTTTAACACGAGAACCATTCACCTCTCACCGTTCGTAATTCACCATTATTACAACTCCTTCTGCATGACGATAAAGTGATATGGCATGCGGGCAGTAGGAACCTGTTCGACTTCCTCGGTACCAGCGACGCGATACCCGAGCTTCTCGTAAAACGGAGGGAGTTCGGTGCGGTGATTCAACACGCGGATTCGCATGACGGAGCATCCTGCATCGCGGCAAAAGTCCTCAGCCTGTTCAATCAAAATTCTGCCGAGTCCCCGGCCCTGATAACCCGGATCGATCGACAGGAGACCGAAATACCCCGAGTCGCCTCGAAGCTCAACGTAATTGCATCCAGCCATCGTCGTGCCGTCCTCGACGAGAATGAACGTCCCTTTTTTCAAATGCTCCAGCGTCTCGGCGAGGTCGATCCGTTCGGTCGTGAAAAACGGCTTCTCTACAGCGAATGCATGATTGATCAGAATCACGAGAGCCTCGGCATCGGATTCTTTCGCAGTTCGATATGTGAATTCGTCACTCGACATGGCGACGATTAAACCACAAACAGAATCGCGTGAGGAAATCCGGCGTCCGAGTTGAACTCCTCTCCTCCCGCAACGCCCGCCCGGACTCTCAATCCAAAATCCAAAATCCAAAATCCAAAATCGAAATGGCTCCGTTAGGAGCCTTATGTTTGTAGCATCAGCCCATAACAATTATCCACGCTCCGTAGGAGCGTCACCGTATGTATCGCTCCTACGGAGCGAGATTGTTTTAAGGTGATTGGGTTCTACAAACATTTGGCTCCTAACGGAGCCGAGCTACTGCAAAGTCCGCGAAGCAGACGCAAGATAATAGCCGACAGATTCGCCGATTTTGGACCTCGGATTGCGGATCTGGGAGTTACACGAATCCCAAATCCCAAATCCCAAATCGAGAAGGGGCTATTTCGTATCCGAGATTCGGTCTGAAGATCAAACGGGGCCGGGCGCAAAACGCAAAATGGATTGCCATAACATATCGAAGAACTCAGTCCAGGTATTGTTCGAAGACACGGATGCGACAGGCCTGGCGGCACGTGCGCCGGGCATCTGATCGACGGTTAGGATAATGTCCGACTTGCCGTCCGGCGTGATCTTTCTTATACGGGGCATCCACTCGGTCCGATCGTCGCCGGCCGTGTGACTGAACTCAAGTACATAGACGATGTCGCCGAAGACGGCGACATCCGTCGGTGCCCACGGACTAACGAGTTGGAGCAGCGTTGTAATTTTGCCATCAGCCGTGATCTTCAAGACACGGGCATCGGCAGAGTCGGCGACATACACGATGCCTTTACTGTCGACCGTTAAGCCGCGAAGGTACGGACGCTGCTCGACTCCCGGAATCGCAGTTCCGATTGCAAGAGCCGTGACTGTCGCAATCGTCCAGACCTTGCCGTCCACGGCGATGCGTCTGACAGCATTGTCCTCGGTATAGTGGATCGAGCCATTTGGACTCGTAGCGAGCCCGTTTATCCACCCCAACGCCGGTCCCGCGACCGAGCGGGGAAGTGTGGCGAATGTGGACGACCGACCTTCGGGGTTGATCCGCAGAATGTGGAGGCTGCCATCTCTGACTGCCGGATAATACAGATTCCCATCCTGGCCTATCACGATCGGAAAGTCGGAGGAGATGAGTATTGTCGGATTTGAACCGGCGGCGGTGATGACCCAGTCGCGGCCCGGATCCGTCGGCACACGGGATTGTATGAACCGGTCATTCGGATCCATCGCCAGCCAATGATTACGCAGAGGTGAAAGACGACTTGCCGCACCTTTCGCGTCGATCTTCCACAATCCGGAACCTGTGTCGATGAAATAGACCTGACCCAAACGATCCACGAGAATCCCCGATCCCGGATGACCGAAAGCCGACGCCCCGAGCACGCACGCGACCGCGATACCGAAAATTATTTGCCAGGATCTTCTGTAGAGGTTTTGCATTGGTTCCTCCTCGCCGAATTTATCGTTAGTTTTCCCATTGTACTCCTGTCCGTTCGCGAGGCCACGTCCGGAATAATGGTTCGACCGTCGCTGACGCGACGGGATCGATACGATGAATGGACCGTGGGCGTCGCTTCGCTGTGCCCACGGCTAAATTCGAATCGTCGCTCCGCGACGCAATCCCAAATCCTAAATCTCAAATCTCAAATCTCAAATTTGAAATCTCAAATCTCACCGATAATACTCCGACCACTTGACGTGCTTGACCCACGTTCGCCATCTTCCCCGGATCAGTTTACCTGCCGTGATCTCAACCTCGGAGACGTCGCCATAAGTTGCGTTCTCGGTCAATTCATACACCCTTCTCGGACGGCCGCGGGAGACGTCGAATCCCTGGGTTTGATGCCAGCAGCAACCGGATTTCGTAAAAACGAAATGCATCTTTTTCTTCTTGTCGGTCTCGAACATCCCGAGGCCGCCGCCGTTCATACGCGTGAACGAAGGACTGAAGACAAAACGCTTTTTGGAAGGCGTGTAGAGATAGACACGGTACGACGGCATTCCGTATCCGCCGTCCGCTCCGTCGCAGATCGCGATGTCATCTATCCCGTCGAAGTTGAAGTCGCCGAAATTGATCGTGCTCTGGTCGTCGTATCGGCGGATGATATTTGCCTTCGGTACGTCGTCCCAGATATTGGTACTCGGAACCCGGATCGACTGAAAAGGGTGAACGTTGCCTTTAAGAAAGAACCGAACCGTCATCGGCCCGCATAATTCGAAACCGACGCTCGGACAATTCTCGATGAGCAGATCGACGTCGAATCGCTCCGATGCGTCGTTCAAACGAAACCGGTCCTGAGCGTTAACAATTTGGATCGAACACAAGACGGCAAGGAGTGCGAGGTAAGTGAGTTTCATTCTTAAATGATACCCACGACATTTCTGGCGCCAACCGTACTAGCAACAGCCGGCAACATGGAAGCCATTGCCCTTGCCGACACTCCGCGCAACAAAAACGGCTTTACGCTGTCGCCCGCTATAAAAGCCGGCTCGCTATTACCACATCGTCCCACGCGACACAGCGTGGTCTATTAACGATCGAATAGTTCACTACGCGTCTTGCCGGGAGTGTCCGGATCGACCCTTGTCATATACTTCTCAAAGTTCTGGATGTAATCATCCAGATTCTCTTCGAGCATGAGTCGATACTGATCCACAAAATAATCGATCGTCTCGGCCCGAGCCTCGCCCATTTCTTCGCCGCCATCAAAGCCGCATGCGGTGACCCACGAGTTAAAGCGGGCCGTCGCATACATCATGGACGAGCTCACTTTTCCAATGCCGATCTTGGACGTCTGGTCATTCGAAAGAAATATGTGAGCGTCCGCTTGGTCAAAGAATTCTTCGTCGATCTCGGTGTTTTCTGTAGAGTTCATAATTCATCATAGGAGTTATTTGAATCGGGCGGCACAGCTGCGAACCTCGCAGGTTGTTCAATCCAGCGGGGGCCGTTTATTGTGCCAGTCAGTTTTGTTTTGATACGCTCGGGCCAGTGCGACAACCCGCGCGTCCGAACGCGGCGGACCTCCGATCAGCAGGCCGATGGGCAAACCCGATTGCGAGAATCCGCACGGGATCGATATCGCGGGCAAGCCGCCGATGCTGAAGGAGAACGTGCAGGCGTTCAGCGCAAAAGGATCCGTCGCGTCCTCGATCCTAAGCGGTAATCCGGGCAAGGTGGGAATGATCACGAGATCGACATTTCTAAATGCCTTCGAGATGTTGTCGCGGTGAGCTGTCAATTCCCGTTTGAGTTCGTCGTATTTCCCTGGCGATATCTGTTCCGATCCGGATGGCATAGATCGGTAAATGCCGGAAGTCTCAACAATGCGATCCGACTCAAACGCAAGACTCTCCGCGTCAAGAACGCTTCCCATATGTTCGGGAGCGGGAAGTTCTGCTTCGGTAACACTGGCAACACACGAACGTATGACGTCAACGGCTGCCAGGAACGCCTTATTGACTTCGGGCTCAACGGGCGCGTCACAAGTAGGTATTTCACCACGGAGGATGCCGACGCGCAGCGTCGATACGTCTGCACTGCTCGCCTCTGCAAAATTATCCGCTACCGGATTCTGTGTCATTGCTGCGAGCATAAGCGCGTTGTCCGTCGCAGTCCGGCACATCGGTCCGACATGATCAAACGAACGCGAAATAAAAACGATGCCTGTCGTGCTGACGACGTCATACGTCGGCTTGAAACCGGAAATCCCACAGCAAGCCGCCGGGATCCTGACCGAGCCGCCCGTATCGGTACCAATCGAGCCGAGACAAAATCCGGCGGCTATCGCGGCAGCATTTCCGCCCGATGAACCGCCCGCGATGTAGTCGGTGTTCCAGGGATTTCGGACGGCTCCGAAATGACTTATGGCGGATGTGGTGCCCTGGGCAAATTCATGCATATTTAATTTACCGATGATGATCGCACCGGCCGCTTTGAGCCTCGTTATCACTTCCGCATCGACCGCCGCGACTCGATCCGCAAACACCGCACTCGCCGCTGTCGTTCTGATGCCCGCTGTGTCGATGTTGTCCTTTACACCGACAGGGATTCCATGAAGAGGGCCGCGCCAGTTACCATTAGCTATCTCGGTCTCAGCCACGCGTGCTTGCTCCATCGCGCTTTCGTGCAAAACAGTAATGAATGCATTGATCCTGGGGTTAAACCGATCGATACGGTCGAGAAATGCCTTGACGAGGGTAACCGGGGACAATCGGCGCGACTGCAGAAGTGACGCGGCATCGGCAAGAGTGAGCTGCGTTACATCGCCCAGTTCAAGCGGAGGCGTCGTTGGCCGTGAACATCCAACCCCTGAAAGCATAAATGCAGAGCCGGCCGATAGTCCTGCCAGAAATCGGCGGCGGCTAAGTTGTCCAGAATCAAACGTCCTGTCAGTCATACGTAGCAAAACCGATCCGAGGTCGTGGTTATTGTATGTTGTTCGATGATCCTAATGAAACAGTTCAATTTTGGATTTTAGATTTTGGATTGTAAGACCGGCCGATTTCTTATTCGTGTCATTTAGTGTGTTTGCTTCGTGGTTTCATCTTCTAAGCCCAACCACGAACCAACGAAGTCATCGCTGAATTTAAGACCTTTCTTGTTCGTGTTCTTTTTCGTGTCTGTTCGTGTGATTCGTGGTTTGCTTTATGAAAGCCGAACCATCTCTAAACACGGTTTCGTTGTCAACCCATCTCTAAACACGGTTTCGTTGTCAACGCACACTTCTTCCGTCCGCCACTCGGGCGGTTGTAGATTCCAGGTTCTTTGACAATACAGATTCGTTCATTTTTTTAAGTTGTCTGAGTGCGTGGTTCAGACGCTACGGCGAAGCCAGCTGGTGGCTCACGCATTCATCTCTTCGTGCATTATGGAAAGAAATTCTTTCTTAGTTTCTTTGTTGCCCATGATGTATGAATACGCTCTTCTCCTCCGAGGGAGAAGGTTGGCTTGGCCCTATCACGAAAACGATCATTTCAGATCGGTGGTTCGTCGGGCATTACCAACTGTGCGTCCACGCCGGTCAAACTCTTCTGCCGTGATCTGATCACGAAGCATGATCGCGAGTTTGACCAAAAGCTTTCGGGCGGCAGCGGTCTTCGCTACCGGCTTGGGTTTCTTCTTCGCCAGCCGTTTGTAGAAGCTCTTCAGCTTCACGTCCGAGCGGCAGGCGATCTGAGCAGAAAGTCCGAGCTGATACCGGAGAAGCCTCGAACCCGCTTTGCTGATGCTGCCGAATCGAGTCTTGCCGGCACTGGACTTCTCAACCGGGTCGAGGCCGGCAAAGGCGGCGATCTGCTTCGACAGCTTCGGAAAGCGTGATACATCTCCGAGCGTGTGCACCGTCGCCAGTGCTGTCAGGTGCCCGACTCCTGGTTGCGTTAGAAGAAGCTGGACCGACCTATCCTTATCCACCTTCTTCGTCAACCACTCGTCAAGCTCGCCGATCTGCCCGTCGAGCTTTTCCACGAGCGAGAACAGGTGCTCGCGCCGGATCGAAGGGACTTCGTTCATCGGCACACTCTTCAGCAGTTTCTGGAACCCCTTGGTCCTGATCCGCCCCTTCGGTAACCCGACATCGTGTGCCAGCGCCTGGAGGCGATTGTAGACCCCGGTCCTTTGCCTGACCAGACTCTGTCGAAGATGCAGCATCTCGAGAACGGAATCGCTCTCGGGCGGTCTCCGCCAGAGAGCGGGAAACTCCTTGCGGAGCAGCAGGTCGAGGATCAGTTCTGCATCTCGCCGATCGTTCTTGTGCCGCGAGGTCGCTCTTTTCCTTATCAAAACCGGGTTGCCGACAAAAAGCTTATGACCTGTTTCAAAGAGCATGTTCTCGAACCATCTGGCCCGGGCCGAAGCCTCGATGCCTACCGTTGCAGGTTCGGGAAGCGAAGAATAAAACTGACGGACTGTCTCCGGATCACCCGGAAGATCTCGCGTCCGTATCTCGCCTGTTTCCATATCGCACCAAGCAAGCGTTTGCTGATGCGGGTGAAAGTCAACTCCGATGTACAATGTCATTACGGTTTCTCCTGTCAAAGAACGGATCTGTTTTTGTCGACATCGATTCTAATTCAATGTCGGGAGAAACCGTGTTTTATAGCATCACGAAATACACGAAACGGTTTCCAGAGCTCAAGGAAGACGTAGCTCACCGTCTGTTCTCTTCGATCACGAACGATCCTCAGGGTGATATATGTGCGCTGATGAGTTCTTTCGGCTTCGCCATTCGGTGTGCGGAAAAGCTTCGCTTTTGGATTTTGGATTGAAGAACCCAGTCGCTATCGCTCCGGCCTTCCCAGGTCCCGTTGGCTATCAAGGCTTTTGTTCAAGCTCGGCGGCTTTCTTTGCGTCGGCGTTGGCGCGTGGGATATTTTTCAGTGCCCAGTAGGCGGCTGCTCTTTTTCGATAGAGCGAATCATCATACGGGCTCAAGTCAATTGCTTTTGTGAAAGCGGCGATCGCGCCGGGATAATCTTTATTAAGATATTTGATCTCACCGAGCTCCGCGTAGCGGCTAACCTCCGGTTCGGCCTCTAAGGCTTTTGTATAGTCCGCGATCGCACCCTCATAATCCCCGTTTAATTTTCTGGAGATAGCACGATCGACGTAAGCACTGACCATTTTCGGATCGAGCTCTAACACCTTTGTATAATCGGCTATCGCTTCGTCGTAGTCCTTCTTGGACGAATGGGCAAAGCCTCGATTGGAGTAAGCCTTTATATCCTTCGGATCAAGTTCAATCATTTTTGTATAGTCAGATACTGCTCCGGCATAATCCGCTTTTTGATGCCGAGCACTAGCGCGAGCGTAGTAGGCTAGCTTCGATTTCGGATTTATCTTGATGGCGGCCGTGAAGTCCGCGATGGCGCCTTCAACGTCTCCTCTAAGACGACGGGCGAGACCGCGAGCGTAATAGGCAGAGTCATCTTTCGGATCGAGCTCTACGGCTTTGGAATAATCCGCGATCTCTCCTACAGCGTCAACGTTGTGCCCTCGGATCGTTCCACGGAAATAGAACGCCTTCGCGTGTTTCGGATCGAGCTCAATGGTTTTTGAATAATCAGCTATCGCTCCTTCACTGTCACCCATCGTCATTTTTGCATGTCCGCGGCTATAGTACGCTTCGACGTTGGTCGCCTGGAGCTGGATTGCTTTTGTTAAATCAATTATCGCGCCGGCATAGTTTTTCTTGGCTTCCCGCGCCAAAGCGCGACCGAGGTAGGCATCTACATATTTCGGATCCAGCGCAATCGCTCTTGAGTAATCAGCAATCGCTCCGTCGTAATCATTTTTTTCCGCTCGACCACTGCCACGATTGAAATATTCGAGCGCGGTAGTCTGACCGAATGACACGGACGCGGCCACGATCAACATCATCATCATCATTAGAGAAAGGAATGACTTCCGCATGTTCGCCCAAATTTAACACCTACGGATTGACTCGGCAAGAAAAAGGCCTCGCCCGGTTAATAACGAGCGAAGCCTTCCTTTACTACCCCACGCAATAAGCGTGAACTCTAAGTTCGGGATTACATTCCCATTCCCATGCCGCCCATGCCGCCGCCCATTCCGCCCATACCGCCGTCGCCCTTTTCATCGGGGTACTCGGCGATCATGGCTTCGGTCGTCAGCATAAGGCTTGCGATCGAGGCTGCGTTCTGCAGAGCGTAACGCGTGACCTTTGCGGGATCGATGACGCCGGCTGCGATGAGATCTTCGAACTTCTCGGTCGCGGCGTTAAAGCCATACGCGTCCTTTCCGCCTGCAACCTTCTCGACGATGACCGCGCCTTCTTTGCCTGCGTTTGCGGCGATCTGGCGAAGCGGCTCTTCGAGGGCACGTCGGACGATGTTCACGCCGATCTGTTCGTCGGTGTCGCTCTCATCAGCCTTGAAGCCTTCGAGAACTTTACCCGCACGAACTAGAGCGACGCCGCCGCCTGCGACGATGCCTTCTTCGACAGCCGCACGCGTTGCGTGCATCGCGTCTTCGACACGGGCCTTCTTCTCTTTCATTTCAGTCTCGGTTGCCGCGCCAACTTTAATGACAGCGACACCGCCGACCAACTTAGCAAGACGCTCCTGCAGTTTCTCGCGGTCGTAGTCCGAGGTTGTGTCCTCGATCTGCGTGCGGATCTGCTTGACGCGTCCGTCGATCGCTTCACCCGTACCGCCGCCTTCGACGATGGTCGTGTTCTCTTTGTCGATCGTGACTTTCTTTGCTTTACCAAGATCGTCGACTGTGACGCCTTCGAGCTTGATGCCGAGGTCTTCCGAGATGACCTTGCCGCCGGTAAGCGTCGCGATGTCTTCGAGCATTGCCTTGCGGCGATCGCCGAAGCCCGGTGCCTTAACAGCAGCGACATTCAATGTGCCGCGAAGCTTGTTCACGACCAATGTCGCGAGTGCTTCACCCTCGACGTCTTCCGAGATGATCAGCAGCGGACGTCCCATCTTCGCAACCTGCTCGAGGATCGGCAGAAGATCGCGCATGCTCGAGATCTTTTTCTCGTTGATCAGGATGAGCGGCTCTTCGAGAACTGCTTCCATTCTGTCTGGGTCCGTGACGAAATAGGGCGAGAGATAACCGCGGTCGAACTGCATTCCTTCGACGACTTCGAGCAGCGTGTCCATCGTCTTCGATTCTTCAACCGTAATGACGCCGTCCTTGCCGACCTTGTCCATCGCTTCCGCGATGATCGTGCCGATCGTCTTGTCGCCATTAGCCGAAACCGTTCCGACCTGCGCGATCGCGTCGCCGGTTACCGGCTTCGACATCTTGCCGATCTCTTCGACAACCTTGATGACCGCCTTTTCGATACCGCGCTTTAGCGCCATCGGGTTTGCACCCGCGGCAACCGTACGGACGCCTTCTTTAAAGATCGACTGTGCGAGGACCGTTGCGGTCGTCGTACCGTCACCGGCGACGTCGCTCGTTTTGCTGGCGACTTCGCGGACCATCTGTGCGCCCATGTTCTCGAGCGTGTCCTTTAATTCAATTTCCTTTGCAACCGTGACACCGTCTTTGGTGATCGTCGGCGAACCGAATTTTTTGTCGATGACGACGTTTCGGCCTTTCGGTCCGAGCGTAACTTTTACCGCGTCAGCCAGCTGATTTACTCCGCGCAGAATAGCGGCTCTTGATTCTTCTCCGTGAACTACTTGTTTTGCCATGATCTATTGTCTCCTGAAAACTTTTTGATGGGATCTATAGGACGTATAGGTCCTATAGGACTTATATGTCCTATTTCGCGGCTTCGCCCGCCCGATTGATGATGCCGAGGATCTCGTCTTCGCGCATGATGATGAGTTCTTCACCGTCGAGCTTGATCTCGGATCCGCTGTACTTGCCGAACAGAACGCGGTCGCCGGCTTTTACATCCAGCGTCTGGCGTGTGCCGTCTTCTTTATACTTGCCTTCGCCGGCTGCGATGACTTCGCCTTCCTGCGGTTTTTCCTTTGCGGTGTCGGGGATGAAAAGTCCGCCCGCGGTCTTGTCCGTCGAATCTTCGATCCGTCGAATGATCACACGATCGTGAAGTGGTTTAATGTTCGTTGCCATAATGGTTTACTCCTTCGTTTTGAAATGATGGTGATAAAATAACGACTTGGACGCCGAGGCCGAAAAAAGGGAATTTGAGCACTCTGTGTCCAAGAGTGCTAATTTACAGAAGACGGCCCCATCTGTCAAGGGGGGAATCGAGGTACGCAGGTAATCTGAGTGAGTTATTATCAGATTCTTGGCAGGGTCTTTGGCTTTTGGTCTTCGGTCTTTGGATTTTTGGAGCCTGAAACCAAAGACCAAAGACCAAAGACCAAAGACCAAAGACCAAAGACCAATGCACATCTCCGAAATAAACATTTACCCGATTAAATCCCTGAAGGGAATTGCGCTTGAGTCCGCTGTCGTCGAGCAGCGCGGGCTGCGATTCGACCGCAGGTGGATGCTCGTCGACCGTGATGGGACGTTCATGACGCAACGCGAATTTCCGCTCATGGCGACGATCGAGACTTCGTTTGCCGGAGGTGAACTGCGGGTTTCGAAAGGCGATACGCTCGACATTCCCTACTTGCCTGACTCGGGCGAGCATCTGCCGGTGACGATCTGGCGCGATGTGGATGTGCGGGCGCTTGCGTACAACGGTGTCGTCAGCGAATGGTTTTCGGAGAAGATCGGTACGCCGTGCAAGCTGGTCGTAATGCCGGACGATACGAATCGCGTCATCCCCGAAGAGTATGCGGTGCGGCCCGAAGACACGGTCAGCTTCGCCGATGGGTATCCTTTCTTATTGATCGGCGAAGGATCGCTCGCTGATCTGAACTCGCGGCTCGCTTCACCGATCCCGATGAACCGATTTCGACCCAACTTCGTCGTCCACGGTTCCGAGCCATTCGCAGAAGACACGTGGAAGCGGATTCGAATCGGATCCACCGAATTTCATATCGTAAAGCCTTGCGCCCGGTGCGTTATAACCACGGTCGATCAGGAAAAGGGCGAAAAAGGAAAAGAGCCCTTAGCGACTCTTTCCTCATACCGAAATGTTGGCGGCAATGTTCTGTTTGGTCAGAATCTGATCCCCGATATCGCGGGTGGAACAGTGCGTATGGGCGACGAGGTTGAAGTTATCTCGAGAAAACCGTGACTAAAGCACCCGACTGGAGCGCAGGCATCCTTGCCTGCATGAGCGTCGCTTCGACGCGAAAAGCGCCGGCGTCCACGTATGCGTGATGGCGAAGCCTGAAAGTAGCACTACTACCGAAGTTGTAATCGTTTGACATCGCTTCGCGATGTTGCAGGCAGGGATGCCTGCGCTCCAGTCATGCGCCGCTTCGCGATGTTGTCAGGCAGGGATGCTGTTCTGTAACTCACACGCGACCTTTCCATCTTTCCCCAGCACTGCTAAACGGCCAGTCTTTGGCGCTCCGACATAACCCCGCTTTCACCGGATTGTTCTCGATGTACCGAATTACGGCATTGAAATGCCGATGATCTCTAATGTACCTGTCGAAGCATTCAGGCGCCCAAAACTGTCCCTTTCGTTCCAATAGCTTGTTCGCTTCGTTTGCCGTATACGACTTTATCGAATGTTCGATTTCGTCGAGGTGAAACCCCGCAAGCGGAGTCAATAGAACGTGGACGTGGTTCGGCATTACAACCCAGGAATCAAGATCGTATTTTTTTCTGTGATGAAAGCGTAGGCTATCGCAGACTTTCGATCCTATCTCCGGGCGGCGAAGCCAGCAATTTCCGTATCCCGCGTCCAGGTATTTCTCAACTTTCTTTCGAAACTGGGTATCGTCCAAAGCGTCACTTCGCCACCGGTCGAGTACATCCTGTGGCATCGAATCAAAAACCCGAAAGGTCAGAAATTGGGTCTGCTCAGGTCCATCAAAGTGCGGCAAGTACCCTCGATTGTGCCAGCCATAATCATCTCGGTTGCGCCGCCGCTTGAAGTTGTAGTCGACCATGTGGGGTGGTCCTCCATATTAATCTCTAAGTTAAAATCTCATTCTAAACCATGACTGGAGTATACGCATGACTGGAGCGCAGGCATCCTTGCCTGCGTGAGCGTCGCTTCGACGCGAAAAGCGCCGGCGTCCACGTATGCGTGATGGCGAAGCCTGAAAGTACCACTGCTACCGAAGTTCTAATCGTTTGACATCGCTTCGCGATGTTGCAGGCAGGGATGCCTGCGCTCCAGTCATGCGCCGCTTCGCGATGTTGTAACGCAGGGATGGCTGCGCTCTCGTGTTTAGCGCTTGCGCTTCTTTGCCACTGAAGTCTTTGTCACCTTCTTTGATTTCACCGGTCGTTTCGCCGCGATCTTAGGTTTTCCGTTATAACTTGCAACGCGCTTTGACAGAGTGTTGCGGTGAATTCCAAGCGCCGTCGCCGTATTACAAAGATGATCGGAGTTCCGCTCGAGCGCTTTTTGAATATAGATCTTCTCAAATTCGGTGATGGCCTCGTCGAGCAGTATCCGGCCGTCAAGCATCTCGCCGATCAAGGTTTCCATCTGCTTGCGCATAGTAAATGTCCGCCCTAGCCTTCGGGCAGCTCCGTTCCAGTTAAGAGTCGAAAGGCTTCGAGATACCGCGACGTGGTTGCGGCCGCGATGTCGTCAGGGAGCGGTGGTGCGGGGGGCTGTTTGTTCCAGTCGAGAGTTTCAAGATACTCGCGAACGAACTGTTTGTCGAAGGAGGCTTGAGCATGGCCGGGCTCGTAAGTCTCGGCCGACCAGAACCGCGAGGAATCAGGGGTGAGGACCTCGTCGATCAAAAGGATATTGTCGTCGGCATCCGTTCCGAATTCGAACTTCGTGTCGGCGATAATTATCCCGCGGGTCGCGGCGTGCTCGCTGGCACGACTGTACAGGTCGAGCGAAGCAGTCCGCAAACGATCGGCAGTTTCCTGGCCGACGATCTCGGCAAATTGAGTTTCACTGATGTTCTCGTCGTGTCCCGCCGCGGCTTTTGTAGCTGGTGTAAAGATCGGTTCGGGAAGTTGATCGCATTGCCGTAATCCGGCAGGCAGTTGATGTCCGCAGATCGCACCAGTCGCCTGATAATCTTTCCATCCGGAGCCTTCGAGATATCCACGGACGACGCATTCGACGGGGAAAACCTTCGTCTTTTCTACCAGTGTCGAACGGCCTCTCAGATTCGGCAGCTGATTTATCGGCTCCGGCATTTCATTCGTATTGGTGGTTATCAGATGATTCGCCGCGAGGTCGCGAAGCTTGTCGAACCAAAACGCCGAGATCGAGGTCAGCACCGCGCCTTTTCGCCGGATCGGCGTCGGAAGAATGCAGTCGAACGCGGAGATGCGATCGGTCGCGACGAGCAGATAGCGTTCGTCATCGACTTTGTAAACATCGCGCACTTTGCCGCGGTGAATAAGCTCAATGCCGGGAATAAAAGTTTCTGAAACGGTGGATGCTCCAGTCATATGAGAAGAACGGTTCTGAGTGTTCGACAACTGTATTACGAAAAGGTTCGAGCGTAAAGTTTGCGCGGTTCAAAAACGAATTTTATTTTTCGATGCGTAACTTTTTTTCGCGTGAGCGTTTGGTTAGGATAAAAGTGCACCGGACAACAGGTCGGTACCACCTGCGTAAGCGGGTGGTCGAGTCGTTTGGTTAGCACAGGCTAACTCAGTCTCCGGCCCTGCACCACCCGCTTACGCAGGTGGTACTGACGTGTTCCGCCGCAACTGTACTTATTGTTTTAAACATGCAATTCAAACTCGTCTCCGACAATGTTCCGAAGGGCGATCAACCCGAAGCGATCGCCGAGATCGTCCAGAATCTGAACGATGGCGTCAAGGACCAGGTGCTGCTCGGCATTACCGGGAGCGGCAAGACGTTCACGATCGCCAACGTCATTGAGAAAACTCAGCTTCCGACGCTTGTGCTCGCGCACAACAAGACGTTGGCGGCGCAGCTGTATCAGGAATTCAAGACGTTCTTTCCTGAAAACGCGGTCGAGTATTTTGTCTCGTATTACGACTATTATCAGCCCGAAGCTTATGTCCCGGCGTCGGACCTCTACATCGAGAAAGAAGCGACGATAAACGACGAGATCGACCGGCTGCGTTTGAGCGCGACGCGTGCCTTGTTCGAGCGTCGGGACATCATCGTCGTCGCGTCCGTTTCCTGCATCTACGGCCTCGGCGATCCGGACGCGTATTACGGGATGCTGATCTTTATTGAGCCCGGCATGAAGATCAAGCGCGACGAATTTCTGCAGCGTCTTGTCGAGCTGCAATACGAACGCGTAAATATCGATTTTGACCGCGGTGTGTTCCGCGTCCGCGGCGATGTCATCGAGCTGTATCCGAGCTACACCGATCAGGCTTATCGGATCGAGTTTTGGGGCGACGAGATCGACGCGATCTACACCATCGACCCGCTGCTCGGCGAGGTGCTCACGAAACATGAAAATCGCGTCCCGATCTACCCGAAGACGCACTATGTGATGTCGAAACCGACGATCAAACGCGCTATCAAGACGATAAAGGAAGAGCTCGTTCAGCACGAAGAGCTGCTTGTAAACGACGGCAAGATCGTCGAGGCACAGCGGCTGCATCAGCGGACGATGTACGATCTGGAGATGATCAAGGAGATGGGATTTTGTCGCGGCATCGAGAACTACTCGCGGCATCTGACCGGGAAACCGCCCGGCGCTCCGCCGCCGACGCTGCTTGATTATCTTCCGAAGGACGCGCTCATGGTGATCGACGAATCGCACCAAACCGTGCCGCAGCTCGGTGCGATGTTCAAGGGCGATCAGTCGCGAAAAGGGACGCTCGTCGAATACGGTTTTCGTCTGCCGAGCGCGAAAGATAACCGGCCGCTGAATTTTCAGGAATTCGAAGGACGCATCGGCCAGACCATCTATGTTTCGGCGACGCCCGGGCCGTACGAGCTGGAGCGTACACAGGGCGAGGTCATCGAACAGATCATTCGCCCGACCGGCTTGCTTGATCCGATAGTCGAGGTCCGTCCGGTAAAAGGACAGATAGACGATCTGCTGGAAGAATGTCGTCTCCGCGCCGAGCGAAACGAGCGCGTTCTTGTGACGACGCTGACGAAACGGATGGCGGAGAACCTCAGCGAATACTTCGCCGAGGTCGGTGTAAAGGTCAACTATCTCCACAGCGAGATCCTGACGCTCGAACGGATCAAGATCCTGCGCGATCTTCGGCGCGGTGTGTTCGATGTGCTGGTCGGGATCAACCTGCTTCGCGAAGGGCTCGATCTGCCGGAAGTTTCGCTGGTTGCCATTCTCGACGCGGACAAAGAAGGATTTTTGAGGTCCGAGAGATCGTTGATCCAGACAATGGGGCGTGCCGCCCGAAACTCTGACGGGAAAGCGATCTTGTACGCCGATAAGATCACACGATCGATGGAGAATGCGATCGGCGAAACGCAGCGTCGGCGGGCTATCCAGGAGCAATACAACATCGACAACAACATCACGCCAACGACGATCATAAAATCGATCGACGCGTTGCTGGTCACTGCTTACGAAGCGGACTATTTTAAAGTGCCACTCGAGTTGGACAAGTTCGAAGAATATTCGCCGAAGCAATTGAAGGAGACAATCGCACAGCTCGAGATGGACATGCGGCACGCTGCAAAGGAGATGAAATTCGAACAGGCGGCGGAGTTGCGGGACCGGTTGAAATATCTTAGGGAAAGGGAGCTTGAATATCGGTAATGGTTTTTTTGAACGCGGATTTGGCGGATTAGGCGGATTTGGGCGGATCCTTTTTAAATAGGGTTTCCACGGAGATCTGCGAGACGGAGCTGGTGTACTCGGTAGCTGGCGTTGGGCCACGATTTTTTTGAACGCGGATTGGGCGGATTAGGCGGATTTGGGCGGATCCTTTTTAAATAGGGTTTCCACGGAGATTTGCGAGAGGGAGCTGGTGTACTCGGTAGCTGGCGTTGGGCCACGGTTTTTTTGAACGCGGATTGGGCGGATTAGGCGGATTTGGGCGGATCCCTTTTAAATAGGTTTTCCAGAATCGAGTCGTCCGATAGACACTCAGAGGTCCGACGTTTTTTCTCGTTCGAAAAGTACTTCCGTTTGAATTCAGGCTTCTTTCCGAAATTAAGCAGTAATCCGAGCTCTACGTCGGTTGCACGGAGATAGTTAACGAGTTGAGCTTCATGAGCGGTATTCAGTGTCTCTTTCGCCTTCAACTCCAAGATTACTTTGCCTTCGACGACAAGGTCCGCGGAAAATGTGCCCACTACGTTCTTTCCGTAGTAGACGGCAATCGGTTTTTCGGTTTCGACTGCAATGCCTTTGGAGACCAACTCCAGAATGATGGCGTTGTGGTAGACGCTTTCAATAAAACCGTAGCCCAACGCATTGTAAACGGCATAGAAGATCTTGATTATCCGGCCGGTAAGTTCTTCGTCGATCATGGGAGTTCTCGCGAAAAATATCGAAGGTCTTGGGAATCGAAAAGCAGAATAAACTATCCGCCCAAATCCGCCTAATCCGCCCGATCCGCGTTCAAAAAAACCCTAAGAGTTTCGAAGCGTATGGAGCAGAAGACAGGTGCTCTTGTATACTCATCTCGGATGCAAACCAAAACTGCACCTGAAGATCCAACCTATT
>JBGTIQ010000030.1:0-28180 GCA_041745575.1 Pyrinomonadaceae bacterium
ATCAGATTCTTCAGGTCCACCACCCCGACCTCGCAAAGCCTCGGCCACCCCTCCTATCCAGGAGGGGAGCCTTTCGTGCGGCAATCGCCTCTGAACTCGAGAAATAAGACGTTTCTCGTTTCTGGTTTCTCGTCTCCTGTCGAAGAATCAGATTCTTCAGGTCCACCACCCCGACCTCGCAAAGCCTCGGCCACCCCTCTTATCCAGGAGGGGAGCCTTTCGTGCGGCAATCGCCTCTGCTTTGCGACGCGGTGACGCGGCGAAAAGGAGACGCGGTGACACGGAGATCGTCTCCGCGTCACCGCGTCGCTCAGTCTCTGTGTCGCACTTAAGGCTTCTTCACAGGCGGGGTCGGGACATCTTCATCTTCGTCGACGATCCTGACGTCGGTTCTTCCGAGGCTGTAGCTCGTGTATTTAACACGTACTTTCACTTTTACAACCTGCCCGTTGCGGAATACAAGTTCATCGTCGGATGAACTATACGTCGGGAACCAATACTTACGGTCCACATTCTCACGCCAGGTTTCGATCGTCGGGAACCGCTCGTCCTTCCATTCGGGGACGGCCTTGCCCTTCGACTTAACGATCAGAAGGTCCTGGTCATCCACCCATATGCGTCCGCTGAAAAGCCTCAGGCCATCCTTCTCGGCTTTCGGGATCACTTTGGGTGCGACATCAAACACGTGCAAAGTAAGCTCGTCGATCTTTTCCTTTCCGAGATAAGTGAATTTGTACTTGTCTATCTGTGCGGGCTCGATGGCGAACGGATCGAGGCCGCCGAGGTTCTCAATGTCGGCTTGCGATATTGAGATCTCGGTCAGGGTTGAGATCGGAAAGAACAGGATCTTCTCAACGCGCTTTCCCTCTCCGTCAAAGGTCATGAAAGACTCGCGCTTGTAGGTGCCTGTGATCTGACCGCCCATTCCGATGGTTTGTATCGTCGCGTTCCGGTTGAATGCGTAGACGTTCAATGCCTTTCGAAACAATCTCTCGTTCTGAGTGAATTTGGCAATGATCTTGTCGATCTGAGGCTGGTCGAGGTCGGCTTGGGAAAAGGTCGTCGCCTGCCCGAACATGCTGGTAACGAGGGTAAGCAAGGTAAAGATCGCTAGTAATCTTATTTTCATAGCTAGATTTATTGAGGAAACCAACAGATAGATGCGGCGATCCAGCTAAAAGTTGACCGACGCAATCGCTTCGCGTCGATTCTAACCTTAAACGCAGAGATCGCGGAGAACGCGGAGAAGAAACAGAAACTTCCCTCCGCGTTCTCCGCGATCTCTGCGTTAAAAACAATGCGCCGACTTAGTCTACAAACTCAACTTCGACCTCGTGTGGAATTATTCCCGCCTTGTAGCCTTCGCTCAGCAGACGGCGAACACCTTCTCTTCCACGGTCGCCGTAATCGAGTGTAAGCTCGTTGACCCACATCGCAACGAAACGATCCGCGACCTCGGGAGCCATGTCGCGTGCGAACTGCATCGCGTACTGAAGCGCGTCTTCGCGATTTTCCATCGAATACGTGATGCTGCGGTGGAGATGCCGCGAGACCTTTGTCATAAGGTCGCCGCCAAGCTCGCGTTTGATCGCGTTTCCGCCCATCGGCAGGGGCAGGCCAGTCTCTTCGAACCACCATTCACCAAGATCGAGGACCTTATCAAGTCCAAGTTCCTTGTAAAACAACTGCCCTTCGTGAATCAGCAGGCCGCCATCGACCTCGCCCTTGCGAACGGCTTCGATGATCTGATCGAACGGGTAAACGACATGTTCGAATTTCGAATTAAAAAGCCTAAGCGCGAGATACGCGCTGGTCAGCTCGCCGGGGACGGCGATCTTCATGTCACCGATCTCGTCGGCTCTGCGTGGCTCTTTCGCGACGACGATCGGACCGTACTTATCCCCGATGCTCGCGCCATGCGGCAGCAAAGCATATTTATCCGAGACATACGCATAGGCGTGGAACGAGATCGCGGTCACGTCATAGACGCCGTTTTTCGCATCCTCGTTGAGCTTCTGGATATCCTTCAGCGTGTGCTCGAATTTCAGGCCGTCGGTCTCAAGTTTATTTGTCGCGAGCCCGTAGAACATGAACGCGTCGTCCGAATCGGGCGAGTGAGCAACGGTAATGGTTTGCGTTTCGGGCTTTTTTTCGGTGGCTGGTTCCATACTTCAGTACTGCTTGTAGTAAATATTCGTGTCGTAGAAAACGTTAATTCTATCGTTTTCCGAGTGTTTATCAAACAAAGCTCGAAGTTCGTTTTCGAGAGCCGGAAACTCCGGGTCTTGTTCGTCCGGCATGTAGGATGAAGAGAGCAAACGGCCGCGGATCCCCTCGAAATCGAAAACCTGCAGGTTTAGAAAAGTTGTGCGGCCGAATTCGCTTTCAAAAAAGGCGCCGAGTTTTTGCTGATCGATATTCTCGTGCCGCACTTTTTCATAATCCTTTGCATACTTCAGAAGCAGCTTTTCGTAGCCGCTCAGGAACTCGGTTGTATCAAGCTGCCGCTCATTCCATATCAGCGCGACATAACCGCCTGGTTTTAGGATGCGTCGGAACTCTGCGCGCGTTTTCTCGGCGTCGAACCAATGGAACGCCTGGGCCGCGATCACAAGATCCATCGAACGGTCGTCGAGATTTGTGTTCTCGGCCGTGCCGTCGTGACTTATGAAGTTTGGGAATTCTCCGAGATATTCTTCAGCGGCCGCACGCATCGCGGCGTTCGGCTCAACGCCGTAGACCGTATTGCCGTTTTCGAGAAACAGCTTCGCGGACAGACCGGTGCCTGAACCGATGTCCGCAACGAGCGAGCTTTCAATCAATCCCATCTCGGCTTTAAAAAGATCGAGAGCCTCGGGGGGATAACCAGGCCGGTTTTTGACGTAGTTAGCAACCCGGTTTGAGAAGCGTTGAATTGTATCAGACATAATTCGTCATAAGCTCCCCTCCTGGATAGGAGGGGTGTCAGCCGCTTCGGCTGACGGGGTGGTGGATCTGACGGATTTCTTCCATCCGAAATAGCTCTCTATACGACGTAGGACGTATTCGAGATCTTCGAAAACCAAGAAGTTCTCAAAGCAAAGTACCTTGATCCCCTTTTCGTTCAGGAAACGCTTCCGATCAGCATCGTAAGCTTGAGCGGGTTCGTAACGGTGCACTTCTCCTTCGAGTTCAACAGCAATCCACTCCTCAACGCAGTAGAAATCAAGCACATATTTCCCGACGCTGTACTGGCGCCGGAATTTTCGTCCGGAGAGTTGCGAGTTTTTCAAGACCCGCCAGAGAGCCGCTTCAGCGGGTGTAAGGTTTCGGCGCAGCTGCTTACGTCTGAGTTCCATTCTCTTTCGGTTGTGCAGGCGTCCCGTCATATGTTCCTACCCGCGTCTAAACGCAAGAATCAGTGTCGACAACAAGTTCCCCTCCTGGATAGGAGGGGTGGCCGAGGCTTTGCGAGGTCGGGGTGGTGGACCTTAAAAATCTGATTCATGCCTATCCACCACCCCGTCAGCCGAAGCGGCTGACACCCCTCCTATCCAGGAGGGGAGCTTTTCGTGCGGCCATCGATTATTTCTTCCCAGTCCACACGCAAGAAGCAGTGTCGACACCAAGTTCCCCTCCTGGTATAGGAGGGGTGGCCGAGGCTTTGCGAGGTCGGGGTGGTGGACCTGAAAAATCTGATTCTTGCCTATCCACCACCCCGTCAGCCGAAGCGGCTGACACCCCTCCTATCCAGGAGGGGAGCTTATCGTGCTGCCCTCGGTTATTTCATCTCCCGTCCACACGCTTTTCTTCGAATGCGGAATGTCGAACTGATCGAGGATACGATTACAGAGATGCTCGACCAGCTCGTCTATCGTTTTCGGACGGTGATAAAACCCCGGGCTTGCGGGGAGAATTCTCGCTCCGGCATGTGAGAGCTTGAGCATGTTCTCGAGATGGATCGCGTTATACGGCGTCTCGCGCGGAACGAGAACGAGTTTCCTTCCCTCTTTCAAACAAACATCAGCCGCGCGATGGATCAGGTTCGTTCCCGCACCCGAAGCGATCGCACCCAGCGTTCCCATCGAGCACGGCACGATCATCATCCCCGCCTGCTTGTTTGAGCCTGACGATGGCTTCGCCGCGAGATTGTCCAAACGCCAAAGCCGTATCAGCGTCGATTCCGCGGGCAGGCCTATCCATTCGTTTATGCGTGCTCCATCCGCGTCTCGAAGATTCGCACCCATTTCGACCTGTGCAACGGTGGCAGCGGTCGAAGACATGATCAGGTTTATCATCTCAACGGCGCCGCTTGCGGCCAGAAGCTGCAGGGTCCTGTGCGCGTAGATCGTCCCGGATGCTCCTGTAATACCGACGGTTAGCTCCATAAGTGTGAATAAATTTTAGCCGTTCCGGAATTAAATAGAAAGCTGATACGAAAAACGCGTCGGCAACGCGTTATCAGGTAGGAACGCTCGGAACAGATTCTTTAAGGAAGTGAGCTATGAACGGCTGCGAATGCACTATCTACAAGTTGGTTCTCGAACTGGTCAGCAACGACTACGTCGCGTGGACATTCATGACGCTCGCCCGATCCCACAAATACGCGGGCTTTCTGTTCTGACGTTTCTTTATATCCTCCTGTCGGCGGGAACGCGTGTTCCCGCCCTTTTTTGTTTGTCGTGCGAGTGGTGTAGATTCTGTTCTTGCAACCGAAGGCAGAAACCCGAGCGGTAGCGAGGGTGTCCGTTAGCGAAGAGACACACTCCCTACCGGTCGTGTTTCTGCCTCCCGTCGCGGAAACCATGAATAGCTCCGAAATCGAGAAAATACTCGAACAGCATGCGGCCGGTGACTTGGGGTCGGCCGAGGCTGCCGAGCGCATAAAGAATCTCTCGTACGAAGACATCGGCTATGCACGCGTCGATCACGCCCGTGCCGAGCGGCAAGGATTTCCCGAAGTTATCTTCGGTGAAGGCAAAACGTCCGAACAGATCTGCGGAATTTTCGAAAAGCTGCTCGCACGCCGGCCCAATGTTCTTATCACGCGGACCAACAAGGACGTCTACGGTGATATTCGAAATATCTACACTGAGGCCGAGTGGCACGAATCGGCACGGGTGATCCGCGTGTTTCGCGACCGAACTGAGTTAGGCGTTGGCGAGATCACGGTTGTCACCGCCGGCACAAGCGACATTCCGGTAGCCGAGGAATCGGCACTGACGGCTGAGACTATGGGCAACACGGTCAAGCGCGTCTGGGATGCCGGCGTCGCCGGCATCCATCGAATACTTGCCGAGCGCGAGCTGCTGCAAAACTCGCGAGTGGTCATTGTTGTCGCTGGAATGGAAGGCGCGTTGCCGTCTGTCGTCGGTGGTCTCGTCGCTGTACCGGTGATCGCAGTTCCCACGAGCATCGGCTACGGTGCTTCATTCGGGGGGATTGCCGCACTGCTCGGAATGCTCAACTCATGTGCATCGAATGTTACGGTCGTGAATATCGATAACGGCTTCGGTGCGGGATTTGTCGCGAGCTTGATAAACCGCAAACATTGAGCAAAAAACCGCTAAATATACCCAAATCAAAATTCTATTGAATTTCCCCGGGTTCAAAAGTATCCTGTAAACCGCATTTCTGCCCTTGGCTTGCGCACGTTTGTTCCCGTCATTTCGCAGGAAGATATGCATCCCAAATATTTTATCCTCAAATTTTTTCTCGGAACGCTGGTTGGTTTCTCCGGCTTTTCCTCCGCGTACCCTCAATCCCCTCCGCGTTTGTTTGCTGAGGCCCATGTCATTCGCTCGATGAGGCAGCTCCACAGCGCCCAGATGACTTATCAAGCAACGGCCGGAAACGGAAATTTCGGTTTCCTTGAAAATCTGCGGCAGGCCGGCTTCATCGACGAGGCTCTCGCAAGCGGCGCGAAATACGGTTATTTGTACATCATATCGACCGTCGCTTTCGTTCCCGGACAAACACCAGCGGCGTTCACGGTGACGGCGACGCCGCGTGCGTATCGAAAGTCGGGTATCCGTTCATTCTTCATCGATACATCAGGCGAGATCCGTGGCGGCGATCGGAACGGCCAGGTCGCGACGTCCGGCGACCCCGTAATAGACGACTGCACAAACGGCTCACTTCCCGACAACGAACGCTGCACGATTGCCGACATGCGCGCGCTTCACTCGGCCCAGTTGACATATGCCGCTGCGGTCGGGAATAGGAACTACGGCACATTCCAGCAGCTGTATTTAGCCGGACTAATCCGCGGCGGACTCGCTTCCAGTTCTTCTCGAGGCTATCTTTTCCAGAATCAGATCATCGACTATGTTCCAGATGCTCAGCCCGCGTCGTTCAAGATATGGGCGACGCCTCAGGTTTATCGAACGAGCGCGATCCGATCGTTTTTTATTGATCAAACTGGGGTGCTTCGGGGCGGGGACAAAAACGGCGGTCAGGCTAATGAGAATGACCCACCGATCAACGAATAAGCTTCGATTCATGGATCGATCAGCACGTATAGTCGATCCGCCCAGTCTGAACGTGCATTTCGCAAGATCTCATACTGCACACGGGCCATCTCCGGATTGCCAAGTTTTAGATAGGTCCGGCCCAGATTGTACCTCGCCTTCTCAAATTCTGGATCGAAACCCAGCGCGCTATTGAAAGCCAGCAGGCCATCGTCCGGTTTATTTGATTCCAGAAAACTTTCTCCAAGCGCGTTATACGTTTTCGCATCGGGCCTGTAAGTCTTTAGCTGGTCGTATGCCTGTGCGGATTCGCTGTATCGTTTCTGTTTGAAATATGCGGCGCCGAGACGCTCGAGTGCGTTGGCGTGATCGGGCTTGATGACGATCGCTCGTCGATAGGCGAGAACTTCTTCGTCGGTACGATTGAGCTTGTTCAGGGTAAGGCCGAGCGAGTATTGCGTATCGGCGCTGTCCTCGATACGCAGCGCCTGCCGGTATGCATCGACCGCGTCCTTGTACTGTCCAAGCGCATAGCTCGACGCACCGATATTGACGTACGCCTCAGCCCATTCGGGCCGCAGCCGTGCGGCTTGCCGCGACGCCTTTAACGCGTCCTGGTGGCGGTTCAAGACTCCATAACAAAATCCGGCCTGATACCATGCCTCCGGATAATTCGGATCGAGCTCGACGGCGCGCTCGAAAAACTGCAGAGCACGCGCATAGTCGTCACGTGAAAGCTGTGCGACACCCTGCGAATAAAATCGTTCAGCCGAGGATCGTTTATTCTTCTGCGTTTCGGCCGTCAGCGACGAGAATGTCTGCAGCTCGCTAACTTTCAATTGAAGTATGCGCTCGGACGGAATCGCAAAATTCAGGCTTTGGCCTTCGGCTGCCTGAAGGCTCGCAATACCGATGACCTGGCCGTACATGTTCACGACCGGTGAGCCGGACGATCCGGGCGAGATCGGCGCCGTGATCTGGATTATCTTGCCGTAGCCCGATATCTCGCGAACCGCCGACACGATGCCATTCGACACACTACCCTCAAGCCCGAACGGATTTCCGACCACGACGATCGATTCGCCTTCCTGCGGAACAGCACGCACGATCGGAAGCGGAATTGCGAACGCTCGCGGAATATCGACCTGCAGCAGCGCGAGATCGCCTTCGCCGTCGATCGCGAGGACACCCTTTACGACGAATCTTTTGCCGTCGATCAGATGAACTTCGACGCGGGCAGATCTTTCGATGACGTGGCGGTTGGTGACGATACGGTCAGGTGCAATGAAAAATCCGCTTCCCCGCGACAGAGCGTTGCCTTTGGCATCAAAGGTCTCGATCGCGACGGACGACGGTTTGATCCGCTTGACGAGCTCCGGCAGAAAATCCTGCGCGGAGGCACCGGTCGCCAGGACAAGCGTTAGAACGAAAAGCTTTGTTATGTTTGTGACAAACGACATCGGCAGGAAAACTCTCAAGGATTATAATTGCATTAGACACGCGGGACAAACAATTTGGTGTCCGCGATTTCGCGGTGATTCGCTGAGGAGGCTAAGATAAGCGGTGGGAAGTCAGTGGTCAGTGGTCAGCAGGCCTACCGACCCCCGACCCCCGACCACCGACCACCGACCACTGACCACTGACCACTGACCACTGACCACTGACCACTGACCACTGACCACTGACCACTAACTACTGACCACTGACCACTGACTACTGACTACTAAACGCGCTATGACCAAAAAGATCGCCCTCGCGGCCGACCACGCGGGCTACGAAGAAAAGGAAAAGATCAAGGGAACCCTGGACGAATTGGGTGTCGAGTATGTCGATATGGGAACCGACTCCTCTGATTCCGTGGATTATCCCGATTATGCCCGCAAGGTTGCCGAGGCCGTCTCGAGTGGCGAGTTTGAGCAGGGTTTGTTGGTTTGCGGCTCGGGAACAGGAATGGCGATCGCCGCGAATAAAGTTCCGGGCGTTCGAGCGGCCGTTGCGTGGAACCCGGACATTGCACGCCTTGCCCGCGAACATAACGACGCGAACATCCTGTCTCTGCCGGCTCGGTTCACATCTCCCGAAGAGTCCGCAAAGATCGTAAAGGCCTGGTTCGCCGCCGATTTTGAAGGGGGCCGTCACCAGCGGCGTGTAGAAAAGATCGAGCCTTACAAAAAATAGAGGATCTCTTACGAAATGATCTTTCGAGCTCACATTCCAAGATCTCCTCTCGATCAATTTATCGAAGCCCTCATTTACTTCGAACGCGTCGAACAGGCCCACACCGTCGATCGATTTCTGCCGAATGGCGACACCGAGATACTCATCGATTTTCACGACACCCAGCAGTTCATATACGACAACAACACTCTGAAGGAGATCCAGGCGTGTAATCACGTATGGACGTCGGGTGTGCGGACCGAGCCGATCACGATTCCCTCAGGCAACGGAGCGGCGATGATGGTTATCTCTTTTAAGAAAGGAATGGCCGGTCCGTTCTTCCCGTTTCCGATGCAAGAGATATCTGATTCCGTGGTCGATGCGGATCTGGTATGGGGAGGTGATTTCGGTCTCCTCCGTGAGCGCCTGCTCGAAACGAAAGATATAGACGACCGCTTTCGCATTGTCGAGGACTTCCTGACAGACAAGTTTGGCTCGAAGCTGAACCTAAACCGATGTGTCGCGTTTGCCGTCCGCGAAATGAGCGAACGGCCCGACCGCCTAAGCATCGGGCGAATGAACGAAAAGATCGGCTATTCCAAAAAGCATTTTGCCGCGATGTTTCGCAAGCAGGTAGGTGTCACGCCAAAGGCTTACCTCAATATAATGCGCTTTCAGAAAGCGGTGAGGACGATCGACGATGCAAACGAGATCGATTGGAGCGAGGTAGCGTTGACCTGCGGATTCTACGATCAGGCCCATTTTATCCACGACTTTAAGAGCTTTTCGGGTTTTACGCCGGAACAGTACTCGCGCATCCAAACCAACTATCAGAACTACGTCCCTGTCGGCTAGGTAAATTTTTTCCAATACAGGCGGCTCGTCCCCGGGATATCCTCGGTCCGTATGGAAAACATTTACATCAATCACATCGCCGTATTCGTTTCGGCTGTCATGAGCCTTGTCATCGGTGGCGTATGGTGGTCTC
The DNA here is from genome assembly GCA_041745575.1 of Pyrinomonadaceae bacterium. Classification (GTDB taxonomy): domain Bacteria; phylum Acidobacteriota; class Blastocatellia; order Pyrinomonadales; family Pyrinomonadaceae; genus OLB17. The sequence continues at coordinate 9,595 of JBGTIQ010000030.1, forward strand.
CGCTTCTGTTCGCAAAGGCGTGGCAGAAAGAGAACGGTCTGACGGACGAGCAGCTCGCAAAATCCAACCCGCTGAAAACGTTTGGTCTCTCGTTTCTCCTCGCGTGGGTGATGTCCTACAATCTCGCCTTCTTTTTGGGAGATCCGGGAACAACATGGCAATGGGGAGTCACCGCCGGGCTGCTTACGGGAGTCGGATGGGTCGCGGCGATGTTCATCGTCATCGCGCTATTCGAGCAGCGTTCGCTGAAATATATTGCGATCAACTGCGGATACATCATCGTCTACTTCGCGGTGATCGGATTTATTTTAGGAATTTGGAGATGAAAAAAGTGAAAAGGTGGAAAAGGGAAAAGGTGGAAGAGTGAAAACGTTTAAAAGTGAAAACGTTCAAAAGTGAAAGAGTGAAGACCCAGGAACGAAACTACTGTCTGAACAGCCAACATTTTCACCTTGTCACCTTTTCCCCTTTTCCCCTTTTCACTTTTTCCCTTTTTCACCTTTTCACTCTTTCACTTTTTCCCTTTTTCACTTAGTAAACTATATGTCACAAAAAACATCAGGCGAGTTTGAGAAAGAGTTCATGGATGACCTTGCGAAGACGACGGGCAAGGATTTGAAAACATGGTTGAAGACGATCGACGGATTTGGAAGTAAGAAACGAAACGAGGTCGTTGCGTGGCTAAAGACCGATCACGGATTTGGCCATATGAACGCCTCGCTGCTCGCGGGCATTCACGCCAACGGCGGAAAGCCGGTTTACCAAAGCACGGACGATCTGCTAGATAACCAGTTTGCGAAGGCCGTGGAGATGCGTGAGCTCTATGCGGCGTTTATCGACTTTGTTAGTAAGAATTTTCCGGACGCTTCCGTGCTGCCCAAGAAAACTTATGTTTCGATCCTGGAAAAGCGCGAGTTTGCAGCAGTGAACATAAAGCCGAAAGAATTGCGGATCGGATTCGATCTCGGTGAGCAGCCGTTCGATGAAACTATCGAGAAGGCTAAGCTGACGGGCCCGATGCCGCGGATCTCGCACATGTTCGTTCTGACGGATGCGAAGCAGCTCGATTCAAAGATAGTTGACGCATTGAAGCAATCGCATGCGCGTTGTCACTAAGAGAGTCTGGCGGGTTTGGGGAGTTTGGCGAGTCTATCGAGTCTGGGGAGTCTATCGAGTCTTTCGAGTCTGGCGAGTCTATCGAGTCTGGCGAGTCTGTTCAGTCGGCGAGTCTTCCCAGACTCGATAGACTCGCCAGACTCAATAGACTCTAAACTACTTCAACGCATTGCGAAGGAACTCTACAAGCGGATAGGCCGCCTTAAAACTCTCGGCGAGCATTTTAGGATAATCGTTCGAGATGGCATCTTTGGCGGAAAATTCTTCGGTTACGGTGAACGATTTAAGCTTTAGATATTCGATCGCAGGATGCTCGGCGTCGAAACCTTTCGGGGGTCTGCTCAAACGTTCGCCGTCTAGATCACGGAACCGCTCGCGAAACTTCTTACCATCGACAATTTTGAAAAACTCTTTTGTGTTCGACGCGATGGCATTTCGGATCTTCAAGAGCTCGCCGGCATCCGGCATGTGCTTCCCTGCAGCGGCAAAAAACATTCTTGGCTGTACGTGAAAATAATATCCGGGCGACATTGCTTTCTTACCGCCGGGTGCAATGAAGGCTCCGAGATTTGTCTTATAAGGACTCTTGTCCTTTGAAAAGCGAACGTCGCGGTAGATGCGAAAGACGCACGATTTGGGATCGATACCGGAAACTGCCGGATCAAATTTGGATACGCGATCGATCAACTCGCCGGTGACGGCGATGACGTTGTCGTTTGCGCGCACGAACGCATCTTTGTTCGCATTGAACCAATCGCGGTCGTTGTTCTTGTCGAGATTCTTTAGGAACCCTACCGTTTCCGTTGCCAGCATAAATTTGTGACCCTACGTTGTTCGTTCCTTGTTGATAAATGCCGCGACGAGACCGTTGATCATAACCGTCATGCTGTCTAACACGATCTGCCAGACCACAAGATCGCCGGGTAACGGCTGAATGACATAGTAGATCAGATACATAGGGATCGTCGTCAGGAAAATGACCGCGATCGCGAACCTTAGGCCCTGGAGATACCACGTCCGCCCAGGCTCGATCCCGCGAATGTATATCCACGCAAACGCAAAGCCGATAAACACGTGGGCGATAAGCATGAAGTGAAAGTAGCCTGACGCCTCGTCCGGTGAACGAAAAACTCCTTGTGCGGCGAGGGCAGAGTAATAATGCTCGAGCAGAACGCCGTGGACGAGGAAGCTAAGAAAGAACGCAACCACCGTGCAAGCAGTTCCAGTCAATAAAAACTTTTTCATAATTTTTTCTCCTCATCATCGCGAAGCTTCGAGAGAGCAATTCGCGATTCCAATCCACCCTCAACCGCATCATTCGCTAGCCGCCATGCATGGCCGCGGCCCGCTTCGTCATCTCCTCCGGCGAGACATCTTCGATGTGGGTCGCGAATCCCCACTTGTGACCAAACGGATCTTCGAAGTGTCCGGATCGATCTCCGTAAAATTGATCGGCGACCGGCTTCAAAACCTTCAGACCTTCAGTGATCGCTTTTTCGGTGAAGCCATCGACGTCTTCAACGTAAATGTACAAACTCACGGGTGTACCACCGATCGTTTGCGGACTTACCGCTCCCATGTCGGGAAACTCATCGGCGAGCATAAAGACCGCATTGCCGATCTTCATCTCCGCGTGACCGACCATTCCGGGCCCACCGATCCGAAAAAGTTCGACGGCACCGAATGCTTTCTTATAAAACTCCATCGCCGCTTCGGCGTTCTTGCAGATCAGGTACGGCGTGATCCCTTCACAGCCATCCGGAACGGCTTTTACTTCCGCAGACATAAGAAATCTCCTTCTCTTGGAATGCACCAAATTTATTCTCGCTTAGTTCGAATGTCAAACCACTTTTGAATTGAAGATTCACGCGGCGTAAGATTGAGCACTGAGGCGAACCTGATGAACCATTCTTTCCCCGAAATGCCGCTCGGCGCGTGGCGGCCGACAAAGAACACACTCCATTTGTTCTGCCAGATCGTCGGTACGATCCGTCTGGCGATGCACCCGCGGATCAATCACTGGTGGCACGTCCCGCTCTATGTCAGCCCGCGCGGATTAACAACACGGACGATCCCGTACACCGGCGGAAACTTCGAGATCGAGTTTGATTTCAAAACGGACAATCTCGAGATCCGAACAAGCGACGGAGCGCTCGAGGACTTTGCGTTGTACGATGGCCTGACGGTTGCCGATTTTTATCAAAGCTTATTGTCAAATCTCGCCAAGCTGGGGATCGAGCCAAACATCAAACCGATCCCCTACGAAGCTTCGTCGACAACTCCGTTTTCCGAAGATGTTGAGAACAAGTCGTACGATAAGGAATACGTCGAACGATTTCACCAGACCCTCGTCGCAGTCGATGACATATTCGAGGAATTCCGCGGCCGGTTTGTTGGGAAGTCGACGCCGGTGCATATGTTCTGGCACAGCTTCGATCTCGCTCTGACTCGATTTTCCGGCAAACGAGTCACGCCGCGGGACGGTGCCGGGATGGTCGAACGTGAAGCTTACTCGCATGAGGTGATAAGTTTCGGATTCTGGTTCGGCGACGACAAAACCGTTCCCGCGCCGGCGTTTTATTCGTACGCGGCGCCCGAACCCGCGGGTCTCGCCGAGGAACCTTTGTCACCGGCGGCAGCAGAATGGGCCGAGTCGAACGGCACTCATATGGCGCTTTTGATGTACGACGACGCACGTGGCTCGGATGATGCGCGCTCGATGGTCCTCGAATTTCTTGAGTCGGCCTATCAAGCCGGAGCGAGTAAGGCCGACTGGCCAACGGAAGAATTCGTAATGACACGGGCAAAGACGTGACGCATCACTGACTTCTGACTACTGACCACTGACCACTGACTACTGACCACCGACCACTGACCACTGACCACCGACCACTGTTCCATGATCGACCTTCGCAGCGACACAGTTACAAAACCTTCCGACAAAATGCGCGCGGCCATGGCGGCGGCCGAGGTCGGCGATGATGTGTTCGGCGAGGATCCAACTGTCAATTGCCTGCAGGAACGCGCCGCCGAGATCTTTAAAAAGGAAGCGGCGCTATTTGTACCGACTGGTTCGATGGGGAACGAGATCGCGGTCAAGCTGCATTCAAGCCCGGGCCAGGAAATAATCATCGAGGAGCGCGGCCACGTTTTCAATTATGAGCTTGGCGCGGCGGCGTTGATCTCGGGCGTGACGATCCGGCCTGTGAAAAGCGGCGATGGCTCAGGTCATCTGACGTGGAATGAGATCGAACCGGCACTTCATATCGATCAGCCTTACTGGGTCGCGCCGACCGCGTTGATCTGTCTCGAGAATACACACAACTTCGCCGGCGGGAGTGTCATGACCGCGAAACATTGCGCGGATGTTTGTGAGCAAGCTCATAAGAGGGGATTGCCGGTCCACATGGATGGGGCGCGGATCTTCAATGCAGCCGTTGCGTTGAATGCTTCGGTCGCCGATCTTACGCGGCATTGCGATTCGGTGATGTTCACACTTTCGAAAGGTCTCGGCGCACCGGCCGGATCGATGCTGCTTGGATCTAGAGATTTCATTACCAAAGCGCGCGTCTGGCGAAAACGGCTCGGCGGCGGAATGCGTCAGATCGGAATCCTTGCGGCCGCAGGTTTGATCGCACTTGAGGACGGCCCGAAGCGTCTGCACGAAGATCACGAGAATGCGAAAGGGTTAGCCAAAGGCGTAGCTGAGATCGACGGGATCTCGATGGACCCTACGAAGGTACAAACGAACATCGTGATCTTTGACGTGTCGGGAACCAGTAAAACCTCGAGCGAAGTTTGCTCGGAACTAAAGGCGGCGGGAGTACTGGCAATTGGAATCTCTGATCGGCAGATCAGAATGGTGACGCATTGCGATGTGAGGGAATCCGACATCGCAAGGACCAATGATGCGCTTCGTAGAATACTCATTTGAACTTCGCGGCTTGGCGACTTTGCGGGAAATGAGTTATCCCGCAAAGTCGCAAAGTCGTAAAGTTGCGCCGCCGCGAAGAGGAAAGAGAAGATGAACATCGAACAGCTTCGAAAATTCTGTTTGTCATTTCCTGGTGCGACCGAGGATATAAAATGGGGCGCCGACCTCTGTTTCTGCGTCGGCGAAAAAATGTTCTGCGTGACCGGTGCTGACTCGATCCAGGGCGGCCTCTCGCTCAAATGCACACCCGAGAAGTTTACCGAGCTCATCGAACGCGAAGGGATCGATCCGGCGGCGTATGTCGGGCGTTATAAATGGGTCCGGATCGAGAATCTTGATGCCGTAACCCCGGCCGAGCTTAAAGGCCTGATCGGGACGTCATATCAACTTGTTTTTGATAAACTACCTGCCAAGATCAAGAAAACGATAGCCGGCTAAACCCGGGACTCAAAACTCCAGCAAATGATCATTGCTATCGACGGGCCAAGCGGAGCGGGCAAATCCACTCTCGGCAAGATGCTCGCAAAAAAACTTGGCCTGCTCTACCTGGACACGGGTGCGATGTATCGCGCCGCTGCCCTTTCCGCGTTGCGTAACGAAGTCGATCTCGACGATAAAGCCGCGATCTCGCAGGTCGCTGCCGAGGCGATAATAGAATTGATTGGCGAGCCCGACAGCCTGAAAGTCGTGCTCAATGGCGAAGACGTGTCAGACGAGATCCGTACGCTCGAAGTCGCGCAAGCCGCGTCTGTCGTCTCGACTATCTCGGAGGTGCGTCGGATCATGGTCGTGCATCAGCGCCAGATAGGCAATCGCGATCCCAAGGGCTGTGTGCTCGAAGGGCGCGATATCGGAAGTGTGGTTTTCCCAAATGCGGATTACAAATTTTTTCTGACCGCTAAACCCGAAGCCCGCGCGCAGCGACGCTTTGCTGAAGATTCGGCTAAGGGTCTCGTCAGCACATTCGAACAGACACTGGCCGAGATCAATGAGCGGGATGCTCGGGATGTTTCTCGGGAAGACTCGCCACTCACGATCGCGACGGACGCGATCGTGATCGACACGAGTGATCTCGACCTGACCGAGGTTTTTGAGCAGATGCTCGCCAAGATCCATGAGCATCGCACCGAAACGGCGTAAAGTTTGACTTGTCGGGGTGCGATGGCTAAGATTTTAGCTTGCTCTTTTCATGGTTCCGTATGCTCCCGTAGCTCAGTTGGATAGAGCAACAGCCTTCTAAGCTGTGGGCCGCACGTTCGAGTCGTGCCGGGGGCAAGATTAATTTCAAATCTCAAATTTCAAATTTGAGATTGTATGTGGCGGCTATAGTTCAGGGGTTAGAACGCCAGATTGTGGTTCTGGATGTCGTGGGTTCGATTCCCACTAGCCGCCCCATCTACCTCCTTTCCAGGGAATGTCAGGTATTTCCTAAAACGGGCTACTGATTCGGTGTCTTTTAACCTAGGTCCGACGCACTGTCTATATAAGTGCGGTTTTAATTCTTATGCGTAGCAGCTCATTGATCATCGCTCTGGTATTCATACTTTTCGGCGCGATCGTTGCGATGTCACAGGCGAAAACAGACACATACGTACCGGATGAGGTTCTGATCAAGCTCGACGCCTCGGCCGCGGCCAGGCGGTCCATTCACAGTCTTGTTAACGACGGCGCTAATGTGATCGAAAAGTTGGGCGACCTTGGGTGGCAGCGATTGCGGAACCCGCCGGGAATGTCGGTTGAGGAAGCGTTGCAGCAATATAAAAAGCTCGACGGCGTAATTGCCGTTCAGCCGAATTTCTACTACCGGCTCTTGGCGATACCCAACGATCCGGATTACGGAAACACGTTGATGTACGGCCTGATCAAGATAAATGCGGCGGCGGCGTGGGACCTCAGCACTGGTAGTCCGAACGTGGTGGTCGCGAATATCGACACTGGTACGAACTACAATCATGCCGATCTTGCGGCGAATATATGGACGAATCCGGGCGAGGTCAACAACAACGGAATCGACGATGACGCTAACGGCTTCATCGACGATTACTACGGTTGGGATTTTCGCTATAACGACTCTGACCCGATCGATCAGAACGGCCACGGAACACATACGTCCGGAACGATCGGAGCGGTCGGTAATAACGGTATCGGCGTGGTCGGCGTCAATTGGAACGTGCGTTTGATGACGATCAAGATCTACAGCCCGTCAGGCTCCGACACGACCTCGGCTATGTTGATCGCTGCATATCAATATGTGTTTCTGATGAAAAATCGCGGTGTGAACATCCGCGTAACAAACAATTCATACGGCGGCTGCCTCGAGGCGTGCGGCTACGATCAAGCAACTAAGGATTCGATCGATGCCCTGGGCGAAGCGGGAATACTCAATGTCTTCGCCGCCGGAAACTCCGGGACGAACAATGAGACCACTCCGTTCTATCCAGCCAGCTACACATCGCCGAGTATCGTCGCCGTGGGCGGCTCGAACTCTTCGGACGCGCGTGTTTATAACTACGGATCTGTCTCGGTGGACCTGGCCGCTCCAGGCGTCGGCATCCGCAGCACGACGATGAACGGCAGTTACGGAAACCTTAGCGGCACTTCAATGTCAACGCCGCACGTTGCCGGTTCGGCCGCACTGCTTTCGGCTTACAATCCGTCGCTGTCGGCCGCGTCATTGAAGGCGACACTGATGAACACGGTCGATGTTCTGCCGGCTTTCACGGGATTTAATAAAACGGGTGGACGGCTCAATGTCGGTAACGCGCTCACGAACCAGACGGTCTGCAACTTTGGTCTCTCGACACAGAATGTCGCGGTCACGACCAAGGGCGGGTACTATACCGTAGATATGACCGCGGCACAGAATTGCGATTATTCGATCAAGAGCAATGCCAACTGGATAAAACTCTCCGGCAGCGATGTCGGAAGTGGGAACGGATCTGTGACGTTCCGTGTGGGTGTCAACCCGCGAATCTCTCGCACGGGAACGCTGACGATCGCCGGACAGACGGTAACAGTTACCCAGTCCAGAAACTGATTTTTTTGAAAGTTTTGGGCGTTTTTCCAACTATTGTTATTGTGAAGGCGTCTAAGGGTTCGAACTCACGACCCGCGAAGTTGAGAAAAGGCGTCAATATCAGGTGTTTTCGATGCTTTTTCTTGCAAGTCCGGTCAAAACTGATAGTATATTGATGGTTCTTACGCAACCAGCCCTGAACCATAGGAAAGTCTAAATAAAGGAAATTAAGATGAGAAATATCGTAGCCGCTGCTGGCAAATCTGTTTTTGTTGCTGTCATTGCATTGCTTTTAGTTGTATCGGTGTCGGCTCAATTGAGTCTTCGCACGGCCATGGACACCGACATGGACAACAAAGCGGATTTTACCGTATTCCGGCCGAGCAACAATACTTGGTACATTTCAAAGAGCTCAGGCGGCTTTACCTTCACAACCTTTGGTCTGGCCAATTTAGACTATATGGCCCCCGGCGACTTTGACGGGGATGGCAAAGGCGATATCTCGGTTTGGCGCGACACGGATGGCGTTTGGTATCGGTTGAACAGCAACGGAAACACATTCACCGCGGTTGGTTTCGGAATATCCGGTGACGAACCTGTCGGTCGTGACTATGACGGGGACGGCAAAACCGATCTTGCGGTGGTAAGACGGACGAACGGTGCAATGATCTGGTACGTGCTTCGCAGCCTCGATGGCGGATTTGTCGCTGTGCAGTTCGGACTTGCCACGGATTATGCCGCTCCGGGCGACTATGACGGCGATTTGAAATTCGACTTTGCGGTTCAGCGTCCGGGTGCAACGCCGGCCGATCAGGCAACCTTTTATATCTCGCGCACTTCGGATGGGGGTTTTAACGTTGTCGGATGGGGTCTCAGCAACGATCTCGTGGTTCCCGGCGACTACGACGGCGACGGTAAGACCGATATTGCAGTCGTCCGCGAAGGAGCGACGCCGACCTCGAACCTGGTTTGGTATGTTCTCAAGAGTACCGACGGCGGTCTGTTCGCTACAACTTTCGGTCTGACGGGCTCCGATTATAATGCCCAAAATGATTATGACGGCGACGGAAAAACTGATGTTGCTGTGTGGCGAGATACCACTGGCGTGTTCTACGTCCAGCGAAGCTCAAACCTTTCCGATACGCTGGTTTATCAGTGGGGCAGCCCGAGCGATTTCCCGGTAGCCAGCTACGATACCCACTAAAGTTGGAAACAGTGTTAGATTTTAAGGGTTGAGAGTTCTTTGAGCTCTCGCCCTTTTCCTTTGTCTTAAGATGTCGAAGCTTGCTGAAATAATTCGAAACGAGTTTGGCAAAAGGTGTGTCGTCGTACTTGGCGATATTGTCGCCGACCAATTTTTGAACGGGACGATTTCGCGCGTGTCGCGCGAGGCTCCGGTCTTCATTCTCAATCATGACAATACCGATACCCGTGCTGGCGGGGCCGCGAATGCGGCGGCGAACATCGCGTCGCTCGGTGGGAGGCCGGTGCTGATCGGCCTGACCGGAAATGACGCTAATGGTTCGGTTGTAAAGCAAAAACTGGCTGGATCAAATGTCGATTGTCAGCACATCGTTTCGGACGACCGGCTGCAAACAACGACAAAGGTCCGCGTCTTGGCGGGACAGCAGCATGCACCGCGACAGCAGGTGATCCGCATAGACTATGCGCACCGCGATCCGATCGCCGATAGCTTATATGAACGCTTGAAGGAGAACGTCGTGCAAGCATGTGAAGGTGCCGACGCCATTATTGTTTCGGACTATAACTACGGAGCCGCCGATCCTGAGATAGCTGAGGTCGCTCGACAATGCGCAACAAAGAACGGGATTCCGCTGATCGTTGATTCACGCTTCAGGCTGCAGGAATTTTCCGGAGCTGATGCTGCCACTCCAAATCAGGAGGAGGCCGAACAGATTCTCGGAAAAGATTTTACGCCGGACAGCTGCTCGACGTTGCGTCAGAAATTAGGCTATCGCGCCCTTCTCGTGACGTGCGGGAGCAAAGGCATGACACTGTTCGAAGAGGGCGAGTCGCCCCGAAGCCTTGAAGCTGTCGGTTCAAAGGAACCGATCGATGTTACCGGAGCGGGCGACACCGTCATCGGAGCTTTTGCCCTCGGACTGGCGTCTGGATTATCGTTTTTTGATGCGGCTGCTGTTGCAAACCACGCCGGCGGTATCGTCGTCATGAAACGCGGAACGGCGGTCGTGACGACCGCAGAATTGCTTGCCTCGCTGGACTCGCAGCCAGGGGACCTGACGCTCGCGACACGAAGTTAATGAATCAACTTGCCGCTCCCGTGCTGTCTCGAACCGATCTTATTTCGCGCATTCAGGCCGAGCGTTCGGTCGGCGCGACGATAATCCTCGCAAACGGCTGCTTCGATCTGATCCATGCCGGTCACATCCGTTATCTTTCCGGTGCGAAGAATTTAGGCGGTGTCCTTGTCGTCGGGATAAACTCCGACCCACAAGTTCGCAACCTCAAGGGAGACGGCCGTCCGTATATTTCCGAAGCGGAACGGGCCGAGATCATATCGGCTTTTCGGTTCGTCGACGTTGTCACGATCTTTGACGAGCCGACCGTCGACGAGCTGATCGACGATATTCGTCCTGATATCCATGCGAAGGGAACCGACTATACGACCGACACGGTTCCCGAACGAAAACGGGTGTTGAGTTACGGCGGGCGCATTGCGATCGTCGGTGATCCGAAGGACCATTCCTCAACCGACCTGATAAAGATCATTAATAACGAGAAATAGCGCCGTGTGGAAATCTCGCAACAAGATCGAACTCATCATCGAGGTTTGGGAAAAACTCGATTGCGAGAATGTCGGGGCGGCAGAGATCCAAGCGATCGAAACGGTGGTTGAAAGTGTATTCGGCAAGCCGGCTGTCGAGTCTCCGATGACGATCGCGCGTCTACTGGCGGACGAAGGCGCCGAGCTTCGGCACAGTGAGATCATGGAGCTCTATGTGACGCGAGCGTCCGATCGACCTTACGACGCGGTGTTTCTAAATCTATTCGATCTGAACGATCTGCAGACATCAACCCGATCGATCCGGCAAATGGAGAACCTGCGTCGAAAATTTGAGACGGCGGGGGATCGCGAAGGCCTGAGACTGTTGCGGCAAAAGGCGATAGCCGTTAAGGAAAACAAATTAGCGATCGCGAACAAACCAAAGCTTGACGCGAAGCAACGGCATGAAGCCGGCGAGATCGCGGAATGGATGACGCTATGGCTGCAGTCACCGGAGCTTTTTGAACAATGGGTAAAGCTGCGACGCGGATCTGCGGACTTTGTTTCGCGTTTTGGCGAGATTTGACGAAAAGATGAGACGCTTCTACGCCCGTCCCGAACATTTTGAAGGTCAGGTCGTCAGGCTGGCCATCGAAGAGACGCGCCACCTTCGCGATGTTCTGAGAATGAAGCCGGGCGAAAATGCTCAGATATTCGACGGCGACGGGCGCGAATTTCTTGCGGAGGTGGAAAGTATCGGCAAAAGCGAAACTGTGCTTCGGATCGTCGAAGAGATCGCTGCTCCGGCTCCGGAATCAGATCTCGAATTAACTATCGCGGCCGGCGTTTACAAGAACGATAAGTTCGATCTCGTTATTCAAAAAGCGGTCGAGCTTGGCGTTGCGCGAGTTGCGCCCATCGTTACCTTTCGGAGTGAAACAAAACTACAAGCGGCGTCAAACCGAACTGAACGGTGGCGGAAGATCGCGCTCGAGGCGACCAAACAATGCGAACGGGCCCGCGTGATGACGGTCAGCGAGCCGGTGACGTTCGATAAATTTATCGCGGGCGTGAATGCAGATTCGGGGCTGTTACTGATGTTCTCGGAGAAAGGTGGAAAAAGTCTCCCGAAAGCTCTCGGCGAAAAAAAGATAACCGCCCTTGTTGGACCGAAGGGCGGCTGGGAAGATTCTGAGCTTGAGATCGCCGAAGCACGAGGCTTTATGCCGATCAAACTCGGTCGGCGGATCATGCGTGCAGAAACTGCTGCGATCACGTTTGCCGCGCTGCTCCAACACCGGTTCGGCGACCTGAACTAGATCTCGTTTTTCATTTTCTTCGGTCGGAAGTACGCGTCGCCACGCTGGGTCAGATTCGCTTTATTCGCGAGACTTTGAATAACAGAATCAAGCAGCACCTTATCTTCGAGCTTAAAATTTACCAGGCCCCGCGCCGCTTCTATATCAGGATCTTCAAAATGCATGACCAGGTAACGACGCTTTTCCTTTATCAAACCACCGAGGAACGCACCGGGAAGGGGAACAGCGCTGACCACATGTCCCGCTGTCGAGGTTACTGATTTCGACTGTGGATAGATCACAAGGACCGCCTTGTAAGGAATGTGGAATTTCTCCTTTTGGTCCTTTCCAAAGAAGACGAGCCGCTGGTTCTCATCGTCAAACTTCAACATTCCGACTTCTTTTTGGTTGTACCCAAACATTCCCCCCTCGTACTTTGCCTCAAACGACGGCGGAGCCGGGTTCGACGGAGCCGGCGTGGCGGGCTTTGACGTGGCTTCGACCGGCCGCGGCTGGGCGAAAACAGAACCCGAGCACAACAGCACTGCAATCATCAGAAAGTATATTCGCTTCATGGAAGTTCCTTTTTCTTAAAAAACTCTGCGAGGAGAAACTAGTTTGCTGAACGTTCTATAGACGCTTTTAGACCTGGTTTGGTTGTCATTTCGCGGCAAAAAACTTGTCGCCCGCAATGTGGTCGGCGAGGCGCGTTCGCGCAATTTCCACATATTCCTCCGATATCTCCGAACCGAGCCATCGCCGCTTGAGAAGATGAGCGACCTTCGCCGTCGTGCCGCTGCCCATGAAACAGTCGTAAACCAGGTCGCCTTCGTCGGTCCACGTCGAGATCTGGTCCTCGGCCAACTGTTCAGGAAAGATCGCCGGATGCTCGAACGCGATCTTGTCTTTCGACGACGACGTTCCGACATTGTACGAGAAAATATTGTTGACCTTTCGCTCCTTCGGTGCGACGTGGTCATGGGCGAGATCGTTCCGCCCGACCTTAGTAATGCGAAATGACTTGAATGCCTTTTCCTGTTTGATCGGCTGCATTATCGGATTGAAGGTCTTCGGCTGTCCCTTGCTAAAACAAAACATGTATTCGAAGCACTGGCGGTATCGTTTTCCGCAATCGCTCGGGATCGGATTATTCTTCTGATAGATCATCGTATCGTGGACGCGGAATCCCGCTTCCTGAAATGTCAGCGCGTGACGAAAACTCGTCAAAGTCTCATTGCCATTTAGCGTTCTGTCACCAACCACCCAGATCACAACCCCGCCCGGTTTTGTTTTTGCCAGGAGCCCGGCGGCAATGTCCTCAACCGGAAAATGATAGCCGTTGTAATCGCGCAGATCGTCATACGGCGGGCTGGTGATCGTCATGTCGAGAAAATCGACAGGCATCCGCCCCAGTGTATCGAGGCAATTTTCACGGTAGATAGTTTCGAGTTCGAGCATCAGGTGTTACAGCTTCATGCCGCCAAAGGTTCCCTGCCATGTCAGGGATTGTTTCAAAACCCGCAGACGCTGCGCTTCGGTTTCTGAGCAGCCGGCGCAAAGTTGATCAATTATCGAATCAAACAGAGGGATCGCAAATTGTCCGGCGTTAGCGACCACTTGCGAGTAGTAGTGCAGGTGAACGCGCCCGTCCCCGTCAGAGTGAAATCCGTTCACGTCGTCGGCATCGATCTTCGTTACGTCGTGGCCCGCCGGAACTATCTGTCTTGGGACGCCTTGATGCGCTTTTCCGGATCGATCGAGAGTCCCAAGAAGCAGAATGCCGATCAGGATACCCTGCTCGTTAATATAGTCCGGACTAAAGTTTCCAAGTGCCGGACGCGGGCTGAGACGCGGGCCAAAGCTTCCGTATTCGGGGTTGACGAGTCGCGAGTCGTAAATAATTCCGATAACGTCTTCAGCCTCGCCCGACAGTCGGACAAATTGGCCAAAACAGTGGTCCGCGGCTTTCGGTGGAGCATCAGAATCAAGCGAGTCGATAACGCGCGCGACGTAGTCGATGTGAGAATTCGAACTGACGATCTTTGCGATTTTCATTTTTGGACGCCGATATTTGGAATGTAATAAAGCAGCCACCAAAGAAAGATCTGGATGGCAAGGATCACGACACTCAAGCCCGCGAGAAACAAGAAACGGTATCGTTCACGCGAAGGGCGTCGTCGGGCGCGGACGATGCCTACGACACTCGCGGCCAATGCGAATGGAACAAACAGGATGCCGAGATAAGGGACCATCGAATAAACGATACACGCCCATGTAATATCGGCATCAGGGTTTCGCGCGTCGAAGGACTTGCGGTTCGCTGTAGCGACCTCTTCCCAAAGCGTCTGCGGATAATCCGCCGTTTTCGATTCCCTACTCGCCACCCGTTATCTTCTCCTCTGCTTGCTCGCGTCCTTGCGAGCGACGCTGAAATCTAGTTTTTCACGAGTCGTTAGTTCCTGCAAAGCTCGAAAGAAAACTTCGCGATCGCGGGTCGAAATTACGGCTGCCTGATCGGCAGTCTCGAGCGCATAGGGATATCCAAGACCGACTACACATTCGGCGCGGACGATGTCGATAATTTCGGATAGCGAACCGTTCTCGTAAACCCACGCCGGAATATCCAGCCGTGCGGGGGCCGAGTCGGATGTGGTTTGAAGGTATGTAAATCCGACGCTCGATCTGCCCGTTGACGGATCGAAAAATCCCTCAAGCCCCCGCCGGGTAGAATAACAAAAGCATGTCCGATCGCCCCAGCTGTCCAATGCTCGTGAACCGTCGGGCCGTCGTCCGCGAAGAATCGAAGCATCGAACACCGCCGATGCAGAATTGGACTGATCTCCTGTGAAGGCCTCGATCATCGAAACAATGTCACGAGAATAGCTGCGATCGACATAGCCGACGAGCGGCACACCGGTCTCTTTTGAGAGTCCGACTAGGCCAACCGTCGCATCGAGAAACTTTTTCTGCAGACCCTTCTGCGAAAACGGTACAAGCAGCGGATTATCGAAAAATGCCAACGGCATCCGCTCGCCTCGCGACTGCCATCCGGAACTCTTTCGCAGAAATTCTCCGAGATGCTCAACCTCACCAAAATACCGGGCCGCATCGACGCGGATATCCGGATTCATCGGCTCTTCCCATTCGGCAAGAAGGTCCGCGGGCGTCAACAGCTCGAACCTCGCGTTTTTTTCGTAAGATGATTCCGCGTCGTGAGGATTCTCGAACCATCCGATCTGTACCGCGGCGACGGGGACGAGCGTCTCCTTGCCTGTGTAGATCTGACTGCCGTCAGCCGCGAAAGTTACGCGTCGATCGAGAATTTGAGATGCCCATCCCCGCGCCTGCTCGTGATTCTCCCAAGCGTTTTCGAATGCGATCCTGAACGATCCGGCGCCGATCTCTGCTGACGGTGCAGCGGCAGACGATCTATCACCATCAGTCAGAATCCGGTCAAGCTCCGCCATCGGTGTTTTCTCGAGCCGCGCCAGGCCCTCGAGATAAACCTCTACATCCGAAGCGTATTCCGCAATGAACTGTAGAAATTCTCCACTCTTCTTTTCGATCTCTTCGTTAAGCGTCTGGCGAAAAAGCATGGAATAAATGTTCAGAGTTGCGCTGATCACACCGGAGAGCCATTCGCAGGAGAGGTTGTGATCACGTGACGATTTAATCTATGACGAATCAGATAAAAAGGCTATCGAACACGACTTGTGCGGCGTTTGAGGAAATCGATCAGGACGAACTGTGTAAGGTTATTCGGATTTGCAAAGTACGCTTTGCCTCGTGTCATAGCGGTCATCTGCTTTACAAAGTCGACAAGGTGATGATCGCTGGCGAGCATAAAAGTATTGATCATCACTCCTGATTTGCGGCACGCCTGGACTTCCTTGAACGTTTCGGCCATGACAAACGGATCGTTACCCATCGAGTTCTTGTACAGCAGACGCTGTTCACCAGCCACGTGGTTCGAGTATCTACGATAGCTGAAGTACGCGGGGCTCTCGGGTTCGATGAACGCCGCGGTCGGCTTGCCATCGGTGACCATCACGATCTGCTTCATGTCTTTATTTTGGGCGGCAAGAATCCGGCGTGCGAGCTTTAGTCCCTCGGCGGTGTTTGTGTGATAAGGCCCGACCTGCGTCGCAGCAAGACGCGCAAGTGGAAGTTCTTCAGCACCATCGTGGAACAAAACGATCTTTAGCGAGTCGCCCGGATACTGCGTTCGGATGAGATGAGCGAGCGCGAGAGCGACCTTCTTCGCCGGTGTAAAGCGGTCTTCGCCGTAGAGGATCATCGAATGCGAACAGTCGAGCATGACGACCGTCGCACACGACGAACTGTAATCCTGCTGATGGACGTGAAGGTCGCGATATTCGAGATTAAGCGGGACCGAAAGCCCCTCGCGGGTGATCGCCGAGAGCAGCGTAGCGTTTACGTCGAGATTTATCGTATCGCCAAACTCATACTGCTTTGACGCAAGTGCGGCCTCGACACCGGTGTCGAGATAATGCGTTGCGTGGCGGCCGATGGATGACTTGCCAAGGCTTCCCAACAGTTTCTGCAGTGTTTTATAGCCGAGAAAGTCGAGGCCCTTTTCGGTTACCTCGAATTTGATATTCCGTGGCGGCGGCTCGCCTATCTCACCGTTTCCGTTCTCGGTTTGGCGCCGCTCTTCGGACGGCAGCTCTTTCAAATTCAAATATCCTTCTTCAACCAGGCGCTCGATCAATTGATTGATCAACTCTTCCAACAGCGATCCGCGAAATTCTCCGCCATTGTCGGCGAGCATCTGCTCGACATCCTGCTCGCTCAAAGCTTTCTGATCGAGCAACGCTTGCAGGATCGCCTGTCTCAACGCATCGAGCGAATCGTCGGGCTTATTTTGCTGTCGGGTCCACCAATAGTCTTCGTTAAAACCGGAGTCGAGCATCTGGCCGGAAAGGGCGTCCATCAGCGATCCGAGATCAAGACCGAAAACGTCGAAGCCTTTAAATTTCGTGTAGCGAATAAACTTCATCGCGAGACCACCGGAAAAGCGCTTGCCATCTCAAATCGTGGACGCTATATTGAGGATACCCAAGCCGCTCTTTTTACCTCTCTCCAAAAAGTTAGCACATTCTCTCCTCGATCTAAATTTTTTAGAAGAAAGGAGTCTGTTTATGAAAAAGTTCTTAGTCTCAGTAATGATGTTTTTCGTCTTCGCGGTCGGATTGCCGTTGGCCGTCGAGGCTCACGCCGGATGTCCGCGACATCGAAGATACAAGCGAACAACTGCAACTCGCTCGTATCGAACCACCACTCCTCGCTATGCGACCGCAGGTTACGCTGCGAAGCGTCCGAGCTTCTATCGACGTCACCGCAACATGGTCAATATGGGTCTTGGTGCCGGTGCGGGTGCGTTGATCGGTGGTCTGCTCGGCGGGCGACGCGGAGTTGCGTACGGTTTGATGGGCGGTGCCGGAGCCGGTGCCCTCTACACCTACAAACTCAATCCGAAGCGCAGAACCTATCGCAGTTACTAGTTAATACCTTTTGCCTATCTCACTTCACCGCGAGTGCGTCCCGAAACGCCTCGCGGTTTTTTTTAACGCAGAGACCGCGGAGTGCGCTGAGAATTTCATCGAGAAATCTCCGCGAGCTCCGCGTTCTCTGCTTTAAAAAAAAGTATACGCCATACG
The DNA here is from genome assembly GCA_041745575.1 of Pyrinomonadaceae bacterium. Lineage (GTDB taxonomy): Bacteria > Acidobacteriota > Blastocatellia > Pyrinomonadales > Pyrinomonadaceae > OLB17. The sequence goes on from JBGTIQ010000030.1 coordinate 27,386, forward strand.
TATTGCGAAATTCATAGCCGATTTAGTATCCCGATATCGGCACAAAAATGAAATTGGTGCGTGTAACTACAGATATATTGACGTTTATGTTTATGGCACGTTCATTGCCACCTTCATTTACAGCGGGCCGACAATTTCGGCCTGATTGCAAGAAGGGGAGATTTAAGCAATGACAAAGATCATAACTACATTCATGATGATGGCGTTGATGGCACTCGCGATCCCGATGTTCGCAACATCGGCTGATGCGCAGACCCGATACAGAACGGCGCGACGTACGTCCGCGACGACAACTTATAAGAAGCCGAGTTTTTACTCGCGTCACCGCAATTTGATCAATATCGGTATCGGTACCGGAGCAGGTGCTCTGCTCGGTGGATTGATCGGTGGTAAGAAAGGTGCGTTGATCGGAACTGCAGCCGGTGCAGGTGGTGCAGCATTGTACACATACAAGCTAAATCCGAAGACGAAGCGATATTACAGAGTCTATCGTTAATTTAGACGAGACAAGAACGATCCGGGGAGGGAGAAGCCGTGGCGAGTCGAAAGACTTGTCACGGTTTTTCTTGTTCCTAGTTTCTGGTTTCTAGTTTCTGGTTTCTGGTTTATTTCAGATTTCAAATTTCAAATTTCAAATTTCAAATTTCAAATTTCAAATCACTAGCGTTGCGTTAAGCAATTAATTTGTTCTTTGAAACATTGTAAATATAGGAGATAGCACTCGTTTCTGGGTTAAACGATTTGAAATCATTCTTGTAATCATAAGGCTTCTGACTCTTTGGTTACTTTTTTATG
>JBGTIQ010000031.1:0-1647 GCA_041745575.1 Pyrinomonadaceae bacterium
CGTCAACTGATAAAGAAGGCATGGTAACGCCTTCAAGTCGACCCCACGTGTCTGGCCTGCAACTGTTACCGAGTCTTGTCGATCCTTAGAAGGTTGACGTCGCGGAAGCCGCGACGTTGCAGGCGGGGACGCCTGCGCTCCAGTCGCTCCGCCGCCACCACGTACCCGCGGTTGACACAGTCTGTAAGACCCCGGGCTTTATGCGGTCGTGCTGAAGTTTTAATCGCCAGTCGCGGTTCAATCCGAACTGATAAACGTCAGTGGCGATGTCGGCGACATTCCGTTCAATGCGTTCTTGAGAAGCGGTGCGAGGCCCTCGGATTCCATGTATTCGCGCCCGAGGATGCGGCGGAATCGTTTCTCTTTCGTCTCACCAGTCACTTCTTTCAGCATCCCCCGAAAGAACGCGTTGACGATCTCGGGTGCGAACTGCTTGCCGGAGTTTCGCTGCAGATCATCGAAAACCTCGGCCGCTGGGCGTCGACGTTTATAAGGCCGGTCCGTGGTCATCGCGTCGAACGAATCAGCGAGGTTAACGACCTTTGCGATGTATGGGATGTTCCGGTCGTACAGCCCGTCAGGATAGCCGCGTCCGTCCAGTCGCTCGTGATGATATTTCGCCGCAAGCGGCACATCGGCGTACGGATGATGGATCGGCAGCAGGATCTCGTAACCGACAGCCGGATGTCGATTGAGCTCGGCCGATTCCTTTGCGTTGATTCGATATGGTGCGTTGATTATCTTCCGCTCGACGGTCAGCTTACCGACATCGTGCAGGTAGCCCGCCACCGCGGCGCCCTCGACCTCTTCTTCGCTCCAGCCGAGCTCTTCACCAATGATCTCGGAATATTTTCCGACCCGGACCGAATGCCCTTCGGTGTACCGGTCCTTACAGTCGATAGCGGCGGCAAAGGCCCGGACGGTGTCCTTGTATGTCGTCTTTAGTCCGTCGTAGAGTTTTCTGTTCTCGTCGGCTTTTCGCTCGAGATCGGCAAGCATGTTTCGCTGGACGATAGCCACACCGATGTGGCGGCCCATCGCCGAAATTATCTCGCGATCGTAACTAGAGTAAGGTTCGCCCGTCGCCTTTTCGCCGAGTAACAGCACCCCGACCATTTCGTCGCGGATCACAAGCGGAACCAAAAGGTCGACACGTGTGCGGGTGAGGCTATTGTCGTAGACCTGAACAAACGGCAGAACCTGTGCGTGTGCCACTTCGATCGGGACAAGGCCGTTTGCAAGAAACTGGCGTTCATCTTCGTGGCAGAGTGAAAGTGCGAGAGGAAAGTCATCGCCCAGCCCGCGTGCCGCGACCATCTGCATTGAATGCTCAAATCTCGAATACCGCGCAACGCCGCCCCGCATTATCGCCAGCGAGCCGAGCATCAGATGAAGCGACGTCCGCATCGTCTCGTGAAAATCGTTGCGGCCGGCAACCTCCTGACCCAGCTCCGCAAGAGCACCGAACGTGTGAATCAGCTTGCTCTTGGTCTCCGACATCTGCCGGAAGTTTGTCGATTTGAAATCTTGTATCTTCACTGTAGTAAATCGTGAATAGTAAATCGTAAATAGTTGATCGTTGATCGTTGATCGTTGATCGTTGATCGTTGATCGTTGATCGTTGATCGTTGATCGTTGATCGTTGAT
>JBGTIQ010000032.1:0-69873 GCA_041745575.1 Pyrinomonadaceae bacterium
AACCGGACTGCCAAACGTCGTACTGAGTTCTACATTGGTTGGCGGACCCGAAACGCCCGAAACATTGAAAGTAACGTTTCGCGGCGTGGGTACAAACGCGCCCCAGCAGTTGCCGCTCGGCGCATCAGGAATTGCCCCGAGATTGGCCCCATTAAATGTAGCCGCTGGCTGAGCTACAAGTCCACGGCTTGCAGTCGGCTGCATGATCATTGTGTTATTCGCACTTGTGTTATTGAATGTTGCCCCATACCACAAGCTGGCGGCGGCCGCGCCAATAGCTGTTATCGAAAACAGGTATACCCGGCCCCGTCTATAATAGGTAGTCCATGACATAAAGTTCCCTCCTCAAGAAATGCAAAAGCTGGTCCCAGAATTATCGAAAAACGAGATTTTGAAAACGATCGCTCACACGGGCTTCTGAAACCGGAAAGTGATTGAAAAATAACGCTTTTCTATCAAAATGTCAACGGTTGGTGATTCGCGCGGTAGAATCGAAACTCTCAGATCAGTGAATTGTTTTATATAATAGGCAGAAAGTCGCCGGTCAATCTCGGTACCAGACAATGAAAGTTCAAATTCGATGGGTGCGGGCCGTGATCGCGGCTTGCCTTTACTTCTCGCTTACCCCGATCGCGATTTCACAGCATCGGACCGAAGATATCAGGCCAACCGTCATTTTGATCTCGATCGATGGATTTCGATACGATTACCTTGATAAATATAGGCCGCCGACGCTGAACCGTCTAGCCCGCGGAGGAGTACGGGCAAAATGGATGATCCCGTCATTTCCCACCAAAACCTTCCCAAATCACTACACGATCGCGACGGGCCTGTATCCCTCTCATCACGGAATCGTCGAGAACAATGTATACGATTTCGGAGAGACATTCATGATCGACGACCGCCATCAAGTTCAGGCTTCCCGCTGGTGGTGGGGCGAGCCGATCTGGGCGACGGCCCAGAAACAAGGCCAGATCGCCGGATCGTATTTTTTTGTGGGTTCGGAAGCGAAGGTTGCCGATGAGTATCCCAAGTTTTGGCGGACATATAATGGCAAGGTTCCTCCCGAGATGCGGGTAGACAAAGTCTTAGGTTGGTTCGACCTTCCGGCGAATCAACGGCCGACATTGATAACGATGTATTTTAGCGATACCGACGACGCCGGCCATGAATTCGGACCCGACGCTGAAGAAACTCGGTATGCGGCCCTCAATGCCGATCGATATATTGGACGGCTTATGGACGGTCTTCGCACTCGCGGAATTGAGAATCGGGTCAACATCATCATCGTGAGCGATCACGGGATGGCGGCCCGCGATCAGCGAAACGCGATCGTGATGGACGACTACTTCGATATTAAAGACAAAACAATCGCGGATCCGATTTTAACGACCGGGGAGATCTGGCAGATCTTTCCAAAGCCAGGCAAAGAGAATCTCATAATGGACCGACTTAAGAACATCGAACACGCGACCTGTTGGCGGAAAGCCGATATTCCGAAACGTCTGCATTACAGCGAAGGACGACGGATCGCACCTGTTGTCTGTTCGTCGGACGAAGGCTGGGCGATGACGAGCCGCGAGCGGTTTGAGAGGGCGAAAAACTCTGACGATTTCGACAAGATCCGCGGGGCCCACGGCTACGATAATAAGTACGAGTCGATGCGGGCTACGTTTATCGCACACGGCCCGGCATTCAAAAAAGGTTATGTTGCTGAGCCGTTCGAGAACATTCACGTCTACGAACTGATGTGTAAGATCCTCGGTCTGAAGCCGGCGAATAATGATGGTGATCTTGATCGGGTGCGAGGAATGTTGAAATAGTCCTTACCGCCGAGACGGAGAGACGCTGAGAAATCAACCAAGCGCGTTTCTTTCCTCGGCGTCTCTCCGTCTCGGCGGTGAATTACTCGGAACGAATTGTCACCACAGCAACCTCCGGCGGCGCCATAAATCGAAACGGTAAAATGCTCGTGCCGATCCCGCTCGTGACGAACATATCAACGCCCTCTTCATTGATATGACCTCGAGCATATCGTTGGCCGACGGATGAAGGAACGAACGGTGTCCCTAGAATAGGCAGCCATACCTGTCCCCCGTGCGTGTGCCCGGCGAGCATAAGTTTGAGGTCCGGGTTGAGGTTCTTCCAATAGTTCAAAATGTAAAGAATATCCGGGCTGTGCTCGAGCACGATGATCTGTCCGTCTTTCGGATTGGCCGCGATCACCGATCGAACCATTGCGTCGAATGTGTCCCACGATGCGAGCCTCAGATGGTCTTTCATTCCGAAGATTCGCAAGGAGACGCCGTTCTGACGAAGAAAAACGATCTCGTTCTGAAGCACGCGGTAGCCGACGCGCGTCAGTTCCGCGGTGACCTCTTCATCACCGTACGACCCGTCATGATTTCCAAGCACGGCAAAAACGCCAAATCTTGCCCGGAGACCGGCGAGATTGTCTGCAACTTCCCGCATCGGCATGAGGAGAGGGCGTTGATGGGTTGGCTGGCGCGTTCTACCCTGCGAAACATAATCGCCGAGAAGGACGACGAGGTCCGGATTCTGAGCGTTCGTCGTATCGACGACGCGCCGAATATTCTCGGCTGACCCACCGTTCGATCCGCCGTGTATGTCTGAGATCATCGCGATCCTCAGCCCATCGAACGCCGGGTCCCAACCTTTTATGTGCAGGGTTTGTTCCGTTACAACCAGTCGATTCGGTTCGATGAAATATGAATAACCGAGTCCGAGAACGAAAAGGCTCAAGACAATAAGAGCGATACGCAAGAGCAATGTTTTACGAGGAAGACTCATTGATCATATTGTAGCGGGGGCAAGCCCGCCTTCCGGACCTGCGAATCAAATCGCACAGTCGATTCCGCTCTATCGGTCGAGGTGACAACATTCGCAAGTCGGGAAGGCGGGCTTGCTCCTGCAATTAATACCTATCAAGAGCTGCGGAAATACTCACTCCATCGCCGATCAACCAGTGCAACTGTGTCTGCACTCGGCTCGACCTCGCTGGGATACCACGGCTTCATGCGAGCATCGATCACTATTGGCGCGTCGTAACTCACCTGATTGTGCTTCAGCGTCACATTCTTTGCGAAAATATCCGTCGCGGGATTGAAACGGGTCCAGGTCGCCCAAAGAAACTTGTCGGTGGACTTCGCGACATCCGCGTTATCGTGAATGACGACGACCTGCCAATCATCAAACGCACCGCTCTTCGCCAAGCGATCTCCGACGTCCTTTTCATCAGCGTACGACGGTCCTTCGACCACTACGCAGCCTCCGCAATATACCTCAGCACGAACGATGCCGGCGGGCAGCGATCCGCGGAACTCAGACGCCAACTCTCGTTTCGCTCCGCCTAGCCCCATAAGGATCGCCTTGCTTCCGTGATTGATCTTGCCGCTTGCGTAGTCGAGTGTATCGAACGCCGTCTGACTGAATACAAAAAGATCCCGATCCCATTCGACCCGCGCAAGAATGTGCTCAAACAGCGAACGGAAATCACGAAGGTCTTGCGGAGTATCAGTCAGAAGCAAGAACTTCGTCAGCGTCAACTGCCCTTCGCCCAGAATGCGAAATCCGGCCGAAAGCGCTTCGCGAGCATAACGGTCTTTTACGACCGCGGCGGCAAGTGAGTGGAAGCCCGTCTCGCCATAGCTCCAAAGATCGCGCACCGTCGGCATGACAACCGGGAATAACGGCGACAGTAATTCCTGCAGATAATCGCCGATAAAAAAATCTTCCTGGCGCGGCTTGCCAACGACCGTCGCAGGATAGATCGCATCTTTTCGATGGTAAACAGCGTCGGCGTGAAATACCGGATAGTCGTGTGTCAGCGAATAATATCCGTAATGGTCGCCGAACGGACCTTCGGGTTTTCGTTCATGCGGCGGCACGTGACCAACTAGAGCAAACTCGCAATCGGCAAGCAAGGTACTGCAAACTTCAGTTTGCAGATCTTTCGTCTTCACGACCGGAATCTTGCTGCCGGCCAACAGCGATGCGAGCATGAGCTCGGGTACATCTTCGGGAAGAGGCGCGATCGCGGAGATGATCAAGGCCGGTGGGCCGCCGAGAAATACCGTCACGGGAAGCGATTCGTTATTCAGCTCAGCTTCGTGATAATGAAAGCCGCCGCCCTTTCCGATCTGCCAGTGCATACCGGTTGTCGACCCGTCATACCGTTGCATCCGGTAAATGCCAAGGTTGTGTTTTCCAGTTACCGGACTTTCGGTATAGACGAGCGGCAGTGTGTTGAAATGCCCGCCGTCTTCATGCCACAACTGAAGGAACGGGATCGCCTCGAGATCGACGTCGGACTGCCGAGATTCAAGAACCGGGGCATTTCTAACTTTCTTCGTTCCGATCTTCGCGGCGGTGATCGCCATATCGCGATAGCCCCACAATTTGCCGAACTTTGGCGGTAGCAGGACCTCGACCATCTCAACAGCGCGGCTTACGAATTCCTGAGGCTTCTTACCAAACGCCAATTCGATCCGCCTGATGGTGCCGAACAGATTTGTCACGACCGGGAAACGAGAGTCTTTCACGTTCGTGAAAAGAAGCGCCTTTCCCTGTGCGGCGATCACCCGTCGATGGATCTCGGCGATCTCGAGATACGGATCGACCTCAGCCGATATCTCGACAATCTCATTTTCTTTTCTTAGGGATTGGAGAAACGAGCGCAGGTCGCGATGCATTGAGGATATTCTAACGAAGAAGCCCCGCAAGTCCCTAGTCCCAAGTCCCAAGTCTCAAGCGAATTGAGACTCGGGACTTAGGCTCGAACCTATTTTTGCAGATCCGGCTTTGTGATATCCAGCTCGTCAGCCTTGATCACCTTGATCTTCATGTCTGGAAAACGCTTCGTGAGATCGTCCTTGAAGATCGAGTAATCGCCGACGATGATGATATCGCCGCCGTGAAGATATCTCGAAGCAAAATCCTTTAGGTTCGCTGAACCGACCGCCGAGACACTTGCCATATATTTATTCAATTCGGTCGCCGGAATCCCAAAACTGTAAAGATCCGCCAACGCCGCGGTCAGACCGCCGGTCGTCTCCAGGTTCCTTCCGAATCCACCGGTTAGCACAAGGCGACGTGGGTTCAGTTCAGTCTCTTCCGCATCTGTCTCGGAAAGCCGTTTCAATTCCGCGATAACCAGCTCGGCAACCTCGGCCGCCGACTCATTCTTGGTTTGCGTTCGAGTGCTGAAGTTTGTATTACCGCCCCTCCAGCCGAATGTACTGCCGGCGCCGTAGCTCAGTCCACGCTTGATCCGAATCTCCTGGTTCAGACGAGAAGAGTACCCACCGCCTAACAATGAGTTCAGCACGGAAGCTGAGTAGTATTCCTTTGAAGATCGCCCGACAGTTTTGATCGGTCGATAGAAATTTACCGATGCCTGTCCGGAATTTGGAAGGTCGATCACCAACATCCTCTTTACGACCGCCTTTTCACCGACGCTGGCGCTCGCCCTGAGAACACTGTTTCCAAATCCTCTATCGGCGGCGGTCCAACTTCCGAAAACGAGCTCCGTCAACGATGTCGCTCTCGCCAGCGATATATCGCCTGTCATGATGAGCACCGAGTTCCGAGGTTTGAACGAGCCCGCGTAAAAGTCTTGAACATCGTTTTCCGAAAACGATTCCACACTCGAGGGCGTGCCGCCTGCTGGATGCTCGCGGAAGGAATGAACCGACGCAACGTAGTTCGCTAAGAACGCCGGCTGCGTGAGATTCGCTTTCAATTCATCGAGTGTCTGCGACTTTAGCAGATCGAGTTCGTCTTCCTTGAACGTAGGATTAAGAACGACATCAGCCATGATCGCCATCGCCTGTTCAAGCTTGTCGGACGTGACGCTGATAGTCACCGACGAGCTGTTCCACCCGGCACCCGAATTGATAGAGCCGCCAAGGAACTCCATCTCTTCGGCTATCTGTTCGGCTGTGCGTGTCTTTGTTCCTTTCGTCAGCATGTCGGCCGTCATATTGGCGAGCCCGGCCTTCGCATTCGACTCGGATGACGCACCCGTCTTCACCAGAAGCTGAACCGTTACGATCGGCACGCCGCGCTTTTCAACGACCGCGAGCGTGAGCCCGTTCTTTAGCTTTGTTTCCTTTACCGCCGGGATCGTAACTGACCTCGCCGGTCCGGGGGCGGGAATTATGTCTTGGGCGAAGAGTTGAACCGCCGAGACGCTGAGACACAGAGAAAGGAAAAGAAAAAAACGAACTGAGTTAACCGATCGAGCTTGCTTAGAATCCGCTCTCCGTCTCCGCGTCTCTGCGGTAAAAATTATTTTGCTCATTTCTCTCCCTCTGCCTTTTTCTCCTGGTTGTAATGGATCACGACGCGATTGTTGTTCTTAAAATACTGCTTCATTACACGCTGTATGTCGGCGGCCGTTACGGCCTGAAGTGCGGCGACCTCATTATTGACCGCCTTCGGATCGCCCTGATAAGCGACGGCCCGTTCGATGGCGATCGCCTTGCCGTCGTTTGTTTCGCGGGCACGGATCGCACGCGCGACAAGTTGGTTCTTTGCCTTTTCAAGCTCCTTTGCCGTGACGCCTTCGTCCTGGATCTTCTTTAGCTCGCTTAACAACGCGGCCTCAAGATTCTCCGACGTTCCCTTCTCAGCACCGATGCCGACGAGCGACATTCGCCCGCCCTCGGTATTGAGTTCAAGATCGAGATCGGCCTCTTGCGCGATCTGCTGTGTTCGAATGAGCGACTGATAGAGCCGCGAGCTTTCGCCGCCCGACAAGATCGATGCCGCAAGACGCAATGCAGGAATGTCGGGGCTGGTAGTTTTCGGAGCACGATAGACTATGGCCGTCGCCGGGAACGGAACGATCGGAGCAAATTTTTCGAAGCGCCGTTCAGTCGTCCATTCGGGCTCGACCTCGGTCACGCGTGCGATCTTCCCTTTTGGCCGTTTGATACGGCCGAAATACTTATTGACCCATGTGTCGAACTGTTTCTGATCGAAATCGCCCACGACCGTTAGAACGGCGTTGTCCGGGCGGTAATAATCCTTGTAGAACTTTTCCGCGTCGGCACGTGTCGCCGCTTCGAGCTGATCGAGATCTCCGATCACGCCGCGTCGATACGGATGCTTCTGGAAGGTGAGATCGTCGAGGTACCAGTAAAGCCTGCCGTAGGGCTGGGCGAGAACACCTTGACGATATTCTTCCTGGACAACCTTTCGTTCAGATAGGAAATTTTCCTCGTCGACAGTTAGGTTGACCATTCGGTCGGCCTCGGCCCACAGAAGTACTTCGAGATGATTCGATGGAACAACCTCGTAGTAGTTCGTGTAATCCGGCCATGTCGAAGCGTTATTGAAACCGCCGACATCTTCGGTCAGGCGATCCAATTTCTCGTTCGGCATGTGGGCGGTAGCCTTGAACATCATATGCTCGAACAAGTGAGCAAAGCCGGATCGCCCCGGAGGATCGTTCTTGCCGCCGACGTCGTACCAGACATGGATCGAAACGGTCGGACTGGAATTATCCTGCACCGAGACGATCTTCATTCCGTTCTTAAGCACGCGCTCTTTAATGTTGAGAGGCGCGACTTTTACCTGAGCAAAAGCAGACGTGCAAACCGTGGCGATGAGAAAGAGTAGGATTATTTTTCGCATGTTGATTATCTGAATATCTAGCTGCCGATACATACGTTGCCGAAAGCGTCAGGGTTTTGATGTCGAAACTCACCAACGGGATGGACTAGAGCTCAGGCGTCGCTCCTGTACGTCGCCCTACGGCGCTGCAGGCAGGGATCCATGAGCTCTAGTCGCCTCTCAATTACGCGTAATCGTAAAATCCTTTTCCGCTCTTCCGTCCAAGCCATCCGGCGTCCACATATTTCTTGAGCAGAGGGCAAGGCCGATATTTAGGATCGCCGAGGCCTTCGTGCAGAACGTTCAGGATCGCGAGGCAGACATCGAGGCCGATAAAGTCGGCGAGCGTCAGCGGCCCCATCGGGTGATTCATCCCGAGCTTCATTATCTCGTCAATCGCCTCTTTCGTCGCGACGCCTTCGTGAAGTGCAAAGATCGACTCGTTGATCATGGGCATCAGCACGCGATTCGAAACAAAGCCTGGATAGTCGTTGCATTCGACTGGAACCTTGCCGAGTTTTTCCGAAAGACCTTTTACCTTCGCGTATGTTTCGTCCGAAGTCGCAATTCCCCGGATCACTTCGACGAGTTTCATCAAAGGCACCGGATTGAAAAAATGCATTCCGATAACTTTATCGGGGCGCTTTGTCGCCGCGGCGATCTTCGTGATCGAGATCGACGATGTGTTCGACGAAAGAATCGCACCCGGCCCTGTGATCGAGTCGAGTTTTTCGAAGATCTGCTTTTTGATGTCAAAGTTTTCGGTGGCCGCCTCGACGATCAGCGAGCAGTCTTTTAGATCATCGAGCGATGTCGTGGTTCTTATCCGACCGAGAACTTCCGCTTTCTGATCTTCGGTCATCGTCTCTTTTTTCACGAACCGATCGAGGCTCTTGCCGATATTTTGAATTCCGCGATCGAGAAACGCCTGCTCGACGTCACAGACCACAACATCAAAACCCGCACCGGCCGCCGTTTGGGCAATCCCGTTGCCCATCGTACCCGCACCTATAATTCCGATGATTTCTGCCATTATTTAGAATTGTCTCCAAAAGTCAGAACCACCTGCGGGAGCGGGTGGTTCAAGTCCAGGTTAAAAAATCAAACAAGGCTCGCGGCCGCGTCGCTAACCTATTCGCTGCCGGCGGCGGCTGGCTATTGCCAACTGTTTGGCACGGGTGGCGGGGGCCGCATCGCCGAACCCGTGCTGAGGCCCGCATAGAAATTCTTGCCAACCTCGCCAAAGAAAAACCACAGGCCGTAAATCCCAAGAGCGGTGCCGATCGGAAAGCTGATCAGAACCAGAATGCTGATAATGATACCCAGCGTCCGTCCCACCGGCTTCTCCCTCAGGACCTTAAATGCCGTAAACAGAGTAAAGGTTCCGAAGGCGAGACAGATCAAGCCGATTAGAACACCCATTCCCAGGAAGATTCCGCCCATCATCTGCTCGTCCCCTCGACTGGACGCAGACATCATCGCGCCGCCAAGAATGACATAGACGAAAAAAAAGATGACACCAGCGACCAGTTGCAAGCCGGCTTGAATGAAATAAAAGGTGCTGAGTAGTTTGTTGTGATCTCTTGCAGTCATAATCTCTCCGAAAATAACCCCTTGATCTCAATCCAAATTACGCGCGTTGCCTAGGTTTAGTTGCGCTTTCGACCTACAGTCGTTCGACCGCCATTGCGACTGAATTCCCGCCGCCGAGACACAGTCCCGCGACGCCCCGCTTTGCACCGCGCCGTTTCATTTCATAAAGCAGTGTCGTCAAAACGCGGCTGCCGGAATTTCCGATAGCATGACCCATCGCAACCGCACCACCGTTGACGTTTACAAGATCGGGGTTGATGCCGAGCTCTTTCATCACGCCCAGCGCCTGCACCGAGAATGCTTCGTTCAATTCGAATAGTTCAACATCTTCGAGCGACCACCCGGCCTTTGCGACCGCAAGGCGTACGCCCTCGACGGGAGCGAGCATTATGTACTTCGGTTCGATGCCCGAAACAGCATATGAAACGATGCGGGCCAGTGGCTCGACTCCCAGCTCGCTCGCTTTCTCGCTCGAGGTTACGACGAGTGCCGATGCGCCATCGTTTACGCCCGGAGCGTTGCCGGCCGTGACGGTTCCACCGTCTTTCTTAAATGCGGGTCTCAATTTTCCGAGGGCGTCGACAGTTGTATCCGGGCGGACCGGCTCGTCGTAATCCAAAATGAAGGGATCGCCTTTTTTCTGCGGAATCTCGATCGGGATAATTTCGTCCTTGAAATAACCGTTCTCTTGAGCCTCGTGTGCCTTGCGGTGCGAATCAAATGCGAACTGGTCTTGCGTTCCGCGTGTGATCTGATGCTTGTCAGCGACGATCTCGCCAGTGTTTCCCATGTGCCAGTTTTCGAACGGACACCACAATCCGTCATGGACCATCAGGTCGACGACGGTCTGGTTCCCCATTCGATAGCCGTCTCGAGCACCCGGCATCGCGTAAGGAATGTTCGACATCGACTCCATCCCGCCGGCGACGACAAAATCCGCGTCACCGAGTTTGATTGATTGCGATGCGAGCGCGACTGCACGCAATCCCGATCCGCAAACCATATTTACCGTCAGTGCTGAGACTTCGGGCGGCAGTCCGGCTTTCATTGCCGCCTGTCGTGCAGGGGCTTGTCCGATGCCGGCTTGCACGACGCAGCCCATTATTACCTCATCTATCTTCGCCGGATCTACGCCGGAGCGCTTCACCGCTTCCTTGATCGCGATCGCACCGAGCTCGGGTGCAGCAAATCCCTTTAGAGCTCCCTGAAACTTTCCGGTCGGCGTCCGTGCCGCACTAATAATTACCGCTTCTTTGTTCTCTGCCATGATGATGTCCTGTATGTATGAATTTCGGGTACTAAAACAAAAGTGTATTTTCGCATCTAGGCTTCATATCTGCAATTCCGGAGCAAGTTCAGTACCGAACAATGCTGGGGTTCTGATTGTCTTTGCGCCGTTGCGGCTTTGCGGGGGAAAAGATTAACCGGTTCCCGCAAAGCCGCAAAGGCGCAAAGTAACATGCCTTAGTTCTCACCAATATCCTCGTTCCAAACATCAGGATTATCCGCGATGTACCGGGCGAGCATTGAGATGCACTCAGATGAATTCAGATCGATCACCTTCACTCCGTTTTCGCGTAGCCAGTCGATACCGCCCTCGAAAGTTACGGATTCGCCGACGACAACGGTCCCGATGCCGAATTGCCGGACGAGTCCGCTGCAATACCAGCATGGTGCGAGCGTCGTCACCATGATCATGTCTCGATAACTTCGCTGGCGACCCGCTTTTCGAAACGCGTCCGTCTCGCCATGAACCGAAGGGTCGTCTTCCTGTACCCGCCTGTTGTGCCCTCGGCCGAGCAAATTCCCTTCGCGGTCAAACAGCGCAGCGCCGATCGGAATGCCGCCCTCTGCCAAACCCGTACGGGCCTCCTCGATCGCTACATCGAGCATCTGCGAATAGTCGTGATCCATATTAAGAAGATGTTGCCGATACGTATATGTAATCAAAACAGACCGCGCCGGGCAAGTGAGGTTGATAAACGGTGAAATGAGCTTATCATTGAGATAAATTCGCCTATGTCTACCATTCACAGTTTTGTTCCCGGGGATTTTCTGATCTTTCAGCTTGAAAGTGGTTACGCACTTTTGCGAGTCCTGGCCGTTGACGAAACGGATGAAGGCGAAGTCTGGCACCTCGCTGCGTACAAAGATCTCTTCCTCGACGTCGAGGCCGTCGACACGGCGCTTGACGATGCTACGAGTCTAAGCATCGAGAAGTCGCATGTGGCGTTGACGAACCGTGCGTTCGAGAGCACGCAGGTCGCTCGAATGAGAAACGTGCCGCTGACGGAAGATGAATTGGAAGATCTCGGGGCGTGGAAGCTCTCAGACGAAAAAGCAGTTTCCGATCGATCGATAAGACTTCTTTTGGGATTACGCTAGACGACGACGCTCGAGTTCGATGGCGATCAACTCGAGTTCACGGCTCACCTGACCCGTCACTGAAGAATTCTCATGGGCGCGTCGGATCAAATACGGGATCGCATCCGCCACCGGCCCGTACGGAACATATTTCGAAACGCTATAGCCGTTTTTCGCGAGTACGTATGAGAGGTTGTCGCTCATACCGTAGAGCTGCGAGTAAAAGATGTGCGGATGACTATGCGAGAGACCGCGCTGGTGCATCATCTGGGCGAGAAGCTGCGTGCTCCGTTCGTTGTGTGTGCCGGCGACAAATGCAATGTCTTCGAGATGATCTATGCAGTACTCGAGTGCAGCATTGTAATCGCGATCCGTCGCTTTCTTATTTGGCTGGATCGGAGATTCATAGTCCAGCTCTTCAGCCCGGGCCCGCTCCTTCTCCATATAAGCGCCGCGGACAAGCTTTACCGCTAAAATATATCCGTCAGAACTTGCCTGCTTCCTCGCTTCTCGCAAATATTGCAGCCTGTCGTGTCGATACATCTGGAGCGTGTTGAAGACGATCGGCGCGCGGCGATTATACTTCTCCATCATCTCGGTGGCGAGACGATCGATCGCGTCCTGTATCCAGCTTTCTTCGGCATCGATAAAAACCGGCTGGCCTAATGAATGCGCGAATTCACAGATCTCGTTTACGCGGGTGTGTATGCTCTCGCACTTTGCCTGTCCTTTTGCGTCGAGCTTCTTCTTCTTGCTGATCTTCTCGAGCGTGCCCAGCGGGGCGATGCCCGTGACCTTAAAGACAGCGAAGGGAATGTTCGGATCGTTCTTTGCCCGTTCAATCGTGCGGATGATCTCGTCCTTGGTGTTATCGAAATCGGCTTCGGTCGATTTACCTTCGATCGAATAGTCGAGGATCGTTCCGATATTGGCCTCGCCCAGGCGATCGATAACCGGTTCGCACTCGCTAATGGTTTCACCGCCACAGAATTGTTCAAAAATGGTGTCTTTGATCAGGCCTTCGACCGGAAGGCCAAGCCACAGTGCGAACGTTGTCGCGCGTGTTCCGATCGCATTCAGGAACGGCGAGTTGAGCATTTTAAAGAGGCGATATTTTTCCCTAAGTTCGGCGTCGGATTTATCTGCGAACGCAGTTTCGGTGTCGCGGAAGTCCAGCTTGAATTCGCTCATAAAAATCGGATTCTAGCATATTAGCCACAGAGCACACAGAGAAGACAACAAAGATCGCGGGCCGGTCAAATTGTAACTGTGACACGTTTCACTTATGATTTTTGTTTTAACTCTGTGCCCTCTGTGGCAAATTTCTTATGGGTAAATCACTTCCGAAAAGATCGGAGAACTATTCCGAGTGGTACAACGAGATCGTTAAGCGAGCCGACCTCGCCGAAAACTCCGCGGTTCGTGGGTGTATGGTTATCAAGCCGTATGGTTACGCTATCTGGGAGAAGATGCAGCGAGCTCTCGACGATATGTTCAAGGCGACGGGACATGTGAATGCGTACTTCCCTCTTTTTGTTCCGAAATCCTTTCTTGAAAAAGAAGAAGAGCATGCGGAAGGTTTCGCAAAGGAATGCGCGGTTGTCACGCATTACCGTTTGAAAGCCGCTCCGGATGGAAAGGGCTTGGTCGTAGATTCGAACGCGAAACTTGAGGAGGAACTGATAATCCGCCCGACGTCGGAAACGGTGATCTGGAATACGTATAAGAACTGGATCCAATCGTGGCGTGATCTGCCGCTGCTGATCAATCAGTGGTGCAATATCGTTCGGTGGGAAATGCGCACTCGACTGTTCCTCCGCACGACCGAGTTCCTTTGGCAGGAGGGCCACACCGCCCACGCTACCGAACAGGAAGCCGTCGAAGAGACCGAACGAATGCTCGGAGTTTACGCGACGTTTGCCGAAGAGTGGATCGCTCTGCCGGTCATCAAAGGAGTGAAATCTCCGAACGAACGATTCGCCGGTGCGGTGGAAACTTATTGTATCGAGGGTCTGATGCAGGATGGCAAGGCGCTGCAGTGCGGTACGTCGCATTTTCTCGGCCAGAACTTTTCTAAGTCGTTCGACGTCCAATTTGTCAACAAAGAAAACCAGCTTGAATATCCGTGGGCGACCTCCTGGGGAGTTTCTACGCGTCTAATGGGCGCCCTGATCATGGCCCACTCGGATGACCAAGGCCTGGTTCTCCCGCCAAAGCTGGCGCCGATACAGGTCGTCATCGTACCGATCTATAAAACTCCCGAAGATCTTGCGAAGATCAGTGAGAAGGCGAATCCCATATTCGAAGAATTGAAAGCTGCCGGTATCTCGGTTAAGTACGACGACGACGATAAGCAACGCTCTGGCTGGAAATTTGCCGAGTATGAGTTGCGTGGTGTTCCGATCCGGCTCGGTTTGGGGCTACGTGACCTCGAGAGCGGTACTATCGAGGTCGCTCGCCGCGATAATCTGACAAAAGAATCGCGGCCGATCGAAGGCCTGGTCGAGCACATAAAAACGTTGCTCGATGAGATTCAGGCCAACATATACCAGCGTGCTCTGAAGTTCCGCGAAGATAATACGTTTCCAGTCGATTCATGGGAGGAATTCCAGACTCAGATCGAACTGGGTGGATTCATCTCGGCGCATTGGGACGGCTCTGCCGAGACCGAGGAGAAGATCAAAGACGAAACTAAGGCGACCATCCGCTGTATTCCGCTCGACGGTCCCGACGAAAGCGGAAAATGCGTGTATTCGGGTGCTCCTTCGAATAGACGTGTGATATTTGCGCGGGCGTACTGATCACTCGTACGAGCGTTTCATCCGGTCCAACAGGCTCAGAATAGTATCGACGGCAGAAATGAGCCGCGCGGTTCCTGATAAAGTCCACGGTTCATTAGCGTCAACGGCTGAACTACCTTCAGGCCGTTTTCGAAACACCATCGCAGGAGCTCTCCATTTCGAGTCGGCAATAAGAAGCCCGGTCCGGCGAACTGTTCCGCGGCTCCGATCAGGGCCTTCACATCCTCGTTTGATTCCCCGACCGTGTGGCCAAAGAATCCGACACCGGTCGTATAGCCCGTGATCCGCCCGTCGTGCTCGACAACCTTCGCGGTTCCCTGCTGGATCGCACCGGCGACTTCATTGCGTCGTGTGTGGCCGTGAACGCGTAGTGCAAGCTCGTCGACTCCTGGAAGATCCTCGATGGACATCCGACGAACAATATGGCCTTCGATCTTTACTCCGATCGACGGTCCCTGAATGTTGGAGAGTGGCTCGACCGTGTCAAAACCGAGTTTTGTGTAGAGTGACCGCGAGCGATTGTGATAGGCGGCCTGGACAAGCCGCACCGACAGAGTTCCCTTCTCGTCGGCATGCCGAAGAACAGCGTTCATCAGAGTACGCCCGATCTTTGAGTTCTGCACATTCGGATCGACCGTGATCGGGCCGACGCCGGCGACAGGATCGCTTTCCCAAAGAAAGTTGCTTCCGACCGTCTTGCCGCCTTGTTCGGCGACAACGGAATAGATGTCAGGGCGCGAAAGCGCCATCGCCATCAAACCCGCCGCGGCTTCCGACGATGGAAAGTCGCGTGGAAACTTATGAGGGTCAGCGATCGCCGCGAACGCCGCGTAGCAGATCTCGCCGAGTATTTGCGCATCCTCGGGCCGTCCTGGGCGCAGAGTCAATTCGATGGCTGTTTTCTGCGTTTGCATTTCGTGATCCCTCCACGAATCAACGCGAAAGATCCTTCCAATTAGTATCAACAAAAAAATGGGCCCTTTCCTTTCGGAAAGAGCCTCTCCCCCTTGTTCGTTTGTGGGAGCGTCAGCAACCTGTACTGAGTCACCTTAGAATTCTTGACCTATCTGCAGGTCTGGGTGGTAAGGACCCTTCCACTTGCTCCGAAATTTGTACTTGCACTGGCCGTGCCATTGCTGCACAAGCCAGTGTTTGGAAGCGTTTATGCAAAGAGGATCATCGGGCGGTTTCAAAGATTTATACGTTCTGGTGTAGCGTTTACGTCAGAACTGCGTGCATCAGCGGAGCGGTCGTATCGCTCGGGTTCGCACCTACTTCAACCGCCGATACCGCAGACGGTGCTGACTGGACGGCAGCGGCGACAACCCGCCACGGCATGCTAAATTAGACCCATGGCGAACCAAAGCGCGGGGCTGCTGCCCTACAGATTGAAAAATGGTTTCCTAGAAGTATTTTTGGTTCATCCGGGCGGACCGTTCTGGCAAAACAAGGACAAAGGGTCCTGGTCGATAGCAAAGGGAGAATTTTCGGATGAAACACCGATCGACGCAGCGAGGCGAGAGCTAAAAGAAGAGACTGGGTTCGACGTGCGCGGCCCGTTCATTGAGCTGAAGCCGATAAAACAAAAAGGCGGAAAATGGGTCTACGCGTTTGCGGCCGAGGCGGATTTTGACCCCGCGGATCTGAAAAGCAATACCTTCACCATGACGTTCGCGTCCGGCGCCTCAAAGGAATATCCGGAAGTCGATCGCGGCGACTGGTTCCGAGTGGATGAAGCAAAGGAAAAGATCCTCGAGGCGCAAATAAAGTTAGTAACTGAGCTCGCCCATAAGCTCGGCCGTGACGACTGAACTTACTAAAATTGTGTTTTGGATAGAGCCCGCGTGCAGCAAGCACCCATTGACTTGGCCACGTGATGCGAGCACGATAGAAGTGAAACGAGCTTCGCTTACTCTTTTTTCAGCTTACCCGAATACTTCGGACATCCTGACTCAAACAGCAAAGTACAATGACGGCAGCAACGAGCGCCTCAAGAGAAGGGAGACATATATGTCCGATAATCTAAACCTGATCGACACGATCGCACAGCAAGACAACCTTTCAACGTTTTCCAGGATAATGGGGACTTCAGGCACGAACGAATTGTTCGACGGCGATGGAAGTTTCACCGTATTTGCACCGTCCAACGACGCTTTTGCGAAGATCCCCGACGAAACACTTAATGCTCTCATTAATGAGGAGAAGCAGGTACGACTCAAGGCTCTCCTTTCCTATCACATACTTCCCGGCAAAGTGATGGCTGCCAGTTTGAAGTCAGCCAAGTCTGTTACGGGCCAAGAGGTGATGATCACCGACATAAACGGGATCAAGATCAACGCATCAGTTTTACAGTCGAGGAATCTTGAAGCGACAAACGGTGTCGTCCACGGGATCGATGCGGTGTTGCGACCTCCTGTTCCTTACGGAAATAAGCCGATTCTTTAGAGCACATTCTAGACGAGGCCGTGCTGATCCCCACCGGGTCTGACCAGCACGGCTATTTGACGCGGTCATCCAAACAAACTTCCCTGCGCGTTCTCAACCTTCGGATCATCGACCATTTCGACATGCGTTTCGTCGCTGGGTAGGGGCGCGACCATCCGGCGAAGATCCGTGAACGAAGTATCGCGATCTAACCATTTCGCATAATCATACTTGTGGATCACGACGGGCATTCGCCCCTTTGTGTGAATAGGGCGCACCACGTCATTGGCGTCCGTCGTCATGATCACACCGCAGCGCTTAGTTTCACCTTTTATTTCACAATCGCGTGCGACGCCTCCGAAAGCGAAAAGAGGTTCGTCAAATGTAAACATGTGACGGCATTTACCCGCGTCCCATTCGAAAAATCCAGTCGCCGGAATCAGCACCCGGTCGGTGCGAAAAGCATCTGAGAACATTTTTACCTTTGTGATCGTCTCGGCTTTCGCGTTTATTGCCCTTCTCGGTATCCCGCTGTTATCCGTATCTTCGATCGTCCACCAAATGTCCTCGGGACGGTTCGCGTTATTTATCGCGGTGATCCACTCGCCAGGAAAAACTTCTCCCCGCATCTTGTACCCGTGAATGTCGAAGTAGTCGAGGCCATCAATGAGGTTAAAGTGTTTGATGACGTCTTCCTTGAGTGCCTTAAGAATGTAACGCCCGCACATACGGACGAGGATAGCATGGAAGTAAGTAGGCAGGTGGCAGAAGGCAGGTGGCAGAAGGCAGGTGGGGCAGGAGGAAGTTACGTTGGTTGCCAATCGCTTATCGCTTATTGCTTATCGCATAGTCGCGGTCGAAGTGGAACATTGCTTGCAACGGTGTTGGCGTCACGTTAAGAGTGAACTATTTTCATTCATTTTTTGAACAAAGGGAGGGTTGATATGAATAACTTATTGAGAGGCGGTTTAGCTGGTGCGGCGGCGTACAAATTCGGCGGGGGCATCATCTCGACAATACTCATTTTCATGCTCGTATTTTGGCTGCTCGGCAAGTGCTGAGAACGGTTCCGTGCACTTCCGTGTGTTCTATGGTTTTCAGCCAAGTTAACCCTGGAACACGCGGATTGCACGGGGACCCCCTCCTTTCGCCCCGGTCCGTACACAATAACTTCAACTTTATTTAAGCCAACGACGTCTAACTGCTGAGTGCGAAGTTTCGTATTCATAAGGGTTTCTGGAGTAAGATTCTCGTGCGAAAAGCATGCTTACACGAGTTTGATGTTGAATGATCTGACCGATGAAAGGCTTGTCGAGCTGGCCGTTTCGAGGAATTCGGACGCTTTCGGCGTAATCGTGAAGAGATGGGAGCGAAAGATATTTGCTCTCTGCTTCGGTATGCTCGGACGCGAAGACGACGCTCGTGATGCAGCACAGGAGACATTTATTGCGGCGTATCGCAACATTGCGAACTTCCGCGGCGAAGCGAAGGTCTCATCGTGGCTTCACCGAATTGCGGTCAATCAGTGTTTGACGACCAAGCGGCGAGCCCGGACCCGGTCAGAAGAATTCCTTGACGATGAGTCCGGTGAAGGAGATCGAGTTTTTGTCGCACCGGCGCATCGTTCACCAGCAAACACGACCGAAGCGACCGAGCAGCTTACGATAGTCCGGCAGGCCGTGAGTTCCCTTCCGGTGGACCTGAGGCAGGTAATCGTCATGAAGGAATTTGAGGAAATGACGTTTCAAGAGATCTCGGACACTTTGGAGTTGCCGCTGAGCACTGTGAAGAGCCGACTCTACACGGCTCTTAGGCAGTTGCGAATGAAGCTCGAACAGGTTTCGCTTGAGATAAGTTAGGTGACGAAGATGAACGACGTAAGCTCTTCAAAATGTATTTTCACTGCCGACATGGTGCCGTATTTGTACGGCGAGATGTCCGGACGGGAAAGATCAGCGTTTGAATCGCATCTCGTGGCTTGTACCTTGTGTACGGATGAATTTGCCTCGATCTCGAATGCGAGATACGAAGTTTACGACTGGAAAAAGCTTGAATTCGATCCGCTTGAAACCCCTCGTTTCGTAGTACCGAGTGAGGAATCTGTTGAGTCCTCTGTGTTTGGATGGGTTGAGAAGCTTCGAGCAGTTTTTGCCACTGGCTGGCTGGTCCCCGGTGCGTCGCTTGCCGCCCTGGCGATCATCTCCGTCTTTGCTGCAGTTCTTATTTCTTCGCGTGACGATCGGCAGGATATAGCCGAGAAGAGTGATAATTCGAAAATCTCCACGGTCGAAAGTTCAACCGTAGCGCGGGCGACAAGCGATCCGGAAACTTCAGCGAACCCTGAGGACGAAACTAAGAATACGAGTAACGAAATCGAGGTCGATGCCGGCGATCGACAGCCCAAACCTCTTCGAATCGCTGCTCCCGCGCACATTCAGGAGAGGAATCCGGTTCGGAATGCGAAGTTGACGCGTCCGCGACCTGTCGAAGCAAAACAGAACATGGCGCTGAACTTAGATAAAACCATTCCGCGGCTCAACGAGTTCGCCGATGATGAAGATACGTCGCTTCGATTAGCCGAGCTGTTCGCGAATATTGAAGCCAGGAAATAGGTCGATACTGAAATGAAATACGCAAAACTCGTCCTTCTATTATTTGCCTTGTTAGCGACTGTCGCGAGCGTTGCCTATGGCCAGGATGGCCCTTCGTCAGGTGGCGGTCCGCAGGATGAACGTTTCGACGAGCGGCGGCCTAATTTACTCGCCGAGCTGGGACTATCGAGAGAGCAGATCCAACAAATCCGACGGATGAACCAGGAACGCCGGCCGGCGATGATGCAAGCGCAGCGCCGAATGCAGGAGGCGAATCGCGCACTTGATATGGCGATCTACCGTGACTCAGTACGTGACGAAGAATTTCAGAATTGTCTAAAAGACGTCCAGGCCGCCCAAGCAGAGCTTGCTCGCCTACGATTTGAAAGCGAACTCTCCGTACGAAAGGTGCTAACACCCGAACAACTCGTCCGGTTTCGCGAGTTGAGACGACGTTTTGCGGAAGTTCGCGAAGCGGAAATCCGCGATCGCCGAATGCGACGGGGTGGTGGAGCCATGCCGCGGGTTCGCGACGGTTCTCCGCAGCGGCCACCCGGGAACTATTGAATATTTGCCAATTACGGAAGCAGCCGAGTCCAGCAATGGGCCGGCTGCTTTGGTGTTTGGCGTTTCCTATAGTTCGTTGTACCCTTTATCAAATCCCAAGCTAACTCGCATTTAGACCCGCTAGATGAATCCAGTCGCAAAATTTCTTGATCAGCTGCAGGAAGTAAGTCTGCTGCTGTGGAGTGTCTTAACCGGACTTTTTCGGCCTCCGAGATATCCGGGCGAGATCATCCGGCAGATGGACCTCATCGGTGTCGGATCGCTTCCCATCGTTTTGCTGACAGGCTTTTTCACGGGCGGCGTTCTGGTGCTCCAAACATTCCCGACTCTGCAGTACTACGGTGTTCATAACGAAGCCGGGCGCTCGGTCGCCACGTCTCTTGTTCGCGAACTTGGACCGGTTTTGACTGCTCTTATGGTTTCCGGACGCATCGGATCGGCCATCTCAGCCGAGCTCGGCTCAATGGTGGTCTCGCAGCAGATAGATGCGATGCGAGCGCTTGGGAGCGATCCGATCAAGAAACTTGTCACACCTCGGCTCATTGCACTTATCGTAATGCTGCCGTTTCTGACCGTTGCGGCGGATATTTTCGGCATTATCGGTGGGGGAACCGTGGTGTCATATATTTTCGACCAGGATGTAAACGTTTTTCTAACTTCAGTTCGCAACGGCATCACTACCGAAGACGTCATCGGCGGGGTCATCAAGCCAGTCTTCTTCGGATTGCTGATCGGCGGCATCGCATGCTACAAAGGGCTAAGCACTACCGGCGGCACGGTCGGTGTCGGCCGATCGACAATTAACGCCGTCGTACTGTCGTCGATCTGGGTCATCATTTTTGATTTTTTTCTCGCCAAGGCGATTCAATCCGTGCTTGGCGTCGGCGTGATTTAGCCGCTATGTATCCCGACTATTATGTTTCCATCCTCGGAAATTGAAGTTTTAGATGACGTCGACCAGCGGCTCGAGCCGATGGATCTGGAGGACGCAGTCGATGACCCGGAACGGAGAAGGGCAGCGATTGAATTTCGGGATGTCCATTTGGCCTTCGACGATAAAAAGGTTCTCGACGGGGTCAGCTTCACCGTTCGTCGCGGCGAAACGAAGCTCATCCTAGGGCGGAGCGGCGGCGGCAAATCCACAACGGTGAGGTTGATCCTGGGCCTTTTGAAGCCCGACGCCGGCCGCATACTCATCGATGGCGAAGATATTACTGACTACACCGAAGAGGAGATGATGGAGGTTAGGAAGAAGATCGGTATGGTCTTCCAGGAGGGTGCCCTTTTCGATTCGCTGTCAGTTTACGAGAACGTCGCTTACCGCTTACGCGAGCAGGGCGTGATTGATGAAGGTGAGGTCGAACAGGAAGTAACGCGGATGCTCCGATTCGTCGATCTCGAAGACGCGATAGACAAAATGCCCGACGAGCTCTCCGGTGGTATGCGGCGAAGAGTCGGGATCGCCCGTGCTCTGGTCGGTGATCCGGAGATCGTACTCTTCGACGAGCCGACGGCTGGCCTCGATCCTCCGACGGCGCGAACGATCTGTCAACTGGCGATCAAACTCCGAGATCTGCAAGATGTCTCTTCAATATTTGTTACACACGAAATGAACAACGTTAAATACCTTTCGTCCGAATATGCCACGGTCGACACCGAAGGCCGCGTCGTGTACGAGAAGGAAGGGGAACGACTTTGTTTGATAAATACGGAAGTGTTAATGTTTCGGGATGGAAAGATAATCTTCAACGGCTCCGATGAGCGTCTGCGAAATTCCGGCGACGAGTACATCCATCGTTTTATTCACGGACACAGGTCTTAGTCACTTAGCATGGTGGAAACCAAAAAAACACTAACGTTTAGCAAGCTCCGTGTCGGGATCTTTGTTCTGATCGGGTTGGCCGTGCTGGGATTTCTGATCTTGAACTCAAGCGGCGACTTCAACCCCTTCGAAAAGAAGATTCGCCTTAAAGCGCGGTTTGCCGCGGCCGACGGACTTCGCGAAGGGTCCGAAGTACAGCTTGCGGGCGTACGCATCGGGAAGGTAGAAACCGTGAGGCTCTTGCCGCCCGACAGCCCCGAAGATTTCAAGATCGAAGCGGTTATGCTGGTCGGTTCGGAATTGAACGGCCAGCCCATCAATGAGCGCATCCGAACGGATTCCAACGCTCAGCTGATCGCGACCTCGTTGCTCGCGAACGACAAGGTCATAAATATCTCGCCCGGAACGGCAAAAGGCACTCCGGTTTCCGAGAACGACATACTGGAATCGCGCGTCGCGATCTCGATCAATCAGCTCACTCAGACCGGGAACGATCTGCTTGAGCAGATCAACAAAATAGCCGTCCCCGCGAACGAGATCCTAAACAAGGCGAATCAGGGCGAAGGCACGCTTGGACGCATCGTCAATGACGAATCGCTGTACCGAAGTCTTGACGCGACGATCGGCGAGACCAGGCTGACGGTTACAAAGCTCCAGACCACGTTGGACAAGGTCAACAGCGGACAAGGCTCTGCTGGTAAACTTCTCAACGACCCGGCGCTCTACAACAGCCTGAACAATACGCTCGCCCAACTTGAAAGCATTTCCACCGATATCAAGTCCGGGCGCGGATCCGCAGGAAAATTTGTCACCGATGATGCTTTGTATAATGAGACGCGGGCGGCGA
The DNA here is from genome assembly GCA_041745575.1 of Pyrinomonadaceae bacterium. GTDB lineage: Bacteria > Acidobacteriota > Blastocatellia > Pyrinomonadales > Pyrinomonadaceae > OLB17. Next base: position 22,648 of record JBGTIQ010000032.1, read on the forward strand.
TCATCGATCTCCGAACTTCGGCGGCAAAAATCAACGGCATTGCCGACGATTTTAAGTTGATTTCTGCGGACCTTACGGCGGGCCGTGGCACGTTTGGCAAGTTTCTTAAGGACGAACAGCTCTACAACGATGCGAAAGAGACACTGGCACGTTTCAATTCGACTGCCACGAAGATCGACTCGATTCTTGGCGACGCACAAGCTGGGAAAGGAACCCTCGGAAAATTCGTGACGGACGAAACCCTCTTCAACAACATCAATCAGACGGCGTCCAATTTTAACCAGCTTTCGAGTGAAGGGACGAAACTCATCTACGACTTCCGTCAAAACCCCAAGAAATACCTCCGGATCAAACTCAGTATTTTCTAAGACTCGGCTTCTGTTAGCGGGGCGCGGTTCCTTTCGAGGTTTTGGTTTGCGGAACACCCTTCCTACCCGTCGGGTTTCTGCCCAAGACCCTCGAAAATTGTTTTTCCCGCAAAGTCGCAAAGCCGCAAAGAGCTCGAAAATCGAAGGTCGCTAATCACCGTCTTACGTTTGGGGGCCCGGTTCCATTCGAGGTTTCGGTTTTCCGAACGCCCTCCCTACCCGTCCAGTTTCTACCGTGCCTTAGCGCCTTCGCGATTTTGCGGAAGACCTCCGCTTGACAATAAATGCATAAACAACGCATATTATACAGCTATGCATCAAATATCCGTGTATTGGTGCATATAGTATGCAGATTATGCAGAAAATGGAAAGGCACAAGCTGATTCTGGACGTCATCGAGTCGAGACATGTTAGTCGTCAGGACGAGCTCGCCCAATTATTGAGTGATGCCGGTTTCCGGGTCACACAAGCGAGCATATCTCGCGACCTCGACGAGTTGGGTGTCGTGAAAGTCGATGGTAGATATGCCGCCATCGAACTGCCGGTCGAGGAGGCGAGTCCATTTGGCGTCTCGGCGATCATCCCGGCGGGCGAGAACTTGATCGTGGTTCGATGCTCTGCAGGGTTAGCGTCCGCTGCCGCAGTACGTATAGATGGATCGAAGATCGGTGAGATCGCTGGGACGATCGCGGGTGATGACACGATCTTTATCGCCGTCGACGGCGAGCAGGATCAGAAGGCTGCGATAAAAAAATTGAAGATGATTTTTGCGGCTGGGTGAACAAAGGGGGAAAAATGTTTGTCGAAGTAGACAAGATCGGGTCGGCGACGTCGCCGCTAACACTGGGAAAACGAATTCGTGTGAACACTGCCGAGTACAAGCCGCGGGTCGGTGACGTCGTTGTCGTGAAGGCCCGTACGGAATCTGTTACGTACGGTAACTTGGAACTCCCCAGCGGGCGGCTGGCGAAGATAAATCAGGGTGACATTTTACTCGGCGTGCTGGGAAAGCGTCGAGCGTTGAAAGGTTTTGTCGGCGATGTTCCCTCACTTGTTAAGGCGGGCGACAAGCTGCATCTCCTTAACATGGGCGGCGTGATCGGCGAATGTAAGGGCCATCACTCATCGCTTTCGGACGCGATCGAGATTGAGATCATCGGTTCGGCGTGCGATGAGCTTGGATTGCCGATGAATATCGGCGACGCAGGCCTTATTCCGAGTGACGGTCTCCACGAATCGGCTCCGGTCGTCCTCGTTGCAGGCTCGTGTATGAATTCTGGCAAAACGATCGCTGCGGTCGAGATTATCCGTCAGGCAGCGAATTCCGGATTGACGGTCGCAGGCGTTAAGCTGACCGGAATAGCGTGCCTCCGCGACACGCTGAACATGCAGGATCATGGCGCGTTTGTCACCGCGAGCTTTCTGGATTGCGGATTGCCCTCGACGGTTGAATGCGAAGACCTCGCCGGGTTCGCTCGGTCTCTTTTTAATCACCTAAATAGTTTTTCACCTGATCTAATTGTCGCGGAACTCGGAGACGGTATCGTTGGTGGCTACGGTGTCGACGAGATACTTCGCGATCCGTTGATAATGGATGCCGTCTCGAGCTTAGTGTTTTGTGCTCCGGACTATGTCGGAGTGATCGGTGGAAAGACCGTCCTCGGTGAGTTCGGGGTGGATATCGATGTTGTCGCTGGTTCCGTGACCGATTCGCAAATGGGTGAGGATTTCGTGACGATGCAACTTGGTCTGCCTGCCGGGAATGCGCGTCGAGACGGTCGGATGCTGTTCGAACTTGTTAAGGCCGGCATGCACGCAAAGACGGAGACGGCGCTCGCATGAAGAAACGGGTAGCTATACTTGGCGGCTCGGGTTACGGGGGCAGCGAGCTGCTCCGTATTCTGCTATTCCATCCGAACGTCGAGGTCGCGCTCGTTACGGCTCACGAACATGCCGGCAAGCTCGTTTCGCAAGTACACAAGAATCTGTTGGGTCTGACGGATCTCGAATTTCAACGGGTCCCGGATGACCTCGGAACGATGGTCGATATCGACCTTGCGTTCTTTGCTTTACCACACGGGCAGGCAATGGACCTGATTCCGAAGCTTCCCGATCCTGTTAAGATAATCGATCTTTCTGGAGATTTCCGCCTCGACGACGCGGCCTCCTTCGAAACGCACTACGGATTCCCTCACACCGCACCGGACCTGCAATCTGAGTTTACCTATGGACTGACAGAGACGAATCGGGATTCAATTCGCGCGGCGAAATACATCGCAAATCCCGGATGCTTTGCGACGGCCACGTTGCTTGCTCTTACGCCACTGGTCAGGAGCGGGCTTTTGAGCGGGAAGATCATTGTCGATGCTAAGACTGGCTCGAGCGGTTCGGGGATAAAGCCTGCGGCCAATACGCATCATCCGCAACGTACAAACTCCTTCTATGCTTACAAGCCATTCGTTCATCAGCATGTGCCGGAGATCGAACAGCATTTGGCGGAAGTTGGATCATTCGACAGCGAACTTGTCTTCATGACACACAGCTTGCCGGTTTCACGCGGGATCTTTGCGTCGTGCTATGTCGAAACGACAGTTAACATGACCAACGAAGATGTTCGCAACGTGCTCTCCAGTTTTTACGGTGATTCCTTTTTTGTCCGGCTAGTTGACGGGTCCCCCGACATCAACTGGGTGAAGAATACGAACTTTTGTGATATCGGAGCTTTCTCGAATGGCAAACAGATCGTGATCTTCTCGGCAATCGATAATTTGGTCAAGGGAGCAGCCGGACAGGCCGTGCAGAATATGAATCTGATGTTCGGCATCGATGAAACTACCGGACTTCGGTTTGCCGGAAGTAATCCGTAACAGTTTTGTGTGCGGGTTAAGGTTGGATTCTTTTAGTAAATCAAGCTAGAGCTTGCACATCTGAACACGATCGATATGAACTTCAACGAGATCTCACAATTGGAAGAAGAGTTCCAGGTCGCCACCTACAGGAAGATGGGGATCGCCGTGGAGCGCGGAAGCGGTGCGTCGATTTGGACGAGTGAGGGCGAGAAGTATCTCGACCTCTACGGCGGCCACGCGGTCTGTGCAACCGGACATTCGCATCCGCATGTTGTGAAAGCGATCCAGGACCAGGCGGAGAAAGTTTTATTTTATTCGAACCTCGTATTTTCGGAAGTTCGGGGCCGAGCGGCGGAAAAGCTCGCATCGGTCGCACCCAAAAGCCTGACTAAAGTTTTCTTCTGCAATTCAGGTACGGAGGCGAATGAGAATGCGATGCGGGCCTCTCGAATGGCAACTGGGCGGGAAAAGATAATTTCCTTTTCGGGCGGCTTCCATGGGCGCACGGCGGATTCGATTTCCGCGACGTTTCTCGGAAAGTATCGAGAGATCGGAAAGCCGAACGTTCCGTCTCACGTCGAAGCGGAGTTTGGAAATATTGAATCGGTTGCATCGCTCGCTGACGACAAGACCGCGGGAATTATTCTTGAACCTATTCAATCGATGGCCGGCGTTCGCGAAGCCGGACCCGAGTTTTTCAAACGGCTGCGCGCTTTATGCGATGAGCATGGAATCATGCTGATCTTTGACGAGGTCCAGACCGGGATCGGCCGAACCGGAAACTGGTTCTTTGCCGGAAGCAAACTTGCAGGCGGTATCGAGCCTGACATTATCACCCTCGCGAAAAGCCTCGGGAGCGGTGTGCCGGTTGGTGCTTGCATATTGAACGAGCTGGTTGCATCGCAGATCAAGGAGAACGATCTAGGAACGACGTTTGGCGGCGGGATGCTGGCAATGGCGGCCGTGCTTGCGACGCTCGAAGCGATCGAAAACGATGGAATGATCGAGAATGCGCGGATGATCGAGAACACGCTTCGCGAGCGCGTCGGTGGCATTCCGGGCATCGTCTCCGTCCGTGGAAAAGGCTGTTTGATCGGAATCGAATTTTCAGAACCGTGTTCGAAGATTCACGCCAGATTGCTCGAGCAAAACATTATTACAGGCACATCCAGCGACCCCAAAGTTCTACGGCTGCTTCCACCGCTCTGCACAACTATTGGACAGGTGGAAGAGTTTGTAGCTTGCGTCGCTGAAACCGCTGTAGGAGCTGCATCGTGAAGAACTTCTTGAGGACATCGGACCACTCAAACGAAGATCTGGTGCGCCTGATCGATTTGGGTCTTGAAACAAAGAGGGAGCGGACGAGCGACAAGCCGTTCGGCGGAAAATCTGTCGCGCTCGTTTTTTTCAACCCGAGTTTGCGGACCCGGGCATCAATGCAAGTGGGAATCTACGAACTCGGCGGTAATCCTGTGATCCTCGAGCCGGGCAGCACATCATGGTCGCTCGAACATCGCGATGGCGTGGTAATGGACGGTGATAAAACTGAGCACCTGAAAGAGTTTGTTCGAGTTTTGGAGAGATATGTTTCGGCGATCGGCGTGAGGACTTTCGCGGAGCTAAAGGACTGGAAGACTGAGCGGACGGATCCGATCCTCAATGCGTTCGCTGAGTACGCAAGCGTTCCGATAATCAATCTCGAATCGGCTATGCATCACCCATGTCAGGCAATGGCGGACATGATGACGATTCGCGAGAACCTTGGCATCGAGAAAAAAAAGGTGTTGATGACTTGGGCATGGCACCCGAAGGCCCTGCCGATGGCTGTTCCAAATAGCTTTGCGCTTGCAGCTGCGCAGATGGGTCATGACCTCCGGGTCGCGCATCCGAAGAGCTATGAGCTGGATGCCGAACTCATCGATACGATTCGAGCCGAAGCCGAAGTTCAGGGCGGAACCGTAGAATTCACGAATGATGTGGATCGGGCGTTTGAGGGTGTTGAAGTTGTCTATGCAAAGAGCTGGGGTGCCAGTCAATTTTATGGTAACGCGGCTGCCGACATTGAATATCGGAATCAATTCAGAAACGACTGGATCGTCGATGAACAGAAAATGGAGTCAACGAGCGACGCCATCTTTATGCATTGTCTTCCCGTCCGCCGAAACGTGATTGTCACCGATGGTGTGATCGATTCGGAACGATCGGTCGTCGTCGACGAGGCGGAGAATCGCCTGCACATCCAGAAGGCGATAATGTCGGAGCTGATCAAATGAACATAGACACACTCGATCTTCTTCGCGAAGCACTTCCCTACATTCAGCGATTCAAAGGAAAGACGTTCGTCATAAAGTTTTCGGGAAAAGTGACCGAAGATAAGGCCAACCTGCGTTCTCTGGCGGAAGAGCTTGCGTTGCTGCACCAGGTCGGAATACGTATATGCGTTATCCACGGTGGCGGAAAACAGCTCACCGAGCTGGCGCAAAAATTAGGCGTCGTGCAGACCGTGATCGGCGGGAGACGCGTCACGGACGACGACACACTCGAGCTCGCGAAAATGATATTTCGCGGGAAGATCAATACCGAAATACTCGCCGCGCTTCGACATCGCGGAATCGATGCGGTCGGATTGTCGGGGATCGATGGCGGTGTTGTCAAAGCGGTGCGTCGACCGCCGACTGATGTCCTTAACCGGAGTACCGGCGAAACCGAATCTGTGGATTTCGGGCACGTTGGTGACATCGTCGAGATCGATACGCGGCTGATCAACCTGCTACTGGAAAGCGATTATCTCCCCGTGATCTCATCGCTGGGAGCCGACGACGACGGCAAGATTTACAACATAAACGCCGACACGATCGCATCTGAGATCGCGGTCGGACTTGGAGCCGAAAAGCTCATTCTGTTGTCCGATGTGAATGGTATTTATCTGGACGCGAAGGACGAATCGACGAAGATCGACCGTTTGTCGACAAAAGACGCCCGGCAATTGATCAATGAAGGCAAAGCGACCGGAGGTATGATTCCGAAGCTCGAGAGCCTGATCTCGCTTTTGGATCGCGGCGTCGCCTCGGCACACGTCATCGGCGGTACGAATAGGAATGGACTACTGTCGGAAGTTTTTACTGACCAGGGCACGGGAACGATGCTGATCCCGAGTGATTGATGAGTGATGAGTGATGAGTGATGCTGCACGCTTATCACTTATCACTTATCACTCATCACTCATCACTTATATGTGGTGCTGAGAGCGGGACTCGAACCCGCACGGATTACTCCACACGCCCCTCAAACGTGCGCGGCTACCAATTACGCCACCTCAGCAATAATTCAAAAATCGAAAGACCTATTTGTTGGCCGGAGGATTCGTGTTCGCCGCCGGTGCCGAATTTGTGGTTGCGTTGACATCGGCCTGGAACGAATTCGTCGCGGGCGTTTCGATGAGAGCACCGTCATTGCCATCGGTCGCGATATTCGTATTAGCAGGCTCAGTCTGCTGTTCCACCGACTGTTCTTCGGCGGGAGTGTCCGCCCCGCTCAATACAGAAATGTTTCCGGTAAGCGCCGGCATCGAGATCAGGAGCGCCGTGATCATGAATACGATCGCTGCAGCTATTGTCAGTTTTGAAAGCACCGAAGCAGTGCCCCTCGGACCCATTGACGCGCTCGACACATTGCTTGTAAACAACGCACCCGCATCGGTCTTACCCGGCTGTAACAAAACAGCCGCGATCAACACGATGCACGCGACGAAAAATATTGTGTATAAAACGTATTCCAATTTCTGCCCTACCTATAATTTACAATCTTTTCAAAGCTCGTTGCTTCGAGGCTCGCTCCGCCGACCAGAGCACCGTCGACATCTTTCTGAGACATCAATTCGCCGATATTGTCCGGCTTAACCGAACCGCCGTATAAGATCCGCATTCCATCGCCGACTTGCTTTCCGTGGGTCTCGCCTATCGTACGGCGGATGACCGCATGCATTTCTTGAGCCTGTTCCGGCGTCGCGGTTTTACCCGTTCCGATCGCCCAAACAGGCTCGTAAGCGATAATGATACGTTCCGTGTCTGCGACTGTCAAACCATCCAGCCCTTTGATTAATTGGCTTTGGACGACGCTCTCGGCTTTCCCCGATTCCCTTTCGGCAAGCGTTTCCCCGACGCAAACTATGACGACAAGGCCCGCCTGAATAGCCGACTTTGTTTTTAAGTTTACTGTCGCATCGGTCTCGCCGTAGAGCTGCCGGCGTTCCGAATGGCCGACGATCACGTGTGAGCATCCGGCATCTTTGACTATGTCGGCCGCGACTTCTCCGGTATGGGCCCCGTGTTTAGATTCGGCAGCGCAATCCTGAGCAGCGATATGAATATTTGAGCCTTCGAGCCGGTCGGCGACTGTCCTTAAAGCCGTAAAAACAGGTGCGATGACAATCTCGCAGTGATTTGCATTGGCGACGAGCGGCTTCAAGGCGAGCGCGGTATCAACCGCTTCGCCGAGCAGCTTGTACATTTTCCAGTTACCGGCAATTATGGGTTTTCTCATTTATTTATCGTCAAGAGCCTCGACTCCAGGCAGTGCATCACCGGCAAGAAACTCAAGCGTCGCTCCGCCGCCGGTCGATATATGAGAGATCTTGTCGTCAAGTCCCGCCTGATTAACTGCCGAAACCGAATCTCCGCCGCCGACTATCGAGGTTGCGCCTTTTTCCGTCGCGTCGGCAACCGCTTTTGCGATCGCTACCGTTCCTTCGTCAAAAGGCTTTTCCTCAAACATTCCCATCGGTCCGTTCCAAACGATCGTCTTCGCTCCGTCGAGAGCCTTGCGAAAAATCTCAATCGTTTCAACGCCGATATCCAGACCGACGAGGCCGGCATTCGTAAATGCGACTGGGATCGTTTTACGCGAGTTCAGCGGATCATATGAATCAACGACCTGATGGTCGGTCGGCAGGAGCAATTCGACGCCGGCGTCATTCGCTTTTTGTTCGATCTCGAGGGCTTGGGGCATCATTTCATCTTCGACGAGCGACTTGCCGATGGTGAATCCCTGGGCTTTGAAGAATGTATAAGCCATCGCACCGCCGATCAAAAGCTTATCGACCTTGCGCTCAATAAGCGATTCGATGACAGGTATCTTGTCCGAAACCTTGGCTCCGCCCAGTATCGCAACGAACGGCCGCTCCGGGTTATTCAGAGCCTTGCCGAGAAAGTCCAGTTCTTTTTCCATCAACAAACCGGCGACGCAGGTGTCGACGGGATGCGTTATGCCTTCAGTCGAAGCGTGCGCCCGATGTGCCGTGCCGAACGCATCGTTTACATAAATATCGCAGAGCGATGCGAGTTGTTTTGCGAATTCTGGATCGTTCTTTTCCTCTTCCGCGTGAAGCCGCAAATTCTCAAGTAGAAGAATCTGGCCTGATTGCAGCAGCTTTGCGCCCTCTTCAACCTTTGCTCCGACACAGTCGTCGACAAAGAACACGCGGTCATTCTTAATCTCGGCCTTGCCCACGGCAGTGCCCTCGCTGCCGATTATGGGCTGATCGTCCGCATTCTCTGAGACCTCTTGAAGCTCGGGAAGTGTACGCAAGTATTCGTAGACAGGGCGCAGAGAATACTTGCCCTCGTGATAGGGCATTCCCTTCTCTTCGGCCTTTTTCTTGTCTTTCAGAGGACGGCCAAGATGCGATGCGAGAATGATCTTCGCCCCTTTCGAGATCGCATATTCGATCGTCGGCAGAGCACCGCGGATCCGCGTGTCGTCCTCGATGTGTCCGCTCTTGATCGGAACGTTAAAATCGACGCGAATAAGAACGCGCTTGCCGGCAATATCGACGTCCTTGATTGTTTTCTTGTTCATAAGGGCAGCAGGTTATTTCGTATCCTTCCACACTTTCAGATACGACGCTGCTTTCTTATTCTTAAGATTCTTTCGTCCCGGCCCGAACTCCTCACAATTTATGCCTTCATCACCTGAGGCAGGTTCGTCCGAGCAGACGACCGCACGGTAGCCCTCCTTGACGGTAATCGACGAGGCCTGATCATTACCAATTTTGCGCAACTGGCTACGGCTCGCGAAGAACGTTCCAACGTCAAATCCCTGCATCTTGCCGGTTTGAGATTGGTCTTCGTAGAGAATGACAGGCATCTTCTCGTCATTCACGGCATTATCGGCGAGATCCGTTACCTCGATAAATGACACGCTGTTGGCAAAGCGAAGGTTATGCCTACCTTCCTCGTGGATCTCACAATCCCCCGATCCTCGAAAGTTCAAACCTTCGTCCGAGCAGAAACGGGCCCGAAAACCCTTTGCGACGATCACAGACCTGGCCTGATTGTCGTTGATCTTACCGAATTCGCCGCGAAACGATCTGTACATTCCGGGGCGGAAAATCTGAGCTCTACCGCCCCAGTTCTTTTGCTCAAAAACCGTCACCGGCGCGGATACAGGAGCCGCGGGAGGATTGGTGCCGGACGGATTGGTGTGGGGCGGACGTTCCAACGCAACTCCGTTCCACACCTTAATAAAGTTGAACTCAAGTGAAAGGAGATTGTGAATCCCTTCGCCGTACTCTTCACATTTTCCGGTACCGTCTTTCTGCTCGCAGAATCGCACAAAATAGTCCTTCGCCACCTTTACCGAAACGTTTGGACCTTTGTCATCGCTCGACGAAAGCTGTTTTCCGTCAACCTGAAAAGTTCCGATCGGAATGTCCTGCGACATTCCTACGCCGTCCCGTCCCGCGAAGATCTTAACGCCTTCGGCCTGAGGTCCCTGCGCCCACGCGGCGCCGATCGACACGGCTGCAATCAATGCGCTGTAAACAAACATGAAAATAAACTTGCGCTTCACGCTCATAAGATTAACGTCGTCGTAGATACTAAAGACCCTTATTGGCGATAAATTTCACAAGATCGCGAACTCTGCACGAATAACCCCACTCGTTGTCATACCAGGAAAGGATCTTGATGCAGGTCCCGCCGATGACCTTTGTATTTTCCGCATCGACGATCGACGAATTCGGATTGCCGCGAAAATCGATCGATACCAGAGGCTCTTCCGAGAAAGCGAGAATTCCCTTCAGTTCTTCGTTGGCCGCATCCTTCAAAACGCGGTTCACCTCTTCGGCCGAGGTTTCTTTTTCGACATTCATGACGACATCGACCAGCGATACGTTAGGCGTCGGTACACGCACCGAAATGCCGTCGAACTTCCCCTTTAGTTCCGGGATAACGAGGGCGACAGCCTTTGCCGCACCCGTCGAGGTTGGGATCATCGACAGACCTGCCGCACGCGCTCGGCGAAGGTCTTTGTGCGGAAGATCGAGCAACTGCTGATCGTTCGTATAGCTGTGGATCGTATTCATCAGGGCATTCTTGATACCGAACTTCTCATGAATCACCTTCGCCACCGGAGCAAGGCAGTTCGTCGTGCACGACGCATTCGAGATAATGTTGTGCTTTGCGGCGTCGTACATGTTCTCGTTTACGCCGAGTACGATAGTGATGTCTTCGCCTTTCGCCGGAGCGGAGATGATGACTTTCTTCACGGTGCCGCGGAGATGTTTACCGGCATCTTCTGCTTTTGTGAATATGCCCGTCGATTCGATAACGATCTCGGCGCCCACGGATGACCAGTCGATAGCCGCTGGATCCCTTTCGGAAAATACCTTGAAGCTTTCGCCTTCGACGCTGATCGTATCTCCGTCGGCTGTGACCTTTTGATCGAGATTGCCCATGACCGAGTCATACTTCAAAAGGTGCGCGAGGGTCTTAGTGTCCGTGAGATCGTTTACCGCGACGAAATCGATGTCTTTGTCTCCAAGACAAGTCCTCATCACGTTTCGACCGATGCGCCCAAATCCGTTAATCCCGACTTTGATACCCATTTGTGATTATTATCCTCCGAGAATTAGTAATATATTAAAACGTTCACGATACCGTAATCACGGCTAAACATCAAAAGAAAGCTCAACATCGACACGGCAGATTGTTGAAACTATCCGAATTTACGAGACGTAGTACCCGATTGAGTTTTTTGCTTGTACCGAACTAGCTTACAAAGCCTGGAGCAATCCGACAATGAGAATTCGCCTCAGCAATACGCTGTTATTCACAACTCTACTTGCGATGATTTTCAGCTTGTGCGCCGAGGAATTGAGCGCCCAGGGCGATCAGGTGGCCAGAACAAAGGCAGATTCACAATTGCCGTCTCTGCGGACGGAGAATCCGAGCGTTGAGGCCGTGCCCGCTGAGCCGCCCTCGCAGTCAAATCTTACGCGCGTCGGGATCGCGTCCGGCGAACCACTGTCCCTTTCGCTCGACGAAGCGATCCGTAAAGCGCTGGCCAATAACAATACTATCGAGATCACGCGAGACGACGTGCGATTTCAGGAGACGCAGATCCGCTCGGTTCTAGGATTCTTTGATCCGGTATTTTCGGTCACGCCAACTTATACGCGAAACTCGACGACCGGCAGCGCTTCGGGTACGAACGACTTCAACATCAACTCGAGCGTGACGCATTTCCTCCGGCATGGCGGCGGAAACTATCAGGCGTTTTTCAACAACACCCGTACTGAGAACGCATTCTCGCAACAACAGGTCAGCTCCGGAAATCTCGGGGGCGGCGGTGGCAGTGCGATTTACTCTTCGCAGATCGGCGTCCGCTATACTCAGCCGTTATTCCGGAATTTAAAGATCGACACGACGCGTCGAAATTTGAAGATCGCGCGTCGGCGGCTTGAACAGACCGACGTGGATTTCCGTCGTCAGACGATCGAGATCATTGCTCAGGTACAGCGCACTTATTGGGACCTGGTTTTCGCGCTCCGCGATCAGCAGAATCGACAGGCGAATCTCGAGTTGTCGCGAGAGAATTTGCGTCAGGTCGAGGCCCGGATACGAGCCGGTGCCGCGGCACCGCTAGCTCGTTGGGAAGTCGAAACCGAGCTCGCTAATCGCGAGAGCGACCTGCTCCTCGCAACGCAGCAAGTTTCGGTCACAGAGAATATTCTCAAGCAGCTTTTGTTAAGGGACGCGACCTCGGCCGAGTGGGCGTCGAGTTACGTGCCGACCGACAAGCCGGCGTTTAGCTTAGATGGCGTCAACCTGGACGCTGCGATCAAGGACGCGATGGACAACCGGCACGAGCTTCGTCGACTGAAGCTTGCGTCGGACATCAATAAGATCGACCTTGCCTATTTCAAGGATCAGACAAAACCCAGGATAGACCTGAATACGACGTTCTCGCTCAACGGTTTGTCTCTTGGTGGCGCGTCGACGGACAGCGTTACCGTTCCGTTGATCTCACAGGATCCGGCGGCAACGCTTATTAATGCCAACTCGTTCCTCCTAGATCTAATACGCAGGACACCGGGCAGCCCGTCGTTCACCGTCCCTACGGTTACGATTCCGGGTACGCGTTCTTTCCTCGTCGGTGGATTTGGCCGCTCGCTGGCAAACGTGTTCCGCAGCGATTCGCCGAACTATTCCGTAGGTGTGACGATCTCGTTTCCGTTCCGCAACCGAACCGCAAGAGCAGATCTGGCGGGAGCACGAATTCTCGAAAATCAGATATCGACGCAGACTCGTGCACAGGAACAGGTCGTGATCGTCGAAGTTCGAAATGCGGTTCAAGCGGTCGAGACTGCGCGTCAACGCGTTCTGTCGGCCCGCCGCGCACGGAAAAATGCGGAGGAACTTCTTAAAGGCGAACGAGCGTTGTTTGATTCGGGTCGCTCGACGACATTCCTCTTGTTCCAGCGGGAGAACGCTTTGACGAATGCACGAAACCTCGAAATTCGCGCCGAAACCGATTACAACAAGGCGATCGCCGATCTGCAGCGGGCAACTTCGACGACGTTTCAGATTAACAACATCGACGTAGTCTCACCGACGGACGCCAATTAAGACAACTTCCCTCCCGACGAGAGCGGCGTGACAGATACCTCGGCTGACGCCGTCTTTAAGAATGGTTCTTGAAGTGGCTTTTTTATTTTTCGAATTAGCACACTACAATCGTCTTCGTGAAGATCTCTGCCGCCATCATCACTTATAACGAGGAAAAGAATATCGAAGACGCGATTCGTTCGGTGAGCTGGGCCGACGAAATCATTGTTGTAGATTCGGAAAGTACCGACCAGACCCGTGAGTTAGCCGAATCTCTTGGAGCCCGCGTCCTGCTGAAACCGTGGGCGGGCTTCTCCGCACAGAAACAATTCGCTGTGGATGAGGCGGCGCACGATTGGATATTTAGCCTCGATGCCGATGAACGCGTGACTGACGAACTGCGAGAAGGGATTCGCGGGTTGGCAGATAAGGAAGGGCACGCCGACGGTTTCAGGATTCCAAGGCTTTCGTATTACATGGGCCGAGCGATAAAGCATGGCGGTTGGTATCCGGATCTGCAGCTTCGTCTGTTCGATCGTCGCAGAGGTAAGTGGAACGGAGCGATAGTTCACGAGTCCGTTCAGATGGAACAGGAAGCCCGCGTCGAAATCTTGAAGGGCGATATCCTGCATTACAGCGTCGATAGCACCGGGCATCATAACGAGATGATCGCCGAGCGATATGCTCCGCTCGGCGCACTGAAGATGTATGAAGCGGGCCGTCGCACGTCTCCGGTCAAAGCCGTGTTCGCAACGGTTTTCGCGTTTATGCGTGCATACCTTTTAAAAGCGGGATTTCTTGATGGCTACCCTGGCTTTTGTATCGCATACTTTTCCGCCCACCACGCCTTCCTGAAGCATAGCCTGCTGATCGAACTCCAGAAGAAGGGTGATAGCATGCAACGCTAGCATCGTCCTACAACCAAAAGATTTTTCTGCTCATCCTATGTTCAGTTTCCCGGTCCAGTGCGTTATATTTTTCCTATGTATTTCCGACGTCCCATTGTGAATCTCGTTTCGCTGACATTTGTTCTTACGGCCGTTTCGTTCGTTTCGGCACAAAAGGGTATCGATACTCAAACTCAAAAGATCAAGGACGACTCGAACAAGACGACAACCCGACAGACGGGGGAAGCCGCTCGATCGTGGGATTGGGGCAAAGATAAGACGCACGACCGCGATCGGTTGCCGAACCCGTACAGGCTGAACTCTCGACGGGATGTTCTTGTCGAAACGATAATAGCGGTCTTGAGGGAACGAAAGATCGTCGTCGATGAAGCGTCGTCACGTCTGAGTGACGGCGTGATCATCACCCAGCCTTACGTATTCTCTAAGGGGCCCGTCATCACGCAGAACGAGCTTAACCGATATGGGATTTTGGCCTTCGCCGACAGGGCTTGGTCGCAGGCCCGATACACGCTGACGATCGAGGTACAGTCGATCGACGGAATTCAGAACAATGTGTCGGTAAACGCGAAAGTCGAGGGACGAGCCGGAAACGGGTTGGTATCGGAATGGACAACGGTTCAAAGCTCAGGCCGTGCCGAAGAGGAATTTCTGGTTAAGCTCGTGGAGATGGTCACCGGCAGTTCACCTGACGACCCCAAACCGACAGATCAATAAGTATGATCGCACGCTTTGTAAAGCTGATTATTTGTGCTGCCCTATTTAGCGGTTTGGCGGGGATCGCTTATGCGCAGTCTGACTTTCCGGATGCCAGTTCTCGCTCGGGCCGACGGCAGAGAGACGAGAAGCCTCGGGGCATTGACGAAATGCTCGCAAAGCAAAAGGCTGAACGTGACAGGAAGGAACATGAGGCATTGCTCGAACGCGGAGAAGAAGCTCTTCGGCTCGCCAATCAACTCGAAACCTCGTTCGCGCGAAACCGGGCGATCTCGCAGCAGGATAAAAACCGATTGGAATCTCTCGAAAAAGTTGTTACGAAGATCCGCAAGGAACTAGGCGGCGGGGACGATAATGGCGAGAGCGACGATTCTGGTTATGTCCAGTCCGTCAGCGAAGCAAGGCCGTCAACGATGGAAGAGGCTTTCGAGTATCTTCGATCGACAACCGTCAAACTGGTTGATGAGCTCAAGAAGACCACCCGGTTCAGTATTTCGGTCGTTGCTATACAGAGTTCGAATACGGTCCTCAAACTAGTCAAATTTCTTCGCATTAAGAAGTAGCGCGACATGCCAATATTCCGAACCGGCATCACCTCCTTTCTCACCTTTCTTCTGTTAGTCCCCGTTTCTGCATTCGCTCAGGACGACAGCGATGTCGTAACCGTCGATTCATCCATCGTCGTGGTTAACGCGACGATAGCCGATGCCGCCGGTAATCACGTTCCAGGACTGAGACAGAATCAATTCGCGATTTTCGAGAACGGTGTCGAGCAAGAGATCAGCTTCTTTTCAGCCGAAGAGACGCCTTTTGCAGCCGTAATATTGCTCGATACTTCGGGCAGCATGGAACAGCGTGTCAGTCTTGCGCGTTCAGCCACGATCAAATTTCTGGACGGGATCCGGGACTCGGACAATGCCGAGATCTATCGGTTCGATTCAAAAGTATCGCTGGTGCAGAAATTTTCGAATAGCCGCGACGTGAGTGAGAAGCTCTTCGATTTGAAGGCCGATGGCATGACGGCGCTAAACGATGCGATATTTCAAGCTGCGAAAAACCTGGGCGATCGTCCAGAAAAGCGTCGAGCCATTATCGTTCTTTCCGACGGAAAGGACACCTTTAGCAAGCTATCGGCCGACAAGGCATTAAAGGCGGCGCTCTCGGTGAACGCATTGATATATACAGTCGACATGTCCGCCTTGGAAAGCAGTGGTAAGGAGCGGGCACAGAATCAGGGAGTGCTGCGGAACTTTGCGGAAAAGACTGGCGGAATATTCATCGCGACGCCGGGCGGCGTGGCGATGCGAGATGCATTCCGCAGGATCGTCGCGGAACTCGGCAGTCAATACACACTCGCCTATCAACCAAAAAATCTGACGAAGGATGGAAAGTGGCGGGCGATAGAGCTTCGCGTTTCGAAATCAAACCTGTCGATCCGTACCCGAAAGGGCTATCACGCTGCAAAACGCTAAATCAAACTCGTCTTATTCCTCGCCTTATCTTTATGCCGGTCGATCGCGAGCCTGATTAGTTCGTCAATAACTTCCGGAAAAGTCATTCCACTGCCGGTCCACATTTTTGGAAAGCCCGAGGCGTCCGTCAGGCCGGGCATCGTATTGATCTCGTTGACAAGCAGCTCTCCGGTGTCGTTGCGAAGGAAAAAATCAACCCGGGCGAGACCCGATCCGTCGATTGCTTTGTACGCTTTGACGGCCATTTTCTGGATCTTTTTGGCGAGCTCGTCGGAAACAGCAGCCGGCACGACGAATTCGTTATTTCCGGTGCCCGAATATTTTTCGGTGTAATCGAGAAAAGCTTTCGATTGGTCCCGAATCAAATATTCTCCCGGCAAGCTCGCTTTCGGATTGTCATTTCCGATAACCGCGCACTCGATCTCACGCATATCAAGTGATTCCTCAACGATAATTTTGCGATCGAATTGCGCCGCGAGTGTCACGGCGTCACGGAGCGACGATTCGTCCGCTGCTCGGGATATTCCTACCGACGAGCCAAGATTTGCTGGTTTGACGAAACACGGAAATCCGATCTTCCTGCCGACTAAAGACGCCACTGCGGCAGGGTCGTTCTCGAATTCACTCCGCAAAAACCAGACATGCCGGCAGATCGGAAGTCCTGCGTCGCGAAAGAGAATTTTCATCACGGTCTTATCCATTCCGCATGCCGATGCAAGCACGCCGCACCCAACATATGGAATGTCGGCCATTTCAAGAAGACCTTGAATGGTGCCGTCTTCGCCAAACGTGCCGTGCAAGACCGGGAAGACGACATCGAGCGGCATCGTGCCACCGTCACCGTCCATTACAGTCAATCCGCCTTGATTGGTGTCACCGGAAAGTGAGATCGAGGCGGTCGATGGTTCGCCCGAACTCTCCAGGAAGACGCGCTGCGTGTGATCGGGAAATTGTTTGACAGATTCGGCTGGGCTGAGCCATCGACCATCACTGGTTATCGCGATGGGTACGACCTCGTATTTATCAGGATCGATCTGCTCGATGACCGTCCTGGCAGATCTGATAGCGATCTCGTGCTCGCCGGAACGCCCACCGAATATTACACCAACGCGAAGTTTCATAGTCCTCTTAACCGCAAAGACGCAGAGAAAGACAGCCTTTTCGAAGTCCATTTTTAGTGTCGCTTGGACTACTTTTAGCTAGCTGCTTCTCTGCGTGGCTGCGGTGAATAATCAAAGTATCGTTTTTCCTAAGACCGAAAGGATGAGTTCACAAGCCAACTCGACGGTGATGTTGCTTTGATCGAGCATGGGGTTGACCTCGACGATCTCAAACGACCGCAGGCCGCCGTGCTGAGCGATCACCTCGAGTGCGAGGTGAGCTTCACGATATGTCGTACCTCCACGAACAAGTGTTCCTGAGCCGGGTGCGAACCGCGGATCGATCATATCGACATCGAAGGTGACGGCGAATCCGCCCGATGCACCCGAAGCGATGGCGATCGCATCCTGTACGCAAGCGAGCATGCCACGCTTGTCGATATCACTCATTGTGAAAAAATTGTCGCGAAGCCCGAGTTCGTGTACAAGACGGCGCTCCCCCGCGTCCAGATCGCGGGCACCGACATGAGCGCAGTACTCAGGTTTTATCTTCGGGAAAAATCCTTCAAGATTGACGAGGTCCTCGTTGCCGTGTCCGAGTATCGTCGCCAACGGCATTCCATGAATATTGCCGGACGATGAGGTCACCGGCGTGTTTATATCGGCGTGTGCGTCGAACCATAAAAGACCGATGTCCTGGCCCGCACCTCGGTGATGCGACGCGATCCCTGATACAGATCCGATTGCGATCGAATGATCGCCGCCAAGAATAATCGGGATAGCTCCGTCGGCAAGAACTCGCTTTACGTCCGTTGCGATATTCGTGCAGGACGCTATCATCTCGGTGAGATATTTAGGATTCGCGTTCGCGTCGGCCGCAATAACGGGTTTTACGATCGTTGAATTGCCGTATTCAGTAACTTCATAACCGAGCGCGCGAATATGGTCGGTCAGGATTCCGCCTCGCATTCGCGATAAGCGCATCGCCTCAACACCCAGCTCACTTCCCGTATGACCCGCACCATATCCCAGCGGCACACCAAGAATTCCAACACTCAAACCGTCACCTGGTAATCCATTCAAACTCATAAAACAACCTAGATCTCGCCAAAGCCGTCAGCAAACAGGGACATCACTGCGTCGAAGGCTTCCTGCTCATCCGCCCCCTCCGCCGCAATGAGGAGCACGGTCCCGATCGGAGCCGCAAGAGCCAATACACTGAGTATGGATTTCGCGTTAGCGAACACGGCAGCGTCCTCGCGTCGGAGAGTTATGCGGCTACGGTATTTTCCGGCAACTCGTACAAGCTGGGCCGCGGCCCGGGCATGGAGTCCAAGGGGGTTAACAACCGTCACGCTTCCTTCAAGCATGTTTTTTCAGTTGCGGCTCGAGCAGTGCTCCGGTCCGGTAGATGGATTGTTTGCCTTGATCCTCGATCTCTCGCGCCAGATCGAGGATCGAGATCTCCTTAGCGTTCGACGCCAGCTTTATTACCATCGGAAGGTTAACGCCTGTGACTATCTCAACCTCCTCTTCTTTTAAAAACATTGCCGAGATATTGGTCGGCGTCCCTCCGAACATGTCTGTCAAAACTATGACACCGACGCCTTGCGAGACATTGTTGATGGCCCTCTCGATCTCGTTTTTAGCCGCCTCGACATCATCATGCCAGCCGATCGACACCGCAACAATGTGGCTAATATCTCCAACAACTGTTTCTGCGGCGGCAACTAACTCGGTAGCGACCTGACCGTGTGAAACGACAACTCCGCCTATTTTAGTCATACGTGTCTGTTAACAAGAGAGCTATGAACTGTGAAGTGTGAACTATGAACTGTGAACTATGAACTATGAACTATGAACTGTGAACTGTAAACGTAGAGTTAATCGAGTCTACGACGCACGAGAGTTACTAGTTCATAGTTCACAGTTCACAGTTCACAGTTCATAGCTCATAGCTCATAGCTCCCAGTTCATAGTTCATTTTTGCATATCGCGATGAACAACCGAAATGTTGTATTTTTCCTTCTTCAAGATGTCCCGCAGACGGTTTGCGACCATTACGGAGCGATGCCGGCCGCCGGTGCAGCCCACCCCGATCGTCAGGTACGACTTCCCCTCGCGCTGGTAAAATGGCAACAAGTATTTCAGCATATCCGTAAAACGACCGACTGTCTCACCAACTTCGGCGTGCTTGTCGAGAAATGCGCGGATCTTAGGATGGTCGCCCGTGAAATCCTTTAGCGACGGTTCGAAGTACGGATTCGGGAGATGTCGGACATCGAACAAGAGGTCCAGGTCGCGGGGATTCCCAAACTTGTGACCGAAGCTGACTATCGAAACTTTTAGGGGCGTGCCTTCGGTCGAACGGCTGAAAGTTTCGACGATCAGCCTTCGCAGCGTATGAACGGTGTGGTCGGACGTATCGATAATAAGGTCGGCGGCCTGGCGAATCGCTGCCATCGCCTTTCGTTCAGATCGGATAGCCGGAAGTAATCCTTTACCTGCGTCATTCGGATGCGGTCGACGGGTTTCGGAAAAGCGCCTTTGCAGCACTTCATCCGACGCTTCGAAAAAAACCACGAAAGGATTGAGCTTCTTTTTCGCCAGTTTCTTCAGTTCCGCCGGGAACTCCGCCAGAAAGTGGCGCTCACGAATGTTGATGACGAGTGCCGCGCGTTCAATCGCCACGACATCCTCATCATTTGGAAGCAGGAGACGGGAGAAAGTGGAGAGCATCGTAAGCGGAAGATTGTCGACGCAAAAATATTCCAGATCCTCAAAAGCGTTCGTCGCTGCGCTCATTCCCGATCCACTCAAGCCGGTGACAATTACGAGATTGCGAAACGTCTTGTTATTCTGGACGGCCTTCACCATAAGAATGAACCTACTGGATCGGATCCAGCAGTCTAGCGTGTTCCTCGATAAGCAATTCCGCTGCCTTGGCATTGCCACCGTTGCGATGCAATCGAACCGCCGTTTCGACCAGCGTCGCAAGATTTCGGCCAGAGCTCACCGGCAAAACATATTTTGGTATCACGCCGCCCGCGACCGCGTAATCGTTCGCAGCATTTTCCAAAGGAGCGGCCTCGACCGTTCGTCGCAGCTCGACACAAAGCTCGATTACCGATCCATCCCGAACGGCTTGTTCACCAAAGATCTCCGGGACGTTAATGAGACCAAGGCCGCGGATCTCAAGCAGATGGCGTGTGATATCCGGAGCTTGTCCAAATAGCAGCCCATCCCGCGCGAAAACTTCGACCGCGTCGTCAGCACACAATTGATGCCCCCTCGTGATGAGGTCGAGCGCGCATTCCGATTTCCCGATTCCCGATTCGCCAATGAGCAGCACACCGGTGTCAAATACGCGTACCAGCACCGCATGGAGCTGATATCTTGCCGAAGTGGCTTCTGCGATGGGTTCGGTTTCGGAATCGTGCATTAACAAGTCACGGCTCGATCAGTCCGTAGTTGCCGTCTTTGCGCGTGTGTATGACAGATATTTTTTGATTCTCAGCGTTGCGAAATACCAGGAACTCGTCCCGTTCTTCGGACAGCATCATTGCCGCCTCGTCGATCGTCACGGGCTTTACCGAATAACGACGGGTCTTAATTATCCGCGGCATGGTGGGTTCGGGTTTGACGTCAGACGGGTCAGGCACAAGGGTGGCCGCACGCTTTGACCGATGGGATTTATCTATGACCTTGTTCTTTAGTTTGAGCGCCTGCTTCTCGATCTTATCTATCGTCTGCGAAAGAGACTGATACATGTCGGAATTACTAGTGGTTGCCGTCAGCACTTCGCTGCGCCAGTTGAGCACTACTTCGGAGCGATGGCGGCCGCGTTCGACTTCGATGATCACGTGCACCTTTGCCGGCTTGCCGTTAAAGAGATGATTGATGCGTTCGAAATGATTTTCGACATGCGAGCGTAGAGCCGGCGTCACGTCGATGTGGCGTCCGGTGTATTCAAATTTCATAAAGTTCCCCCTTTTATAAAGCCTAAAGGTTCGAAGAGCACTGGTTCCTGACCTGTGCGTTTAAATTACCGTCTTTCTTTCGCGCGAACCAGGAATGTTCATTTGGTCGCGATACTTGGCAACCGTTCGACGTGATAGCTTTACCCCTTCATGGCTCAGAATTTTAGCGATCTGTTCGTCGGTCATCGGTTTTTTCGAATCTTCTTCCTCAACCATTTTCTTGATGCGAAGCTTAAGGATCCGTGTCGACACTTCTTCGCCATCTTCGTTCATCATCCCCTCGCTGAAAAAACGGCGAAGCTCGATGACGCCCTGTGGTGTATGCGCGTACTTTCTGTTTACGACGCGCGAAATCGTTGAGAGGTGCATCCCGATGTCCTCGGCGACATCCTTCAGCATCATCGGCTTGATGTATTCGACGCCTTTGTCGAGAAATTCCCGCTGGCGGTTGATTATGCACTCGACGACGCGGTAGATCGTCTGCCTTCGATGCTCGATATTTCGAAGCAAGTCGACGGCCCCTCGTACTTTCTCTTTTATAAAATCTTTTGTTTCCTTGGTCGTGTCGGGCTGATCCACAAGCTGGTGGTATGTCGGACTGATTCGCAGACGCGGACTGCCGTCGTCGGTGAAATAGATGACGTACTCGCCTTCTATCTTTTCGACATAAACTTCAGGGGCGACGAATATCGATTCTTCCGCCGCGTACTTTCTGCCCGGATAGGGATCGAGGATTCGAATCTTGTTGATCTCTTCGTCGAGTTCGTGGATATCCCGCCCCGTATCTTTAGCAAGATGCTGTAAGCGATGCGGCTGGAGATCTTCGAGATGATCGCGTACCAATTCCGCGGCGAGACTGTCACCTTCGCCCTCGGATTCCAACTGTGCAAGAAGACATTCTTTTACATCCAGAGCGCCGCATCCGACGGGCTCGAGAGCCATGACGATCTTGCGGGCTTTTTCAATTGTTTCCTCGGTGCATCTGGAGATGCGTGCAAGCTCTTCGACGGTCGCAGTTAGACGGCCGTCCGCATCGAGGTTTCCGATCACACTTATGCACACGTCCAGCAGCTTTTCGCCGATGTCCTGCATGTGCAACTGCCATTCGAGATGCTCGCTGAGCGATTCTGTGTGCGAGAGGAATTGTTCAAAACTCGGAGCATCGTCTTTGTATTCGATCTCCTGAGTGCGGTATCCGGGATCGAGATAATCCTGAAACTCGCGGCCGTAATCTATCTCGTCGAACGAATCTGATTGCTCCTGAGGAGTCTCGTCAGAAGATGCCGTTTCTGCGAGACCGTTCTCGCCCGGAGCTTCGGCGACATACGATTCCGCCGTGTCCATGAACTCAACCGGTGAGTCTGACAGGGGCGACGCTTCCGCACCATTTTCATTACCTTCCTCTTGGCCATCGGCGTTTTGATCGAGGATGTTCTCTGATATCTCCTGAACCTCGTCTCCCGGAAGCACTTCTTCGAGAATCGGGTTTGCGACCAGCTCCTGTTCGATAAGCTCGTTCAATTCCATCGATGTCATCTGCAGCATTTCTATCCGCTGCCGAAGCTGCGGAGTGAGAACCATTCTCTGCTGAAGTGAAGTTGTGAGCCTCAGTGATGACATATTAGGTCGAAAGACGGTCCTCCCTCGTTCGTTGTGGAACTGTAATTGCTAAGCTATTCAAATTATACGGATTTTCGATCAAGAAAGAAACGGACGCGCGGACTAAAGGGTGAACCTTTCACCGAGATAAAGACGACGGACGTCAGCATCTTCGACCAGCACGGAGGGTTCGCCGCTCCGCAAAATTCTTCCTTCCGACATAATGTAGGCCCGGTCGGTAATTCCCAGAGTTTCGCGAACATTGTGGTCGGTGATGAGTATGCCGATCCCTTGCTGTTTGAGGTAAAGAATGATCTCGCGTATGTCATCGATCGCCAGCGGATCGATGCCGGCGAAAGGCTCGTCGAGAAGAATGTACTGCGGTTCGGTAGCAAGGCAGCGAGCGATCTCAACACGGCGGCGCTCGCCTCCTGAAAGGGCGTCGCCGCGAATCTTTCGAACATGTTCGACGCCGAACTCGGCGAGCAGTTCGTCGAGTCTTTCAAATCGTTCTCCCCGAGAGAGCTTTGTCGTCTCGAGAACCGCGAGGATATTCTGCTCAGCCGTCAGCTTGCGAAAGATCGACGGCTCTTGCGGCAAATAGCCGAGCCCGAGGCGGGCCCGCAGGTACATCGGGAGCACGGTCACATCCTGGCCATTGAGGAATATATCACCGTGCTCGGTTCGTTCGAGTCCGACCATCATATAGAAAGTCGTCGTCTTTCCGGCGCCGTTTGCACCCAGCAAACCTACTACCTCGCCCTGCGAAACGCCGAGACTGACATCATCGACAACCCGGCGTCGACCGTAGGTTTTTTGCAAATTGTGCGCGAAAAGCGAACTCATCCCCGCGTCGTGTCCGTTTTGCGATCCAGGCTGATTATTTTGAATAGGGTCCACGTTTAATTTGGCAGGCTATTTTTTACTTTGTAGACCGATCTGGTACGGCCCGAAGCATTTTGTTTCGACTTACCCTCACTTACTACTCTATTAGTTCTGAGATAGACCGTCATTTGTCCTCCTGAAGAGGATCCGTTCTCCGCATCATCGACGCGGGCCGGGTTGCCGCGTAGCGTAACACTTTCACTGGCCGCGACGTACTCCGCATAGTCGCCAACCGCGCGACGATTTGGCTGAGTAATGGTGACGTTGTTCTCGATCACGGAGCGCGATAACTCGTTCTTCTCGTCGAGATAGATGTTTGCCGTTCCGCCGACGATCCGATCGGTTCCCTGCCGGATATCGACGTCCGTTTCGTATCGCACAAGCCGGCTGTCGCGATTGTAAGTCATCTTGCGCGAAGAAACGTAAACAGGCGAATTAGTCTCTTTACCGTTTTCCTTCCGGCTTACGTTGTAGAGCAGGCTCTGAACATTTCCTTCGGCAACGAACTGGCCCTGCTGTTGGAGTATAAGTAGTTGGTCGCCGCGAACATAATTGTTCTCTTGCCAACCGCGTGCATTTCCGCGATAGAGTGCAGTCTGGGTGCGATGATCAAAATCAGCCGAATCTGATGTCAGAAAAACCGGTTTATCAGTCGCGGCGAAGGGTGTCGTGCCTCCCGTCGATTTCTGGCTGTAGTAGGTGGTATTGGCCCCACCCCGCAAATATGACTTTTGATTCTTTGTGTCCCAATCGATTTCGGTGGCGCGAGCACGGGCTTGCGAATCCCAAACCGTAGGTTCACCACCGCGCAACCGGACGGTCTGGTCACTTTTTGCAAAGCTTATACGATCAGCTACGGCATTCCGATCCAGCTCTACAAACTTCGCATTCCCGGCGGCATCGAGTCGATCGACGTCCTTCGTCTGGGGACTGAAAACGGCGGTGACCTTGTCGGCCGTAATTGTTTGAGCTCCGCGGCCAGACGCTTTCACGGTAGGCTCCCGTACCGTTTTGGTTTTCGTACCGGCCACACACTCTTTCGCATTGTTACCGGTCGGAAAAAACTCGCAGTCAAAGCGCGGAGCGTTGACGGTTGTCCGATAATTCTCGGGACTCGCCGAGAGCGGTTCGACGAACAGTTCAGCATTCCCCACCGCTTCGGCGCGCTGAATGTCGTTCCCTTCGCCACTGAAAAACGTACGGACCGTGTCCGCGGTTACGCGCTTGTTCGCGGCATCGGCCGCGCCGCCCGGAGCGTCTAGTTGAATGGTCGTTCTTCCGTCCGTGACCATTTTGTCGAGAAGTCCTTCGCCTTTGAACGTAAGGCGAATTGCCCGCGGGGCTGCCATCGTGACTTTTGAGTATTCGATGGCGTTTGCCGGCGTCAATACTGTTCGGCCATTTCCCAGCGCATTCGCATTTAGAAGCTGCTGATTTTCGTTGAAGCTTGCCGTCAACTCATTGGCGAAAACTTCCGTCGTTCTTTCGGCGGTCGCTTGCCGAAGATATGCGTTACCGCGGATGTTCGATTGCTTCACCGTGTTCGATGGATATAGCTCCGCATAGATATGATCGCCCTTCAGTAATTCTCCGCCTTGTGAGACCTCGGCATTACCGTCGATGAAGATCTTGAGACCCGCTCGCTCGTACACAGCCGCCATCGAGGTAATATTTGTCGGTTTGCCGTCGGCTGAGGTGACGATACGGACGCCTTTTCGCAGATCGAACCGATCGATGTCCCGTTCGTAGAGTGCGTAACCCGACTCGATTGTCGTCGGGCCACTCTTCGGACGGTTGGCTACGATCTTGACATTGTCATGGAGCTCCAGCTTCTTTAGGTCGCGCGTGCCATCGTTCTTTTCTACCAGGAATGCAATGGCTCGATCGGATGTTACATCCGACGTTCCGGCCGCTGCGACAACATTCGCCCGCACGTCTCCACGAAATTCGATCGTTTCCTCGGCCTGTCTGTAGATTGCGTAATTCGCCTTGAGCGACGATTGTTTGACGTTTGACGATGCGAGCTCAGGCGACTCGAACGTTTCGATCTCGACATCCCTTAGCAGCTCGAGCTGTTTTTGGGCGACCCGCACAATCGCCCCGAACGCTCTACCCTTTACGCTTTGACGTTCGAACTCGATATGCTCGTCGGCGGTCGCAATTTCATCCGCTTTCGTGTACTTCACCTGTTCGGTCTTTACCCTCAGAGCGTCCCGCGTCTCGATGTTTACATTGCCCGCAAAGTACCCGGTGAAATTCTTGTTCTCCTCGGGAATATAAACTGCTTTTGTCGCCGTGATCTTGTCGGATGATCCGCCGCCCGCTTCAAAGACCTCGAGGTATACATTCTCCAGTTCCTGATGATTGTCTGAGAAGGTCGTTCCCTTATCGGCTTTGACGTAATACTTAACGACATCGCCTTCCATCTCGCGTCGTTCATAGCCGTTCACGACCGCGACGACGTCCTTTGAGAGGGATGTCGGGAAACCCTTCATTCGAAATTCCGGATTGTTTCGTGACCGGTAGAAACCGACAACTATGGCCAGCACCGTCACAGCCAGAAGCCCTGTCGCGGCGTATCGAACGTACTGCGGAAGCTTGGCCCGCAGGTGAAAGTCTTTGATCGTTTTGTCTTTGATTTCGGCCACCAAGTTCAATTATCCGCCCTCAAATCTTCAACCACAAGCTGCAGGCGTCTGTTTGATTGCCATGTGTTTACTTCAGCGGTATAGGCCATTTCGATGCGGGAACCGGGTTCGAGAGTTCGCCCGGAAGATCGTTCGACCCCGTCCCACCAGACGGCTTCGAAGCGCCTTCCTTCTCCATCATCGAGCCAGAATTTGAGATGTTTCTCCTTCATGACAAACGGCTCATCCCGCAGGTAGAGCCCGTTGGTTACGAAGATAGGTTTCGGGTTTCCAGCGCCGAACGGTTCGAGCTGTGCCAATTCCTGCACCATTTGGAGGCTCAAGGTCCGCGGTAAAACACGAGCGTCGATCTTCAGCTCGGGTTGAAGGTGATCGTCAGTCAGCGAGTCCTCAGCGTATTTGTTCAAGGCTTCGCGTACGGCCTCGATGTTCTCGAATCGAATCTTCATCCCGGCGGCGGCGGCATGACCGCCAAACTGCTCGAATAGATCGGGACAGCTCTCGAGAGCATTCAGGAGATGATAGTTCGCAATACTGCGGGCACTCCCGTGTGCGTAACCGTCCTCGATCGACAGAACGATCGTCGGTCGATGAAGTCGTTCGGCTATTCGTGATGCGGCCAGGCCGATGACGCCGCGGTGCCAACCTTCGCCGGCGACAACGACAAATTTTCGCGCGCCGAACTCTTTTGTCTCGAGGAGAGCGAGCTCCGTGATCTGTTGCTGAACCCGCTGTCGTTCACGATTCCGGCTGTCAAGAATCGCGGCGAGCGTTCGTGCTCTTCCAAAATCTTCAGCTTCAAAAAGCTCGACCACGTGCGTCGCGACATCCATTCGCCCGGCGGCATTTATCCGCGGCGCAATTCGAAAGCCAATATGATAGCTCGTCATTTCGGAGGTGCAGTCGGCAACCTCCATCAATGCTTTCAGACCATAATTCGTAGTGTTCGGGAGGTCCCTCAGCCCAAGGGCGACGATCGCGCGATTCTCGCCCGTCAACTGCATGATGTCGGCGACGGTTCCGATCGCCGCGATCTTCAAGAATGCGGGGACGAGATTCTCTTTTCCCTTTTCTCTGAGAAGCGCGTGTGCAAGTTTAAAAGCGACGCCAACCCCAGCCAGATGTTTGTCGGGATATTCGCACTCAGGTTGGTTCGGATTGATAATGGCGAAGGCGTCGGGGTTGCCGCGCACCGGATCGGATATGTGGTGATCGGTGACGATGAAATCCAGCCCGTTCTCCTTTGCCCACGTGATCGGTTCAAAGCTTCGTATGCCGCAGTCAACACTAATTACAACAGTGCAACCGTCGACCTTTGCTTGTTCGAGGGCGGGAATGTTGATGCCGTATCCTTCGGTAAACCGATTCGGGACGTGAAAATCTGTCGCGCCGCCAAGGATCTTTATTGTCTTACGAAGTAGAACGGTGCCCGTCGTTCCATCGACGTCATAGTCACCCCAGATGAGAATTTTCTCGCCCTGGTCGATGGCCTTGAAAATGCGGTCAACTGCCTCACGCATTCCCTTCAGAAGAAACGGTTCGTGGAGGTGTTCGTATGACGGATTGAGGAATTTCGACGCCTCTTCAGAGGTAGAGTATCCACGCGAGATCAACAGCGCCGCGACAAGGCGTGAGACCTTTATTTCGTCGGCAAGCCGCGCGGCTTCGGCGTGGTCGTGCTTTTTGATTATCCAGCGCTTTTCCAAGACTAGTGCACCTGTGGGCTGATGACTCCCTGCCAAAGCAAGACTAATAGAACCGTACCCAATACGATTCGATAAACTATGAATATGCCGGTCGAATTTCGTCGGAGATACGACATCAAAAACCAGATCGAGATGTACCCGACGATGGCTGCGACGATCGTTCCGACAAGCAGCGGTGTAAAACTGTCAGTCGGGAGGATGGCCCAGGCTTCTTTAAGCTGAAGCAGACCACTCGCAGTAATAGCCGGGATCGATAGCAGGAATGAGAACCGCGCAGCGGTTTCACGTTTCTGTCCGGCGAACAGGCCGCCCATTATAGTCGAACCGGATCGGCTCGCACCCGGCATCAGTGCAATGACCTGAGCAAGACCGACCACGATCGCATCTCCGATACCGAGATCCCGCATCTGTTTTCTCTGATTACCGACCCATTCTGCCATGAGCAACAGCAGAGCAACACTGATGAGCATTATCGAGATGGACCAAAGATTCTTCGTCACGGCTCCCTCGATCGTATCTTTGAATAGGATGCCCACGACGCCGATCGGAATCGAGCCGATAATGATCAACCATCCAAGCCACGCTTCCTGCGAGAGCCAGATAGGGCGAACGCCGCGCGTGCCGGAGTAGCGGTTCTTTCGTTTGCTGGTCAGTAAGAGCCAGTGATCGCGAATAAACGCCGCCGAAATCCCCCAAATATCCCCGGCAAAGTAAACGAAAACCGCAGCAAGCGTCCCGAGCTGGATAACGGCCATCGTCGCCGTGATCTGTTGAGGATCGCCGTTATAAAGGTTCGTCCAACGGCTGGCAAATACGAGATGGGCGGTCGAGCTGATCGGGATAAACTCGGTCAGGCCCTGGACAATGCCTAGGATGATCGCTTGCAGCAGGTTCATAAATGGGTTGAAAGGAAATCGGGTCGCGTGTCGGTTTCAGGAACAAATCTACCACAGATGGGCGGCCTGCCGCAGTGACGCTCGGCCCGACCATTTCACATCATGAAGTGAGAAGTAACGAGCCCCGATATCGCGGGACGAATCGGCCGTTTATGTGCGATATTTTGCCCGGCCGGCGATCCAGTCATAAAGCCAAGCGGGAAAAACTCGACCGGCTCGGACGAGCGTTGCCAACTGCCACGGAAATGCGGCGAACTTCTTTTTCTTTTCGATCGCCCGGACAAAGTATGGAATGGCGTCCTCGAGTTCCATCAGATACGGCATCTTGTTTGCACGTCCTGACGTGAGCGGTGTTCTGATAAAGCCCGGCTGAATGATCGTCACGGCGACCCCGCGATGTTGAACGTCGAGTCGGACGCTTTCGAAGAATGCCGTCATCCCTGCCTTGCTCGCCGAGTAAGCAGCCGATTTTGGAAGGCCGCGGAATCCAGCGAGGCTCGAGATGGCGACGAGATGGCCGCTTCCACGTTCGAGCATTTGCGGTAGCACCGCGTGAACCGAGTTGGCCGCGCCGAGAAGATTGATGTCGATAACCTGTTTCACCGCTTCAGGACGCAGGTCACGCGTCTCTGCGTTGTTCCCACCGATGCCCGCGTTTGCGATGAGGATATCGATGTGTGCGAATTCGTCGCGGAATTTGTCCGCGGCCATCTTAAGTGCGTTCGAATCTGTGACATCTACCGCGAGCACCCGCGCCGTCCCGCCAGCCGCTTCGCATCTTTTCGCGAGCTCAAGCAACATCCCTTCCCGCCGCGCGACGAGTCCAAGAGCCGCCCCGCGTTTGGCAAGAGCTATCGCAAGACCCTCACCGATCCCGCTCGAGGCACCAGTAAGAAGGACTACTTTGTCGCTCCAGTTCATCAGTCAAAAGACTAGACTTCGACGATCGTCGTAACGATAACGGGTTTTGAGTGAATTTCCTTCTGAACGAATCGTTTCAAATGGATCCGCAGATTCTCTTTGAAGACAGCCTTATCGGCAATCTGCGCGGTTTTCATTTCAGCGATCGCTTCGGATATTGCCTTCCGGGCCTCGGCCGCGAAACCGTTCGTCGGTTCGAGACCCGCGACACCCTGAAATGTTATCTGGGGTTCGCCCGCGATCTTGTGTGTTGCCTTATCGATCGTTACGACGAGCGAGATCGCTCCGCCGTACGCTAATTTCTTTCGCTCACGGACGACGTCGTACCGGATCTCGCCCATTGATTCTTCGTCGATAAATGTCTTGTGCAGATCGTGCTTCGCGACGACGCGTGCACCGAATTCGTCAAGCTCCAGCACATCGCCATTCTCGATCAAAACGATATTGTCGTCCGAATATCCGGCGACGTGATTCTTGACGTACTCCTTGTGTCGGAACAACATTCGGTACTCGCCATGGATCGGTACCAAGTACTTTGGCTGAGCGGTCTCAACCATGATCTTGATGTCTTCCTGCGAGGCATGACCGGAGACGTGGACCAGCCGCCGTTTTTCTTCGATGATGTTCGCCCCGCGCTTGTACAGATGTCCGATCAACCGACTGATATTCTTTTCATTTCCCGGGATCATCCGAGCCGAGAGGACGACGGTGTCACCCTTTTCAACTTCGAGTCCTTTGTACGTGGACGTCGCCATGTTCCATAACGCAGCCCTATTTTCACCTTGCGATCCGGTGACGAGATAGCAGATCGAGTCGTCGTCAAGCGCACGGGCCTCGCCCATTGAGATCATCCCGCCATGAGCAATCTTCAACAGCCCTTGTTCATCGGCGATCTCTACGTTCTTTTGCATCGAGCGGCCGAGAACACAAACCTTTCTGCCGTACTCGTGAGCGAGATCGAATATTATCTGAAGGCGGTGGATCGAAGAAGAGAACGTCGCAACAAAAAGACGGCCGGGCGTTTCTTCGAAGATCTCCCGGAACGCCGGAATAACAGCTTGTTCAGATGGCGTTCTCCCGGGCACGGTCGCATTGGTCGAGTCCGCCAGTAGAGCGAGTACGCCCGCGTCGCCGTAGCGTTTCAGAGTTTTAAGATCGTAAGGTTTTCCGATGACGGGCGTGTCATCTATTTTGTAATCACCGGTGTGGATCAGTGTTCCGATCGGGGTTGTGATCGCAAGCGAGAAGCAATCGACCAGCGAATGCGAGGCGTGAATAAATCCGACCTTGAAGTTTCCGATCTCGATCACGTCGTCCGCTTTGACTCGATGCAGCAGCACATCGTCAAGCATGCGAAATTCTTCGAGCCGCTTTTCGGCGAGGGCAAGCGTAAATCGCGAGCCATAAACCGGCAAATTGTATTTTTTCAGAATGTAGGCGAGAGCTCCGACGTGATCTTCGTGTCCATGCGTCAACACCAGCGCGGTGAGGTCGTCTCGGTACTCTTCGAGGAAATCGAAATTCGGGATCGAAATATCGACGCCGTAGGGAGTTTCTTCGGGAAAGCCCATCCCGGCGTCAACGACGATCATCTCGTCGCCGTACCGGATACCCATGCAATTCATTCCGAACTCGCCTATGCCGCCCAGAGGTATTATTTCTATCTTATTCACTTTGCAAATGATAGCACGTTACGGCAGGCGCCGTTGGAGGGGCTAGAATAGGCCGCGGAAGTGGTTTATTCAGCCAGCTCGAGTCTGGCGACGACGCTGATCCATTCGTCGAGCGAAAGCGTCTCGGCACGACGAATAGGATCGATTCCGATACTTTCGAGGAGTTCGCCGGCCTTCGGATACCAGACCTTGAGATTATTGAGTATTGTCTTTCTCTTTTGCGCGAATCCTCTTCCTACTACCTCGCGAAACAGTTCTTCATTTATTATCGATCGAGTCTTCGGAAGTAGCCTGACGACCGAGCTCCACACTTTCGGCTCCGGCCGAAACGCCGACGGCGGGACATCAAAGAGCCATTCGATTAAAAAATGCGCTTCGATAAGGACTGTCAAATACCCTCGTTCGCTTGTTCCCGGCTTTGCCGTCAGGCGGTCGACAACTTCGCGCTGAAACATCAGGACACAGTCTTCGATAATCTCCACCGAAGAGAACAACCGTTGCAGGATCGCGGTTGAGATGTTGTACGGAAGATTTGCAATGATCCGTAACTTTCGTCCGCCGCGTTCCAAACTTGCAAGATCAAGCTTGAGCGCATCGCCTTCGACGAGCGTGAAGTTTTCATTTTTCTCGAATCTCTCATGAAGAAGCGGGGCAAGGTCGCGATCAAATTCGAGCGCATAGATCTGTGCACCGCTTTCGATGAGCTTCTCCGTAAGAGCTCCGCGTCCGGGTCCGATCTCGAGAACGACATCGTTTTCCTTCGACCCAAAACTGTCGAGGATTCGGTTGATCACTTGACCATTGATCAGAAAATTCTGGCCGAGCGCTCGCTTGGCATATGGATCTTTAGTTCTCATCGTAGCGTTCGCTATCGGCAGCACACGCATTTAAGTCAAAGTGTGAATATCGGTGAGCAATTTCGTTAGAAATAAGCGGTGATCTCGATATCGTCGCCGTGGCGCACTATGGAAACGTCTTTGAGTAACGAAGCTTCTTCGATCGTCGAGGCGCCTTTGCCACCAAACGCCATCGGAGCGTCGCTTCCGCCGACAATCATCGGCGCGATCATAAAAGAAAGTTTGTCGATCAGCCTTGCATCCCTGAACGCCCCGGCGACTTCCGTGCCGCCTTCGACCAAAACGCTTTGAATCTCCCTTTCACGCAGAGCTTCTAGAACCGCCGTCAGATGGTGTGCGTTTGCAGATACGAAATCAATTCCGTTCGCGATCATTGCATTGATCTTGTCGTCATTGTCCGCGTTAGAAACGATAATCGTGGGAATATCCGTTGCGGTTGTCACTACTTTCGCATCGCGCGGGGTTCGCAATCGGTTATCGAGAATCACGCGAGTCAGCTTTCGTCGCCGCTCGATTCCGCTGCGATCGGTTAAGTTCGGATCGTCGACTAAAACAGTGTTCGCTCCGACTAGGATCGCGTCATGCTCATGTCGCATTTCATGAACGCGCCGCATCGCCGACTCGCCCGATAGAGCAGTCGAGACACTTTTATTTAATGAGATCCTGCCGTCGAGAGACATCGCCATTTTCAGGTGGACGAACGGTCTGCCTTTCTTGTGCCAACAGATAAACTTTTCGTTTAGTCTTGAAGCCTCGTCGGCGAGGATGCCGGTTACGACGTCGACTCCCGCTTCGCGCAGTGCCTGAAATCCCTTTCCCGAAACTAACGGGTTTGGATCTTCGATCGGCGCGACGACATGCTTAATACCAGCTCTTATCAGGGCGTCCGCGCACGGCGGAGTTTTCCCGTGGTGGGCGTGCGGTTCCAGTGAGACATAGGCCGTGCCATTTCTCGCCCGTTCGCCGGCTTGCTGCAGCGCGATCACTTCCGCATGCGTGACGCCGTTGTAAAGATAAGTGCCTTCGCCGACGACTTCTCCATCGCTTGAAAGTATGACGCATCCGACCAGTGGGTTTGGTGATACGAGTCCGATGCCGTCGGCGGCAAGCTCCATAGCTCGCATCGTCATACGAAAGTCCAAATCCGTGACCGGCTGTGAAGTGAATGTATCCAATGTTAGTTAAAAAGTCCGTTTACGTAACTGTCCGCGTCGAACACCATCAAATCGTTGACGTGTTCGCCGATACCCACGTAGCGAATGGGAAGTTTCAGCTCCTTAGAAATCGCGACGGCGATGCCGCCTTTCGCCGTACCATCGAGCTTAGTCAAAACTATCCCCGTGACATCGGCAACCTTGAGAAACTGCCGCGCCTGTTCGAGTCCGTTTTGTCCCGTGACAGCATCGATCACCAGCAGCGTCTCGTGCGGAGCCTGTTCGACTTCGCGTCCGGCAATCCGTTTCATTTTCTCCAACTCAGCCATTAGGTTCGCCTTGTTGTGCAGACGTCCGGCCGTATCCACGATCAGTACATCCGAATTTCTTGATTTCGCCGATTGCAGCGCGTCAAACAAAACGGCGGCGGGATCAGTTCCCTGTTTCTGCTGCACGATTGGTACGCCCGCTCGTTCGGCCCAGATCTCGAGCTGATCGGATGCTGCGGCGCGAAACGTATCTGCCGCACAAATTAAGACATCGTTCCCTTCATTTTTTATCCGCTGTGCCAGCTTGCCGATCGTCGTTGTTTTCCCAACGCCGTTCACACCGACGACCATCAAAACGTATGGCTTTATCGAATCGGCGACATCCGTCTCGGAAGCGACGCCTGTTTCACGCGCATGCTCGAGGATATCCAGGAGCTCGCCCTTCATTACAGCTTTCAACGCGGCGAGATCATTTATCTCCTGACGCGAAACGCCTCGACGAACCGCCTCCAAAACCTGCATCGTCGTCTGCACGCCGATATCGGTTGAAATGAGCATTTCCTCCAACTCATCCAGCAGTCCTTCATCGATCTGCTTTCTACCTTCAAAGATCTTGTCGAGCCGGTTATTGAGCGAGTCGCGCGTTTTCTCGATCGCCTTGGAAAATCGGACGCCGATCTCCTTTTCAACCGCCTCTTCCTGAGCCTTGAGTTCTTCGATCGATTTGTCGAGCCCGAGAACGGATGACGAAAACTTGTCTTCCTTATTTCGTCGCCAGAAAAATGCCATAGATATAATTCCCTTGTAAAGCCGAGATCATTCCAAACTTCCGAGTATAAAAAAATAAGTCTGGCGAGTCTAACGAGTCTATCGAGTCTATCGAGTCTATCGAGTCTATCGAGTCTATCGAGTCTATCGAGTCCGTGGTGTTGACGCACTCGTTAGACCCGACAGACCCGCCAGACTCGAAGGACCCGACAGACTCGACAGACCCGACAGACCCGACAGACCCGACAGACTACGAATGAATCGCCAGTTTGTCCGATTTCTTGAAGAGCGCGTAGCCGAGAACGCAGGAAAATACGATCCAGAGATAAAAACCGAATAGCGCTCCTATCGCCTTTGCCGGTAGATTGCCCACTCCCGGGAGATCGAGTGGGGCCAAAATGGCACCGAGGATCACTCCGACAATTCCCGAGGCGAGAACCAAAACAAATCCCATCAGTAAAAGTTTGACGTATGTCCCGCCGAGCCGTTTGATCGTGTCGAGCCCGACAAGCGGATTTATAGTCGCCATGAATGAGCGTGTATAGCCGGCTACAGCACACGCGGCGGGAAAGTAGAACGCTCCCCAGAGAAAAAAGATTGCGCCGATGACGACAAGCGGTGCCGGGAGGCCGAGAAAGCTTTGGAGCATCGCTTCGCTTTCCTTCTCCCGTGTGTCCGGGGCCTTTCCGAGCACGGATTCCAGATTTTGCTTTTGGCTCGCCTGCGCCTGAGCCCACAACTCTTCCTGCTCGAGCGTTTCGCGATCGGGTACTTGTTCTTGTTCTGGGACCACTCCGCCGCGTGCTGCCTCGTCATGCGCGGCGAGCTGCTCATTGTGTTTCGATGCGATATTCCCAAGCACATCCTTTACCTTCCCCGATTGATCAACGGTCCGCTGTGCGTCGTAGTAATGCGTCCCCGGAATCTTCTCAACACTCTGTTGAAAAGCATCCATCTGAGAATTGACTGATGACGTCACCAGGTAGAGACCGATGATCATGACCAGTGCGAAGGCTCCGAAAGCAGAAGCGTACGCTGCAACGCTGAGGAATAACGGATGGACCACGTCATCCCAGAGCTCAAAGTCTTCGAAGCTCGGCATGAAGTCGGCGTCCAAACGGCCGTGCGCAAAATTATCGATCGTGTTCGCGAGTATGCCAAATGTGAGCATGTTCGAGAGCATCAAGCAGAAGAGCGCTGAAACGATCATGTACAAACCGCCGAGTGCCGTGACGGATTGGCCAAGAGAAAATGCCGCGAACATGATCGCGCCCAAAAAGAGACTTGTCTTGAAGTGGAATGGATGGCTGAGTGCGTTGAGCAGATCCGCGCCTCCGAATCCGGTATCAATAGCCGCCGTGCGCTCTTGGGTTTCGGTACGCTTTTGCAGTACTTCTTTAAGGGTGCGACACGTTGCACCGCAGAACGCACAGATCTTCACGCTTCCCCCATAGGCGTGGGGGCAGACCTTACAGAATCCTGTTCCACAACCGTCGCACAAAAAGACAGTATGGACATCGGAATGGACGGCGCAGAAATCTGGATCGTGCCGTTTACTTTCGGGTTCGGAAGGAACGGCGATCGAATGCTCGATCGGCTCTGGTACGATCACCGCGGCCGGGTAGGCAGGTTGAAAATTCTCGGTGGCGACCGGATGTTCAATTGCCGGGTTCGCAACGCCCGCATCCGTAGTATTGACGAGCACGGGCATCGGGATCCCCTGCTCTTTTGCATTAAAGAACGGCAGCAGGCCGGGAACGCGACGGGCTTCGATCCAGCGGAGATTTCCTTTACGGACTTTGTCGAACGGCTGCAGCGATCCCTCACCAATCCAGGTACCAAGTTCCGCGAACGGTGCCTCGTAGACCTGTCCTCCAACCTCGACTTGCCAAATCTCGCTGGAATCGGATGAACTCATGAGAACGAATCGGTAAGTTGCAGCTTCAGGCGGCCGTCTGAGCTTCTACCTCCTCCTTTTCCGCTTCGGCATTCTTTGCATTGACGAGAAATCGGACGACTCCGTGACCGATCTCGCCGGCGTTACAGCCTCGGACAAGCGCATTGACGACGCTCGGATCGTAGCGGATACCCACTAGGGCCTTGATGCCTTCGAGAGCTTCAGGCAGCAACATTCCTTTTTGGTATGGACGATCGATCGTCATGGCGTCGAAGGTATCTGCAACCGAAACGATCTTTGCCTGCAGCGGGATCTGCTTGTCAGTCAAGCCCTGCGGATAGCCCTGGCCGTTGACCATTTCATGATGCATGTACATTCCCGGCAGGAACTCTTTCATCGCCGGAATCTGCGACATGATCTTGTAGCCTTTCTGCGGATGGGTTTTCATGATCTCGTATTCTTCGGTCGTGAGCGCCGCAGGTTTTTTAAGAATGCTGTCATCGATCGCGATCTTCCCGACATCGTGAAGCAACGCACTGATCCGGAGAGTCTCGAGCTCGTCACCCGAGAGACCGAGCTGTTTTCCGATCGCAACCGAAATGCGCGCAACACGTTCAGAATGGCCGCGGGTATATTTATCTTTACCGTCGATGGCAGCGGCGAGAGCCTTGACGGTTCCGACGAATAGCTCGCGATTCTCTTGTGCTGCTTTGGCAAGGCGCGCCACATGTTCCTCGATCTTATCGCTCATCGTATTGAACGATTCGCCCAGCGTTCCGATCTCGGTTATGTTTCGCGTTTCGACCCGGGTCGAGAAATCACCGGCCGCGACGTGTCCTGCGGCGGTCGAAAGCTTCATCAAAGGAGCGGTCAATGTGCGAGCCGCGAGAGAACCGACCAACATGGCAACAAAAGCAAAGGCGAGACTGATGAGCCAAGTTTGCGTTTTCATCTCGCCAACCGACGCGAGAGCCTTGCGTTCGTCCTGCATTGTTATCACGCCAAGGTTCATGTCGTTTGGGAAGCTCACAGTCGAATAAGCACCGATCATGTCATAGGAATCGCCGTCATATTCAGCCGTAAATGGAACCAGACCGGATTGGATCTGGGCATTCGACTGCTGCCATTCATCGACTATCTTTAGGTTGGACAGGGACTTCTGCGAATCGACGAGAGATGTATCAGGGTGAAAGACGGCACGGCCCGACTGATCTACGACAAAAATAATCGGGAGCCCCGCGTTCCAGAGATCAGATTCACTGGTCGATCCGATTCCAACCACAGAGCGCGCAATGTCTTCAAGCGAAACTATCGCGACGACAGACGCGACCTTTTGACCATTGACCTGGACCGGGGACGCAAAAGTCAGAATCGATTCACCTGAATGAGTTAACTTCTGTGACTGGCCGAGGAGCAGCGATTGTGTGGTCAACGACTGAAGAGCCGTTTCTGAAATGGTCTCGGCGTCGGCGCGTGTCAATGCGTTGGGCCTAAACAGAGCGACCGGTTCGCCAACCGACGGCTTCACATAGAGGGCGAGCAGACTTGAATTTTCGCGAAGAGTCGAACCAAGCTGTTCCTCGGTGTGCGACGAAGTCAGTACGTCCGGTGAGTTTGCCAACTCAAGTGCCTTCACGACGCCGCGAACGAGATCGGTGTGATGTTGGCCAAACATTTCGATCTGCCTGGCTTTTTCCTGAACGAGTTGTATTTGATAGCGATTCTCAACCGCACGGAGTTCCTTGGCACTTCGCTGCGACAGGAACCATCCCGTGAGGACAAGCGGCACCATTCCGACAAGCAAAAGCGTGCAGACAACAAAGTAAATTAGACTGATTTTTCGGTGGGGCCGGGGCATTTAGGAAGGAGGCGAAGGATTTAGCCAATAAAATCTTACGATAATCCCGAGACGCTGGTCAACATAATTAAACACGGCGACTGGATCGCTCGCAAACCCTTACCTTTATTGCCTTAAATTGGTTTTAGAAAAAGGAGTCGAGTTTCGTTTACAATGAATCTCACGATGTTCCCCGAACGCTGGCGAGAAATAGAAGAAGTATTTCAATCTGCGGTGGAAATGCCGTCGACGAAGCGCACGTCATACCTTGCTGAGCGATGCGCGAATGACTGAGGCTTACATGAAACTGATCGACCAGAAACGTGTGCGGTGGCAGAGCCGTGCACATTTCTTCGGGATCGCGATCGAGGAGACGGCGGAAGTGATTGGCGTGAGCGTGCCGACGATCAATCGCCAGTGGCGGATGGCGAAAGCGTGGCTTTATTCGCAGATCGCGAATTAACTGTGAACTGTGAGGTATGAACTGTGAAGTGTGAGGTGTGAAGTGTGAACGGTGAGGTATTAACTGTGAAGTGTGAAGTGTGAAGTATGCCTTAGGCTCCTTCTTCAGTTCACACTTCACACTTCGCACTTCACACCTCACACCTCACAGTTCACACCTCACACTTCACTCTTCATTAAGAGTTGGTTTGCGCTCTTTTGACGATCACCAGAGTGATGTCGTCATTGGCAGGAGCGGTTTGTGTAAACGCGGATAAGGCCGACTCGACCTTGTCACGCATTCCGGACGCCGAGCCGTTCAGGTTTTTCCTCACGACCTCGATCAGCCGTTCCATTCCGAACTCTTCGTCGCGAATGTTATTTGCTTCGGAAACACCGTCGGAATAGACGACGAGAGCTTCCCCGGGGTTTAGGTGCGTTTCACCAACCTCGAACTCCGCTCCCGGAATTATTCCGAGCGGAAATCCCCCCGATGAAAGCTGAGCTACAGAGCCGTCGACCCTACCGATGAGCGGCGGGTTGTGTCCCGCGTTTATGTACTTGAGCGATCCATTTGAGGGATCGAGCTCAGCAACGAACAAGGTGACGAAACGGTTCGCCGGTGTGTTTTCCGCGAGGTAATGGTTGACGGAAAGAATAGTCTCATCGAGCGAGCTTTTCGCCGACACCTGCGCATGTATCGCCGCGTGGAGGCTCGACATCAGAAGAGCCGCGGCCGTGCCTTTACCCGAGACATCTCCGAGAGCGATAAGCATTTTGCCATCGTGACGCGGAATGAAATCATAGTAATCACCACCGATCTCGTAACACGAGAACGAGATGCCCTGAAATTCGTAACCCTCGACGATCGGCGGAGCGGACGGTTGAAAGCGTTGCTGAATCTCGGTCGCAAGCTCCAGCTCATGCTCCATCCGTTCGCGCTCGAAGCGCTCTTCGAGAAGTTTTGCGTTCTCGACACGAATTGCGGCTACGGAAGCAAGAGTCGTCAGGATGTTGAGATGTTCCTCTGAGAAGGTCGCCTCGTAAGTTGGCGAGTCGGCGTAGATCAATCCAAAAACATTGCGTTCATCGACATTTAGGGGCACTGCCAGAACAGATCTGATCCCCTGAAGGGCGATGGTCTGACTGGCAAATTTCGGATCGTGTTGTGCGTCCGCGGTAAGAACCGATTTCCCGTTCTTTAATACCTCGTCCATCACGGTGCGGCTGATCCTGACCTCCTGCAGCGGTTCATCATTGCCGCGAACGCGGGCGACCATGATCTTCATTCCGTCATCCGCTTTTTCGTCGCGAAGCATTATCACGCACCGCTCCGCCGGCACCGCGTCGAATACGAGCGACGCGACCTGATTGAGCGTCTCGTCCAAATTGCTGGCGGACAGCAGAGCTACGCCTACCTTGCTGATGAGTCCGAGAAGGTCATTACGGCTCGAGAACTGTTCTTTAAGAAGTTCGGTGGTCGGGATCCTGCGGCTTTGCAGCGAAATCGTTTTCGACGGG
Organism: Pyrinomonadaceae bacterium; assembly: GCA_041745575.1. Taxonomy (GTDB): domain Bacteria; phylum Acidobacteriota; class Blastocatellia; order Pyrinomonadales; family Pyrinomonadaceae; genus OLB17. Next base: position 62,998 of record JBGTIQ010000032.1, read on the forward strand.
TCGAGCGCCTCAGTATGGTCCGCAATCAGAGTCGCCCCGCCCTGGATCTGAAATCGCTCGTCGTCAAACACGATAGTTGTTTCGCCGATCTGGATCTCTCCTCCCGACGAAAGCGGAACCGGCATCTTGACGGGTGTCCCGTTATAGCGCGTGCCGTTGGCCGAACCAAGATCCTGGAGCCAGAATCCGTCGCCCTCCTGCCGAACCTCCGCGTGCAGGCGCGAAGCGAATGCGTCAGGGATACAAACATCACTGCGGGCGGAGCGGCCGATGGTCGTTCGGAGACGTGACAACGCAATCCTCTCACCCGTGCCGTTACCGGCGCTTTTTAATATCAACTGAGCCATAACTATCGATTTTGTCTAACAACCCGCCGATCGGCGTAGATTACCAAGGTGCCGGACACGTAGTCATGAAGTGCACGGCCCTTGCTGCTAAAAACAGAAATAAAGAAGCCGACACCTCCAGTCACCAGTGTTAAAAGATATCCGGCGGTCTGTCGAAAAGCCATCGCTCCAATAGTCGGCGCCGTACCGTCCGTGTGAACGATGCGTAAACCGGTGACTATCTTTCCAAGAGTCTGTCCGGAGAACATCGGAAGAAACATCATGTTCGTAAATGCGACCAGAACGGCAACAAGCCAAGCGGCGCTGCTGACCCCTTCGTTCAACAGCTTTGCACCATCGTTCCCGAAGAAACGGCCCAGCAAAAGACCGATCACGGGAATCGCGATGATGATGATGTAATCGACGATCAAAGCTCCACAACGCAAAAGAAACGGAGCCTTAACCGCTTCGGGTGAGAACCCGACAATTACTTCCCTTACTCCCGGCTTTCTAGCGTCCGCCGTGCTGCTCGAAACTGCACTCATAAATCTTATTGTGAATTCATCCGATGAGGAAGTGCAGTGTCGTGTCACCCACCCTTAACTTATCACCGCTTGCGAGAAGATGCGGCTTATGCGGCAAAAGCCGGAGTGAGTCAACTGTCGCCGATGCGACGACCGTACCATTTGAAGAACCGAGGTCTTCAACGAGAAAGTTTATACCGTCACGCCAGATGCGCGCGTGTCTACGTGAGATCTTGGTCTGCGGATCGTATTTCGACAGATCCACCTCGGGAAAAATATTCGACATCGGATCGCGTCGGCCTACGAGATTCTCGTCCTTTTGAAGCGAGAATGTTGGCGTTGCAAGGTCGCTGGTACCTTCGATAATGAGCTTTGCGGTCGGCGTCGCTGATCTAGTGTAGATCTCGGAGTGGACGCCATGCTGTGCGATCGGCTGTTTGGCACCGCAGAAAGCGCAAAAGAGATCCGTTGCAACGATCCGCTGTCCGCAAAAACCGCAGAACACCGATTGATCCTCAAGGCTTATCGAAGCCGGCGCGGCCGACACGCCGTAGGTCACATTCCCGACACTCAGATTTTCGAGATGCTCCTCGAGCACCATTTTCATCTCGGCCGCGGAAGCGAATCGTGAATCCGCGTTATATTCCACTGCCCGCATTATGATGCGCTCCATCTGGTCCGAAAGCAGCGAATTGATCTGACGTGGACGCGGATTCTTCTGAAAGTCAAAAATCAAAAGGGGGTTGCTCTGCGGATCGGCTCCCGTCAAAAAATGAAACATTGTCGAACCAAGGCTGTAGACGTCCGAACGCGGTTCGACGTTCCCACTGAAAAGCTCGGGAGGAGCGTAACCCATCGTGCCGACGGCCGTCACTCCCTTTTCTTCTTTTTGGCTTATCGAACGAGCGATCCCAAAATCGATCAGCATTACCCGGCCGGAGTTACCATCGAGCATAATGTTCGATGGTTTAAGATCGCGATAGACGATCGTCGAAGGTTGACTGTGGAGATAATCCAGAACATCCGATATCTGGATCGCCCACTGAGTAATGCATTTTTCGTCGATCTTGCCTTCCGGCACCGATCGCAGGCGAGATGCAAGATCACCGCCCGAAATATACTTCATGACGAGATAAAACCGTCCCTCGTCCGCATCGTAAAAATAGTCGTAGATCGTCGGTACCGACGGATGGTCCAGGGTGGAAAGGATCATCGATTCACGTTTGAAATCATTGATCGCCTTCTCTTGCTGCTCTTCTTCGATGTGCGACTGCACCATCTCCTTTACAGCGCGAAGAACACCGCCGAGGTTATTATCACTAGCGAGATAGACGGCGCCCATACCACCGCCGCCGATCTTTCTGACGATCTCATAACGTCCGTTCAGGACCGTGCCCTCGCCCAGCGGCTTGAGCTTTCCGCCGCGCTTCCCATCCGTGTCACCACGTCCAAGGCCTGGCTCCGTGTAGGATTTCGGCTCGACATTGGTAGCGTCCGCCAAATCGGCAGGTACCGGAGCATCCGGGATCGGACCGGACGAGCCTTGGATTCGCGTATCCACATCTTCCTGCGGTTTCGATTCCATGATACGGACCGAATCGAACATCGATTTCGGTGGTTCTACCTCTTCAAGTTCCTGGAGCGGTTTGGAAATACTCTCGTCGTTGTAAATTTGTCTATCATCGAAAATACCCGGGTGCTCTGCCCCCGGAGCCTCGTCAGCTATAGGTTCTGATCCGGTATCGGCATCTGACATAAATTGGGGAATTTCTTCGTCAGGCGTGAGAGCCTCCGATTCAGGATCCTGGGGCGCAACGGCTTCCGCGTCGAACGAAAACTCCGATGTCGATTGCGGCGATACGCTGTCGGACGTTCGCCCGAAATCGGAAAGAATTTCCGGGACCGGAACGTCCTCCGCGTTGGGTTCCGTCGTCGCGGTAGATGAAAGATCATCGCGTCCGGGGGCGGAGTCCACCTGACTCTTAGCTCCGCAGAACGGGCAGAATAGGTCAGTCTCCCCAACCTGAGTGTTGCATTCGTGACAACGGGTCATTTTTTAACTAATAAAATCCCAGAAAACTAACTATTAATATGAAAGCGTAAAAAAGTCTTGCCGACGATTATCTCATCCCCTTCGCTGAGGACCTGAGGGCTTCCCGGCAAAAGGCGGCGGCCCCGGTTTACAAATGTCCCGTTTGTCGAACCAAGGTCTTCGATCATGTAGACGTTCTTTCGATAAATTATCCTCGCGTGCCGACGCGACACCTTTGCGTCCGGGTCATGAGCGTCAAGGTCGACATCCGGAAAAATTCCATTGTCTGCATCCCAACGTCCAATGTACGACTCTTCCGAGGAAAGGGCGAAGTCGGTGTCGGCAGAACCGCCGCGTTCGATCGTCACACGTGCGTGGCTCACCTTTTTCTTTTGCTCCGGAGCGTCAAGCGAATTCTCTTTTTCCTGCTGCGAAGAACTATCGATCAAAGGCGGAATGCCGACGGATGTGATACTAGAAATGCGTACGCTCGGATTACTCGCGACAGGAGGAACGTAGCTCGGGATCCGATGCTCCCCGCTGCTGTTGGAGGCGATCAGACGACTTCCGCAGTCTTCGCAGAATTGCGAACGGTCAAGATTTTCTCTCCCGCAGGATTGGCATTTGATCATTCTTACTTAAATACGGTCGATAGGGTAAGAGCATATTACCTTGCAACCACGCTGTTCGTAAATCCTAAATCTAAGGTATGTAAACGTCAAACCAGTCGAAATCGCCGATTGGTACCTTTTTTGAAACTATGAAAAGAAATCGGTCGTAGTAACGCTTTGACGCTGTATTATACTAGGCAATAGCCCGAACTTCTTTACGAAATCCTGAATTCAACGATTGAGAGGAAACCACGGATATGGCACTAAGCCGTAAAAGGAAAATCATTATTGGCAGTTCGATCGGAGCACTGCTTGTGATCATTATCATCGCAAGCATTTATGCGACGAGGAGCGACGCGCCCGAAGTGACGGTCGTCAAGATCGAGACTCGGCCCGAGCTGAGATCGACGGTTACTTCGTCAGGCGAAGTCCGCCCGATCCAGTTCGTGAACCTGACCAGCGAAGTACAGGGGAAGATCGAGGAGATCACTAAAAAGGAAGGCGATGCTGTCCAGAAAGGCGAGGTCCTTGTCCGTCTTGATCCAAACCAATTGGAATCGAACGCCGATGCACAATACGCAGCTTATCAATCGGCTCAGGATGACGTTAGATCATCGCAGTCGCAAGTATCCGCGGCACAGAATAACCTTGCGCAGACGCAGCAGTCCTTGAATCAGGCGGAGGTCGCCGTAGAGAACGCGCGACAAGGTGTTATCACATCGCAAACCGAGGTCGATCGTGCCCAGGTTGAACTGACAGCCGCAAACCGCGAGATGAAACGAAATGAAGAGCTGCTCGAGAGCGGCGTTATTTCGCGACAGGTTTTTGATGAATCAAAGGACCGTGTGGATAACGCCCGAGCGGGGCTGAACACGGCGAAAGCACGTCTCGAGTCGCAGCGTATTTCGGTAAGGGATTCTCAATCGAGAGTAGCGGCGCAGCAAGTCGCAGTGCGGGATGCACGCCGTGCGGTCGATTCGGCCGGAATCGGCGTGAGCTCGAGCAGATCTCGAGCGGAACAACAGTCAGCCGTTCTCCGCGGCCAAAGAAACCAAAGGGACAAAACGGTGGTCATCGCCCCGATTAACGGTGTCATTGCAGAGATACCTTCTAAGGTGGGAACATTCGCCGTCGCGGGATTATCGACGACTGCGCTTATGACGATCGCCGACATGTCGGAGATCAACGTCGAAGTAAAAGTTGACGAAACCGAGATCGACAAGGTCGCCGTCGGCCAAAAGGCAAAGATAAAGGTTGATGCTTTTGGTGATGCGGAGCTTGAAGGCGAAGTCTTGCAGAAGACTCCGCTCGCCGTAGGCAAATCGCAGACGAGCGGTGGCCTCTCCGTAAACATCAATGTCCAGGAAGCGAAGGAATTCCGTGTCGTGCTTCGGCTTATAAACCTGACACCGGATATGCAAACCGGCCTTCGACCCGGAATGAGCGCGACGGCGACGATCACAACGACGACGGTCAATGATGTCATCGCAGTTCCGCTCCAGGCCGTGATCGAGAAAAAACCTGAGGGCTCGCCGACACCGGAAGGTCCCCCGGCAATCGCCGCACCGACGCCAGCCGATAAACCGAAACCGATCAAGGGCGTTTACGTTCTAGACGGGAATAAGGCAAAATTCGTAGCCGTTGAAACCGGTATCACCGGCGAATCTGACATCCAGATCATTTCAGGACTTTCGGCGGGTCAGGAAGTCATAACTGGCCCAAGCCGTATTCTTAATACGCTGAAAGAGGACACCGTGGTCAAACGTCAGGTAAAGAAGGAAGGCGAGAACGCAAACAAATCGTGAGGAGAGGTCAGTGGTCAGTGGTCAGTGGTCGGTGGTCAGTGGTCAGTGGTCAGTGTCCGATAATCGGACGTTTGTTACTATCAATCTTGTTTCGTTATTACAATTGAAACTGACCACCGACCACCGACCACCGACCACCGACCACTGACTTCTGACTTCTGACTTCTGACTTCTGGGAAGTATGTACCGATTCATGGAAAACGAAGTAGCGATCGCCGAGCCGGCCAGTAACGAGACCTTAACTGGAACGAAGACTCTGATTTCGATGCACAATATCTGGAAGACCTACCAGATGGGCACCGAGGAGCTTCACGCGTTGCGGGATGTCTCGTTTGAGGTCCACAAAGGTGAGTACCTGGCGATCATCGGCCCATCCGGATCCGGGAAGTCGACGCTCATGAATCTGATCGGATGTCTTGATTCGCCGTCCCAGGGCCAGTACTGGATCAATGGCAACCTAGTTTCGGACATGATCGACGACGAATTAGCGCGGATACGTAATAAAGAGATTGGCTTTGTCTTTCAAACCTTCAATCTTTTGGCCCGCGCGACAGCTCTTCACAACGTCGAGCTTCCCCTCATTTACGCCGGCATGCGGGCTGCAGAAAGACACGACAAAGCGCAGGCTGCTCTTGCGTCGGTCGAACTCGGTGACCGCGTCACGCACAGACCGAACGAGCTCTCCGGCGGACAGCGGCAGCGTGTCGCAATAGCTCGAGCGTTGGTAAATCATCCCTCGATCCTTCTCGCCGACGAGCCGACCGGAGCACTCGACTCAAAAACGAGCGTTGAGATCATGGCGCTTTTCGAAAAGCTTCACGCCGAGGGTAATACCATCATCGTGGTGACCCACGAGCCTGACGTGGCAGCGCGAGCAAACCGGATCCTCACAATTCGCGACGGGCAGATCGAGAAGGACGAGAAGGTGAAATGATCGGGAACGTGTCGGGATGACGGACTCGGTTACGAATCAGGGGTAGATCAGGAACTACGCCGCCCCCATTTGAATTTGGCGGGGCACTACGCACAGTTAGGTCTGGCCTTCTCGGCAAACAAGCATTCCGTCCCCGCCTCGACCGGCGGTCAAAACATACCCGTTCCATCCGTCAGAAATAACAGTGGCGCCAAAGCCTCTTTGGAAGCGTAAAAAAATAGGTCCCGCCTTACTTCTTAAGACGAGACCTTTCTAAAATCATCCGGCTTTCGTTGGAATAAATTTTTAACCCTCAGATTCATGCCGGGCTGAGCAAATCCCCGATTCCCTTATCGAGTATCAAATGTATTGACCGCAAAATCACCGCCCAATCCCCACGGTTTGAATGTGACGGTATTGTCCAGACTGTTCCGAACGTAGAAGAAACTTTGCGACGAAGTTGTTGCGCCGCCCCGATAAACCGCAATATCGGTTCGGGCATCACCGTCATAATCACCTTGCGTCGGAACATCAGACGAGAGACCGAACTGCGTAACTGATACCGTATTATCGGAACTTCGCCGAATCCACCAGAACAACGGTGATGTCGCCATTGCGCCGGTTCTCACGGCGACAAAATCGAATTTACCGTCGCCGTCGAAATC
>JBGTIQ010000033.1:0-5770 GCA_041745575.1 Pyrinomonadaceae bacterium
GGCAGCGGCAAATGAAACTTCTGGCGCCGCACCGGTTGCAGCGGGCGATTACCGGACGACAACAGGCGGCGGCGTTGCCGGTGCAGGGACAAATACCAGTATGACACCGGCTTTTGCGGGTGTCGCGAATCCGACGGGAACGTGGACGCTTCGCTTGGAAGACGGCTGTGCCGGAGATTCGGGTTCGATCTCGGCGGCGACGTTGAATATCACAGGCGGACCTGCGGTCCCGGTAGATGCGCCTGTCGATTTTACTGGCGACGGCAAAACTGATTATACAGTGGTGAGAGTCACGGGTGGCGGCCCTAGCGGCCAGGTCACTTGGTTCTATGATCCGAACGGCGGCGGTGCAACGCAAGGGTTCGACTGGGGCCTCGGAACTGATTTCTTTGTTCCCGAGGATTATGACGGCGACGGGAAAGACGATATTGCGGTATGGCGTCCCGGCGCACCGGGTACCTGGTATATCTTGAATAGTAACGGCTTCACCGCCCGGGTTGAAGCGTACGGCCAAACGGGTGACGATCCGACCGTCGTGGGCGATTACAACAATGACGGCAAGGCGGATCTCGCGGTTTATCGTGATGGGGCTTCTGCCGGAATGCAGAGCTTTTGGTATTACCGCACGGTACCGAACGGAGCCGTAACCTTTGTTCCGTGGGGCACGAACGGCGATTTCCCTGCCCCGGGTGATTATGACGGTGACGGCAGCAACGATTTCGTTGTCCAACGGAATGCCGGCGGCGGTTCTGCCCGTTTTTGGATTAGCCTGGCAACCGGCGCTCAAAGCACCCAATTGTTCGGAGTGCCGAGCGACGTCATAGTTCCGGGTGACTACGATGGCGACGGCAAAACTGATCTTGCGGTGGTCCGCGGGAGCCTGGGAGGCCCCCTTGTTTGGTACTACGACCCGAGCGGCACTCCTGGCGAACAAACCTTTCAAATTAGTTTCGGATTGTCCGATTTTGATTTCCCTGTACAGGGTGATTACGACGGAGACGGAAAGACAGACATTGCGATCTGGCGCCCAAGCGCAACGCCGGGTCAAAGCGTCTTCTGGAGCTTTAATTCGTCGACGTCATCGGCCGTACCACACGCCTTCGGATCCAATGGTGATTATCCGGTGGCCAACTACAACTCGCACTAGTCCGTCTGGACCGGTCATTCAACAAAGGCTGCGGTTTGCTCCGCGGCCTTTTTCTTTTTTTGCAGTGCAGAGCGCGATTTTTGAAAAGACGGGAGGTTAACGTAAAGTAAGGTCGGGTTAGCATTTTATATGAAAGCGATGATATTGGCCGCCGGCTTTGGTACGCGGCTTTTTCCTTTAACCATAGACCGAACGAAACCGGCGATACCGTTTCTCGGGAAGCCGCTTGTCGGTTACGTCGCGGAATATGTCGCGAAGTTCGGGTTCACGGATATCATTGTTAATCTTCATCATCAGCCTAATTCGGTTAGGTCCGCGCTTGGAGACGGAAGTCGTTTCGGAGTTCATATCGACTACACGGTGGAGGAGCCCGAGATCCTGGGGACTGCCGGCGCTTTGGATAACGCGCGTCACTTACTAGGAGACGAACCCTTCCTGATCGTCAATGGAAAAATAATTAGTGATATCGATATTGCCGGGGCGGTAGAAACGCACCACAGCTCAGGGGCTTTGGCAACAATGGTCCTCAAGCCAAACGTAAAGCGGGAAAAATTTACGATCGTTGAAACAGAGCACGGCCTGGTGACCGGCTTTGGCGAAATGGCAAAGCCTTTGACCGAAGAAGAGATCCGCGAGATCGAGCATGAGATAGCAACTCCGCTGATGTTTACCGGCATTCACATTCTGGATCCAAGGGTTTTCGAATACATACCCTCGGGAGTTTATTCCGATATTGTCCCGGTTGTTTATCGGCCCGCTCTCGCGAAGGGTGAGAAGATCGCGGCCCATGTTGCAGAAGGCAATTGGTACGAGCTTTCGACGATACCTCGGTACCTCGATATATCACTGGCAATGATGGACGGCGTTGATGTGTTTAAGGGCGAGGGATGCTCCGTGGATTCGAGCTCGACCATCCGCGATTCCATTCTCTGGGACGGCGTGACGATCGGCGCTGATGTAAACCTGTACCGCACTATAATCGCCGATGGGGTCTCGATCCCCGCGGGCGAACATTTCGAGAATGCCGCGATCGTTCGCGCCGAGATGGTTCGCAGCTGTGATGAAATTCCGGAAAAAGCGCTGAAGGGATACATTCAGGGTGAGAATTATATCGTCCCGTTGAATTAACGTTTTCTATGTCCGACTTCCTTGCGAGACTTGAGAGATTTTTGATCGACCGTAAGGAGATCGGAAATATCCAGCAGCTCACGCCAGACGCATCGACCCGCGAATACTTTCGTATCCGGTGGAGACAAGGCACGGCTATCGCCTGTGTCTATCCCGAATCCTTTACCGCCGCGGACCAGACCTATCTTGATGTGACGAGGCTTTTTCTAAGCGCCGGTCTTGCGGTAGCGGCCGTATTGGATTTCGACGAGAAATTGGGCGTCATCGTTCAGGAAGATCTGGGCAACCGGATCCTCCGGGCTGAGCTCGTCGATGCGGATGAAGCTGAACGAGAGCCGCTGATCCTCGAAGCCATCTCACTGATACCTCGGATCCAGGCAGCGACTGAAAAGGCGTTTGCGTCCGATTCGATCGCATCACGCCTGCGCTTTGACAGCGAAAAGCTTCTCTGGGAACTAGAGTTTTTCAAGACGCATTATTTCGACACGTTCAAGAATTCCCCGCTCGATAAAGAAACCTATGCAGAACTCACGGGCGAGTTCGTTCAGCTCGCGCGCGACCTCGAGGCAAAGGCGCGGATTTTATGTCACCGGGATTTTCATTCCGCGAATCTGATGCTCGATGCCGAAGACCGTTTGCGGATTATTGATCATCAGGACGCACGCATCGGCTCCGTTGCTTACGATCTTGTCTCACTGCTGCTCGACCGAGTGACCGAACCTCCGTCAGCCGATTGGCTCGCCGACAAGCGGAGCGTATTTCTTCGCCAGCGTGAAAACCTCGGTCTCGAAGCTATGGACGAAACTGATTTTGCAGAAGAATTTCGCCTCCAGACAATACAGCGCTGCCTCAAGGCGATCGGGACTTTCTCGTTTCAATCGGCTACTCGCGGAAAGACCTACTTTATCCCGTTCATCAAACCGATGTTCGAGATCGTCCTCAGGGCGCTTGAGAACCTCGACCGATTTCCGACTATCCACCGCATTGTCGCTCGCGAAATCGACGAATAGCCGAAGCTCGAGTGTTAGACGCGGTGATGGTCCCCGCGCCAATTCTTTATCGCCACCTTTATTTCTTTTGGTGTATTCAGGTCACCGTCGATCGCTCGTTTGACCAGTTCCGGAAGCTCGTCATCGCTCGCAAATCTCAAAGCGATCATCTTCCCCAAACTCAACCCCGAGGCACGCGACGCCAGGTCAGCCGGCAGCTGTTCTTTATATCGAAGCCGTTCTTCGAGCCTGATAACCCGGTCCTGAACTCTCAAGGCCTGGCCTCTTGCCGCCAGTATCATTCCGACAAAGACGAACGACAGCGCGGTAAACACCGCCCGGTCGATGCTCGGTTCCTGATAAAGCCTGACGGCCTGATACAAAAAATTCAGCGTCAGTAACGGAAACAGAACGAAATGGAAAAGTGGAAAGTATCGGACATGATTCTCGTAGGTTTGTTCCGGGGACATTTAATATTCTCCTTCTTAAAGTTTGGTTTGTGCCAGGGCTTCGGGCGGCCGGTCGGTAAAATCCTCGCCGGGATTGACGAATAGATTTTGCTCGAATCGGTACTGCTTATCGTAAAGCTGCTTGTAGCGTCCGTCCATCGCTATAAGCTCCTCATGCGAGCCGCGTTCGAGAACCTCACCGGCTTCGACGACAAGTATTTGGTCGGCGCTGCGAATTGTCGAGAGCCGGTGTGCGATGACGAAAGTCGTTCGTCCCTCGCGGAGGCGATGCAATCCTTCCTGGATCAAAGCTTCGCTTTCGGAATCGAGCGATGACGTTGCTTCATCAAGGATCAGGATGCGCGGATCCGCGAGCAGCGCCCGCGCGATCGCAATGCGCTGTCGCTGGCCGCCGGACAACTTTACTCCACGCTCACCGACGATCGTGTCGTATCCGTTCGGAAACTTTTCGATGAACTCATCCGCGTTTGCGATAGTACACACCGACTTTATCTTTTCGAGATTCGACTCGGGACTTGAGAATCGAATGTTGTCGAGGATCGTTCCATCGAACAAAAAATTATCCTGCAGCACGACGCCGAGATGTTTTCGGTAATCGCGGAGCCGAACACTCTGCAAGTCCTTTCCATCAATCCTTATTGCACCCTTTGTCGGATGTATAAAATTTAGGACGAGACTCAAGATCGTGGACTTTCCTGACCCGCTAGATCCGACAAGCGCCGTTGTCGCACCGGCTTCGGCGTGAAACGAGATCCCCTTTAGTACCGGCACACCGGGATCGTATTCAAAGAAGACGTCCTCGAAATCGATCGCGCCTTTGATCTGAGGCAGCGGAGCTCGCCCCGCATCCTCTTCGTCCTCGGTGCTCATTCCCATGATCTCGCGGATACGATCGAGACCGGCAAGGGCTTCGGTAATCTGCGTGCCGATCGAGGTCAACTCGATGACCGGCATCGCGAGAAGAAACGTGAACGAGATGTACATTAGGAAATCGCCGAGCGTCATTTCGCCGGTTTGGACCGCGTTTCCGCCGATGACGATCATCACGACCGCGATGGCGCCGATAACGACCGACGAGAACGAGCTGATCGCGGAGACACCTGTGATCGATTTCGCGATGTTTCTGAAGAGCTTGTGTGCACCGCGTGTAAACGAGAGCTCTTCGCGCTTTTCAGCGGTGTAGGCTTTAACGATCCGGATGCCGCCGAGGCTTTCACCTAGACGCCCGGTCACCTGTGCGGTGATCTCACCTCGTTCGCGAAAGATAGGACGAAGGACCTTGAACGCATACGCGAGAACTCCACCGAAGGTTAGTAGGACGACAATTGTAGCGAGCGTGAGTTGCCAGTTGAGATAGAAAAGTACGCCGACAGCGATCACCGCCGTCACTAAACTGCCAAGGATCTGCCCGAGCCCCGTGCCTACAAGATTTCGGATGCCCTCGGCGTCGTTCATGATCCGCGAGATTAGCTGGCCGCTCTGTGTCGAATCGAAATACGAGATCGGAAGACGTTCAATGTGTCTTTGAACCCGCATCCGCATATTCGTGATTGCGAGTTGTGCCGCGACGCCGAGGATCTGCGAAAGAGCGAACGACGTCACGCCCTGGATCAGCGTCGAGATACCGATAGCGAGGGCGATCCATTTGATCAGGCTGTAGTTTCGATTGGTGAAAACCTCATCACCGATATATTTGGTCGACGCCGGCAGGACCATTCCGGCCAGGCGCGATACGAGCATTAGCACGCTGCCCAACGCAAGGCGCCAACGAGCGTTCCAGATGATCCGCCGAGCCTCGGCCCAGGCGCTCGAGTAGTTGATCTTTTTCTTCTTTTTTTCCTCTGACACGTTCGTTCAAGTCTGATTTTCACGCGCCGAAATGTCAAATAAAAGAAAGAGGCCGTCTGGAAACTAGTTTTCCGGCGGCCTCTTTTTTTCATTTCTATTTTGGAGCGCGGTTCGACCGGAACATTTAATGCCCGGTCGTATTGCTGAACCGCTGGAGATTGTGGGCCATCGCGATGAGTCCGATCTCG
>JBGTIQ010000034.1:0-71869 GCA_041745575.1 Pyrinomonadaceae bacterium
GCCAGGGTGGTGCCGGTCGCCGCGGCCAGCGGCCCGGCCAGCTCGCGCACGGCCGCGGCCGCAGCCTGGACGGATTGTTTGCCGCGATTGAGGTGCCACTGCAGATTTTCCACCATAACGATGGCGTTATCGACCAGCATGCCCAGGGCAATGACCATGCCGGCAATGGCCATCTGGTGCAAGACGCCGCCGCCGATCGCGTAGATGGCCAGGCCGGACAGAGTCACCACCGGCAACAGGGCGGCGATAACCAGTCCTGGTCGCAAGCCCATGAACAGCAGTAAAACGGTGGCCACGATCAAAACTCCGAGCAACAGCGACCGGCCCAGTTCGGCCAGCCGGCTTTCCACCCACTGCGGCTGGTAGAACATTTCCTCGATCAACAGGGGCGCATAGTGGGGTTGCAACTGCTCAACCCGTTCGCGGATCTTCTCGCCAAAGCGCACCGCATTGAGTCGGTTTTCCGGAATCACGATACCCAGAGCGACGCCAGGCCGGCCGTTATGCCACAGCCGTTCGGTTGCCGGTTCGGCCGGACGCAGGCGGACATGGGCAATTTCACGCAAACTGAGCACCGCGTCGTTGCCGACGAGAATGGGCAGGGCGGCCAGTTCCTCCAGCGATTGAAAATCGGTGCTGGCGCGCAATACCAGGCTGCGCTCGGCGGCTTTCAATGTGCCGCCGGACAGGACCTGGTTGGCGGCGTGGATCTGGTCAGCGACGGCCTGAGTACTCAAGCCCAGTTCGCGCAGCCGGGTGGGGTCGAGGGCGATTTCCAATTCTTCGCCGGGGCTGGCCAGAAGCTCGATCCGACCGATATCGGGCACCCTGAACAGGTCGCGGCGAAGTTGGCGGGCGGCATTGAGCAGCTCGAGCAGGTCGTCTGATCCGGTCACGCTCAGCACGATGCCATGGACGTCCATGGTGTGGTCGCGAATCTCGATTGGCCCGGCGCCCGCCGGGAGTTTGCGTTCGGCCCGTTCGACGGCAACCCGGATTCGATCCCAGACCGCATCGGTGTCATAGACATGCTGATGCATGCGCACCACCATGTGGGCAAAGCCCAAGCGCGCGGTGCCGCGAATTTCGCGCACTTCCTCGACTTCAGCCAGGGCTTCCTCAACGATGTTGAGCACAAGGCGTTCGACCCGTTCGGGGTCGGCGCCCGGCCAGGGCACCAGCACCTGGCCATAGCGATAGGGGAAAAACGGATCTTCCTGCCGATCCATGCCAAACCAGGCGGCCAGACCGATCAATGACAGCAGGACCACCGCCGCCATGACCAGTCGACGGCGCGCCATGGCCTCCACAATGATGTTCATCGCAGTACCCGCACGGGTTCATCGTCCAGTAATTGCCCCTGACCGGCAACGACGACCAGATCGCCTTCGGCCAGCGGGCCTTCAATGACAACGCGATCACCGCTCAATGCCCCGAGTTTGACCGGAATCATCAAGGCGCGATCGCCGGCAATTCTGAACAAGCGGCTATTGTCTGCCGCCGGGTCGATGATTGCGGCCAGCGGCACGGTCAGCCGGTTTTGTCCCGGCCAGACCAGTTCTACCTGAATGCCCTGGCCCGGCTGCCAGTACTCTTCGACTTGATCGAGGACCACGACGATACTGGCCGGACGTCCCGGGGCGGCCAGACCGATTTCCTGGATACTGGCCCCGATCTGATGGCCATTGACGCTGCGAACAACGACTTCCTGGCCGGTTTGCAGACGACTGGCACGTTCGGCGCCCAGGTGCACGACCACTTCGAGCGCGCCATGGCCCGCAAGCGACATTACCGGCTCGCCGGGGCCGACAAACTGGCCGGGTTCGGCGAAAAAATCGACCACCGTGCCGGCATACGGGGCGCGTAATTGTGCTTCGGCCAACTGCTCGCGAGCTTCATTGCGCCCGGCTTCGGCCCGGGACAGAGACTGCTTGAGCGCGTTGCGACGCGAGACGATGCGCTCCAGTTCCTCGGTCGGCACCAGGTTGCGCTGATGCAAATTCTCCAGGCGTCGAACCTCCCTTTCGACCTGGCCCAGTTGCTCCTCGATCTCCCGCACACTGGATTCGGCCGCCGACAGTCCCGGCATCAGGGCCGGGTTGTGCAGGATCGCCAGCACTTGTCCGGCAGTGACGGCCTGGCCACGACGAACCCGACGCTCGGCGAGATGGCCGCCGTGGAGAAAGGAAAGCTCACCGCGCTCGGCCGCCCGGGTAACGCCGGGCAAGCGCAATCGTTTCCCGCCGCTTTCGACCTGCACTTGCGCTACTCGAACCGCACGTGCTGAATCCGGTGGCGGCAGTGTGGTGTTGCCGTTGCGGGCGCCAATTGTAAAGGCAATGGCAGCGACTGCCAGGATCAGTGCGATGAAGCCGATCGCGGCGACCAGCAGGCCGGGGCGCTGTCCCAGTGAACTGGTCGACCGGTCAGCCAATTTCATAAACTTGTTCATGTTCGCACCTGCATTGTTCATCGGGCTGATTCGGGACGGTTAGCCCGCGATCCTGTCGGAACGCGGCAGCAGCCCTTCCATGAATACCTTGAGAAAATCGTTCAGAAACTCGTCATCGCTGCCCATGCCGGGCCAGTCGCGGTGGTGATCGCGGGACTCGAACCAATTGGTGCAGACACTAATGAACATGGTGACGACATGGGTCGGATTGACGTCTGCGCGTAACAGTCCGGCTTCCTGCGCCTGTCGGACCCGTTTGGCGCCCAGGCCAACCAGTTCGGAATCGAGGTGGCTGCAACTCTTGTCCCCTTCCAGGTGAGCCCAGGTGAACAGGCGCACCACCTTGGGGTTGTCGCGCAGAAACTCGAAGTAGCGAATCACCCCGTTCATCAGCAATTCGGCGCCGGGCTTTTCGGCCTGATCGAGTTCTTCCTTCTGGCCCAGGTAATAACGCGCAAAGGCCTGTTCCTTGACCGCATCCCACAGCGCTTCCTTGCCCCCGAAATGATGGTGAATCAGGCTCTTGGTCACATTCGATCGCTGGGCGATCTCCCGCATGGTGACGGCGGCAAAACCCTTGTCGATAAACAACCCGTGAGCGGCTTCAAGTATGCGCTCGCGGGTCAGTTCGGGGTCACGGGTGGCGGTGTCGTTCATGGGGGGAGTTTACTCTTAACTGGCCGGCCGGTCAATTGGGGAAAAAGCGGTTGGCTGGTTGGCTGGTTCGGTGCGTCGGTGCGTCGGTGCGTCGGTGCGTCGGTGCGTCAGTGGTCGGTGGTCGGTGGTCGGTGGTCGGTGGTCGGTGGTCGGTGGTCGGTGGTCGGTGGTCAACCTTAGTACCAAGCACCAGTTGCTTATTGCTTATTGCTTATTGCTTATTGCTACAGCGACTTGTCAGCCTCTCGCGTTTTAACTAACCTTTCTATTTAAGTTCAAATCACTTTTTGGAGCGTAAAATATTGGGTCTTTTACTAGAAGGAAAACGTGCGTTCGTCTCCGGCGGCACACGCGGAATCGGAGCGGCGATCTGCGAAGTATTTGCCCGCGAGGGCGCGGACGTCGCGTTCAACTATCACTCGCGCGACGACCTCGCCGAAGATATTAAGAAAAAGATCGAGGCCCACGGTCGTCGTGCGCTCGGTTTTAAGGTCTCGGTCACGGACCGTTTCGGGATGAAGCATGTCGCCCGAGAGATCCGCGACGCGTGGGGATCGATCAACGTTCTCGTCAACAACGCCGCCGTCAACAAACCCGACAACTTTGCGACGACGACCGACAAGAGCTGGGATTGGGTCGTCGATACGAACGTCGGAAGTCTGTTCGCCGTGACCAAGCCGTTTTATAAACAGATGATCCGCGAACGGGTTGGATCGATATTGAATATCACATCCGTCGGTGCGATCCGCAGCCTCCCGACATCGGTTCACTACGCCACATCAAAGGCCGCGATGATCGGATTTACAAAATGCCTCTCGCGCGAAGCTGCGAATTTCGGGATCACCGTCAACGCGATCGCCGCCGGCATCTTCGACACCGATCTCGGAAACACCCTGCCCGAACGTCTTCTTCAAATGCACGAATTCTGGGTCTCGAAAGGCAGGCTTGGCCGCCCGGCCGAGCTCGCCGAATACGCCGCATTCCTCGTCAGCGACCGCAACAGTTTTATGAACGGCGAAGTCGTCATCGTCGACGGCGGCGCGGTGACTTAAAGTTGCTGAGGTTCGGGTATCCCTGACAGAGGTGCTGCTACTGCCAACGATGGCGTCCGGTTTCCAACGCGAGACTGGGGCAACACGACCCGCGACGCCGGTGACAGGAAGTTCACGTATGACGCCGAGAACAAACAAGTGAAAGTCGAGTCGCTGAGTAGGACATATAGGACATATAGGACGTATAGGACGTATAGGACGTATAGGATGTATAGGACATATAGGACGTATAGGACATATAGGACACGACCTATCGTGCTATCAGTCTTATTTCCGCCCCGATAAGTTCTGCTACTTTTTCCGTGATCGTCGCCTCGCTGCGGTCATTCTCTCGCGAATTCCACCCTCTTTTATGAAGTCTTGCTCTAACCGACGAATCTGTCGGTCGAGCAGATAGTTTGCTTGATGATTGAGGCAGATGGCGATATTGGCAACTACTTCGGCGGAACGGGTCTCACAGAATTCGCGATAAGTGTCATACGTTTCGTTGGGGTTACGACCCAGCTTTCTGACGAACATCGCCTCCGGCGACTCCTTGTCCCATAGACGCAGATCGCGTACGCGAAGATAGTCCTCATAGTCGACAAGTAATTCTTCGAGGCTCGCCCGGGCAACATTCGTTAGTTTGATCTCGGTTTGAGTAGAGGTGAGGCTTGCCTTACTGCCTTCAACGATATTCTGCTTGCCGGACCGTGCGGCCTGGATCATCTGATCGACTGTTCGATCGAACTTCCTGAAGAAGCGTTCACAAAAGCGAAACGTAATATCGAAAAGGATCTCCGCTTTTCGATAAGACAGCAGCTCACGGTAATTTCCGTGGCTTGGGAGAAAGCCATCTTTTTTCATGGTTCAATTTTACTTTATATCCAGCGCAATTACAGGACAAACGGGACATATAAGACGTATACGTCCTATACGTCCTATACGTCCTATATGTCCTTTACGACCTACAATTCAGTGTCCTCAAGACGTCCGCTTTGCCCGCCACTTCTTTAGCGAATCTTCGATACTCAAAACGGTTCCCTGACTGGCGGGCGGCGTCGAGGTTTTCGCGAGGTTCAATGCTTTCTCGCCGAGTGCGACCGCCTCATCGAATCTTCCCATTTCAGCGAGGATACCCGCTTTCAGATTCAGATTGCCCACCGTTTCTTTCGCCTTGATCGATTCGTCCACCCAGCCCAGCGCTTCCCCGTAGTTGTCTTTCAGCTTGAACGTTCGCACATAGCCGGCTGCTTGCCCATTCGGTCGGTAATCGTCGGCCTTTCGATCCTTGATCGCATCGCGAAGAGCCGAAAGCATACGGCCATGGACGTCCCCGATATCTACGGTGAAGGGAACGGCGATCTTTTCCCAACGGAGATTTACAAGCGTGCTCCGCGGTGTCACATCGTCGAATTCATAGATCAGGGTTTCCTGCATCGGCGAGCTCACCGGCCTGACTTTTACACGGAGAGCGTCGTTCTTTTCGTCGTACGAAAAGCTCCCGCCCTTGTCGTTGTCTTTGCTAAATATCAGTGTCCAGTCGGCACGGCCGGGAATGATGTGAAATCCATACTTTCCGGCTGGTATCGGACTGCCGTTGACGCTCACGTCACGCGTAAATTCGATCGTCGTATTTTCGTTCGCACCCGCACGCCAGACCTGCCCGTACGGCACGACGCACGGATAAAGATTGTTTGCGATCGGGACGACGTCTTTTGTCTCGCAGCCCCAGATCTTTCTTGCCTTGGTGTTGGGGCGGTGATACACGATAGAGACCTTTGCGTCGCCGACCGTCTGCACTATCTCTTGCCGCTGGCTCTCACGCGGAAGCGCGACCTGGGCAAATCCCGCGGACGCAAAACAAAAAACGATGACTGAAATAAGCAAACAATAATTGCGGATCATTTCTCTAACCTCTCCTTAGCTCTTTGGATAAATACCTTGATCATTTCACTGACTCGTTTTGTCATCTCGCTGCTGATCAGGCTTTCGCCGGCGAGACCGGCAAGGTAATGCAGCTCACGTGCGGATTTTCGACGAAGCTCGACCATCTGCGAAAAATGAACGAGCGTTACATTCTTTGCCTGCTCAAGAAAATCAGCCGAAAAGCGTAAAAAGTTTTGCGTTTCGAGCGCGACCGGGAACCATTCGATCCGCGCCGCGCTGTTTTCGCTCAGCTCGACGGCGAACTTTTGCATCATCTGTCCGACGAGCGGAATTTCCGCCTGGATCTTCCAGTGTGCGACGCCTTTTGCATCGGTGTGGATACTCGTGATGCCCGGCATGAGGTCCGCGAAATTTCTGATGTCGGAAAAAAACTCGCGTACTTTTTCAATATTGGTTTGAACTTCGACGTTGTCGCTATACCCTGCTTTTACTGTAAACATTATCTAGAACACCCCATTGAATAAAATAGAATTAAAGAACGGCCGGGTCGTCGAACGAAAGATCCCTCGAAAGAACGGCTCCTCGGCAAAGAGTATTACGTGCCCTGAGCCTAAAGGTTCATCGATCAGATACGCCGTCCCTTTCAACAAACGCTCCGTGTTTCCTTCCCAGACGAAGCCCGAAATAACCAATGGCCGCTTCGGTTTCGCGTCGAACACCAGGGCGTTCGTGCCCTCCTTAGAATAACGGAAAAAATAACCGCTTGAAAGTAATACGGGTAACTCATCCTGTTCGAGGCCGTATGTCAGATACGTGGTCCGGTCGACGGTCGCACGCATGATCGCTCCGGGGATTCCCTCGGGCACTTTGCCGGCGTTTGCCGATGGCGAGGCGATCGGCGGCAGCACGGGAGCCTGCCAATCCTGCTTATCGGTTTTGGGTTCTGGTGTCGCGATAGGTTCGGGCCCGGTTTCCGTTTTCGGAGTGCCGCGCGGTGTCGGCGACGGTGCGGCTTCGGCATCTTTTCGCTTGTCCGATTCCTCACTCGTCGTCTTACTTTTTTCCTCGTCATCGTCGCTGCCGACAAGTTTCGATGAGGTCAGCCCGACATCTTTTAGCGCGGCAAAGACCGACGCCCCGCGAACCGTAATAAGCGTACCGCCATTTGTGATCCACGTTTTGAGTGCGGCAATACCGCCGGCACCCAACGAGCTAAAGTAACGCCCCGCCGAGCCATCCGGCATGATCAAAACGTTGTACTTGCTCAAGGCATTTCCTCGGGCGTTCCCTAGCGTCATCGGAGTGAACTCGATACCGTATCGGTCGAGCGTCCACCAGATCGAACCGTACGACGTTTGATCGACGGGCTCGTCGGCGATCATTGCGATCTTTGGTAACTGCATCGGCTGAACATTCTCGCTGCCGACGCCCGTGTCGCCTTCGTCGTTGTACCCGTTGTTGACCGCTATGACATTCGTGCCCGTCTCGGCGGCAAGTCGTGAGATCGCGGTGTGAACGGTTTCGGAATTTCGTGAAATACGAACAACGAAACTCCCGCGCGAAAACGTCCGGCCACCCGCGGTCAGTCTCTTTGTCGAGACCGAAACACGGTGTCCGTCCTGGAGCAATCTGATCGCCATCGCTCCAGCACCGTCCGTATCGTACGGGATGATGTAGGCGATCTGCGCACGGCCCGAAACACTACCGGTCTTAAGTCTCGTCAGAGTTTGTTGCGTCACCGGTGTCGCCGAGACGGTGCCCGTATCTTCCGTCCAAAAAGCGTCCAGCCCGAATGCGAGCGGCAGGCTCCACGCGGTGATGTCGTAGAACCGGTAGTCTTCCTTCGAAGCCGATTTCCCGCGCATTTCGTTTCGCTTGAACTTTGCGAGCTCGTCTCGCAGAAACGATGCGTCCTGCGGTGTGTCCGGTTCGAGAAGCGCCTTGATGAGCCGCTTTTGAGGTTGGTTGAGATCGATGACGAAGCATACGCCATTGCACCTTCGCGTTATGACCGGCGAATCTTTCTCGTACGCGTGTGCCCGCGTCGACGAAAACGCGGAGTTACTGAGGCTGACCTCGATCTTCATGCGAAGCAGCACCTCTACGAGCTCTGACGCTTTAACAGGATCTTTGGACGGATCGATTACTATCCGTTTCATTTTCTCAGTCCGTCCTTCGTCCATCGCGTTCCGACGAAACTCGGCGTAGTCCTGCATCCGTGCGACACGATTGCGCGAGGCCGTGTCAAGGGTCGTCATCGACGCGACAAAATGTTTTGCGATCGCGGAGCGAAGCGTGACGATCGTGCCGTCGTCGCGCGTCCATCGTCGGCCTTTGAATCCTCCGCCATCGGTCTCGTATGTCATACCGGTCGCCCCGTTCAACGCCGGGAACGAATCCCAATAACCGACATAAAAGAGATCGAAGATATCGCGGACGTAGTAGTCCCATTTATTCGCATCAAAACTCGCGGCGTTAGCCCGGCCAAAAGTGTCGAGCCATTTATTCGTCACCGGTTGCGGCAGATTTGGATTGATCGGAAGAGCGGCGGGAGGGAAGTGAAATTGTGATGGCTGGCCGTGATGATCGACTGCGATCTGCGGGTTCCATTCGAAGAATGCGTTTTGCATGTTCCGCGTTTCGATCTGTGTCGCGGCCGCGTTGTCGCGATTCAGATCGAAACGAAAATGATTGTAGCGGCCCTGTATCGACCACGGCTCGCGGTGCTCGATCGCCGCACGGTCTGCGTTGCCGGTGGCGACCGAGTTGTACCACGTTACGAATCGCTCGTGGCCGTCCGGATTTTCGCCCGTCAGGATCAAGACGACGGTGTTGTCAAGAATGTCGAGTGTCTTCTGCTCATTCGACGCGGCGAGCTGATACGCGACCTGCATCATCGCTTCGAAAGATGCGCTCTCGTTCCCGTGGATCGTGTATGCGAGCCACACGATCAACGGATTGTTCTGGGCGATTGCACCGGCGTCAGATGCAGAGATCGTTCGCGGATCGGTGAGACGCGCGTTCCTCGCCTTGATCTCGTCGAGACGCGCAATATTTCCCGGCGATGAGATCGCGACGAGATGCTGCATGCGATGCTCGTTCGTCAGCCCGATGTCGAAGAGTTTTACGCGGTCGGGTGCCGCCTTTGCGATCTCTTCGATGACCCTTTCCATCTGCGCATACGTCGTGTGATGATCGCCGACATCAAAACGCAGCATCGTCTGCGGCCGCGGAACGTTCGCACGATATTCTCCGCGGGTGTAGAAGTCGAATTTCTCCTCTGTCTGCGTAAAAGCTATTAGTGAAGCCAAAGCGCAGACAAGAAGCGCCGTAATAAAATGTATCAAAGTCATATGGACATGTGGGGCGCAGGTGGTACTGACCTGATGAGAAATACTAAACTGAAACGGCTTTAACGCCAAAACGCTATGCAAGGTTGCTAGAGAGTCATTCTGAAAATTCGACTCAAGGATTGTTTGAGCGTAGCCACGTGCTTCAGCACGTGGGTAGGATCTGCCGAGAAAATCGCCAGGGCGTTTCAACGCCCTTCCGGTGGAAAGCCCGTTAAAACGGGCTCGGTATGCTGCCGACCTGTCCCACGCCGTAAACGGCGTGGCTACGCGAAGCCGTTCCAGATGGGACTGTAAGAGATTCAAAGTCACCGGGTAACCCAAGTAATATTCATGTCTTGCGAACGGTGTGGAAATTCCGAGCTGAAACGCTGGAGCGATCTGGACGCGGATCAAAAACTTCTCGTCGAGAAATTGCCCGCGTCGGCGGATTACAGCGTGTCGGAAAGAAAAAAGCACCGCTTTTGCACGCGGTGCTGGTATGAAGAGATCGGTGACCGCGAACGGCTCGCCTAGGGCGTCATGTTCACGCCGAAATCGAAGAACTTTGCACCCACCGCCGAGCTCGCATTCGAATTCCCCGAGTTAATCAGGTAAAAGGCGTACTCACCTTTTTGCAGAGGCGTGCTCGGAGTTACCTTAAAAACTCCGTTACCCATGTCCTGGGCATTGAATTGGACGACGTATTCGTCCGACAACCCGCCCTTCGCGCCAAAAGCATTCGCCTTTCCGATGGTCACTTCGCGATTGTCGCTACGCTGGTTGAACCGGATCATCGCGAATTCGTTTGGTGTCGATGGCACGCCGCTCGAGGTATTCATCCCGCCGCTGGTTATATCGAGGTAGAAATAAAATACGGGCTGCGTATCCTTTATCTGGAGTGTGGCGCTTCGGCCGGGCAGATTTGATTTGATCTTCACTTTTCCGATGCCGTACGTCAGTCCGGAAGTGAACATCCCGCCAGTCCGGTTCTGGGCCGAAACATTCGGAGCGAGCTGGGTCATTTTCCGCTCACCTCCCCTGTCTTCATAAAGATAGATCCCGTAGCCGTGTTTGCTCATCGGGTCGTTCGGATCGCCCGACATTGAAGGACCTGCTGCTGAGGCGGTCGATTTTCCGCTTTTTGCTTCGAGCATCGCGGTAACAATGTCGTCGGACACGCCGGACTGTTTTAGTTTGATGAGAGCATCGGTCGACAGGTCGAAGTCGGATTTGCTGCTGCGGATCTTTCCAACAATTATCGAAGAGCTCAGGCCGGCTCTCGTTAGCGTAATAACTTCGTCGTTCGTCATCACTTCGCCTTGGGCGCGGACGTTTGTGTACGCTCCGATGCACAGCATCATGGCGATCAGCAGGCTAAAAATGAACCGAGTTTTCATCGTGGTGGTCTCCTTAAAAAGATATAAGAAAATAGCGAAAAAATTGGGTGAACTGAATAAGAGTTTATTTCCCCAGATAGCGATCGCGTGCGGTGATCTTTAAGTCCGGGCGGTAAACCCGCACCTTTATATCATAGGACGCTCCCGATCGCCTATCTCCTGACGGATAGTATCCGAGGCTGTAAACTTTGCGAAGCTCGTTCGCGATATTGGAGAAGGCTTCGTTCAGATTTGTCGTCGAAGAAACGCGATACACCCGACCGCCGGTCTGCTCCGAAATCTTCGCAAAAAACTCCTTTGCGATCAGATAGTCCTGTTCACGCTCGCCTTTTTTTGGCGGAGCCGGTACGACGTACGGCCGGTCGTTTTCGTCGAAGCGGATCTCAGCATCCTTTCGGCGGCTCTTTTGTACGTCATCGAATGTGTCGTAGCGGATCGGATAGACGATCACGTCCTCGGCGGCAAAACGTTTTTCAATTCCGGTCGCATCGGCCGATTCGCTGCTCGTGTCAACACCGTCGCTCAGCAAGACAATTGCTCGCCGCCCTGAGATTCGCGACAGCTTTTCGCGAACAACCAGATCGAGCGTGTCATAGAGCGCCGTGCCCGACGCGATCTTTGCCCCGTCGATCGCCAGACGCAGAATGCGTCGGTCGTTTGTCGGCTCGCAAAGGACGTGCGTTTTCTCGTCAAACGCGACGACCATCACACGATCATGTTCGCGCAGCTTCGCGACGAAGATCCGCGCAGCGAGCTGAATATCCTCGAGCTTGAACACGCTTGAATAGCTCATGTCGAGAACAAGAACGACGGTGAAGGGCTGTTCGCTGTCCGAGAAGTAGGCGATCTCCTGCTCTACTCCATTTTCAAATATCTTGAATTCGTTCCGTCTCACGTCGGCGACCGGCTTGTCTCCACGCGTCGAGATACGAACCGGGATCATCACGAGATCCGTCGCGACCTTCTCGGCGTCGTCATCGCCCGACGAAGCTTCGACTTTAGTGGACGCATTGACCGCCGCCGCCGGTTTGTTTCCGACACGAGCCGTTCCGCTCTCTGAATAGCCGGTTACCCGGCCCGATTGGGAATATGCGGTGCACAGGGAGGCGAGCAGAAATGCGGTGATTGGCAAGAGCCGGTTCATAAACTGTGTGCAGTATACGCCGAGAAAGCGCCGCGCCGGAAGGCAAGTATTTTGACCGGCCTAAGAAAATTTGGCGAACCGAGTTTCTATGTCGTATACTCGACATTACCCCGAGCTCGAATGAGCATGCCAAAAAAGATACTTGTTGTTGAAGACCTGACGGATATTCGAAAAATGATGAAGATCATGGTCGAACTCTACGGCTATGAGGTCATCGAGGCACGCGACGGAGCGGAAGCGATCGAGCAGGCTCGTGAACATCGGCCATCGTTGGTATTGATGGATCTTGCGATGCCGCTGATGAACGGAGCGGAAGCAGCCCGCGCGATCAAAAGCACCGAGAGCTGCGAAAACATTCCGATCATTGCGGTGACGGCGTACCAGAACATGGACGAAGAAGCCCTCGATGCGGGCTGTGCGAGTGTCATCCATAAACCGGTCGACTTTCTACAGCTAAAGACACTTCTCGCCGAACACGCGGTTTGATATAAGTCGCTGGATCTAAATTAACGAAAATCCGCGAAGCATATTTGCTTCGCGGATTTTTTTGTTGCATGACGACCGGTAATGCGGTCGTGCTACGGTTCGGCCACGAAGTCGAAATCCGCCACATTGTCACTCATCGAAAGAGATCGTGTTGGATTTGCAAAGCTATGACGCTTGGCATGAACCGTCACGATGTAGGTTCCGATCGCAAGGTCTTCGACATTGTAATAGCCCATCGAACCGGTCGCCACGATCCTGGGTTCAGTCAGGCCGCCACCCTCGATGGTGACCGTCGCATTGCGAATTCCTCTGCCTCCAGCATCGGTGACACGGCCGGACAAAGACACGCCCGCCGCCGTCGGACCGATCAGCTCGATTCCCCAACCGCCGGCGATCGTTCCCGGAGCCAACTGCTTGAATGATCCGCCGTTGTCGTCATAGACGTAAAGCGTCCATTCACCGTTCGCATTCAATCCTCCGAAGGTCGTATTCATAAACGCCGACCGCGATCCACCGGGACCGGGTTCCGTGTACGGACCCGCCGGTGCCGGAGCCGGGAAGACCGACGCCGGGATTTCCCAACTCGATGGCTTGTAGCTGCCCGATGCGATCGTCGACGCATCTGGAACAAACAGCGCGGAATTATCATTAAACGTGATCGTCGTCTCCGGACCGATAGCACCCGTACCGCCGGCGTCAGCCATTAGAACGAAGTTCTCTCCGCCCGGACCGACAAGCAAGAAATTAAGATCGTCTGCCACATCGTCGCTGATATCGAACAGTGTGACGCGAACGTAATATATGCTCGTCGTTGCTCCCGAAACGTTGATAACCGAACTGGTGACGGCTCCGTCAGTGATAGCGATCGGAGTCATGTTCTGGAACTGCGTCGCAGCCTCGTTGATAGTTGCAACGGCCATCGAAGGAGAACCGAGGGTGGCATTCATCGGACTCGATAGCGTGATGTTAAAAGTTTCCGGGAACTCGTTGATCATGTCCGCACAGATCGGAATGTTAACCGTCTGCGAAGTTTGCGTTCCGGTAAACGTGACGGTCACGTTCTGGCTTTCGTAATCGGCTGCGCCGATGCATGTTCCGCCGGTGGCATTTCCGCCGCCGGTCGTAAAGAGTACGCTCGAGGTGCCACTGCCGGTGCCGCTCCGCTGGACCGTGACCACCATCGTCTGCGACTCATCCTGGATATAAGAAGATGAATCAAGCGTGATCACCGGAAGGTCATTATCGGTGATCGTAAGAACGGCGGTCGCGGGCATACCGAGGGTTCCGCCACCCGTGACCATCGATAAACCGAGATTGACCGTTTCGTCTCCTTCGAAATCCATGTCGAAACAAGTCTCGACAAAGAACATCTTCGTCGTCTCGGTCGGATTGAACGTCAGCGTTCCCGACGGGGTTACGTAATCCACGCCTGGTGCTCCGCACATCGCTCCGCCGGTTGCAGTGCCACCGGCATTCACACCGTAGTTGACCGACACCGTGTTGCCGAGTGCTCCTGACCGCGTCACCGTGATCGTAGCTCCTGGCGGGGGCACCGGCACTCCGGATGATTTGGTCAGAGTTTCCACCGTCGTGTACGCAGCCATACTGAACTGAACGGTCGGCTGAGTGTCGTTATCGTTGATCGTGACCGTCGCCGGGTTCGGCGTGCCGATGGTGGCGCCGCCGGAGCCGATCGAAAGCGTCGCGTCGAACGTTTCGTCCGGGTTTTCATATGTCGAGTCGTCGCAGATCGGCACGTCAAACGTCTTATTCGCCGCGTCGCCGTCGGCGAACATCACCGAGCCGCCGTCGTTGTCGTAGTCGACGGAGCCGCCGCACGTCGCCCCGCCTGTAGCAGTTCCGCCGCCAAGCGAGTAGTTCACCGTAACCGCGCCCGCGCTTCCGCCCGTGCGCGTCACCGTCAGCGTCACCATTCCACCGCCCTCGCCGACCATATAAGTCGCCGAGCTGAATTGGATGGTGCCCGCCGCCGCAGGAACAGTTTCATCGGCGCCGATATCCGGCGCCGCGCCCTGATTGCGAGCTTGGCGGTCGAAATCGAGAGTTATGCCGCCGATCGCAATGCCGTCGTCAATGACCGGACTCATCGCCTGCAGGTGAAGATCGCTGGTCGAAACAAACAGCGGATCGACCGACTGAGAATTTGCGTCACGCGCCGTCGCAGTCTGCCACGCCGCAAGATCGGCATGCTGTGCCATACCTGCAGCCGTATTAACCAGTCCACCCGTAATACCAAGGGTCGCTTGCGCTCCACTCACAAACATGTCGTTGTAGTTGGAGACGAAATTTGTGTAAGGAGGCGGTCCGCCGTGACCGATCGCGTAGCTTCTTCCTGTAGATCCCGTGCCGGTTTGTGTCTGCGCATTGACGAATATGTTATCTAGCAAACTCACGAATGGATCCGCCGACCCGCCGATAGCTATGGCGAAACTCGGATACTGACTCGCGGTAGACCCGCGGTCACCGCTGAGGTATACCGAATTGAAGTGGACATTCGTTGTGCCGAGCGGCGATGTGCCGTTCACATAAATACCGCCGACAAAATCGGGAGTGGTCGCAGGACTGGTCACACCCGACACCATGTTGTTGATCACAGAATTAGTGCCGGACGGAGCGAACCCAACCGCGACACCGACCGCTGCAAACAGCGCTGTCGTCGAAACCGGTCCCACCTTATTTCGCGCCACGGACGCATTTGTAGTCTCGTTTACGGTGAAGCCCGTTAGGCTGAAAGTGTTCGGTTGATGGCCGACGGAGATACCAAACACATCGACGCCAGTTGTTGACGTGGCGGCGACACTGTTCTCTGTTATCTGTGCCCCGTCATCGAAAGCTATGGCAATACCGCCACGATCAACGTTGTCAGGCGAGGACAGATTCAATGCGTTCTGAGTAATGACTGTGCCGGTGTTCTTGTTACCGGCACCGGCCCCCACCGAATAAATACCGTACTGGACCTTTCCGATCGAATTGTTCTGATAGGTGTTGTTGTCGTTGTCGGCTCCGGCTGCGGTCGTACCCGTGATGCTCAGCGTACTGCCGCCCGCGAATATTCCAAACAAGGTTGTCGTAGGTGTATTGCCGCGAATGTTCGTGTTCTTGATGGTATTGTTTGTCGCCCCGGCGCCGGCACCTAGACTGATAAGACCGATCACTGCCGAAGATGTTCCGATGTTCGTATTCGTTATCGTCATTTGCCGCAAGGTCGGATCGCCGCCGACGACATCGTCGGCCGGATCATTACCGTCTATGGTCACGCGATCGGCGCCGTTCAACCGGATGAGAGCGCCTGAGTTGGTACCGGTTATTGTCCTCGGATTTCCGCTCGGCCGGATCGTGAGCGTGTGCGGCGAAGGAAACTCGTTGAGCGCAACCGTACCCAGCTCACTCGCGAGGTTCGCGCTGATATTGATCGTCACGTTTCCGCTGACGACGTTGTTGTTAATAAATTCAAAAATGCCGGCTGCGTTGGTAAGCGAGGCGAAGTTGCCGCCGCCACCTACGCCGTCCACGGTGTAGGTGCCGGTAACGGAGAACGCAATGCTGTAGCCATTCGGAGGTGTTGGCGGAGTCGAAGCCGCGGGTGGATTTGCGGTAAGACCGCTCGCGCCACCGGACGGATTGACGGCGACGTTCGGTGTCGAGGCAAGGTCCTGCGCCGCAACGAAATATTGGATCGTGTCTCCAGCCGCGACCGTTCCGCCGGTCACCATCGAATAATCGAACGTACAGTCATAGTTGCTGCCGGCCGTGGACACACACGGCGTAGAAACGTACGGATCCGTCGTGCCCTTGCGATAATAGAGACGCGGCAGGCCAATGCCGCTCGTCGGAACACCGGAACCGGCATCGGTAACGCTGACGGACAGCATACGGTTAGCGGTGCTCGTGGTGTTGGCGAGATTTGTGTAGGTTATGATGGGCGCGCCCAGGTCGCCCGTGCTCATAAAGTTTCCAGCGTCCGCGCCGATATCGACCGGAGTAAACGAAGCGCGTGTTTGGCCGTCGAAATCGTCCGTCACGCCGACATCGGCGCCGTTGCCTTCGACGATAGTCGGATTGGTCGGATGAATGTGAAGGTCGGGCGTGGCGTTCGTCGGGTCGTTGTACTGGGGATTTGATTCGAAGCTTGCCGCGTCCTGCCCGACCGCAGTTTTCCACGCCGCGAGATTTGCGACGTCTAAGGAATTGAAGAATCCGAAAACACCGCCGCTGCCGTTCGCGAAGTAAACGTTATTGTTGATCGTCAAGCCCGTGGGGTTTGTAGTTGTGCCGTTGATCTTTACAGAGTAGTTCTTTCCAGTCGCGGTGCCGCCATTGCTGCGGGCGTTGAAGAAAATATTGTCGCGGAAACTGCGGACGACGGTAACTTGAGTTCCGTTAAAAGCGTATGAAGCGCCCGTGCCGGCGGTCGGAGCGCCGCCGATATAAACGCTGTTATGGAAAAAGCTGTTTGTGCCAAGTGCTTCATTAATACCATTGACACCGCTCGTTGCCGCATTGCTGGCAACCATGCCGATAGCATTTGCGGTGCCCGCGCCGATGGCGATCATATTGTTACGATAGGTCGTTGTGCCGCCGCCGACGCGAATACCGTTGATCTCAGCCAGGGAGCTTGCACTATTTGTTGCACTAGTCAGACTATGAATTAAGTTCCTATCGACAACGTTTCCCGTCCCGCCTGTGAACTGAATACCGGTTACGTGCGAGGCTGCCGTAGCATTCGTATTGCTGAGGTTGAAGATCGTATTCTGACTTGCGTTATTCACCGGAGTTGCACTAGCAAACACAATACCGACAACCGATGCCGAAGTCGTTGTGCCTGTGCCGCCCGGAGCCGTCAAATTACGGACAATATTTGAAGTCAATGTCGCGATGGAAGTAGAAACAAAGATTCCGGCAACCTGTGTGCCGGCTGTCGCCGCCGCCGCCGTGCTTTGCAAAGAGTTGGCAACCGTGCCGCCAACTAAATTAGTTGAAATAGTTGTTGTTGCTGTGCTGCTTGTATTCAACCTGATTCCATAAACATTAGCCGCGCCCGTGCTGCTGTTCGATGCCGTGATGCCGCCGATGTTATTATTGCTGACCGTCCAGTTACTCGAGCCGAAATTAAAAATTCCCATTACATCGGATGCACTTGTCGAACTTGAAGTAAAGGTAATGCTTCCCGTCGCCGACTGGCTGCCGATTGTATTGCCCGTTACATTGCCGACTGTCGTCAAACCGCTGCCGACATAGATGCCTCTAAATGCGCCGGAAGAACTTGTTCCTGAAGATGCGCCAGAGATTGCCATGCCTGCAATCGTATTGTTCTGAACGGATGTTGCCGTAGTCGTTCCGACCGATAAGTTAATCGGGATAATAGGACTTGTCGCGGTAGTTACGATTGTATAAGTTCCTGTTCCGTTTGCCGCAGCGAAGCCGATTGTATTTCCAGTAATTTGATAGGCATTGCCGGACGTGTTGCTGATTCTGATCGCCGAATGTGTCAACGATGTAGTCGTCATCGTGCGTGTGGCAGTTTGGTAAAATCTGTTATTTGAAATCGTCGTGCCGACAGTTCCGCTGTTCAAGTCGATACCTGCCGTAGATACAGTCGCACTGAAATAATCGAAAATATTATTGTTATTGATAATTATGCCGCTATTGGCAGTGCCGGGATCCGTATTGCTCGACCCACTAAAATGAAGAACTTTCGAAGGAAGATTGGCTCCCGCCGGACCGAGGTTACAATTAGAAACCGTATTATTGTCTTGTCCTGTCGCAATCGCCGCAGAAGTAAAAGAAATGTTTCCACCGTTAGTTCCGACCGCCATTGTTGCCGAACCGAGAATACTTGCGTTTGTAATTGTGTTGCTTGTCGCGTCAGTTGTAAAACGAATCGTTCCTGTTCCTGAGGTTGCCGAAACGGTTGTATTTGAAATCGTCAATGAGTTGCCGCCCGTATTCAAACCGTCGATGATGACCTGATCGGAACCGACAAAATCGATCATCGGAAAACCCGCGGTTGACGTGCCCGAAATTGTTCGAGCCGCGCCGCCCGCAGGAGACATCACAATTGATGTGTATAATGCCGCGCTGACACCGCTCGCATTTAGAATCATAGAAGGAGCGGCGGCGACTGCGGCTTCAGTCGTGTCGCCGCAGACGTCGATGGTTATGACGCCCTGGTGAGTGCCGGCGTTGATGGCGTCGAAGGCGGCTTTGAGCGTTGCGTAACTGCCGGTCGACGTTCCTGTGTCCGCGTTGAGTTCGAGATTTCCGAATGCGTCGCAGGCGCCTGGAAGGCCGGCGTTGACGCCGATATTCTTATTGAAGCCGAGTGATCCGGTAGTGCCAGGGTCGGGAAGCGTAAGGGATGAGTTCGGCGTGCTGATATCCGCGGTGAGCGCAGTCGTGCTTGCGTAGTCGAGATCGGCGACGCTCGTATCGCCCACTTGAATGGGGTAGCTGAAACTCAGTGTGTTAGTGCCGCTGCCGGTCGTGTACGTCGCCGTTTGTCCGTTGTTGAGCGCAAGCGTCGGCGTTCCGGAGCCGACGGTGACGCTGCTGTTGAAGAGGACATCAATGGCGATCGATTCGCCCGGGCCGTATACGCGGTCTGTGTTGGATGAAGTCACATTTGAAACGCTCGGGCCGCCAATGGCTTGATCGAACGCGGCTGCGGGCTGGGCGGTGGCCCAGCCGTTAACGATCGATGCGTCGCTAGTGGCGAAGGGCAAAAGGTTGAGAACGTCGGTCCACGACGATGCGGCAGCGGTTCGCGAGACGGCGAATGCGGCGATGGTGAGTGTGAGGACGGCAATTGCAGACACTGCTGCACGGAACGAAGTAAGGCGTCGTGACATAAAAAATTGTTCCCGGATACGGGGGACTACTCCTATCGTGGTTTGCGTAAGGTAAAACTCTGAGCAGCGCAAAAATCGAGCGCCAAATGTGCGATCAAACGGATGTAGATCAGGGAAGAATCCGGAGTGCACTCAAAGAAAAAATCCAGTTGTTGGGTGAATCAGTAGGGGAATTATAGACACATCCGGGTGAATGTCAATCGAAATTTGGCATCCCGGGAATTTAATTCTACGTAGGCAGAAGGCGGAAGGCGGAAGGCGGAAGGCGCACCGGAGCATCTTCAAAAATACTTTGAGGAACACACACTCCAGTAAAAACAGCTCGGAGCGAAAATAATGATATTTTCTTGACAAACTTATGGGTTAAAATGCATCTTATTGACGTACACCCATTGGGTGCACAATACTAGTAAGGATGTGACGACAATGATTGGAGCAGTAACACGAAAAGAAACAAGACTTAGCATCCGCGCCACGTCGGAGAGTAAGGAATTGTTAGAGAAGGCCGCTAAGAAAGAGAATAAGAATCTTAGCGACTTTGTACTGGAGAATGCCTTATCCGCAGCCAAGGCCATTGTCGCTGATGATTCCGATTTCAGCCTTAATGACAAACAGTGGAAGACTTTCATGGCCGCTCTTGATGCGCCACCTCGGAATATTGCGGCTCTTAGACAACTCCTAACCGAACCCAGCGTCTTCGATGCAGAATGAACAACGCTACCGTGCTCCTGAGTTACTGACTGAGGAGCACGATTGTTCTGGCTTTGGATGTGGAAAGCCGCCCCTTAACCAGTACATAAAGAAGTACGCACTAGTTAATCAGCAAAACGAAATCTCCCGCACTTACGTCGCTACGCGGGACGGTCGAGTAGTGGGCTATTACAGCTTGGCATACGGCTCAATATCTCACGACGAAGCGACACCCCAAATCAAAGTTGAACTACCACAATATCCCATAGGGGTGATGTTACTGGCCCGACTCGCTGTAGATCAAAAAGAAGCAGGGAACGGGCTCGGGAGGGGGCTGTTAAAAGATGCCATGCTAAGGACGATCCAAGCGGCAGATATTGGCGGACTGAGAGCCATGATTACCCATGCGAGAGACGACGAAGCTAAACAGTTCTATCAGAAATACGGCTTTGAAGAATCTCCGATTCAACCATTAACCCTAATGCTGTGCATTAAAGACATCAGAGCGAGCCTGCTCTGATGATTATTAATCCCGTCTTTTCTTCTCTTGCGACTTCTTAAACTTCTTCTCTTGAATCTCTACGTCTTTCTTCGGAACAGAAACGAGACGCTTAGTTAGTTCCTCGAAGCGCTGAAACTCTGGCGGCTTTGTCTCTGACGTCGAAAATAGACAAATGACAAATGACAAATGACAAATGACAAATGCTACCGCCTTCATCCTTCATCCTTCATCCTTCATCCTTTCCTTGCGGCAGTCAGGCTCTTCGCGATATGCCGCGCCAAATTTTCAGCTAGTGATCCCCAGGACGTTGTCTCACCCGCAGCGATCACAGCACCCGATCGTCGATCGTAGATTCGGTAAACGTAGCGGTGCGTTATCAACGAACCCGATACGAATCCGATATCGACGAAAAGGTCGGCCGCTTCCTTGTAGCGGAGTATCGTCAGATTTAACTGCTGAAAATCTTTTCGCTTCATCAGCTCTTTTTCGAGAGCCTGGCGCGACGGCTGTGCAGACGATTTGCCGAAGGCGATCGTCTTTGCTGGTGTTAGCGAATCTTTGCTCGCCGCGCCGGGACCGCTTTCGGAAAAAGAAGCGGCGGCTGATGACTCGGCCGTTGCAGGCAGGAGAATAGTTCCTGATCCACTATTCTCCATCATTGCGCCGATGACGTCATCGCCGACACCTGCCGTCTTGAGCTCGATCAGAGCCCGGGCAGAAACGTCAAAAGAGGCGCTCGACGATGCGATCTTCCTCATAATAATTTCTGCGGGCAAACCGCCTCGGCTCATCTCGATGACGGTCTTGTTGTCGATCTTCTCGTTTTGCGCGAAAACGGGAAGTGATGAGAAAACAACGAATGTGAGAATTAATACTCGGAACATATTGATTTTGGAAACTATCCTCATAACTCACCTCTCAGGATAGGAGAATCTGATTTCTCTTATCCACCACCCCGCCTCGCAAAGCCTCGGCACCCCTCCTATCCAGGAGGGGAGCTAATGAATCTGATTTCTCTTATCCACCACCCCGCCTCGCAAAGCCTCGGCACCCCTCCTATCCAGGAGGGGAGCTAATGAGTCTTATTTCTCTTATCCACCACCCGCCTCGCACTATCCCGCTCCGTTCTTATGATGGCGGGTCGAGCCTCCTCCAAACCCGGAGATGTCACAGTTTCGCTACTGTCACAATGCCGGACTCAGAATGCTGTCGAAGGAGTTTCTTATCGTAAGGCGATGGATCGTCAACCGTTCCACGAGTTCGGCTGAGGACCCGAGCCCCATCCGCTTGGAAACCGCGTCGAGCGCTTTTGGGTGGGCAGTTGGAAGGCGTGTCGTGCGTCCGATCATGAGACGCAGATTGTGATCGAGAGTCGAGAGGAATCTATAACCGTCGAGAAGGGATGTGTAATCGAGCTCGCCGAGAGAACGTCTTTGTCTCAGCTCGCCGAGCATGAACTCCGTCGATCGATCCTCCGAACTGTCGGGAACATTGTCCCGAAGCTGCAGGTAACGCATCGCAAAATAGACGTCGAGCATGCCGCCCGGCCCGTACTTAATATCGATGTCTTTCGAGCGTCGCACCGCAGCCTTTTCTTTTTCAAGGAGGGACCGAACACGGAGCGTTTCATTAGCCATCTCAGCCGCGTCTACTCGAGCCGCTCGGGCGTGAATGATCTCGCGAACCGAACTCTCGACCGCTCGGGCGAGTTTCATCTCGCCTGCGACGGCTCGTATTTTTACATATGCAAGCCATTCCCATATCGCTGCCGTGTCTCGAGTGTACTCGGCGAAGGCCGACGCAGAGATCACGCTTTGCCCATTTCTGCCGTACGGGCGCAAACGGAGATCTACACGATAGATGCTGCCGTCGCGCGTCATGCTGGAAAGCGTAGTGACGAAAATTTCTCCCGCTCTCGAATAGAATTCGCCGTGGCTGACATCTTTGCCGAGTGGTTTGTCGGCATCGTAGACAAGAACGACATCGAGATCAGATCCGTAATCGAGGGCACCGCCGCCGAGCTTGCCGAGCCCCATCACTCCAATTGGTAGTGTTTTTAGCTTTGTGCCGAAGCGTCGGTTCAGCTCTTGCCGTGTGATGTCGAGCGCAGTCTCGATACTTGCTTCGGCCAACGCGGTCTGCGCACGTTTTGCCTCGCGAATGTCGATCGTATTTTGAAGGTCGTTTGTCTTTATGTCGTCTAAGAGTTGCGACCATCGACGGCGAAACGCTCCGAGACGATGACGGAAATCGGTTTCTTTTTGGAGCGCATCGCGAAGCTGAACAGGATATTCATCGCGAAATGACAGAGCGGCGCCAGGCGATCTGTCAGACAGGTCTGTACCACCTGCGTCAGCGGGTGGTCGAGAGCGGACATCTAACGACGCTGATTCTATGTCTGACGCCACCCCACCCGCTGACGCCGGTGGTGCTGTCCGGGGCACGTCCCCAGTACCGAACACCCGTTCAAAGATCCGATGAACATCTCCGGTATGTTTTTCGATCTCGGCGTCGAATCCGCGAACATCCTCACATCGCATCCGACGCGCTACCAAAGCACGTCGGTCAGGCTCATCCGGTACCGCGTGCGTCTGCAATCCGTTTTCCATCTGAAGAATGTGCTCTAAATGGCGAAGAAACTCGTATGCGTTGAAGAGCTCCGTCAGCTCGGTTTCGGTTATGAGGCCTCGATCGCCGAGACGAGACAGCGAGATCAGCGTATGCGGAGCACGAAGCCATTCGTCCTTTCCGCCGTATGCGAGCTGGAAAGCCTGTGCGATAAACTCGATTTCCCGGATGCCTCCGCTCCCGAGCTTGACGTTGAAACCGCGCTCGCTGTTTTGTTCACGGTCGATGAGCTGTTTCGAGCGACGGACGCTTTCCAAGGCATTGCGGATTGCGGATTGCGGATCGCGGATTTCGTCTGTCTGATGTTGCAGGGTTCGCTCGTCGACGAAAACCGCGCTTTCTATACGGTCGAAAAAGTGTTTGTAGACATCAGCTTCGCCGGCGCTCGAACGCGATCGGATCATGACCTGTCGTTCCCAGTCGTGTGCTTCGCCGGTGTAATATCGCACAGCGTCGTCGACCGAGATCGCCAACGGTCCGACACTACCGTGCGGCCGAAGCCGCATGTCAACGCGATAGGCGGCCCCTTCACCGCTCTGACTTCCGACCAGTTGAACCACTGTTTGGCTGAGCTTTATAAAGTACTCGCGGTTTGTCACGGAACCGCGCGAACCCGAGCCCGAAGTTTTACCTTCGCCCGAATACAGAAACAATAGATCGATGTCGGAGGAGTAGTTCAGCTCGCGCGACCCGAGCTTTCCGAGACTCACGATGCAAAATTCCGCCGCTGTGCTGCGTCCGTTCGCGTCGATCACCATTGGCGGTCCGAAACGATTATTCGTATCCTGCTCGGCACGTCGCAAGGCCGTTTCGAGAACCGTATCGGCAAGATTCGATATATCTTCCGTGATCTCCGCCATCGTGGTTAGCCGGCGGATGTCACTGAGAAATATTCTCAACAGCTCGCGTCGACGAAACCGGGCGAGCTGTGCGTGCAGGTCGATCTGTGAGTTGGTCAAGAGAAACCTGCCGAGAGATTCAAGTAGTTCCTCCTTTCGGCTGACCGCGGGTGAACTGCGTTTGCGGTCCAGCCACCACAGATATTCCGGATTTTGCAGCAGAGTTGTGGCGAGAAGTGGGCTATACGACGAAAGCGTGAGCACGTCGGAAAGCAGGCCGTCGTTCTTGCGTAGCCTCGCGGCGTGGCGAGCATGCTGTTCTTCAAGAGATGCAAGAAATCTCCGGGCAGCTTCCGGATCGGGGAGATGTGATGTGAGATGGTCGAGGTCGGTCATGCGATTTTCGATTTGCAATTTACGATTTGCGATCGCGTTTGTTTCCTGCACGGTCGAGGACGACGAATCTGAAGTTGCACGGCAATCGGAAATCGCAAATCGGAAATCGGAAATCGCAAATCCAATCAGCCGCGAAATCGTCTCGGGTCGATGCCGTAGTTTCTGATCTTGTATGCGAGGATCCGTTCGGTCGAATCAAGCTGCCGCGCGGCCTTCGCGATATTCCCGCGGGTCGATTTCAAAGTGTCCTGGATCATACCGCGCTCAAACGCCTCGACCGCGGATTTTAGGGTGAGGCTGGTTACAGTTCCCGAGACTTCCGCTGTTTGAAGAGTCGGCGGAAGGTGATGACTGTGAATGACATTCGAATCGCAAACGAGCACGGCCCGTTCGATCGCATTCTCAAGCTCGCGGACATTTCCCGGAAAGTGATACGCCATAAGCATGTCGATCGCCGGCGTCGAGATCCGCCGGATCCGTTTGTCATGTTCCTGTTCGTACTTTTCCAAAAAATGTTCGGCGAGAAGAAGAATGTCGGAACGGCGTTCGCGAAGCGGCGGCAGGAATATCGTGAAAACATTCAGACGGTAATACAGATCCTCACGAAACTCGCCCTTCGCGATCGCCGCTTCGAGATTCTTATTGGTCGCTGTTATCAGCCTGATATTCGTTTTGATCGTTTCAGTTCCGCCGAGCCTCTCGAACTCGCGCTCCTGCAAAACGCGGAGAAGCTTGATCTGGGTCTGCAGCGGGAGGTCGCCGATCTCATCCAGAAAAAGCGTACCCCCTTCGGCAAGATCGAAGCGCCCTTTTTTTGAACGTTCCGCTCCCGTAAACGCGCCCTTTTCATGACCGAAAAGTTCAGCCTCGATCAGCGTGTCGGGCAGAGCGGCACAGTTTAACTTTATCAGCGGGCGTTTGCTGCGGAGGCTGTTGTAATGGATCGCGTTCGCGATCATCTCTTTCCCGGTCCCGCTTTCACCGCGGAGCAGAACCGTCGCATTGGATCTCGCCACCTGACTCACTTGATCGTATACATGCTTCATCGGATTTGAAGTTCCGACGATGTGCGAGAAGTCATGCTTCTCCTTCAGCTCTTGTCGCAGATGTGAGTTCTCGTCGATGAGCTTCTGCCGTTCGCCATGGACGGAGCGCTCGATGCGAAGGGATTGCGCGATCATTGAAGCGGCGACATCCAGCAGTTGGCGAGCGGACGCCAGATTCTTGTCGTCACCCATGACTGCGGCGAGGACGCCCAGCGGCTTCTCCGCCAGTACGACCGGTGAAGCTATCAGTTTCGACCGCGAGTTGTCGTCGCTGCCTAGTTGGAGGCCGCTCTCATCGAATGTGACGGCGAAAGACTCAGACGTCTCGAAGACTTTTTGAAATACGCCGTGGTCGGCCTGCGTATCCAGTTTGCGAAATTCACCGCTTGTCAGACCGCTTGCGGCCGAGACAGTCAACACTCCAGCGTCGCGTTTTTCGAGGATGAGAAAGCAGCATCGAAGCTGCAAATGTATCCGGAGAACATCGAGAACGCCCTGTACGCCCGCCCGTTCATCCTTAGAACCGGAAAGCGACGTGTTTATGTCGGCGACGGTTTGGAGTGTGTCAAAAGACATTTTTGTTTGATTCGCGAAGAATGGAGTTTAGCAGATGGACGTAAGTCGGAGAAAGGTAAGACCGCGAAAATCCGACAAAATTGGAAGACTGGGTGGAACGCCGGCATCCTGCCGGCGACGCCGCGGTGTTCGCAGTATAAAGCGATGAAGGCCACGAATGTGGGAGCTTTTTCCGTGCTTCGCACTAATGCCGGCAAGATGCCGGCGGTCCAGTCATGCGTTAGAATCATTGCGTGAATCGCATTGAGATAAAAGTACCGGACGGCCTATCCCGAACGCGCCTCGAGGAATTTCTGTTCGATCAATTCCCCGGACTAAGCCGGATGTATCTGCGGGGGATCGTGAGGGACGAAAAATGTGAGGTTAACGGTCGATGTGAAAACGTCGGCTTTCGCGTCCGTGGTGGCGATTTTCTGGAGATCGCTCTCGACCCGACCCGCGAGACCTCGATGCGGCCCGAAAATGTTCCGCTCGACATCGTATTCGAGGACGAGCACCTGGTCGTGGTCAATAAACCGTCCGGCATGCTCGTTCATCCGACAAACCGGGACAAGAACGGGACGTTGTTGAATGCGTTGGCATTTCATCTAAATGCGGAATGCGGAGTGCGGAACTCCTCGAATGCGGAATGCGGAACGCGGAATGCGGAATCTTGTCCGCGGACTGTTGAGTCACATTCTGGTTTAGAGAGCGGCGAGTCTCCGAATTCCGCAATCCGCACTCCGCATTCCGCATTCGAAGATTCCGCACTCCGCACTCCGCACTCCGCAATCGAAGGCTCCGCCTTCATTCGTCCCGGCCTCGTGCACCGTCTGGACAAGCAGACCTCGGGCCTGATCGTGGTCGCGAAGTCGGTTCGGACCCATCGGTCGCTGGCCCGTCAATTTCAGCGCAAGTTTGTGAAGAAGACGTATCTTGCTTTAGTCGACGGAACCGTCGAAAAAGATACCGGTACGATCGTTGCCGCGATCGGCCGATTTGCCGATCAAAAGCGCTGGGATGTAAAGGTTGGTGGTAAACAGGCCGAGACCCGGTTTCAAGTTTTAGAACGACGCCGTGATACGACACTCCTGGAGCTCGAGCCGGTTACGGGACGGACGAACCAACTACGCATTCACTGTGCGTCGATCGGGCATCCGATAGTCGGGGATATTACACGCGGAGGCAGTGACTTCGAACGGCTGTGTCTTCACGCATGGAAGCTCGCGTTTCGACATCCGGTAACTCGTGAGGATATGGAATTTCAAGCACCGCTCGATCTCTGATGAGCTGGGTTATCGGGCGAAATTGACGCGGGAAAATGATAGTTGAGATGTACCAGGCGATCGCGGGTTCGGTACGTGTGCTTCGTGTTCTTTTTCGGCTTTTAAT
This sequence comes from Pyrinomonadaceae bacterium, assembly GCA_041745575.1. Taxonomy (GTDB): domain Bacteria; phylum Acidobacteriota; class Blastocatellia; order Pyrinomonadales; family Pyrinomonadaceae; genus OLB17. Next base: position 27,307 of record JBGTIQ010000034.1, read on the forward strand.
CAGTTTTTCGTTTAAGAGCCTGGCCCGGCATCGAGCCTATCATCTTCGTACCGTCAAAAACGATTCCGCCATTTACAATCACGAACGAAAAGCCTTCGGCATATTGATGCGGCTGCTCGAATGTAGCTTTGTCGGCGATCTTCGTCTCATCAAAAATAACGATGTCGGCGGCAAACCCTTCGCGGATCTGTCCGCGGTCGCGAAGATTGAAAGTCTGCGCCGGAAGCGATGTCATTTTTCGGATCGCATCTTCAAGTGTAATGACCTTTAGCTCGCGGACGTAACGGCCCAGCACCCGGGCATTGTTTCCGTAGCCGCGCGGGTGCGGAACGCCGGCGTTAAATTCACGCACGCTGCTATCGGACGCGATCATCGTGAACGGCTGTCGCATAATGTTTTGAACGTCGTTCTCATCCATCACTCGATATACCATCGCGGCACCGCCCTTGTCATACATCTCGAGTATCTGATCGATCTGCGCGTCGACAGTCTTTTTACCGCGGACCGTCTGTGTGATCTCAGCAATATTCTTACCGTTAAATTCCGGATTCGGGCGATAGCTCGCGACAAAGGCGAAACTGTAATCCTTAAAATGTTTTTTCTTCAGATCGCCTTTCATCTCGGTGACGATACGCTTACGCGTTTCCGGATCGGCGACACGTTTGCGTCCCTCGGCCCGCCCGCCGGCGACCGCCCAGTTCGGCAGCCTCACATCGAGTGACGTCGACGAAGCCGTGTACGCATATTGATCGACCGTTACGGTCAACCCCCGTTCACGCGCGGCCTTTACCAAGCCGATAGTCATCGGAGTCTCGCCCCACAGAGCTTTGGCAGAGATCTTGAAATGCGATATCTCGACCGGCATTTTCGCCTGTTCGCCGATATTGATCGCCTCCGTTATCGCCGCCGCTACGTCGTTTCCTTCGTCTCGGATGTGACTCGCATACGTGCCGCCATATTTCGCTGCGGCTTTCGCCAGTTCGACGACTTCGTCCGTCTTCGCAAATGTGCCCGGCACATAGATCAATCCAGTCGAGAGTCCGACGGCGCCGTCTTTCATCGCCTGTTCGACGAGCGCATTCATACTCCGCTGCTCTTCGGGAGTTGGTGCACGATTGTCGAGGCCCATCACCTTCGCACGGACCGATCCGTGCGCGATCAGCGTCGCGAGATTCACTGCGAGCGGAGTTTTATCGAAGCGGCCGAGGAACTCGCCGATGTCGGTCTCCGAACCTCCGCAGTTTCCCGTTATAAGCGATGTCACGCCCATTCGGACGAAATTCTCGGCGTTCGGATTTCCAAAGATGTCCTCAACGTGTGTATGCACGTCGATGAAGCCGGGAGCAACAATCTGATCATGTGCGTCGATCGTCTGCTTCGCGGCGGACCCTTCTATGCGTCCGACCTTTACGATCCGGCCATTCTTTATGCCGATGTCGCCTCGGAACCAGGGATTGCCGGTGCCATCAATGATACGAGCGTTGGTGATGACGAGATCATAATTCTCAGCCAGCTCTTGAGAGACGGTGATTATAGTAATCGACAGGTTCAGGATGATCGAAAGAAGAAAGGTTAAGATTTTCATATGGGTCAAGTAAGTCGCCGCGACGCCTGCGCGTCCAGTCACTGGATCTTTATGTTTACCGTAACCGTCAGTTCAGCCTCAGAATCGTTTTGAACTTCGATCGTAAAATCCCCGCTCTTCGGAAGTTTGACGAGAAATTTATTTTCACCGAACTTAACATCCGCGTCTTCGAGCAGCCGGAGCGACGCCTTGTCAGTGTTTATCGAAACGCTCAGGGTCTGGCCCGCCCTCGCGGCGACGACGAATCGCTTTCCTTCCTGCTTCGGTATTGTCACAGCAAAGGTCTTGCCCGATGAGCCTTTTGTAAACGTGACGCGCTCCATCGGATAGAGATCACGCCGAACCGCCGGGCCCGACTGGATTATCCTGCCACCCGCAAGTTTGTATTTCGTTGTGACAATTATCTGCGGGCAGCACGCGCCACCGTCGGGCCCGGCGTCGTTGCTTTCAACGACCAGCAGACCATTTTCAACGCGCGTCGTTCGAAGCCCACCGTATGCCCGATCGCCACCCGGGATTCGCGCTCCAAGTGAAGGTTTGCCGGCCTTCATCGTAAAGATAAACCCCTCGGAAAAGTTGCCGGTGCCGCCCGTATTGCAAATGGTGAGGACGATCGCTTCGTCGCGGCGATCGCCATTCAGATCGCCGTACGCGGCATCGAAAACCCGAAAATAAAAGCGATCTACATAACCATCTTCCTGCTTCTCTTCGGAGAACTCGCCATTCCTGACCTTTACGTTTTGAGGTGTTTCCGAAAGGCAGTGTGCCGAATAAGTAAAGTTCTGGAAGTCGACGTCTCTAATGTCGCTCTGCGCACAAATCGCTACCGACACCGTGAGGGGCACAAAAAGAGAAATTGCCAAGCGTTTCATATAGTTGACCTGATCCTTCTATGAATTGGCCGCGGCTTTTTCTTCGTCTTCTGAATACGCGCGGTGCAAATGAAGCGGTTCGGCTTTTTTGCGAAGCCGCGTATTCAAAATCTCGACGAGGACGGAGAATGCCATCGCGAAATAGATATAGCCCTTCGGGATATGCTGGCCCAATCCCTCGGCCACAAGGGTAACGCCTATAAGTAGCAGAAACGCGAGGGCAAGCATCTTGATGGTCGGGCGGCGCTCGACAAATGCCCCTATCGGTCCCGCAAAAAACATCATGGCGACGATAGAAATAACAACGGCCGCGATCATGATCCAAAGATTGTTGACCATTCCGACGGCAGTGATCACGGAGTCTAGCGAAAAGACGATGTCGAGCAGAGTTATCTGGATTATGACGCTGCTGAACGACGCGTAAACACGCTTTGAAGCATGTCCCTCTTCTCCTTCGAGCGAACCGTGGATCTCATGCGTACTTTTTGCGATAAGAAATAATCCACCGATGAGCAGCACCAGGTCGCGCCCCGAGATATCTTTTCCGAATACTGAGAATAACGGTTCGGTAAGTCCGATTATCCACGACAGTGAAAGAAGCAGAAGGACCCGCATTAGCAACGCCATCGTGAGGCCAATAAAGCGTGCCCGTGCCTGACGTTCGGGCGGAAGCTTGCCCGACAATATCGAAATAAAAATTATGTTGTCGATGCCGAGCACGAGCTCGAGCGCCGTCAGTGTCGCAAACGCGATCCATATCTGCGGATCAGCCATCCATTCCATTAATTTTTTCCTCTGGGTCCGATTACATCCACATCCCTAACTGCGGAAAATCCACGTTTGAATGCCCACCAACCTCCGCCAGCGTTTCAGTTTCCGTGAACCAAGCGGCCGCTGACAAAAGTGGCGACCGCCTTTCCTTGAAAGTCCCAACCATCGAACGGTGTATTACGCGATTTAGAGCGCGACTCGCTATTTTTGTACGTCCACTTGCGTTCAGGATCGATGATCGTGATATCGGCGATCGAGCCTGGCTTAAGCGTGCCGCGATCCTTTATTCGAAAGATCTCCGCAGGATTGGTAGAACATAATTCGACCAGACGAGCGAGATCGATGATGCCTTTGTGAACGAGTTCGGTCATCGCAAGACCGATCGCGGTCTCGAGTCCGGTGATGCCGAACGGTGCACGGTCGTACTCAAGGGCTTTTTCGTCGGCGTGGTGCGGAGCGTGATCGGTCGCGATCGCATCGATTGTTCCGTCACGCAGTCCTTCGAGGATCGCTTCGAGATGCTCCTCGCTTCGAAGCGGCGGTGACATCTTGGTGTTTGTATCGTATCCCTCGACGACTCTGTCGCTCAGTGTGAAGTGGTGCGGCGTAACTTCGCATGTGACATTTATGCCTTCGTTTTTTGCGCGACGGACGGCTTCGATCGCACCGTTCGTTGAAACATGCGCGATGTGAATATGAGCGCCGGTCTCTTTTGCAAGTATGATGTCGCGTACGACATCGATCTCTTCAGCGAGTGCCGGCATTCCTTTCAAGCCAAGCAGCAGGGAAAGTTTTCCTTCGTGCATTACACCGCCCGATGAAAGAGATTTATCTTCGCAGTGGTCGACGACCGGCAGATCGAAATCTTTTGCGTACTGCATCGCTCGCCGCATGATCCCCGCGCTCGGCACCGGTCGCCCATCATCCGAGACGGCGACGGCACCGGCTGATTTCATTTCACCCATTTCGGCAAGCTCGCTGCCATCAGATGATTTTGTTATCGCCCCGACAGGAAATACATTCGCCAATCCGGCTCGTTCGGCTTGTTCGATCATGTAACGTGTTATCGCCGCGTTGTCATTGACAGGTGACGTATTCGGCATCGGACAGACACTCGTCCAGCCACCGGCGACCGCCGCCGAGCAACCTGATGCGATCGTCTCTTTGTGCTCCTGACCCGGCTCGCGAAGATGCACGTGCATATCGATAAAGCCCGGGGCGACCAGCAGACCCGTCGCATCGAATACCTCGCAGCCTTCCGGCGGCTTCTCGTTCGGCCTCAGCCACGCCGATACACGTCCGTTCTCGATGAGAACCGACATGCCTGTATTTTCTGGTGCGGCCGGATCGATGAGGTGGCCGTTTGCGATGAGAAGTTTCATTTCAGTTGTTGCTCATACTTCCGCCGGTCGCGAGATACAACACGGCCATTCTGACCGCAACACCGTACTTAACCTGATCCAGTATCAGCGATCGCGAGCTGTCGGCCACGTCCGACGAGATCTCGATGCCGCGATTCATCGGACCGGGATGAAGAACGATTGCGTCCTTTTTCGCGAGATCGAGGCGTTCGTTCGTCAGGCCGTAGTGGATGGCGTATTCGCGCAGGGTAGGGAAGTACGCCGAGTCCTGACGCTCGCGCTGGATGCGGAGGATCATGACGACATCCGCTCCTTCGATGGCGTCTTCGATTTTCGGCACAACGGACAATTGCGGACTGCGGACGGCGGAGGCAGAAACACGACCGGTAGGGAGTGTGCCGGCCTCGGATTCAGCCGCATGGACACCCTCGCTACCGCTCGGGTTTCTGCCCCCGGTAACCAGATACTCAAAGTCGCGCGGCACCAAAGTGCCCGGTCCGGCGACTCGCACGGTCGCACCGAGCTTCGTCAATAGATGGATGTTCGAGCGAGCAACGCGGCTGTGAAGGATGTCGCCGATGATCGCGACGCTCAATCCCTTGATCTTTTTCTTGTGCTCGCGGATCGTCATCGCGTCGAGCAGGGCTTGCGTTGGATGCTCGTTTGCTCCGTCGCCGGCGTTGACGATCGCCGCTTTGCTTACTCTTGCGAGCTGATGAGGAACTCCGGCGGATCCGTGCCGCACGACGATGCAGTCTGGCTGCATCGCATCGAGATTCAGAGCAGTATCGAGTAATGTCTCGCCTTTGGATACGCTTGATGACGAGACACTGATGTTGATCGCGTCGGCCGACAGTCGTTTGGCGGCAAGCTCGAAGGATGTGCGGGTGCGCGTAGAAGATTCGAAGAAAAGATTGATTACAGTCTTGCCGCGGAGAGTCGGGACTTTCTTAATTTCACGAGTCGAGATCTCACGAAAATTCTCGGCCGTGTCGAGAATTCCGGTGATCTCGGCCGCGGTCAGGTTTCTTATCCCCAGCAGATCTCTTCTTCTATAAGGTTTGTCCATCACGATGCAAAAGTCTGCGCGTAAGCAGGGACGATATTAGTCGATGTACGCGTCATTGGAGGCGTAATAGACGACAGCCTCTAAACGTTCTTGTTCGGTTGGCAACGCGTTGTTTCGCCACTCACTCCATACTTCCAAGGCTTCCTTTGCAAGGTACACTTCCAAAAAGTAGTGTAGGTCTTCTAGCTGGACGCCAAGCTCAATTGTGTCCTCTTCGAGAACGAGTGCCGCAGGGGCGTCAAGCTGCCACTCCTCCATTCTCGTAGCGTAAATCGTAGAATCGTCGGGCAACGTCTCCAACTGGTTTATGATTTCACGCAGCGTCACAGCGAAGCTAAAAACGGTACAAAAAAAGCAAGGCGTTTACCTTGCTTCAAAAACTACTCACTTGGTCTTTCAAAGATGCCGACGCCCTCGACATCGTCGTATTCCTTCAGCATCACCTTTATTATCTCGGTCTGCTTCGTCGGAACGATCTTGCCGACGAAATCGGCCTGGATCGGAAGCTCGCGATGCTCGCGTCCACGATCGATCAAAACGGCAAGCTGAACCTTTCTCGGTCGGCCAAAATCCATCAGCTGGTCGAGAGCCGCGCGGATCGTCCGGCCGGTATAAAGAACATCGTCGACGAGAACCACGATCTTTCCCTCGATATCATGCTCAAGTTCGGTACGATTTACGATCGGATTTGCACCCACGGTCGAAAGGTCATCGCGATAAAGCGTGATGTCTATAATTCCGTATTTCGGACGTTCGCCTTCGATCGCTTCGATCTTATCGACGATGCGTTCGGCGAGCGGTACTCCGCGGCGACGAATCCCGACAATATAAAGATCCTTCGCACCCTGATTCTCCTCGACTATCTCTGAGGCGAGGCGCGACAACGCCCGTTTCATACGCGCGCTATCCATGATTCGGGATTTTTCGACGAGGTTCAGTTTGTCAGCCATTCGAGTGCAAATCGTAACAAAGCGCACCGGGAAGTTCAAAGATTGAAGTGTTTAAGTTTCAAATATGGAACGGCTTCCATTAACATCTACCATTTAAAGATGTCAGCCTTCTACGAGAAGATCATTCGGCCCGTCATATTCGGTTTGGACGCGGAGAAAGCACACGCGATAGGAATCGAGTCTCTGCGTCTCGGCCTGTCGTCTGAGTTTGCGCAACGAATGGCAGCCGAGAGATTTGGGTCGCCGAAATTTGAGGGGCTAGAGCGGTTTGGTTTGAAATTCGCGAATCCGCTTGGCGTCGCCGCGGGTTTCGATAAGAATGGGGTTGTCGTAAATCAGCTCGCCTCTCTCGGCTTCGGATTTGTCGAAGTCGGCACCGTAACGTTCCGGCCGCAGAAGGGAAACGAGAAGCCAAGGTTGTTTCGTTTGCCGGCGGACAAGGCGTTGATAAATCGTCTCGGCTTTAACAACGACGGGGCGGCGGCGGTCGCGGCCCGACTGAAGAAGTTGGATAAGCGATGCATTGTCGGCGTCAACATTGGCAGGAACAAAGACGTTTCGAACGATGAGGCCGTCGAGAACTATCTTGCGAGCTTCGATCTGGTTCACCATGTTGCGGATTACGTGGCGATCAATATTTCGTCGCCTAACACACCGAACCTACGAGAATTGCAGCAGGGTGAGAATCTGAACGAGTTGCTGAAAGCACTGCAGGAACGAAATCGCGTTTTGAGTTCGGGTCAAAGCCGTCCCATTTCTAGCGGCGCAATCCAAGAGGGGAGTCTTGAGCCTGAAGGCGGGACCCAGAACTTGAAGCCGATCCTGGTAAAGATTGCGCCGGATTTGAACGATCGTGAGATCGAGGCGGTTGTCGACACCTGCATTCGTCACGGCATTGCGGGAATTATCGCTACTAACACTACGGTTTCCCGGAAGGATCTAAAGACGCGGGAGGTCGAAAAACTCGGAGCGGGTGGGCTGAGCGGCGTCCCGAACGCGAGTCGCTCGAACGAAGTTATTGCGTCGATCTTTAAGTATTCGAAAGGAAAGCTCCCGATAATCGGCGTCGGCGGAATTTTCACACCCGGAGATGCTTTTGAGAAGATCGCGGCAGGTGCTTCGCTTCTTCAAGCGTACACGGGGTTCGTCTATTCCGGACCCACATTCGCCCGGACTATAAACAAGGGGGTGGCCGGGATCCTCAAGGACAGAGGATTTGTAACCATTGACGACGCCGTCGGAAGCGGAGTACAACCATGATTCGTTTGACAGTCGCCGGTCAGCCGCTATAATTAAAAATTTGCTTTTCGGCGTTATTTGACACAGGATTTACCTATCTGACGATGATTATCGATCTAGCCCAAATGGAAGTGCCGAAACAGTCGTTCGAGTTGACTGTTGGAGCTGACGAACTCGCTCTCGAGAATCCGCATTTTCGACTAAGCGGCGACGCACTGGTGGAAGGCGAGATTCGGAAGGGTGCAGCCCAGATCGACGTGAATGGCATGATAACGGCGCCCGCCGAGGTAGATTGCACACGATGTCTGGAACCGGTGTCGAAGGATTTGACGATCGAGATTGCTGCAAGCTTTGTCGCCTCCGAGAACTTTGCTACCGATAAGGAACGCGAGGTTTCGCCCGAAGATCTCGATGTCGATGTCCTCGACGGCGATCGTCTTGACCTCAAACAGTTGGTGCGGGAGCAGATCGTGCTCAATTTTCCAGAGCAGGTATTTTGCGAGCCGAATTGCAAAGGCTTGTGTCCTAAATGCGGGGCAAACCGAAATTTGATAGATTGTAAATGTGATTTAGACGAGACTGACCCGAGATGGGCAGCACTCAAGAACTTAAAATAGGCGTTAATAGTAAATCGTGAATCGTTAATCGGCCGTGCTCGATTCTAGCCAAGATTAGCGATTTACGATTTACTATTTACGATTAACGGAATAAAGATATGCCAAATCCAAAACGAAGACATTCGAAATCGCGTACGCGCCAGCGTCGCGCTCATGATGCGCTGAAAACGCCGCAATTCTATCTCGACAAAGACACGGGCGAACCGAAGGTCCCGCATCGTGTGGATCCGAAGACCGGAATATACAAAGGACGTCAGATAATTGAGGTGAAGGAAACCGAATAGGTTTTTTGAATTTTTAGCGCGTTTGAGTTCTAATTTTATTCAATGACACAGCATAACGCGGGCATTCTCGGGATGGGACACGCTTATCCTGAAGGCATTTTGACGAATGCCGATCTCGAGAAGATCGTCGAGACATCCGATGAATGGATAACCTCGCGCACGGGGATCAAGCAGCGCCATAAGGCCGCCGAAAACGAGTACACCTCGCAGTTCGGTTCGGCCGCGGCGAAGCAGGCCCTCGAGCGCGCCGGCTTGAAGGCTGAAGACATTGACATCATTGTGTGTGCGACAACGACGCCGGATCAGATCATGCCTTCCACCGGAGCTTTGATACAGGCGCAGATCGGAGCGGTAAATGCCGCGGGGATGGATGTATTTGCCGCGTGTTCCGGGTTCCTATATGGCCTGACGATGGTCGAATCGATGATCAAGACTGGTCAGATCAAATATGCGCTGGTGATCGGCGCCGAGGTCTTGACCAAGTATGTCGACTACACCGACCGCGGAACTTGCGTTATCTTCGGCGACGGAGCGGGCGCAGCGGTGCTCGGTCCCGTTCCTGAAGGAAAGGGAATTCTCGCGACCAAGATCAAATCCGACGGCCGGTACGAAGAGCAGCTGTATGCTCCCGGCGGCGGCACAAAGCTCGGAACAACTCACGATACCATCGACAGCGGCATGCACTTCTTTAAGATGAAGGGCAATGAGCTGTTCAAGGTTGCCGTGCGATCGATGGCAGACATATCGGCGGAGATGGTTGCCAAAGCCGGGTATACCGTGGACGATATCGACCTCGTCATTCCGCATCAGGCTAATCAACGAATTACGGATGCCGTAGCGTCCCGCCTCGGCGTGCCGGACGAAAAGGTTTACTCGAATATTGCCGAGCACGGAAACACCTCGTCGGCATCGATACCGATTGGGATCGACGAGTGTATCGAATCGGGAAAGATCAAAGAGGACAGTCTGGTCCTACTGACAGCATTCGGCGGTGGGGTCACGTGGGGCGGAACAGTTATTCGATTTTAGATTTTGGATTTTAGATTTTAGATTTTGGATTGGCGAAGGCTTTGAGAATAGTGCGTGCCGCTGCCGGTCCCTGAAAGATGAGCGATACGGAACAATCCAAAATCCAAAATCCAAAATCCAAAATCGGATATGTTTTTCCCGGCCAGGGATCACAGGCCGTCGGAATGGGAAAGGACCTCGTTGACAACTTTCCAGCGGCGAAACGGGTATTTGAAGAAGCAGACCAAGCTCTCGGTTTTCCGCTCGGGGCAATGTGTTTTGAAGGAAACGAAGAGGATCTTCAGTTAACTGCGAACACTCAGCCGGCGATACTGGCCACTTCGATCGCCGCGTTTCGTGCGATGTTGGGTGAGGGGTTTCCGTCACCGGCATTTGTCGCGGGCCATAGCCTGGGCGAATATTCCGCCCTCGTCGCCGCCGGCGTTTTAGATTTTGGCGACGCCCTCCGTACTGTACGGAGCCGCGGAACGTACATGCAGGAAGCCGTGCCGGTTGGCGTAGGTGCCATGGCTGCCGTGTTGGGCCTCGCACTTGAAGAGATCGAACAAGGCTGTGCCGAAGCTGCTCAAGGCCAGGTTTGCAGCCCGGCGAATATCAATTCGCCATCGCAGGTGGTCATCGCCGGAAATAGTGAAGCTGTTGACCGAGCGTGCGAAATATTGAAAGGGAAAGGTGCGAAGCGGGCGATAAAACTAAATGTTTCTGCTCCTTTTCATTGCGATTTGATGATGCCGGCGCAAGAAAGGCTCGCGGTGGATTTACAGAACTTGAAATACGGTGGCTTCCGGTTTCCGGTAGTCCATAACGTGGACGCCGAGGTTAATGATGATTCGGAGAAAGTTTCCGAAGCGTTGAAAAGGCAGGTAACGTCACCAGTGAAGTGGATGCAGTCGATTGAAAAGCTGCGCGGACTGGGAGTCGAAAAGTTCGTCGAGGTGGGGCCCGGCAAGGTGCTTTCTGGATTGATTCGACAGATCTATCGCGAAGCTCTTTCCGCGAATATTGAGAATGCTGATAGTTTAAGAACAAGCTTAGAAACGCTATAGATAAACAGGAGAATATATGTCAGAAGTTCAGGATAAGATCAAACAAATCATCGTTGACGAGTTAGGCGTCGATGAGGCAGAAGTAACCGAGAACGCTCGCTTTATTGAAGATCTTGGCGCCGACTCGCTCGATCTGGTTGAATTGGTGATGCGCTTCGAAGAGGAATTCGATATCGAGATCCCCGATGAAGATGCCGAGAAGATCCAGAGCGTTCGCGACGCATATGCGTACGTCGAGCAGCACAAAGGATAGTTCGTCGATCGTTGTTCGTTGATCGTTGCTTATTCGTGCGTTTCTTCGCAACGAACAACGATCGACGATCAACCAACAAGGTATGAGAAGACGAGTAGTAGTAACCGGGCTCGGTTTAGTGACGGCTGTCGGAAATGACGTGCCGACGACTTGGAGCGCTCTTGTCAAGGGCGAAGGCGGTGCGGACTATATTAAGAAGTTCGACACCGAGAAGTTTTCGGTCAAATTCGCATGCGAGGTGAAGGGTTTTGACCCGCTGAGCTTTCTCGATAAGAAGGAAGCACGGCGGATGGGAGCCTTTACCCATTTTGCGCTCGCCGCATCGGACGAGGCGGTAAAGCACAGTGGACTGAAGATAGACGATTCGAACGCCGACATGGTCGGGACATATATAAGTTCCGGGATAGGCGACTTTTGGGCAATCGAGCGCGAACACGAAAAATTGCTCAACTCCGGACCAGATCGCGTTTCACCATTCTTTATCGTTTCCGCGATCGTTAACCTCGCGTCAGGAAACGTCTCTATTCGCCACGGAGCAAAAGGCCCAAATTCGGCGACCGCGACAGCGTGTTCGGCTGGGGCACATGCAATCGGCGACAGCTTCCGGCTTATCGAGCGCGGAGACGCCGACGCGATGATCTGCGGCGGAGCGGAGAGTGCGATCACACCAATGTCTGTTGCCGGCTTTGCCTCGATGCGAGCTTTGTCGACGCGGAACGACGATCCGCAAACAGCGTCTCGACCATTTGATCTCGAACGCGATGGTTTTGTTATCGGAGAGGGAGCCGGAATTCTAATCCTTGAAGAGCTCGAGTTTGCGAAAGCTCGCGGAGCAGATATTTTAGCTGAGATCGTCGGCTATGGAATGAGCGGCGATGCGTTCCATGTGACGATGCCGGATGAAACTGGTTCGGGTGCGATTCGGGTTATGGAACGTGCGATCAAGGACGCGGGAATTTCACCTGACGAGATCGGCTACGTAAACGCACACGGAACATCCACACCCTACAACGACAAGTTTGAAACGCTGGCGATCAAAAAGGTCTTCGGCGATCATGCGAAAAATGGCCTGGCCGTGAGTTCGACGAAATCTATGACCGGACACGCACTGGGTGCGGCCGGCGGCATCGAAGCTGTATTCTCGGTGCTGGCACTCAAGGAAAATAAACTCCCTCCGACGATAAATTATCAGGTGCCTGATCCCGAATGCGATCTGGATTACGTTCCGAATGCATCACGCGACGCAAAGGTTGACTACGTTCTTTCGAACAGTTTCGGTTTTGGCGGAACTAATGCGTGCCTGATATTTAAGAGATACGAGGAGTAGTGGTCAGTGGTCAGTGGTCAGTGGTCAGTCAGAAGACAGCTGACCACCGACCACCGACCACCGACCACCGACCACCGACCACCGACCACTGACCACTGAAATGAAGATAATCGTCTTAATGAAACAGGTCGCGAACAAAGATGCCGTCTTGCGCATCGGGCCCGACGAAAAATGGATCAACGAGTCCGATGTTGCGTTGCAGACAAACGAATCCGACGGATACGCTCTTGAAGAAGCGTTGCGACTAAAAGAGGCCAAGGGCGAAGGTGAGGTAGTTGTATGTACACTTGGGCGGCCGAGTGCAAAGACGGTTCTCAAAGACGCCCTAGCCCGTGGCGCCGATCGAGCAATTCACGTCATTCACGAACAGCCCAACGAGCTTTCACCATATCAAATCGCGAGGGCGATCGCCGATGCGATCCGCGAAGAGAACGCTGAATTAGTTTTTGCCGGTTTGCAGTCGGATGATGCGAGTTATGGCCAGACGGGTGTAATTCTTGCGGAGCTTCTTGGAATACCGCATGCGACGATAGTGATCGAAGTCGATCGCACTTCCTTGAACGGAAGCCTGCGTGTCAAGCGCGAGCTGGAGAGCGGCTGGTATCAGTGGTTTGCCTATCAGTTGCCGGCATTGCTGACGATCCAATCCGGTATATCCCAGATACGTTACGCGTCGCTAAAGGGAATCATGGCGGCGAAAAAGAAAGAGATTCGCGATGTAGAGACGAAGGTCGAAGAGTTTGCTTCGGCGGCGACGATCGAAAAGGTCTACATGCCGCTCAAGACCAAACAGACTCAGATGCTCGGCAACGGAGATGCAAAGGCCGGTGCGGTCGAGTTAGTCGAGAAGTTGAAGAGCGAGGTACGCGCGCTGTAAACAGGAACTTGGCTTGAAAAAAGAGAGGATCGGGGTTTGAGCCCCGATCCTCTTTTTCAATCACGGGTTGGTGATCAGATATGGCGATGTCGCCGGTTGATCCGTCGAGTTACCCCAAGGGACTATAGAGAACGTATTGTACGTTCCATTGTTGCTGTTAGACAGGTACCAGGTCCCATTCGCTGGCCGGAATACCGCGAAGTCCGTTCGCCTATCGCCGTCATAATCAGCCGGCTGAGGAATATCCCCCGCAGTGCCCCATGCAAAGGTTAACCTTTGCGCGGCTGGCGTAATGGCGTTCTGAGCGACGCTTGGAATGACGTACCAATTTCCGTTCGCCGGCCGGTACAGCGCGATGTCGCTTTTCCCATTCCCATCAAAGTCCCCGGAAACGGGTCTGTCGCCAGCCGTTCCCCAGAATGTAAAGAGGCCGAATCCGTAGTCAAAATTGGACTGCAGCATGTACCACACGTAGCCCGGTGAAATCCCCGTCTCATCCGGCCGCACGACAACGAAGTCATTGATCAAGTCGCCGTCGAAATCGCCGACAACGGGTGTGTCGCCGTTCCTTCCCCAATGCCGCAGCAATAGAGTGGAATTACTTGATCGGAGAATATACCAATCGCCGCTCGACGGTCGCCATATTCCGACGTCCGTCCGTCCGTCGCGATCGTAATCGCCCGGAACCGGGATGTCACCAGCACTACCCCAAGGCGTGTACGTTACGTTAGTCTGCGGTGACGTTTGGCTGGTTGAGTAAAACCAGGTATTGGTCGATGGCCGATAGGTACTGACGTCTGTTTGCCCATCTCCGGTGTAGTCGCCCGGGGTGATGATATCGCCCATCAATCCGAACATCTTAGATTCAGTACCCCCGGCCGAATTCAGTATCTCCCAGGTTCCTGTGCTGGGACGGAAATACGTGGGGTCTGCTAGTCCGTCGTTAGTTCGGTCGTAACCAGCCTGACGGCAGCCAGTACGGTAGCTCAGCGTAAAGGTGTAATTCGTACACAACACATTCGTCGGTGTTTCCAATATGTCATGGATCACTATCGTAAAGCCGACGCCGGTGGTCACGGGAAAGGAAAAGGATGCGGTTCCGGTTGTGCTGAATCCGAAATCGCCTATCACGTTGTTAGCCGGAAGTGCAGGATTGAAGGTCGAATAGGCAACGGCCTGCGTTGTTGCGCCTCCGCACGCCAGGGCGTTAAGATCCACGGTCGCGCAGCCTGTAACCGGAGCGACATAATCGTACGAATCGTAATTCACCGGCGCGTACTATTTTGAAGGGTGTTCGATTTACCAGTGCAGGTAGACGGAATGCCTCCGCGAACGACCCGGCCCGTTTGCATGGGGTCGCCGGCAGTCAGAGCCCCGGTTTGCACAATAGGTGCTCCTTGTGGCTGGCACACGAACTACGAAAAAGCGATTTGGTTGGACGCATGTAAGAACGCGCAAAAGAGTACGAGAGACGTTAATTGCAGAATAGAAATTTTCACAGATTTTCCTCCTCGATATTCAATTGGAACCAGGAAACCTTTCGATCGTGCGGGCATGTCAAGCAAAAACAAAAGGCCGGACGATCTCGGGCAAAAAGTTGCGTGGTTTGAAAATACTGTTTTTACAATTGCTTTTTAATGTTTTTATTACGGACCGACGGCGGATGCGGGTACCGCAGCCCCGACGGGTACTCAATGGAGCGAGACTCAGAGGGATTTTGGCGTAACGAACTACGCTAACACTACGGCAGGTGTATCCTGCTCGGTTACAGCGACGGTATTTCGCTGCGCGGACGACTTTTACGTGCCGGTCGGACAGACATGGACGATAAACCAAGTCATCGTTTTCGCGTACCAAACTGGTTTTGCGGGAGCGACAAGCCCGATAACAGCGGCCACTCTTCGGATCTGGAGCGGCAGGCCGGGTGATGTGGGTAGCACGATCATTTTTGGAGACACCACGACGAACCGACTTGCTACTTCGACGGACACATCAATGTTCCGAATCTTCAGCACAACGGTCGGAACCGGTGCAAATCCTCCGTCTCCGGCAGGAACAACTCGCCGTGTCTGGCAGAATAATCTCACTGAAAGCCCGGCGGCAGTGCTCATGGCCGGGAACTATTGGATTGACTGGAATACTCAAATCGGGACGACGACCGGCCATTTCGCACCGGCGACCACGGTAATCGGTACACGGGACGTTCCTTTTAATAATGCTCGACAGTTCACCGCCGCGGGCTGGATTGACTCAGTGGATGCCGGGCAGACGCCCACTGGAAATCCTGTGCCACCTGCGGTGCGACAGGATTTTCCGTTCAAGCTCGAGGGAAGCGTCTCTGGCGCCCCGGCGGTTCCACGTTCGAGATCTCTGGATTTCGATGGTGACAATAAGACCGATCTCGCGGTGGTTCGCGGAGTGTCTGGAGCGACACAGACCAGGTGGATCAGGAATAGCAACGGCGGAACTATCACCGGCGTGGACTGGGGGCTGGGGGCTGGTTTTGCCGGTGGGGATCGCGTTACACCGGCGGATTTTGACGGTGATGGCAAAACTGATATTGCCGTTTGGCGCGGCGGAGCGTCACCTTCCTTTTACGTTCTCAACAGCAGTACGAATGCTGCGACTGTAGTTCCATTCGGGATTGCTACGGATGACCCGTCCATTGTCGGCGACTATGACGGCGACGGGAAGACCGATCCGGCAGTTTATCGGACCGGGGTAACACCGGGCTCGCAAAGTGTCTTTTACTTTAAGGGAAGCCCGAACAATCCATCGGGAAACATAAGTTTTGTTCCTTGGGGAGTCAGCGGAGACAGGCCGATCCAGGGCGATTTTGACGGCGACGGAAAGTTCGACTTTCAAGTTGCCAGAGACAGTGGTGGCAATGCCGTTCATTACCGGCTGCTCAATGGCTCAATGAGTCCGATATTCTTCCAGTACGGTCTGTTTTCCGATCGATTCGTTTCCGGTGATTTTGACGCCGATGCCAAGTCGGATCTGGCAGCGGTTCGGTCGAATGGCGGTGTATGGGATTGGTTCGTCTGGATGAGTGGTAACAACATGGTGTTCAACGAAAAATTCGGATCGGCTCCGAACGATTACCTGACACCAGGTGATTACGATGGCGACGGTAAATGGGATCTTAGCGTGTGGCGGAGTGGAGCTGCGGCTTCTGATACCAAGTTCTTCAACAAGAATACATTCGCCTCCCCACAATCAATTTTGTGGGGCTCGTCGGCCGGGGCTCAGACACCGCCTGATTATCCTGTCGCTAATTTTGCTGTGAAATAATATTCACGCGTGTTTTTTCCAATGGCCGGGAAGTCGCGTTTGCCAACTCCCGGCCTTTTTGTCATACTTTCCCTTCCTTTTTTCCAGCCTGTTATGAGCAATATTCTCGTTTTCATCGAGCACAAAAACTGCGTTCTGAATAAGACGTCGCTTGAGGCGATCACCGCGGCGCAGAGCATCGGAGGCGACCTTGGACTAAAAGTCGCGGCAGTAATTCCGTGTGATAAAGATTGCGCTTTGGCACAGGAGATCGCCGGCTACGATCTTGAAAAAGTGATCGTCGCGAAGAACGAAAAGCTTGGTATCTATACACCCGATGCGTACGCCGATGCATGGGATCACGTGATCAAACAGACGAGCCCGCAATACGTCGTCATGTCGCACACGTACCAGGTGCGTGATTTTGCACCGAAAGTCGCAGCCCGTCTCGGCCGTGAACTTGTCGGAGATTGCATCCGCTATTCGCACGACGGCGGGAAGTTGACGTTTACACGCCGTATCTTTCTCGGCAAACTCGACGCCGATGTGACGATCGGCGGGGACGCACCCTATTTTGTTACTTTTCAGTCCGGCGCGTTTCGCGGCGACAGTGCGGAAAAGGGCAGCGCGGCGATCGAGACAATGGATGTCTCGGTTGGCGACGTTCGGATGACGCCGGAAGAGCCGTTTCAGGAGGCGAAAGCTACGGTTGACCTGACAAAAAGCAAGATCATCGTGGCGGTTGGACGCGGGATCAAATCTCAAGAGAATATCGCGCTCGCCCAACAGCTTGCCGATGCGCTCGGTGCAGATCTGGCGGCATCACGGCCTATATGCGACGCTGACTGGTTGCCGATCGATCGACAGATCGGTTCGTCGGGGCAGACGGTGGCACCCAAAGTTTACATCGCCCTCGGTATCTCGGGAGCGATCCAGCACATTGTCGGGATGAAGAACGCCGGAACGATTGTCGCGATCAATAAAGATGCGGAGGCTCCCATCTTCGACATCGCCGATTACGGAATAGCTGGAGACCTTTTCGAAGCGGTCCCCGTAATGATCGAAGAGATAAAGAAAGCGAAGGGCTGATTCTCGAAGCAGGTTGCTCAAACGAGAGAAAGCGGCTCTACCGGTGACGGTGAGCCGCTTTTTTTGAAGTTGTCAGTGATCAGATAGATGACGCGATCGCGTCGTCAAAGATCTGCAGGGCGACATCGACATTTTCCTTGCTGAGAATGAGCGGCGGCGACCAACGGATCGTACTCGTGCCACACCCGAGGATTATCAAACCGCTTTCGTAGCATGCATATTCGATCTTGTCCCGAAGCTCGGGTGCCGGCGCCAGCGATTTCTTGTCGGTCACAAATTCGACGCCGAGCATCATACCCATTCCGCGCACGTCACCTATCACATCGTATTTGTCCTGAAGCTTTCGCAGCCCGTTCTCGAGATATCCACCGACTGTTCGCGAATTTTCGACAAGCCCGCCTTCAAGCAGTTCGATTGTCTTAAGAGCGGCGGTCAGCGCGACAGGATTGCCGCCAAAGGTCGAAGCATGAGCACCCTTGTGCCAGTCCATAATATCCGCACGGGCCGTGCACGCGCCGATCGGAAATCCGGAGCCAAGGCCCTTCGCCATGCAGACGATGTCGGCTTTGACACCATCGTGATGATCGAGCGCGAACATTTTTCCGGTGCGGCCCATTCCGCTCTGGACCTCGTCGGCGATCAGCAGGATGCCGTTCTCATCGCATATGCGCCGCAGTTCCCGGACAAAAGCTCTTGGCGCGGGAATGTAACCACCTTCGCCCTGTACAACTTCCAGCACAATGCCGGCAACTTCCTCGGGCGGTGTAGTGGTCTTGAAGAGGCGGTTCTCGATCCAGTTTATGACGTCTTTCGTGATGGTTGCTTCGTCAGTCGGCAACTCGTTCGCGAAGTGTCGGAACGTGTTCGGATATGGAATGTGGACGACATCTAGCGCCTGTCGCATAAATCCCAGCCTCTGCGCCTTTTTGCTCGAGGTAAGGCTCAAAGCTCCGAGGGTGCGGCCGTGGAACGATCCGAAGAACGAAATGAATTTCTGTCGCCGCGTGTGATACATCGCAAGCTTGAGCGCTGTTTCCACCGCCTCGGCGCCGCTGTTCGCGAAATGCGTTTTTGTCGGACCCTCTATGGGACAGATCTCGTTAAGCTTCTTGCCGAGTTCCGGCATATGACGGTAGTAAAAGTCAGTGCCGCAAAGATGGATAAGCTCGCTCACCTGCTTCTGCACGGCCTCGACGATCTCCGGATGGCAGTGGCCGGTCGAGCAGACCGCGACACCGGCGTTGCAATCAAGAAATACATTGTCGTCCGGATCGGTGATCCACACGCCGCTGGCATGATCAGCGACGAGTTTGTAATCGGGCCGGGGATAGCTCGGGGTCACATACTGAGCGTCAGCCTCGATGATCATTAGCGATTTCGGTCCCGGCAGTTCCGTTTTGATATTTGGTTTTTGAAGTTCTGTCGTCGGTGTCATGATTTCTCCTCGGTTTAAGAGTGCGCGATCGATCGCGTCCAATGGTTATAGGTCCTACGGGCAGAAGCCCGCACTCTGAACAAATGAGAAATTAGTCGCCGCCGAAAAGGTTGGCGCGCTGCCGAGAAGGGCGAAGCTTTGCTATGGATCGTGGCGTCATGAAGTGCCGTTAATATATCAGACGGTTAGCAAAGTTTCAAAAAAACGGTTCTCCGTGAAAGAATAAAGCTATGCAGAGTCCGAAAAAATACACGAATAAGCTGATCGACGAATCGTCCCCGTATCTTCTTCAGCACGCCCACAATCCGGTCGAATGGTACGCGTGGGGAGACGAAGCCTTTGCAAAGGCCAAAGCCGAAGACAAGCCCCTTCTCGTCAGCATAGGGTATTCGGCTTGCCATTGGTGTCATGTGATGGAACACGAGTCGTTCGAAGACGAAGCGACGGCCCGCATCATGAATGAACATTTCGTGAACATAAAGGTCGATATGGAAGAGCGACCGGACGTGGACCAGATTTATATGACGTTCGTTCAGCTCACGACCGGTCGAGGCGGCTGGCCGATGAACGTTTTCATCACACCCGACAAGCTGCCCTTTTTCGGCGGGACATACTTTCCTCCATCGCCGCGCTACAACATGCCTTCGTGGCCGCAGATCCTGGTAAGCATCTCGGAAGCCTGGCGAGAGAAACGTGAGGAGCTAATGCATTCGGCGAATGAGATCCTGGGTGAACTCAGGCGGGTTGGGATTTCCGAATTCGCGTCAGGTCCAGTTTCGAGCGATCAACTTGACTCGGCGTTCGAAAGTCTCACGCGTTCATTCGACAAGACGAACGGCGGTTTCGGCGGAGCTCCGAAATTTCCGCCATCGATGTCGCTGGAGTTCATGCTTCGCTACTGGAAACGTACCGGTAACGAGCAAGCACTGGAGATGGCAAAGTTCACGGCTCGAAAAATGGCGGAAGGCGGGATCTACGATCAGCTCGGCGGTGGGTTTCACCGATACGCGGTCGACTCCATCTGGTTAGCTCCTCATTTCGAGAAGATGCTTTATGACAATGCTCAGCTTATTCGAATTTACATTCACCTATTCCAGATCACCCGCAACGACTTCTTTAGGACGGTTGCCGTCGAAACGATCGAATATGTGAAACGCGAAATGCTGGACGAGGCGGGTGGATTCTATTCTTCGCAGGATGCGGACAGCGAAGGCGAAGAAGGAAAGTTTTTCGTCTGGACGCCTGCCGAAATCGTCGAGTTCCTCGGCGAGGAAGACGCCCGGGTTTTCAATTACTACTACGACGTTTCAGAAGATGGAAATTTTGAAGGGAAGAATATATTGCGTGTTATCCACAGTCGCGATGCGGCTGCGAAAGCATTGAAGATCGATGTCGCAACTTTGGAAAATGCGCTTGATCGCGGTCGTGCCAGGCTTTTCGAGCATCGTGAAAAGCGAGTCAGGCCGTTTCGAGACGAGAAGATCTTAACCGCCTGGAACGGATTGATGCTCGCGGCCTTTGCCGAGGCGGGAGCGGTTCTCGGGAACGAAGGTTACCTCGAAATTGCACGACGGAATGCCGACTTTCTACTTGATCATCTTCAAAAAGATGAAAGATTGCTCCGCACATGGAAAGACGGAAGGGCGAAATTGAACGCCTATATCGAGGACTACGCAAACCTCGCAGACGGCCTGATCGTTCTTTACCAGGCCTCGGGTGAACTTCGGTATCTGAGCAAAGCTCAACGTCTGACGGACTTGATGATCACCGAATTTTGGGACGAAGAAAGTGGTGGATTCTTTTTTACATCGAGCGATCATGAAGAGCTGATCGTTCGCAACAAGGATTTCTACGACAATGCGACACCGTCCGGGAATTCCGCGGCGGCTGACGTTCTTCTCAGACTTGCAAAGTTTTTTGGCGATGAAAGGTATGAGCGCTTCGCGACCACGGTCCTACGTCTGACCGCGGCCCAGCTCACGCGATATCCGCAAGGTTTTGGGCGAGCGCTTTCCGTAATGGAATTTCACCTGTCGCGCGTCATAGAGATCTGTGTGGTCGGGAAGAGAGGAAATCTGCTGGAGCGCGAAGTCATGGCGACCTATTTACCAGATTCAGTTATCGCGGTCTCGGAAAAGGAAACTGCTGAGCTCTCGCTCCTCGCGGGTAAGAAGATGATCAATGGCAAACCAACCGCCTTTGTCTGCGAAAATTTCGTGTGTCAACGACCTGTAGCGGACGTAGAAGGATTTCGAAAACTCCTGGCTGGATAGCCCGTTTGAAAGAAAAAGGCGTCGTCCGAGGACGACGCCTTAAAGCTCTCTAAATAATCAAGCAGTCTTAATTATTTGTTTGCGTTGGCAGTGCTGTTGGCAGCGCCGTTCATTGCCGGCTTGTTAGCCATATTCGATGCAGCAGCGTTGACCTGGCTCGCAGCGTTCGAAATCTGGTTAGCGGCAGCGTTCATCTGGCTAGCTGCATTTGATATAGCCTGGTTAGCATTTGCCAGCGCAGCGTTGACGTTCTTGTTAGCCGTGTTGTTGCTCGCAGCGTCGCCGCAAGCCATGCCCAAAGCGCCGAGCGCTAAAAGGCTTGAAAGTGCAATAATTTTTTTCATTTCTAAATGGACTCTCCTGTCTTTCTCAAAGATTAAACTTACTTATTTTTACTTACTACCGCCTTTTGAGCGGCATGCTCCAGAACAGTTAAATTTTGGAACAAACGACAATATAGTCATCCGCCCTACATTAGTCAACCCCTAAAACATCGAAAGGCGGGTTTTAGGCAAGAAACTTCAATGGTCAAAAGAGACTGATTTTTAGCCTCTAAAACGATAAAAGCACGGGACGCCGAAGCCGGTGCTATTTCTGTGGCAGGGTTTGGGCGTTACGGCCGTCGGTTTACGTTCGCGTTAGCATTCAAGTTCAAATTAGAGCCCGAATGGTTTTAATTGACGCTAGAGTTCAGCATGTTCGTGTTTACGGTGGCCATCGGTGTCGGCGTGGCCACGTTCGTTCTATCGGTCTTGTTAGATGTGTTCGATGCTGCGTCTCCACACGCCGCGCCAAGAGCGCCGATCACGGATAGTGCAGTGAAGTGTTTGATTCTCTTCATAACCTTTCAGATCTCCTGTCGTCTCAAAAGATTGAGTTGCCTATTATCTGCTAGCAGCCGAAACTGTTTGCTTTGGAACGCCCGCCCCTATAAATATCTGTCCGCGTCGAATTCAACCGAAAAATGCTTGGTTCCAGACAATTTATCGGGTTAGTGTGATCTGAACTACCCGTACATCGGCCGACGCCTATTTTTCTTATTAATTATTGACTAAATTAGGTACAAAAAGTTATCTTCACCTTGGGAATCCCGCCGAATGAAGGCGGATTTTTAATTTGAAATTCATCTCGCTATTCGCCCTCTCTCTTTTTCCCCCTCTGTATGAAAGTCTCCAGCTCGTTTCGAAAATCGGATGTAGGCCTGAGTTCAGGTCAGATCCTCCTGGGATTGTTCGGATTGGTCGCACCGGTTCTGACATACCTGTTGGCGATTTCGGACCTTGCTGATACGGCAAAGATCTTCATTTTGGTCGTGATGGCGATCGGTTACTCATCGATCTGTCTGTGGGCCCTTCAGAACTCTCAAGTCGACAAGGAGGTCGGGCAGGTTCGTCCGGAGATGGGCGAAGATGTTTTGGAAGAAGCGTTGCTGGCCATTGGCAAGGCGAGCGAATTCTTTGGTGCGTCGCTCAAGCCGGAGGACATGTTTCGGCTGGTGTCGAGCAGGGTCTCGCATGTTTTTCCGTTCGCAAGCAGCGCGCTCTTCGTCCAGACCGACTCAGGCGACTCGCTCGAGATCGTCCGTGCTGAAGGTCTGAATTCGGAAACCTTATTGGGGACTGTACTCCCCTTCGATCGAGGCCTTGCTGGAATGGCTTGGTTGAGCAGCGAAGTGGGGATTGACGCCGAGCTCGATCTGGAAAACGCAGCACTGCCGGATGGCTCTTTGGCCGGACTGCGTTCGGCGGTTGCGATTCCGCTACTGCATGAGCAGCAGCCCTTCGCGGTGTTAACCCTATATAGGAACCGGCCCCTGGTGGTCGACGCGACGCTTAGTCCCATGCTTGAGGCGATCGGCGAGCGAGTCGCGCCGCTCTTTCGAAGCTCCATCTCTCTGGAGCGCTCGATCTCGAACGCCTTGACGGACGCGCTTACAAATCTGCCGAACGAACGAGCCTTTTTCATGGTGCTCGAAAATCAACTTGCGGAATCGCAGAGGTTCCGCAGCGAGCGGCCGCTCACGGTAATGAGCATCGATATTAAGAACTTTGCCGAGGTGAATAAGAATTTTGGTTTTGCCACGGGCGATAGAATGCTTACGTTCGCCGCTGAGAGTCTGGCTTCGCAGTTGAGAAAGATGGACTTTCTTTCCCGCTCGGTGAACGACGAATTTTTGATCATACTTCCGACGGCATCGGAAAAATTCACAACTGAGATTGTTCAGCGCATTAGAGACCACTTTGCGGTCAAAGTTTTTTCCGTATCGGAGACCGAGGAAATAAAGGTATGGCTCAATTTCGGATGGGCGACGTTCTGGCAAGACGGTGAGACGGCGGAACAGCTGCTGCAGCATTCGCGCGTCCGTAAACAGCAGGCAAAGGCGGAAGAACCGAGTAAGATCCTTTGGTTTCCCAAAGAGTATGTGAACTAGTGAAGAGAATGGTGAATGGTGAATCGTTATAGTGATCGTGGATCGTGGATCGTTGATCGTTGATCGTGGATCGTTGATTGTTGATCGTAGGCGTAATCGCCACACCCCGCGGCGTTCCGTCCCTGTAGATTTCGCGGCCATCTTCTCCGCCACGCCTATTTACGATTCACTATTCACTATTCACTATTAACGATTTACTATTCTCTCAATGGCAAACATCAGGTTTTTTGGCGGCGTCGGAACCGTCACGGGTTCGAAATACTTATTGGAAAACAACGGCCGCCGCGTTCTTGTGGACTGTGGATTGTTCCAAGGTCTGAAAGAATTGCGCGAGCGCAATTGGCAGGACCCGCCTTTTGATCCCCATACAATTGACGCCGTCATCATCACTCACGCGCATATCGATCATACCGGCTGGCTTCCCCGACTGGTCAAGCTGGGATTCAGAGGGCCCGTCATCACGTCAAAGGCGACTTCGGATCTTCTTAAGATTCTCTTGCCGGATTCTGCCCGCCTTCAGGAAGAAGAAGCGGATTATCGAAATCGTCACAATCTGACCCGCCACGCCCCCGCTCTACCGCTGTATGACGAAGACGATGCGCGTCGGGCTTTGGAACTCGTGCGGCCAGTCGCAAACGATGGAGCTTCGATAGAAATCGCCGAGGGGTTTAGAGCGAGCTTTCGGGTTGCCGGCCATATTATCGGCGCAAGCCTTGTGCTGGTCGAGATGGCGACCAACCACGCCGAAACGCCGTTGAAGTTTCTTTTCTCCGGCGACCTAGGACATTACGATCAGCCGATCGTAAAGGATCCGGCATCGCCTCCCGAGTGCGATTATTTGATGGTCGAATCCACGTATGGAAATCGCCTTCATGGAGAAAGTTCTTCGGAAGAACAAATGGCGCGGATCATAAACAAAGCCGCGGGTAGAAATGCTCCGATCTTGATTCCTGCATTTGCGGTTGGCAGAACGCAGGAGGTTCTCTACTTGCTCCGACAGCTCGAGGACGAAAAGCGTATTCCACTTCTGCCGGTAATCGTCGATTCGCCTATGGCGTCGAAGGCGACACAGGTCTACAGCCGATGGAGCGACGAGCATGACGAAGAGTATGCGTCGATCGTAAGCCAGAAGCGACACCCACTACGGACGCATTCGATGATCACCGCCTCGTCGCGGGAGGAATCGAAAAACGTAAACAATATGAAGGGCACCCGTATCATAATCTCCGCCTCAGGGATGCTGACGGGCGGGAGAGTCCTGCATCACGCGATACGGATTTTGCCGAATGAGAACGCGACCGTCATCTTTGTTGGATACCAGGCCGCGGGAACGACAGGTCGTCGGATTCAGGACGGCGAAAGGGAAGTCCGGATCATGAAGAATCGGATTCCCGTTCGGTGTCACATCGAAAAGGTCGAAGGCTTTTCGGCACACGCCGATTGGAAAGGCGTGATCCGATGGCTCGAAGGTTTGTCGCGAGCTCCGAAGACCATCTTCACGACACACGGCGAACCGGACGCCGCTGCAGCGATGGCACAGCACATCCGCGACCAGTTCGGTTGGAATGTTGTAGTGCCCGAATACGGGCAGAGAGTGGAGCTTGAATAACTAATTGGGAGGTTCGAAACGATGACCCGAAAGACGGCAATCCTGGCCTTTCTACTTATTTTCGTTTACTCGACCGGGGCGCAAAGCCCCGGAAAAACGATCTCATCCTCGAAAGTTGAAGATGTCGCGTGGCTCACCGGATGCTGGCAGATGTACGATCCCGCAAAGAACCTTCGAATCACCGAGCAATGGATGGCTCCCGACGGCGGTGCGATGCTGGGCATGTCGAGAACTGTTCAAAACGGAAAGATGGTGGGTTACGAGTTTCTCCGCCTCGTACGCGACGAGATATCGGTTATTTATGTTTCGAGGCCGTCGCAGAATTCGACGGATACCACATTCAGGATCATGAAGTGGTCGTCGAACGAGGTCACATTTGCCAAGCCAGCCCACGACTTTCCGCAGCGGATCATCTACAAGCTCGACGGCGACAAGCTAAATGCGCGAATCGAAGGGACCGTGAACGGGAATCTGCGGGGCGTCGATTTTCCCTACGTGCGTGTGAAGTGCGAATAGTTTACTCGTATCGCAGACACTCGATTGGGTCGAGCCGGGCGGCTTTCCGCGCGGGGAGAACGCCGAAGACCAGACCGATGCCGATCGAAACGGCGAGCGACACCAGGATCATCCAAACTTGAACAGTAGCGGGGATCGTCGGTATAAGGATCATTACGAGATTGCTGATCCCGACCGCGAGAATTATCCCGATCACTCCGCCGATCGCGGTCAGTGTCATCGCCTCGAGCAGGAATTGAAACACGATCGCGCCGCGTGTCGCGCCGATCGCCTTTCGAATGCCGATCTCTTTTGTTCGTTCCGTGACCGAGACGAGCATGATATTCATGACGCCGATCCCGCCGACCAGAAGCCCGAGCATCGATATAGCGATGGCAGCCGCTCCAACGCCGCCGAGGATTCCATCAAACTGGGCAATGAAGGCGTCTGCAGTTTTGACGTCGAAGTTATTTGGATCACCGTATTTCACATTTCGACGCTGACGCAATACACCTTCGATCTCGGCCACGGCGTCATTCAGCTGACCTTGTTTTCCCTGAATGATCAATAATAAAAAGTCCCTAAGCGGAGCAACCTTTCTCGACGTGCGATATGGCATGAAAACCTTTCGGTCTTCTTCGTTCTCGCCGAAGAATCCGGATTTGCGCTTCTCGGTCACGCCGACGATCTCCCACGTGTTGCCGTTCATCCGGATAACCTTTCCGATCGGAGATTCGTCCGGATTTGGAAAAAGAGCTTCGCGGGCATCGACGCCGATCACCACCACATTTCGTCGCTGAAGATTGTCGGCGTCGGTCAGCCAGCGGCCTTCGCGGATCGAAAGGTTGACTATCTGGTCATAGTTTGTCGACACGCCATCGACATTCGCCCAGCGATAGTTCCGGCCTTCATACTTCATGTTGTCGTCAAAGCTCGGCCCAAAGTTGCCGATCCCAGGATTTATGAGGGCGATGTTGTTTATCGTGGTCGATTGCTGCATGAGGGCGATCGCGTCTTCATCAACGAGCGGTTTTCGATTTCGCTCATCGCGGTTTGGCGCTCCCATTCCGGTGGTCAGATGGAACGCGTAGATATTATTCGTGCCGTACTCTTCGACGATCGAGACGATGCTCTGGCGCATCCCGGTCAGGATCGATGCGACGACGACCGCGGTGATGATGCCGACAACGATTCCGAGGATCGTAAGCGCAGACCGAAACTTGTGCCCGGCAATACTGTCGAGCGACATCTTCATGACTTCAACCGGTAATGATGTCGAGATCCTCATAAGGTAGTGGTGAATTATGAATGGTGAGTGGTGAATGTTTCAGAAGCTCTTCATTTATCAATCACCGTTCACCACTCACCATTCACTAGCTCTGCGTCAGCGCGACGATCGGGTCCAGACGCGCCGCTTTCCATGCCGGATAGAGACCGGCAAGTATTCCAATAATGCTGGATACAGCAACCGACATGATCACGTAACCGATAGTGATTGTCATCGTAATTCCTAGCGCGAATCCGACTATCTGCGTCGCCACAACCGATAGCATTAATCCCAAAAAGCCGCCGACCACGCAGAGCGCCGCAGACTCGATCAAAAACTGCAGCAAAATCTGTTTTCGCGTCGCGCCAAGTGCTTTGCGCAGTCCGACCTCAAATGTCCGTTCGGTAACTGAGACGAGCATGATGTTCATGACGACGATGCCTCCGACGACGAGAATGATCAGTGTGATCGGTACGACCACCGCCGCGATCGCTCCTGTGATCTGATCCATTTGCGAATTGAATTCGTCGACATTGACGACGCCGAAGGTGTCTTCTTCACTGCCGATGAGCTGACGACGATTTCGTAAAAGTTGCCGGGCTTCTTCGATAGCGTCTTTGAAATGCTCGTTTGTAACCGTCTTGCCATGAAGCTGTATTCCACCCGTGCGATTAAAGATCTGGCCGTGAAGCGTGATCGGGATGTAAATGTGCCGATCTTGCGAATCCCCAAAAAACGAACCGCGTTTACTTTCGACTCCGATGATTCGCAACGGCACCCCTCGGACCTTTACCTGCTGACCGATCGGCGACTTGTTCGGGAAATACTTCTCCTTGACGTCATTTCCGATAACGCACACGTATGTGATCCGCGACGACTCTTCGTCCGTCATGAAGCGGCCCTCTGACATCGATTTATCTTCGATGTCGGCCATGTTCGCGGTCACCCCCATGATGCGGGTCGCAGGCATTTCGATTCCGTCTTTGTTAAGGTCGCTCCCTGAATTCACCTGTGCTCCGACGGCTGAGCAAAGCTGACAGTTATCGCGAACATACTCGTATTCTTCCCACTTGATGTCCTTGTTTCTGCGGTTGCGGCGTTCGAATTCCTCATCCGCCATGCGACCCATCGAAGCCATACGGTTCATCATGAAGTGGTTGGATCCAAGAATCTTTGACGCAGTTTCGACGACGTAGGTCTTCAATCCGCTGATCGAGGCTCCGACAACGACCACTGCGGCAACGCCGATGATGATACCGATCAATGTCAGAAATGCGCGCAGTTTGTGCTCGAGGATCGATTTTATGGCGATCCAAAAAGCATCCGAATAAAATGAGTAAAGTTGGCGCATGTCGATTTTGGATTTTAGATTTTGGATTTTGGATTGGCCTTGAAGTTTAGCCAGCCGAAACCCGGCGTCTTGGACATCAGTGGAAACGTATCACTCGTCGAAAAGGTTCAAAGAAAAAACAGGTCGGTACCACCTGCGTAAGCGGGTGGTACAGCGCAGCAGAGAAAGTCACCGCCGCTTATACCGGCTTTCGACCACCCGCTCACCCAGGCGGTACTGACCTGTTTCACCGTGCAAACCGGCCGAGTTCAAGGTTGCGCATTCAGCAAAGTAGGTGCAGAACTGGTATACTCTCGTCTTTGCTATAGTTCACCGAAAGAACCCGGTCGCTACCGCTCCCGGTCTGACAAGAGGAGAAACCGCTTTGGCAGTTTTAGTCGATAAGAACACACGCCTTATTGTTCAAGGTATCACCGGTAAGGAAGGGACGTTTCACACGCTGCAGATGCGCGACTACGGCACAAACGTGGTCGGAGGCGTCACTCCGGGAAAAGGCGGAACTACACACGAGGGTATTCCGGTATTTAACACCGTGGCCGACGCGGTGAAAGAGACCGGTGCGAATGTATCCGTGATCTACGTGCCGCCACCTTTTGCAGCCGATGCGATCATGGAAGCCGCGGACGCTGGCCTTCCGCTTGTCGTTTGCATAACGGAAGGAATCCCCGTGTCGGATATGGTGAAAGCTAAAGAATTTCTGCTGGGGAAGAATCTTGAAGCTTCTCAAATCCGCAATCCGCAATCCGCAATCCGCACTCGCTTGATCGGCCCGAACTGCCCGGGAATTATCTCTCCCGGAAAATGCAAGATCGGGATAATGCCCGGACATATTCATAAAGAAGGACGGATCGGTGTCGTATCGCGTTCCGGTACTTTGACGTATGAAGCCGTCGGTCAATTGACCGCGCTCGGACTAGGACAATCGACCGCGATCGGCATCGGCGGCGATCCGATCATCGGAACGACGCACACGGATGCTCTGAAATTATTTCAAGAAGATGACGAAACCGATGCGATCGTTATGATCGGTGAAATTGGCGGCACGGCCGAAGAGGATGCGGCTGAATTTGCAAAACACAACGTGACGAAACCGATCGTTGCGTTCATCGCCGGACAGACTGCTCCGCCCGGACGCCGCATGGGACACGCGGGTGCGATCATCTCGGGCGGCAAGGGAACGGCGGCGGAGAAAATGAAAGCATTGACCGAAGCGGGAATTCGCGTCGTTCAATCGCCGGCGGATATAGGAAAAGCGATCGTGGAAGTCTTGGGATCAAAGGCTTCGGCCTAACTGTGAATCGGCGTATCAAATGCGAGTCGTAGCGAGTATCTTTACCGTCCTTCTGCTTCTAACATCCGCAGTCGCGCAAACTGAAGCACCGAATCTTTTATGCGGCACAGTTCGGGATGAACATGGCGGTTCGCTTCCGGGAGTTCGACTTAAGGCTAAGCAGAACGGCAGAAGCAAGATCTATGAGATATCAACCGACAGTGAGGGGAAATTTAGGAAGTTGTCGCCGGGCACCTACCGGTTGATATTTGTTCTTGGTAGTTTTAAGACGAGGAGGTTGAATAAGATTTCCTCGCCGTTGCCCTGTTTCGATGTTGAAATGAAATCTGCGGTTCGGCCGCATAATATAACTTAGTGAAGGACAGAACCCGACGAATAAATGAGCACATTAACATTTGGAATAATAAAGCCCGACGCGGTGCGCGCCGGGAATCAAGGGAAGATCATTGATCGCATTTTGGCCAGCGGATTCAAGATCCGCGGAATGAAACTTATCCATCAGACAATAAAACAGGCCGAAGGATTTTACGCCGTACACGCAGGCAAGGGCTTTTATGAAGAGCTCACCGAGTTCATGTCGAGCGGCCCGTGCGTCGTTCTCGCTCTTGAGAGAGAAGGCGCGGTAAAAGCGTGGCGCGATCTGATGGGTGCGACGAATCCGGCCGAGGCGGCAGTCGGCACGCTCCGAAAAGACTTTGCTTCATCGATAGGTGAGAATGCGGTACATGGCTCGGACTCGGACGAGAACGCCGCTATCGAGATTAGCTATTTCTTTAGCAAACTTGAGTTAGTCTAGGGTTACGGTTATAAAGTAAGTCAGAACCGCCTGCGGTAGCGGGCGGTTTAGTTTAGCTACCTCAACACATGACCTAAACCACCAGCTACTGCAGGTGGTTCGGACAAATCACTATGAAACGATGCCCGACCTGCGATAAAACGTTCGACGATAACATGCGTTTTTGCCAAGCCGATGGTACGCCATTGGTTGAGGACGCACCCGTCGATCCATACAAGACGATGATGGCGCGTCCCGAGGATCTTGCCTCGGCCGCCGGCTCGGAACAGTCTGGCGACCTGCTGGATCTGCCAGCCGCGTCGGACCCGGCGAAGACAATGTTCGCGTCCGAAGAGGAGATCCGAGCCGAGATGACGGCTCAGGATGAACAGGTGATCGATATTCCGCCGCTGATTGAGCCGGAGCCACCAAACTTCTCTGAGCCCGCGCCGCCGCCATCGCCGTTCGCAGCTTCGGATCTGGGCGCCTCCACGGCACCGCCGATCCCGTCACCGTTCGATGATCCCAAACCGTCGACATACGACCCGCCGCCGGTTCCGTCGTTTGCCGAGCCTGAAGAACCTGCGTTCAATCCATTCGATCAGCCCGCAAGTGCTCCGATCGCGCAGGCAGATTGGGCTCCGCCACCTGCACCAAGCTCTGGATGGCAGGATCAGCAGATCGGACAGAACACACCATTCCAACCTCCGGCACCCGGGACCGGTAGCGTGAATCAAACGCTGCCGATCGTCTCACTCGTTTTCGGGATAGTTTCTCTCTGCTGCTATATCTCGCCGCTCACCGGAATTGTTGCGTTGGTTACGGGCTTCATGGGTATGAAAAACGCGAATAACGATCCGCAGAACTATGGCGGCAAGGGACTTGCGATCGCGGGAATGATCACCGGCGGTGTGTTTTTTCTATTAGGTCTACTCTACTGGATCTATATTATCTTTGTCGTTGGGCTGGCGGCTCTGGGTAGCATGGGCAACTTCTAGAAACGATGTCGTTAATTTCAGACGTAATTCAATCAACCGTCGCGATCATCAAGGGGATGAAGCGCACGATTTCGGAGATCCCGCGTGAGAAGTGGACCGTTCAATACCCGGACGTTCCGATCACGGTTCAGCCGCGCTACCGCGGCCAGCATCTGTTGCATGTGGATGAGGCCGGCAAAGAAAAGTGCGTCGCTTGCTACCTTTGCGCTGCGGCCTGTCCGTCGGATTGCATTTATATCGAAGCTGAAACCGATCCGCGGCCGTATGAAGAACGTATTGGTCGTGACGAGCGATACGCCAAGGTCTATAACATCGATTACGGCCGTTGTATCTTTTGCGGATTTTGCGTCGAGGCTTGCCCGAAAGATGCCATCACCCATGGTTATAATTTCGAGCTATCCGTGTACAATCGGGCCGATTTGCTAAAGACAAAAACGGACCTGCTTATCACCTCGCAGAAGCAGTCGAAAAACTATCGCGTCGCGCTTTCCAGTGAGGACGTCGACTCGGAATTCAAGGAAGTGTAGCGATTGCGGAATGCGGATTTCGGAATGCGGATTTCGCGCTCTAAACGCACGCAAGTTAGCCCCGTATCTCGAGACATACAGATTCAGATTCCGCATTCCGCAATCCGCAATGGAAGACCTTCCTCCAACCCAAAAGGGACGACATCACGAAGTGCGGGCTCAAGGCTTGCGAGAATTCGCTGGACTTCGGAGTGACGACCAGCGTTTAGATCCGTTTGAGCTCGCTAAATACGCCGGCCTCCTGGTTGTCACGTTTGGCGAGATCGAATCGCTGCTGACTGAAGAGACGTTGCGGGAGCTTCTCGGCACGGGAAAGGATAAATGGTCCGGCGGCGCGGCCTCCAAAAAACTTCCCAACGGCAAGAAGCTGATCATTCTCAATCCAACCCACGCTCGTACGAGGCATAAAGCGACCTTGATGGAAGAGATCAGCCACGTTTTTCTCGGACACAAACCGAGCCGGCTTTCGATTGAGAATCGCGACAAGCACGGCAACACCATTGCTCGCGATTATAACGCTGACATCGAGGAAGAAGCTTACGCGACCGGCGCAGCGGCGCTCGTTCCTTATGGCGGGCTAAAGAGATTTGTAGAAGAAGGCAAGACCGTCCGTGAGATCGCCCGGCACTACAACGTCAGCAAGGCACTGATAGAATACCGCATCAAGGTTCTCCGCCTGTGGGACACGTACAAGGAGAGTATCTTTCAAGGCGAACGCTGATGAATCCACCAACCCAACCCACCCCGCATTCAAGTTTGTCGACCGTCGACAAGCTTCGTCTGCTGCTCGACATTACAAAAACCATCAGCCGGTCGCTGGATCTCGACGAGCTACTGAACTTGGTGATGGACACGCTCAGCTCTTTGCTTCCCTACGATGCAGCCGGCATCTACTTGATCGAGCACGGTAAGACCGAAGAAGATAGCCCGTATATTTTTAAGTCCAAGGCTATACGAGGTTACGAGATCAGCTTTGAGTTGATCGAGCCCCGATTGAAACTTGGCGAGGGCTTTCTCGGGCGTGTAGCTCAGACGGGGAAGGCGATCATCTCTCCGGATGTGAGTAAGGACGCTCGATACTTCGCGGCCCGAGCCAGGACGCGTTCCGAGATGGTCGCTCCGATAATTTCGAACGATAAAGTGATCGGTGTCTTCGACCTCGAAAGCGACAGTCTCAACGCTTACACCGAAGACGATCTGTCGGTGCTGCAGATGCTCACGTCGCAGGTCGCGATCATCATCGAAAAAGTGCGCCTTCATGACCAGCTCGTTGAACAAAAACGACTTCAGGCACAGCTCGAGATCGCCCGTCAGGTTCAGCTCGAGCTGCTTCCCGACCACGACCCAGATCTCGCAGATTTCGACATAAGCGCGTATGTCTTTCCGACCGAGGAAGTGTCGGGAGATTACTACGATTGGGTCAAGGTGTTTGATGACCAGATCGGCATTACGGTCGCGGACGCGGTCGGCAAAGGCATTCCGGCGGCATTGCTTATGGCATTTTTGCGAGGATCGATCCGCGCCGGCGTGCAAACCGGTTACGCGTCGCACATCCTGCTATCGAAAATAAACAATCTCCTGTGGGACTCGATCGAAGACAATCAATTCGTCACCGCGATCTATGGGATTCTTGATACCACGAACCGCACATTCGTTTTCGCAAACGCCGGCCATAATCCGCCGCTCCTGATCAAACCGGACGGCGAGTACCGTTATGTTGAGTATGGCGACACGCCGCTTGGTATGTTTTATGACGCACGCTATCACCAACACTTTATCCGTTTCGAGAAGGGTCAGGTGCTTGTCATCTATACCGATGGCATCACCGAAGCATCGAATGCGAGTGACGAAGAGTTCGGCCAGGAGCGTTTCGCGATGAGCGTTCTTGCCGGCATAGACCTGCCAGCGAAGAAGCTGATAGATCACATTCGCAAGGATGTAGCCGACTTCACCGAAAGAAAGTTTCTCGACGATGACGGCACGCTTTTCATCGTAAAGGCTCGGTAACTAAAAATTAAAAGTGAAAAACTAAAAGTGAAAGATGGTGCTCTCACTTTTAGTTTTTCACTTTTAGTTCTTAGTTAAAAAAGGCGGAAGGCCTAACTTGCTTAGGTCACCTTCCGCGCGTATTCAGTTGATTGTGAAACTTACTTAGTGTGCCATCGACGTGGTGTGATGCCGTTCACCACCGGGCACGACCGGCGTCCTGTAATCGCCGTAATTGATCTTTTCGTTCGTCGTCGCAAAGGCATATATATCAAAGCCGTATGCGTCCAGAAAATCGGTTAGCTCCTGGCAACGGTCGAGATATAGCGTTTCTTCAAACCCGAGTTCGGTCCTGATCTCTAGTAAACGCTCGATCACTTCCAACGGTGCGAAACATTTTGTGGGGTCCTTGAAGGTTGCCATTTGTGCGGTTGGCCGGTCGTGCGGTACCGGACAACTTCTAAGATTACGCTAGTCCCGCAAAGGTTGTTCGACTTTTTCGCCGCGGGGTACCGTCTTGACGTAAATTTACAAAGGAAATTGCTAAACTGTCGCAAAATACACTATCGTGGAGTCAACACTTTGATGAGGAGAAGCCAGATGAAAAACCAGATCGCGCGATATCTATTGCTTTGCTTGTCTTTTGCTCTTGGTGGCGTCGCCGCTTCCGCTCAAGACGACACGCTTTCGGCAGCGGCCGGCGACCGCTACGTTATTACGGCTAAGGCGGGTGTCGTCAACGTTGTCGAAGGTACGGTTACCGTCGTGCGGATGAAAGAAAAGAGCGGATTGCTGCTGAAAGGCGACATGCTCGACGTCGGCGACAGAGTCTCAACGTCGGAAAACGGTAGAGCCGAAATTCTCCTGAATCCCGGATCATTCCTCAGACTTGGCGGCAATTCGACGTTCGAGTTCAATACGACTTCGCTCGATAACCTGGAATTGAAACTGGATAGCGGAAGCGCCATTTTTGAGGTCTTCGCCGCTGATGAGTTCAAAGTCAGCGTGGTCACTCCGGTTGCCATCTATTCGTTGATAAAGAGTGGGGTTTACAGAATTGACGTTTCGGGCAACAGTTCAGCGACACTAAGAGTTTGGAAAGGCACGGCGAAGGTCGGGACGGATTACGAGGTCACCCCCGGACGCTCGGCGATGGCGACTGGGTCGAATAATGTTTCGGTTGTGAAATTTGACCGCGACGAAAAGGATTCGCTAGATGTTTGGAGTAAGTCCCGCTCGAAAGATCTCGCTAAGCTGAGCGCAAGTCTCCGCGGGGAAGGCTTTCGCAGGACGTTGATGCAAGGTTTTCAAGGCGGGAGCTGGAACTTCCAGAACTCGTTTGGGCTTTGGGTATATGACCCGCGTTTCCGCGGGTACTGCTTCGTTCCGTTCGGCTATGGATGGAGATCGCCGTACGGTTACGGATATGGCTACGACATGTCATGGTGGTGGGACATGCCTATGAATATGCCGACGAGTTCCGGCGGAGGCACGAGCACCGGAGGCGGTACGACTACCGGAGGAGGCTCAACCCCACCTGCATCCACGCCGATACGCACCGCGGGCGATCGTTCGCCGACACCGCCGTTTATTCGTATGGAACAGGTGAACGGCGGCGGGATTCGCGGCGGATCGAGTGGTAGAGGAGATACCTCGTCCGATTCTGGACCGAGTTATACGCCTTCAAACTCATCGTCATCATCGCCATCGTCCTCACCCGCGCCGTCATCGCCAGCGCCATCATCCCCCGCACCAAGCAAAGAAGATTCGGGTAAGAAGCCGTAACCGAGAGGCAATATGAATTTCGGCCCGTTGATCGAGAATCGATCGGCGGGCCGATTCTATTTAAGGAAAAGGCTCGTCACAGGTTCGATCGCCGGGCTTGGGGTATTCAAGTAGGGCTCGAGGATCAACAAGATCGATTGTGTTGCATTGAAGACAGTGTGCAGCACGATGCACGGAAGCAGATTGCCGGTTCGTGCGCGGACAAGCGTCAGGATGAGGCTCAAAAGCACAAGCAGAAAGATCGTCGAATAACTCGGATAATACTGCGGGACATGAACGAGAGCGAAGAGGAGCGTAACAGCCGCAACGGCGGTTGCTACGCCGAGCGTTCTTTGGAATGTTGAGTAAAGGATCCCGCGATAGATAACTTCTTCGACTATCGGGGCGGTAAACGTTGCAATGAACGCGATCAGAAAAACGGCCCATCGCGAACTTCGCAAAATCCTGGTCATCTCGTTTTCCTGCTCGGGAAAGTAGTTTCCGACGACGATCAAGATCGCGAAGAAAACTACAAGAATGCCCATGTAGTGTTGCCATTTCATTCCACCCGAGTCCCAGCCAAGCGTCTCTCTGAATGAAAAGCGATTCTGTTTTGTAACTACTGCCCACGCAACAGCGATCGTAAGAATGTGCGCCGGAATGATGGCGATTAACTGTAAGAAAATTGCGACCGGGTCGTGCTGGAAGAATTCTCCTAGCGCCTGCTTATCGCCGAACGGCACCCCGTTCGAGATCAGATACGGTAGAACGAACACCATCGGAACCAGTAGAATCGCGAGGACGCTGGCGATCCACACCGCAACGGCGATCGGATTGTTCCATGGCGGATTGTCCGGCGTCGGTTTGTAGACGGAGGTTTGGTTAAGCTCGGGGGATTCGATGTTTGAAGGGTTTGCACTTGCACTGTTCACGCGGGAAAGTTTAGCGAAAACGACGAACATCCCCAAACTTTCTCCTTCGGCTTGTCATCGGACCATTTTCCCGCTAACCTAAAAGCCCGTGGAGCATCACGGGAATAATCCTTCAAAAATTGTTGTTGCAGTCATCCCGGCGCGGTATGCATCTG
This sequence comes from Pyrinomonadaceae bacterium, assembly GCA_041745575.1. Lineage (GTDB taxonomy): Bacteria > Acidobacteriota > Blastocatellia > Pyrinomonadales > Pyrinomonadaceae > OLB17. Next base: position 64,238 of record JBGTIQ010000034.1, read on the forward strand.
TCCGCCTGCCCGGGAAGTTGCTGATGCCGATTGACGGTCGGGCCTTGATTCTCCACACCGTCGATCGGGTTCGAGACGCGGCAACTGTTTCCCGAGTTATCGTAGCGACCGATGATGCCAGGATCTTTGATGTAGTAGAAGCAAGCGGCGTCGAGGTTGTGATGACCTCGGCAGAACATCGCTCCGGAACGGACCGCGTCGCCGAAGTCGCCGGGCAGATCCCTGAGGCGTTGATCATCGTAAATGTTCAGGGCGACGAGCCCTTGATCTCGCCCGCGACGATCGATGCCGCTGTTCAAGCTTTGATTGAAGACGCATCGGCGGACATGTCGACTACGTGTGAAGCGATCGAAAATATTGACGAACTACTCAACGGAAACGTAGTCAAGGTTGTAGTAGGCGATAACGGGCACGCGATCTACTTTTCCCGTTCGCCGATACCATTCCCGCGAGATGCTGCGCAGCGTCACGGAGGCGATCCGAAAATGGCGATCAGCGGCGAGCCGTCGCTAATGTCTCTATATAGAAAACACACGGGTCTCTATGTCTACCGGCGTGAATATCTGTTTAGGTTCAGCACATTGTCGCCAACAAAACTTGAACAGATCGAGATGCTCGAACAGCTCCGGGCGATCGAGGATGGGGCAAAGATAAAAGTTGTCGATGCGGTCGGATCATCGATTGGAGTCGATACGCAGGAAGATCTCGATCGCGTGCGGCGAATATTGGAGATAGCGTCAAGGACTGCTGTGACGCAATAAGTGATGCAAGACTGGATCGGACTCGGATTTTTTGTTCTGCTTATCGTCGGCGTTGTCGTTGGCCTGAAGATCTTGTCGAAACCACAGACGCGTACGTCTGAAGAGTTCGAACGCAATGCGGCTGAGAATACGACGATGATGGGTGCGAGCATGAATGCTTTGCACGAATTGATGAACCCCGAAGCAGCGAAGGCAAAGGAAACGATCACGCAGATGAAGGAAGGGCGGTACCAAAAGAAAAAACGCGAGGGGAAGGCGGGCGGAGATTTGGAGACAGGAGATGGGGAGACTAGAGACGAAAACGCCGGAGCACAGAGAAGTGCCACAGACGACCCTGATCGAAGGGAGGGAAAATAGTTGGAGATTTCAACACTGGCGGCAATCATCATTTTCCTTGCGTCCGTGGTCTTGAGTCAGAAGATGGCGGTAAACGCGGGATCACGACTTGATGATGAGATGAAGCTAAGACTCATTGATGTATTTCCAAAACGTAACGTGAACTACACCATTCTCGTCTTCGGGATGGTGACCGCCTTTTTGCTCGCGATTTATTTCTTCCCTCAGTACCTCAGGGTCCTGACTATTGTCTACGGAGCAGTCTTCACAACCTATATTTTTGCAAAGCTATTTTTGAATGTCAGGAAATTGAGGGAAATTGCGGCACCGGACTTCTATATCAAGAGTGTGATCGCTAGTTTCGCTGTTTTCATATGCGGTGCTGTTATTGCGGCACTTATTTTTGCTATCGGCAATGTTGGGATGGGGAGATGAGGAGAAACTGAATGGCTGAAAAGAGCACAAAATATATCTTTGTTACGGGCGGCGTGGTTTCGAGTTTGGGTAAGGGCTTGGCGGCGAGCTCGATCGGCTGCTTGCTCGAAGCCCGCGGGATGAAGGTTCAGATGATGAAGCTCGACCCATACATCAACGTTGATCCGGGAACGATGTCGCCGTTTCAGCACGGTGAAGTATTTGTCACAGACGACGGAGCCGAAACCGATCTTGATCTCGGGCATTACGAGCGGTTCACAAACGCAAAGCTCACTCAGGCGAATAACTGGACAAGCGGACGAATCTATCTGTCTGTCATTGAAAAGGAACGCCGGGGCGATTATCTGGGCAAGACGATCCAGGTCATTCCGCACATCACGGACGAGATCAAAAAAGCAGTTCGCACTATCGCGGAACAGGATGAGCCCGACGTTCTGATCGTTGAAATCGGCGGTACTGTGGGTGACATCGAATCGCTGCCGTTCATGGAGGCAATTCGTCAGATCGGTAACGAAGAAGGACGCGGTAACGCGATCTTCGTCCACGTCACACTCGTTCCATACATTGCCGCCGCGGGTGAGCTCAAAACAAAACCGACGCAGCACTCTGTCAAAGAGTTGCGCGAGATCGGTATCGCACCGGACATTCTGCTTTGCAGATCGGACCGGCCGCTATCGATGGACCTTCGCCGAAAGATCGCCCTGTTCTGCAATGTTAAGGAGAGTGCGGTCATCTCTGCTCTCGATGTGCCGACAATCTACGAAGTGCCGTTGGCGTTTCACGAACAGGCGCTCGATGAGCTGATCATCAAGGACCTCAACCTGGACGAGCAGTTTCCACACGTCGATCTGAAGAACTGGCGCGAGCTTGTCGCGACCATCAAAGAGCCAAGTGGCGGGAATGTAAAGATCGCCATCGTCGGAAAATATGTCGAGCTCGAGGATTCGTACAAGTCGCTGCGTGAGGCTTTGACCCACGCCGGCGTCGCGAACAACCTCCGCGTAAACGTAACGTGGATCGAATCCGAGAATTTAATGAGCGACGGTTATGAAGCCGAGCTTCAGGATTACGACGCGATACTGGTGCCCGGCGGATTCGGAAAACGGGGCATCGGAGGAATGCTGCGTGCGATCAAATATGCGCGAAAATCCGGTACTCCATATTTCGGGATCTGTCTTGGGATGCAGACGGCGTGTATCGAATTTGCGCGAGACGTGTGCGGATTGCGCGATGCTGATTCGACCGAGTTTAACGAAGAAACTCCGTTCCCGATCATTTTTAAACTTCGTGATCTTGTTGGGGTGGACGAGCTCGGTGGAACGATGCGATTGGGTGAATACATCTGCCGGCTGAGCGAGGGTTCACTGGTTCGGGACGTGTATCGAAGAGCTGAAGAGATCGGCGAACGGCACAGGCATCGATACGAGTTTAATCCCGCGTTCCGGAACGTACTGGAGAAAGAAGGGCTCGTCTTCAGTGGGGTCTCGCCGGATGGAAAATTTGTCGAAATGATCGAACTCCCCAGCTCACAGCATCCCTTCTTTGTCGCGTGCCAGTTCCATCCCGAGTACAAATCGAAACCGCTAAACGCGCATCCTCTGTTTACGTCGTTCGTAAAGGCGGCGTGGGAGAATCGACTTCACAGTGAGAATCTTGAGCATGACGTGAGAAGTGATAAGGGAGTAGAGATTCCGGAGCGAGCTGAAGTCGAGGCTGAAGATTGACGACTTTCCTTCCGAATAGATAATAGATTTTAGATACGAGATGATAGAGCGGATCAAATCTACCATCTCGTATCTATAAGTTAATATCTATTTGTAAGAATCCACTGCTAGTCATTTAGTATGAAGTCGTTTCAAGTCGGCAGCGTAGAGTTCGGTGGGGCCGAGCTTTCCTTTATCCTCGGGCCGTGCGTGGTTGAGTCGGCTCAGCACGCGCTTTTCATGGCGCAGGAGATCAGTGACATTTGTAAGGATGTCGGTGTCGGATTCGTTTACAAGTCTTCGTTTGATAAGGCGAACCGCAGTTCGATCGAGAGCTTTCGCGGAGAGGGAATGGAGTTCGGACTCGATGTTCTCGCGCAGGTAAAAGCCGAGATAGGTGTACCTGTTATTACTGATATCCACGAACCTTGGCAGGTTGAGAAAACAGCTGAAGTGGCCGACATTCTTCAGATTCCCGCGTTCTTGTGCCGCCAAACGGATCTGCTTGTCGCCGCAGCCAAATCAGGCAAAGCTGTCAACGTAAAGAAGGGGCAGTTTCTTGCTCCGTGGGATGCAAAGAACATTGTCGACAAGCTGCAGGCGGCCGGTTGCGAGAAGATCTTACTGACGGAGCGGGGTGCCAGTTTTGGATATAACAATCTTGTTGTCGATCTTCGATCGTTTCCTATAATGCGTGGGTTCGGCGTACCCGTTGTGTTCGATGTGACACACTCGCTGCAACTTCCAGGTGGACTTGGAAAGGCAACCGGCGGACAAGCCGAGTACATCGAAAACTTCGCACGGGCAGGAGTTGCATGTGGTGTCGACGCCGTTTTTATGGAAGTGCATGATAATCCGGCGAAGGCTCCGAGCGATGGCCCGAATCAGCTTCCACTTTCGAGATTGGAAAAGTTGCTCAGGAAATTAAAACAGATTCACGAACTTATTGATGAGAGTTGAACCGCTGAGACGCCGAGACGTAGAAAAGAAATATTCTCGCGTAGTGATCATTGCCCTCTGTATCTTAAGCTGCGTATACGCGACGTCTGCGCAAGACGACACTCGTGTCTCGGCAACGTGGCAGGTTAGTCGATACGACATCACGGCTACGCTGCCTCAGTCAGAGACGGACCGGAACCTGACGGTGAAAGCAAAGCTGGATCTCAAGAATGTATCCGGCCGACCGGCGTCAACATTGACTTTGAGGATCAGCCCGTCAGCCGCAGTTACATCCGTTTCGGTGAACGGCACGACGGTAGATTTCACAAAAGCAGAAGAGAAAGTCGGGACGGGTACGCTGCAGCGAATCGCCATACGTTTACCGAGTGTGCAGCCGGGTGGCATTTTGTCCGCGACTTTGGATTATAAGCTCGCTGTCAAAGACAATTCCGGTTTGAATGCGCTCTCTCCGGTCGGTTCTCAATTCCTACCGCTCTCGTTCTGGTACCCGACACCTAATAGCTGGTACTTTGCACGAGGAGCCGATTACGCACCCTTTCATCTTCAAGTTAATTCGTCGGGTCAGACAATAGTTTCTTCTGGTACCGAGACAGGCGGATCTTTCGATCAGAAGCTTGGCGGCCAGCCTTTTTTCGTCACCGGAAACTGGGACACCGTGAACGCTTCCGGTGTATCGGTGCTTTTGCCGAAGGGCTCCGGGCCGAACGGACAAAAGCTCGCTTCCGAACTTGCAACGTTTGCATCCGATGCGAGAGCGTACGCCGCCAGTCTTTTAGGACCGGCTGCGGATGTTCCGCTTCGCCTTGTTGCAGTTCGGCGGGCGGGTGGTTTCACCGGCGACGGAACCGTCCTGATCGACGAGAGTGTATTTCGACGTGGAAGACTCGACTCACAAACGGCGATGACCGTGGCCGATGCGGTCGTAAAAATATGGCTGGGCGGATCGGCGGTAATAACGGGCGACGGCAACGGCGTTATTCGCGAAGGTCTGTCGAAGTACATCGCGACACAGTTTCTGGAAAACAAATTCGGAAAAGAAATAGCCGATCTTGAACGGCAGCGCCAGCGGATAGCTTACGCCTCGGTTTCGCGTCGCGATTCGCCACTGACGGTGGTTTCGTCACTCGACGACTACTACTATCCCGAGGTTGCGAATAAAGGAGCTATGGTGTGGCGACTCCTCGCTCGAAAAGTGGGCGCGGATGAATTTTACAAGGCTGTGAGATCGGCGACGCAAGACGGAACGGTTTCGCTTTCCGAGATTCGCGCACAGTTTCCATCAGACAAAGAATTGCTCGACCACCTTTTCGACCAGGTCACCGAAACGAATCTCCAAGCTGGTTTGCCTCAGGTCGTCGGCGGAGAGTCGCGAATTGCTTTGCGGAATATTGGCCCCGTGGACGTGACGGTAAATGTCGCGGCATTGATGGCGAACGGTGAACGGCTTTCCGCTCCGACGTCGATCCGCGCGAAGAGTTTTGGCGACATTACTTTTAAGACGGCGAACAAAATTATCCGGGTGGAGATAGATCCTGAAAAGTATTATCCGCAGACAGATTATTCGGACGACGTCGCTCCGCGTGAATCGACGGACAGCGATCTTTTGGTTGCTGTGAAGCGTCTTTTCGATAAGCAGGAGTTCGCGAATGCCGAAGTCTTAGCCCGCACCGTCCTTCGCGTTCAGCCGCGATTCGACGACGTTCGCGTGCTGCTTGCCCGTTCGATGCTTGCGCAGGGAAAGAACGTCGACGCGGAGCGGGAGTTCCGAACGGTCCTCGACGAAAAGCTTCCATCGCCGCGCAGCCTTGCCTGGGCCAACGTCGGCCTTGCAGATATCGCCGTGAAGAACGGGCAGAGTGCACAGGCGGCAAAATTTGCTGCTGATGCGATCTCGGCTGATGCCGAATACGGTGCGAGTCTTGCGGCCAGGGCGATCCGAAATCGCTCGAATTCTGCGTCTGGTTCCGATGAAAGTATCAAAGCGTTTTTCGCGGCATTCGACAAGGCGGCGATTTCGAATCGCAAGGCGGATCTCGAGGGCATGACCGTCGCTGGCGAAGTTTCGAAATTCGTCAGCGGAATATCGGGACAGACGGTTGAGTGGAAGACGAACATTGTACATATAGATCAGATCGACGCGAACAATGTTTGGGTGGAAGCATCGCTTACGGTCCGGCTCCTGAACCGTGAAGCCGAGACTGGTACGGCTGTTTATCGGCTCACGCGGATCGGCGGAGGGTGGAAGCTGAGCTCTGTGGATATATTCGAGGTGCGATAGTTGGATATTAAATTGCTTCTCATGGATTGCGACGGCGTTCTGACGGACGGCCGTCTTTATTTTTCTGCGCGCGGCGAAGAGATGAAGGTGTTTGACGTTCGCGACGGGCAGGGAATTGTTTCCTGGCATCGAGCAGGATTTAAGTCGGGAATTATCTCCGGTCGCGGAGCTGGTGCGATCGTTCAAAGACGGGCTGATGAGCTGGGAATAGAGTTCGTACGAACCGGATCGGCCGACAAGGTCAAAGATTTCGAAGAGATCATTCTATCTCTAGGTATAGAGCCCGGGCAGGTCGCATACATCGGCGATGACGTGGGAGATGTTGAGATTATGAAACGCGTTGGGTTTGCAGTCGCCGTTGCTGATGCGGTTGAAGAAACAAAGGCCGTAGCTGCGTTTGTAACGAGTGCAAAAGGTGGCCGCGGTGCGGTTAGAGAAGTCATAGACAGGTTGCTAGCGCCAACCGAGAACTAGGTTGCTCGTTCTGATAAATCGTGGCAGACTAATCGCGTAAATCAGCGGGCGTAACTCAATGGTAGAGTGTCAGCTTCCCAAGCTGAAAGTTGCGAGTTCGAGCCTCGTCGCCCGCTCCAATATTTAGAAGCCGATCAAGAGTCCGCTCACCGACTTCAAGCCCTAGAAAGATCATCTGTTGCGGCACCAAAGTAACTATCGTCGCGAGTGTCTGATCTCCCTCGGCTCATGCAAATGAGCGATGAAAGATCTTTCAAACAGATGTTCTTTCATAAGTGAATGAACTTTTAACTCTTAAGTGGTGGGTGCCCTTGACAAAGGGGGGAGTGGCGTAGAAAATACATGTTTGCCACTTGAGAAATTTTCTCGGCTTGAAAATAAAAGTTCTTTAAATTCCTAAGTGTGCTTGACAACGATTTTCGCTTCTGTATAATCAGGAGTTTCGCTCATAGAAAGACGAGCGAATTAAAGTTGATATTTGAAAACTAGATATGTGAGAGTCCATGTGTTAATTCAAAAAGAATTACTACTGACTTCGGTTAGTAGTAGCGACAGGAAACTGTCGTACGAACAATGAACTAGGAAATCAACGAGAGTTTGATCCTGGCTCAGAATCAACGCTGGCGGCGTGCCTCAGACATGCAAGTCGAACGATTAAAGCTCCCTTCGGGGAGTGCATAAAGTG
>JBGTIQ010000035.1:0-52828 GCA_041745575.1 Pyrinomonadaceae bacterium
CGAATTGCCTCATTAAAAATCTACTCGAAATAGAGTCGTTGCCTCACGAAGAAATCTACTCGAAATAAAATGGTCGCGTCCGGTGAAGGAGGCGGCGAGGAGTGAGATTGGCAATGAAGGAGAGAAAGGCGGTGACTAAGGCGACGGCGGAGCGTTATGACGGAGCGGGGAAGAAGGAGAAAGGGCGGATTCTGGATGAATTCGGACTTCTGACCAAATACAACCGGTCATATGCGGGATATGTACTTCGGCATTTTAGTGAGAGGAAAGTTTCAAGGGTTAGGGAGGTGATCAATAAGAGGAAGGTCTATGACGAGGCAGTGTTGATGGTCCTTCGTGATGTATGGAAGATCATGGACTACATTTGCGGGAAGCGACTGCAGCCGGTACTGGGTGAAACGGTCAGACGTCTCGAGCAGTTCGGTGAGATGAGACTCGATGATGAAACAAGGGAAAAGCTAGGGTCGATCTCGGCAGCGACGATCGATCGGCTACTTGCCGGTGAGCGAAAGAAGCATCAGCTAAAAGGGCGGTCACGGACTCGTCCGGGGAGCTTGCTCAAAAAACAGATCCCTATCCGAACATTCTCCGAGTGGGATGAGAAGAGACCGGGGTTCACAGAGATCGATCTGGTGGCACATGACGGGGGTTCGAGTTCTGGAGATTTTCTGCAAACGCTAAATGCGGTAGATGTTTACAGCGGCTGGTGTGATATACAAGGGGTTAGGAACAAGGCCCAGGTCTGGGTCTTTGGGGCATTGAAGGAGATACGCTCACGTTTACCTTTTAAGCTACTCGGGATCGATTCGGACAATGGCTCGGAGTTCATAAACGATCAGCTGCTAAGGTATTGTCAAAGTGAGCATCTGACGTTCACGCGTTCACGACCGTACCGAAAGAACGATAACTGTTTTGTGGAGCAGAAGAACTATACGGCTGTACGTCGGCATGTCGGCTATCAACGAATGGAGGGTGAAGAAGTTCTGAAAACGCTGAACGATCTCTATTATTATTTGCGGCCCTATATAAACTATTTTCAACCGGTGATGCATCTGGCCTCCAAAGAGCGCCGGGGCAGCCACGTGAAGAAAACGTACAGCCGGGCCGAGACGCCGTTCCAGAGACTGCTCAGATCGCCGCATGTCTCGAAGAAACGAAAAGAGAACATGCAGCGGGAATACGAGAGCCTCAACCCAGCCGAGCTCAAGCGAAGGATCGAGGCTTTACAGGAAAAACTGTTGAGAGCCGCTGTGCATATGAGGCGAAAAAACTCCAATGCAGGCCCGGCACATCCATGGCGTCAGCCGGGTGGCGGCCTGAAACATCAAAAACATTTCGAGTAGATTTTTGATGAGGCAACCAATACTCGTTCAAGTAGATTTTTTAATGAGGCAATAGGTTGGAAACAAAAGACTTTAGGACGCAACTTGATCACGGCTCGCCTCGCGCATTACAAGGTCGAATGTTCCGGGATCGACCTTCCGGAACCGACGGTTGCGGTTGAGCGAGACAGCGACGGAGATCGTCGGGTTATTACCCTTAAATTCCATGCCGCCGGCGACGAGTAGGTTATAAAGCTCGTTTACGTGAAGCGGCTTGCCGGCTTCGCGTAAAAGCAGCGTGCAAGCCTGAGTGATGGTCCTGTCCGAAAAGCGGTGGCTGATCGGTTCAATGTTATTGGTCCGGGACGGGACACCGCCGCGGTTCTGGTTGATATACGCAACGGAGTTCGCAGGCCGGTAACTCGATACAGGCTGACTCTTCTGGCTTCTTCTCTGCGACGACTCGGGGCGACGATCGTAATCGTCCTCGATGCGAAGAGTCTTTCCGATATTCAGGGTCCGGTTGCCCGAACGCATCGTGACCAGCAAACTGTCGATCGCAGATTCCGTCTGAGCCGCACTGTTCTCGAGCGCCGTGATCTCTTCCCTCAAGTGTTCGGATTCAACCTCGACCTCGCGCAGCCTTGCCATCAAACGGCTTTGAGCATTGCGCGTCTGACGGAGACTTTGTTCAAGTGTTGCAATAAGGTTTTCGTCGAGCATTATGGAAAGAGTTCAGAAATTACTTGAAATCTACCGGCTGGATCTTCGCGGCGGAACTTTTTTTAATTGTTTCGGTCTATGACAAAGTTCGGAATCTCATCCAGAGCAAGACGATACTCTGTTTCCGGTAAAATATCAAGATTTTTTCTGGCGGCGACCGCAAAGGAGTGTGCGATTTCGCGAATGGAATTCAGCGTGCCATTCTCTGCTAATTTGTCCGAGATCGACGTACGCGTGAGGTCATCGTAAACCCCGTCGTACATCACGCTTTCAAGTTGTTGTCGCACACCCGGATCACTTTCCTGAAGCAAAATGAGAGGAAGTGTGATCTTTCCCTCGACGAGATCCGCCCCAGCGGCCTTTCCCAACGCCAGTTCGTCGGCCGTAAAATCAAGCAGATCATCCGCCAACTGAAACGCGATGCCGAGGTTCATTCCATAGTCGCGCAGAGCTAACTGTACGTCGTGGCCGGCTCCGCCAAGGATCGCCCCGATCTCGGCACAACAGGAAAACAGGTATGCCGTCTTTCGACGCAGGATGTCAAAGTACTCGTCTCTTGTGATAGCTGTATTGCCTATCATCGTGAGCTGTATCAACTCACCCTCGGTCATTTTTCGCGTGACACGTGTCAGGATGTCGAGAATCTCCAGCGAGCGTTCCTTGAGCGATGTCTCGAACGCTGACATGTACAGCCAGTCACCCATCAAGACCGCGGCCTGGTTGCCAAATTTTGCGTTCACAGACGCTCGGCTGCGCCGAAGATCAGCGTTATCGATTATGTCATCGTGCACCAACGTCGCCGTGTGCAGCATTTCCATGACGGTTGCCAATCTGATCGAACCGTCGCTCGCTCCGTTGCCGCCTACCGCGTAGCTCGCAAGGACCAGAAGAGCCGGCCGCACCCGTTTGCCTCCCGACTGACGAAGATAGTCGCCAAGGTAATTGATCACCTGAACGTTTGAGCTGGCCTGGCGCTCGAACTCCGCCTCGACCAACGTCATCTCTGACTTGATCAGGTTAAATATCCTACGGGCCGCGTTCTTTGGCAGCAGCTCTTCTTTTGTCGCGACAAAAGTTTGCATCAGTTGGTCCGGTAGTTATCAAACTGCATGTCGATACCAAAGTCCTTGGCCTTCAGCTTCGAGATCACGTCCTGTAAAGTGTCGCGGTCCTTACCCGAGATACGAACTGTTTCTCCTTGAATGGACGCCTGCACTTTCCATTTCGCGTCCTTTATGAACTTGACGACCTCTTTGGCCTTTTCGATCGGGATTCCCTGCTGGACCTTGACGAGTTGACGCACAGATCCGCCCGCCGCGGGCTCGATCTTTTGATAATCCAACGCCTTGAGCGATATTCCGCGTTTGACCAGCTTGCCTTGCAAAATGTCGTTCATGTTGCGAAGTTTCGTTTCGTCTTCGGCCGCGAGCACCAGGTCCTTTTGCTCCAATTCCACCGATGCTTTGCTGCCTTTGAAATCGAAGCGCTGCGATATCTCCTTGGTCGTCTGATTCAACGCGTTACCGATCTCCGCATAGTCCGTCTTCGAGACGATGTCGAATGAATTTTCTTTTGCCATAGTGAAAGTATTTTAACGCAGAGATCGCGGAGACCGCAGAGGTGTTGGCCGATCTTCGCTCCGCGATCTCCGCGATCTCTGCGTTTAACTCAGCCCAATCCGGAAAAACTTCAGAAAGTTTCGCGTTGTTCGCTGTGCAAGAATGTCGAATTCGACGCCGTAAAACTCCGCCAGAAACTTTGCGGTGTGCTCCACGTAAGCTGGCTCGTTCCGCTTCCCCCGAAAAGGTATCGGCGTCAGAAACGGACAGTCGGTCTCAACAAGAAGTTTTTCAAGCGGCACAACGCGGGCCGCATCACGCAGGTTCTCAGCCTTTTTGAATGTCACGTTCCCGGCGAACGAGATGAGAAACCCGAGCTCGATCAAACTCTTCGCCATCTCCGGCGTCCCGCCGAAACAGTGCATAATCCCGCCGCGAAAATTTTCACCGGCGCATTCTTCGCGCAAGATCGCGACCGTTTCTTCGTTGGCATCCCGGCTGTGAATGATGATCGGCAGGTCCAGTTCCCTCGCCGTGCGGATCTGTCGTCGAAAAACTTCCTGTTGTACATCTCGCGGACTGTGATCGTAATAAAAGTCGAGGCCGATCTCGCCCCACGCTATGACCTTTGCTGACGACTTTACCAGCCCGATCAAATGGTCTTCGGCTTTATCGTCGTAAAGCTTCGCATCGTGCGGATGCACGCCCACGCTTGCGTATACAATCTCGTATTTTTCAGCGACCGCAACCGCTTTCCGGAAACCATTCGAATGCGGATCGCCAGTGCCAACGTTCAACATCGCCACGACGCCCGCGTCCTTCGCACGCTGCACGACTTCGTCGCGGTCCGCGTCAAACGCCTCTCCGTCGATGTGGCAATGCGAGTCAATAAGAGTCATTTGAGCCGGGCGCCAATATTCACATCTTCTAAAAACGTCGCGATTGCCGGTGTGTCTTCTTCTGTGAGTGACGCGGCGCAGATCATACCCTGCGATTCGAGCCCGCGCATCTTTCGCGGTTTCAAGTTCGCGACGACGACGACCTTGCGGCCGATAAGTTTTTCCGGATCGTAATATTCCGCTAGACCGGCGAGTATCTGCCGCGGTTGTTCTTCACCTAGATCGACTTCGAAACGCAGCAGCTTGTCTGCGTTTGGAATACGCTCAGCGACTTTGATCTCGCCGACCCGAAGCTCGACTTTGAGAAAATCGTCAATTGTGATGAATTGCTCGTCGGACGGCGATGACGGTTCGGTAGTCTCAGGTTTCTGACTTCTGAGTTCTGAATTCTCGCTGCTGCCTTCCGACTGACCACCGACCACTGACAACTGACCACTGCTCTTTATTTCACTCATAACCTTACTTTTTTCTATCCGTGGGAATACCGACTCGGTTTCGCCGATCGCAGTTCCCGGTTCAAGCTCACCCCACTGCAAATTTGCCGGATCGAGTTTGGCAATCTCCTCGCCCAAGCCTATCTGCCGGTAGATATTCTCCGAAGATTCAGGCATCACCGGATACAACATAATGCTCAGCCAGCGAAGAGTCTCCGTCGCACGGTACAAGACGGCGTTTAGCGTTTCCGCCTGCTTTTCGTCGTTCGCGAGCACCCACGGTTTGGTATCGGTGATCATCTTGTCGATGCGTGCAATGACCGTCCACAGCATCTCGAGCCCGTGGCTGAATTCAAAATTATCGAAACGCCGCACGAATTCGTCGCGAGCATGCTCGAGAACCGACACGATCTCGCCACCATCCGGGTCGAGCCCAGCCCGACGCGCGTGAATGTAATTCTCTTCTGTGATCTTTCCGTCCGGGATCTTGCCATCTCGATACTTCGAGATCATCGAAAATGTGCGGGCGGCGAGATTGCCAAGGCCGCTCGCGAGATCCGCATTCGCCCGATCGATCAGGTTTTCATAGCCGAACTTTCCGTCCTGACCAAAAACCATTTCCCGCAAAACGAAGTATCGAATGGCATCGACCTGGAAATGTTCACGCAGAACATCAACTTCGACGACATTCCCAAGTGTCTTTCCCATTTTCTTGCCGTCCGCGTCGAGCCACATTCCGTGCGCATAGACGGTCGTCGGGAGTTCGACACCGGCGGCGAGCAGGAACGACCACCAGTAGATGGTGTGAAATCGAAGAATGTCTTTTCCGACGACATGCACAGCCGGCCAGTATTTTGCAAAACCGACATCAGATCGTTCGTCGTTGCCGTAGCCGATCGCCGTAATGTAATTCGAAAGCGCGTCGAGCCATACATACATCACATGAGCTTCGTCATCGGGGACCGGCACTCCCCAAGCGACGGAACTCTTCAGACGGCTGATCGACAGATCCTGCAGACCGCGTTTGATAAACGCGACCACTTCGTTCCGCCGAGCATCGGGCCGGATTCGTAACGGGTCGTCTTCAATTATCTTCAGGAGCGTTTCGTCGTAATCGGACAATCGGAAGAAATAGCTTTCCTCGGCTACACGATCTAGGGCTCGCTCGTGTATCAGGCAGCATGGTTCGTCCGCACCCTCGGGTGTGTACATTTCGTCTTCGGATTTATACGCCGCACACGGTGCGCAAAACCAGCCTTCGTAAAAGCCTTTGTAGATCGGTTCGTTGCCTTTTGGCGTTTTACGCTTGGTAATCTCACGCCACAAGTGCTGCACACCCTTGTAGTGAAACGGTTCGGTCGTACGCATGAAAACGTCGTAACCGCCGCTTTCCGGATCCAACCCGAAATCCGCGAACATTCGTTTCAATTCGCCAGAGATATAATCGGCCTGCTCCTGCGGCGTTCGGCCCTCGCGCTCGGCGGCGCGTTGGATATTGATGCCATGCTCATCCGTCCCTGTCAGAAAGTAAACGTCGAACCCGCGCTGTTGTCTATGCCGGTGGATCACATCCGCGACGATCGTCGTGTAGAGATGGCCAAGGTGCGGCAGGCTGTTCGCGTAATAGATCGGGGTGGTGATGTAAAAGGTCTGCATTAAAAAAATAAAGTGTAGCGTGTTAGACGTAATTTCGCCACGCGCTACACTTCCACGATTTACGGACTGGCTCCGACAATGGCGGCTGTTTCGGCCATTAATGTTGTAATGCGGTAATTTGGTAATTCGATAATGGCTCATCTCCCCCTAAGCTTCCAGCTCCGCATTACCGCATTAATAATTACATCATTACCAATTACCGACTGGGGACGATCGGTTACTTGAACCGCTTCTTATCGGCCGCCGAGAACTCGTCGGAGTCTTTGAACCTGGGCATCGCCGACAAATTCGCGAGCTTAACGCCAATCGCCAAACCAAGCTCGGCTTCCTGGATCATCGCCGATATGTCCCACCATTCTTTATATTCGTCAGATGGCTGATGATAGTACTTCGCCGTGTATCCCTTGAAGAACGCCTCAGCCTCACCCTTCAGAGGAGTCACAAAATCGTCTCCGTGACGAAGCGAGATGGACGGCACACCAACCTTTGCAAACGGAAAATGATCCGAACGGAAAAAGAAGCCTTGCTCCGGACGCATGTCGCCCTCAACCCTAAGATTGCGTTCACTTGCGGCTTCATCGATTACGCTTTCTATGGACGAACGCTCCGCACCCAAGGCAGAAAAGTCCGACGTCTTACCAAAGAAGTTCACACCATCGATGTTTACGTTGGCTGCGGTCTTCGCAAGCGGAACGAGTGGATTTAGAGAGTAGTATTCGGCTCCGAGCAAACCTTGCTCCTCGGCTGTCGGAAAAAGAAAAAGGATCGAGCGTTTCGGCCGCTCTCGTTTCGGCATCTTCCCGAAGACGTCTGCGATCCCGAGGATGGCCGCGACACCCGAAGCATTGTCGTAAGCTCCGTTGTAGATCTTGTCACCCCGAGCGTCGGCCTCGCCGATACCGAGATGATCCCAATGACCCGTGTAGACGACATACTCGCTCTTCAATTTCCGGTCGCTTCCCTCGATGACACCGACAACATTCGGCGAGTCAAAGGTTTTCATCTCGCTTTTCAGATCCAGCTTGACCTTCAACCCGGTGCTCACCGGCTTAAACCCGCGTCGCCGAGCTTGCGCTCGCAGATCGTCAAGATCAAGCTTCCCGCTCTTGAGCATCGCCTTTGCCGTGTCATTTGTGACCCATGATTTCAGATCGAGATATGGCGTGGCATCGCCTGCGTTGCGGAGTATTTCATATCGCCAATTACCGTTGGACGTTCGAACGACATTCCAGCCGTAACCTGCCGACTCGTCACTGTGGATCAGGATCACACCTGCGGCACCGCGACGCGCGGCTTCTTCAAATTTATAGGTCCATCGGCCGTAATAGGTTAAGGCTTTGTCGCCAAAAAGATTGGGCTCTGATTCCGTCGCGGGCGGATCGTTGACCATGATCATCAGCACCTTTCCGCGATATTGGTCGGGCGATCCGCTGTAATCGTTCCAGTTGTAAAGCGGCGCGTCGACCCCGTATCCGACAAAGACGAGTTCCGCGTCGATCGACACATCCCCCTTCTGCCCGCTCGTCGTCGCGACAAAGTCATCGCCGAATTTGAAAGATTCGCTGCCGACATTCAGACGCGTGTTCGGATCCGCCTTTACACCAACCATCTTCACATTCTGGAAATAACTTCGGCCATTTCCGGGCTTCACGCCCGAGGATTTCATTTGATCCGCGATATATTGGGCTGCACGTTTACCGCCTTCGGTTCCCGGACCACGCCCTTCAAAATCATCAGCCGAAAGTCGGACCACCCGCTCACGCATCTTCACCGCGTCAAAGCGGTCTGTGTAGGTCTGACCGAATGCGAGCTGGAGAGAGGCGATAATAAAAAACAGTGCGATTAAAGATTTTTTCATAACTTAAAGTTTTCTGTCACAGGTCGGTATGCAGACCCCTTAGGTTCTACGTCAAGAGCGTTAATCCAATACCTCAAGTGGTAAATCACCCTTTTATTAGGGCCATTGCTTCGGCCCGCGTACGCGGATCTTTTCTGAAGCCGCCGAGTACTGCGGAAGTCACCGTGATCGCACCCGGCTTCTTAACTCCGCGTAGCGTCATGCATGTATGTTCGGCCTCGATCACGACCATCACGCCGATCGGCTGAAGATGATCGAAAAGAGTCGAGGCGATCTCCTGCGTAAGCCTTTCCTGGACCTGCAGACGCCTCGCAAATATCTCGGCTATCCGCGCGAGTTTGGAGAGCCCGATGATCCGTCCGTTCTTTGGTATGTAAGCGATGTGGCACTTCCCGACAAAGGGCGCGAGGTGATGCTCGCACACCGACGCGATCGAAATGTCCTTCACCAAAACCATTTCGTCGTGTGAGTCGCCGGGCAGAGCTTCGATGTGGTCTTTCGGATCGATCCACATCCCCTCGGTAAGCTCGGCATAAAAGTCGGCCACGCGTTCCGGAGTTTTCAACAATCCCTCGCGTGTCACGTCCTCGCCCATTCCTTCGAGCATCATCCGCACGCCTTCAGCTATTTTTTCGCGATCAATAGATTTGTTTTTGTCAGTCGCCATAAGATCCGATCAGTTCCTCGCCGATTTCGATCGAGTTAAGTTGAACTCTGCGAGTGCCGCATCCCGAATGATCCGGAAGGCGACACCTTTCTCGACCGCGATTCTTCGCACCTGTTCGTACTCGGGCATCGCGTTCACGACTCTTCCTTCGAGCTTCCCGATCTTTACGTCGATCTCGCCAAAGGCAGTTGCGACACGAACGACCTCGCGCTCAAGACATTCTCGTTCGACACTCCGGACGCGTAAACCGAGGGTCGTTGTCTCATCATAGATCATTTCCGTCAGCCCGGCTCGCTGCTCGTTTTCGCATAATACGGATAGCATGACTGCCGGTCTGTTCTTTTTCATCTGGATCGGCGTGAACCAACAGTCGAGAGCTCCGAGTTCGAATGCACGCTCCATGACGAACCCGAGGACCTGAGGCGAAAGATCGTCGATATTCGTCTCAAGCAAGATCAGTTGATCGGAGTCTTTCTCGGTCTTCGCCCTAGTTGTTTCCCCAACGATCAGACGCAGTGCGTTCGGAAAATTATCATAGTCACGGGTTCCCGCACCGTATCCGATCCGATCGATCGTGAGATCCGTGGTGCTTCCAAATTCTTCACACAACGTCGTAATTATTGCGACTCCGGTCGGGGTCGCGAGTTCGCCTACAATTTCGGTCGAATAAAACGGAACTCCCTTCAAGAGCTCGGTCACGGCAGGTGGCGGTACCGGAAACTTTCCATGGGCGATATCTACGAAGCCGCTCCCGACATGTATTTTCGAACACACGAAGCGCTCGATTCCCAACAGCTCAAAACCGACGCACGCACCAACAATGTCAATGATCGCGTCCATCGCTCCGACTTCGTGAAAATGAACCTCACCTATATCGACACCGTGAACCTTGGCCTCGGCTTCGGCGAGACGTTTGAAAATAGTTCTTGCTCGTTGCTTGACCGTTTCAGAAACACCCGACGCGTCAATTATCGTCTCGATGTCGCGGAGGTGTCGGTGAAGCCGCTCCTCTGGAACCTGAACGTCCGCGTGAACTGCAGATATGCCAGAACGCATCACACTCGTGAAGACGATTTCGAAACCGACAGGAGCAAGTGTCCGGAGCTGTCTGACGAGCTCATCGCGGTCAACGCCGAGTTCGGCAAGCCCCCCGAGGATCATGTTGCCGCTTACGCCGGCAAAGCAATCGAAATAAAGCGTTCGCATGAAATTGAAAGTATAGCTTCCCGTGGAGCGTAGTCCCAAGTCCCAGGTCCTTGGTCATTATTCATTAGTTCTGCGACTTGGGACTCCTGGGACTCCTGGGACTTCTGGGACTTCTGGGACTAGGGACTTAGTCAAGGGACTTGGGACTTAGTCTACGGGCTTGTATAATCCACGTTTTACCGAAACCCATGACACTTACCGAATTACACGAAATTTTACGTGAACGGATCCGATCGACGGCCCGCGGAGCTTTCGAGATCGACCTCGACTACGTCGCATCGGAGACACCGCCAAAAACTGAGTTAGGCGACGTCGCCTTCCCCGTGGCTTTCGAACTGGCGAAAACCATTAAGAAAGAAACCGGTGAGAAAAGGAATCCGCGCGAGATCGCTGAAATACTTAAATCATCACTTGAAGAGTTCGATTTTGTTGAGAAGGTCGAGGTTGCAGGTGCCGGCTACCTAAACATTTACTTTAACCGATCGCAGTTTATTGCTGCACGGATCTCGGCCGAACCGCTTCCTCAACTGGAACGATCCACTCGCTCCGATGCCGAAAAGGTCTGTGTCGAACACACTTCCGTTAATCCGAACAAAGCTGCGCATATCGGGCACGTCCGCAACTCGGTGCTCGGCGACACATTCCAGAGAATTCTGAAAGCAACCGGAAAACGTGTAGAAGTGCAGAACTACATCGACAACACGGGCGTCCAGGTCGCGGACGTCGTGGTCGGGTTTGTTTATCTGGAAAACAAGACGCTCGACGAAATAAAACTCCTGGATTCTGAGCTGAGTGCAGCCGGCACGACGTTCGACTATTACTGTTGGGACCTTTACGCCAAAGTCGGAGTCGAATATCAGACGAACGAAGAGCTAAAAGAAAAACGCGCCGAGATCCTCCATCTTATCGAAGCGGGAAATAACGAAACGGCTGAGCTCGCGGACTACGTCGCGACGCGAAATGTCCAGTGCATCGTCGATACGATGGAGCGGCTGTCGATCCGATACGATCTGCTGCCGCGCGAATCCGAGATCCTGCATCTCCACTTCTGGGACAAAGCATTCGAGCAGATGAAACAACTTGGCGTCATTCGGCTCGAAAACGAAGGAAAGAATTCGGGCTGCTGGGTGATGCCATTCGAATCCCATTCCGGAACGGACGAACACGAGGCAGACAAGATCCTTGTGCGCTCCAACGGAACAGTGACGTACACGGGCAAGGACATTGCCTATCAGATGTGGAAGCTGGGCATACTCGGCATGGATTTTTTCTACCGGCCGTTTCACACTTATGCCGACGCAGCGGAAGTTTGGATCACGACCGCCGTTCGAACCGAGAACGCGGCGACGCCTGAGTTCGGACATGGCGAAACGGTCTATAACGTGATCGATTCAAGGCAATCGTATACACAAGACGTGGTTAGGAAAGGGGTCGCGGCCGTGTCCCCGGAGAAAGGTGAAAGTGCGAGCATTCATCTCGCCTATGAAATGGTGGCGCTATCGCCAGCCGCGGCTGAAGAGCTTGGCTTCGTTCTGTCCGATGATGACAAGAAGCGCTCCTTTATTGAAATGAGCGGGCGAAAAGGCCTCGGTGTTAAAGCCGATGATTTGATCGACCGGCTTGAGGCGATCGCTCTCGCCGAAGTCGAATCCAGGCATCCTGAGGAAGCTGCCGATCAGAAAGCAGCTATCGCACATCAGCTTGCCGTTGGAGCTCTTCGATACTTTTTACTGAAGTTCACGCGGAATACCGTCATCGTCTTCGACTTCAAAGAAGCCCTATCGTTCGAGGGTGAAACGGGCTGCCTATGTCAGTATTCCGCCGTGCGAGCGAACTCCATATTCCGCAAACTCTCAGAAGGCGACGAGAATGTTGCGGAAGCGACCGCGTTCGCCGCGAATCCGGAAAAAACCGCCGACGTTTTCAGCGGCGAAGGCGGCGACGATATCTGGTCTATGTTGATGCTCGCGTCGAGACTTGAGGAAACTGTGGCTCAGGCGGCCGCACAGAACGAACCGGCGATCCTTGCAAAATTTACCTTTAATCTTGCGAAGGGATTCAATCTTTTCTATCACAATCACAAGATCTTGCCGGAACAGGATCCGGTTAAGCGTGCTGTTTTGCTTTCGGTTGCAGATTCCGTTCGCCGGTCGCTGACCGCCGCACTTAACACAATGGGTATCGAAGTCCCGCCGAAGATGTGATTGACATCGGTCGAGTAATTTTGCTACAAGTAATTTGCATGAGCTTTCAAGTTAGTACCGCAGTAAACAGTTGGCGAGCCGAATCAGTTTGGCGCTGGCTGGCGCTGCGGTGTATGACTTGAGAGGAATTTGATCGGTTCTGTCCGATAACAATCCCAGAGTTTTGAGTCTTAAGAAACGCCGCCTTTTTGAAATTAGGCGGCGTTTTTTTTGTTTGCAATGATAGGTTCAGAAAAAAGAGAGGCGAGAAAAGTCATACCCGTGATCGACACGATCTCGGCGGATCTGCTGACTCCCCTCGGGGTTTACCTGAAGCTTTCAAAGCACAGTGACAATTCTTTTCTGCTCGAATCGGTCGAAGGCGGCGAATCGCTGGCCCGATACTCGTTCATCGGCGCCGATCCGGAAATGATCGTCACGGGTAACGCATCCGCGGTGACGATCTTCGATAATGACGGTAATGAACGCACCTTAGATCTGCCGATGATCGACTTTCTTCGTCGGCACTTTACCGACCAAATAGTGGTTTGCGGCGAAGAGCTCCCGGCATTCGTCGGCGGGGCGATCGGATACTTCGGGTTCGATTGTGCCGGGTGGTTCGAGCCGTCCCTTCGTAGCGAAACAGCTGACGACGAATCCGACTCAACCTTCATGTTCTTTCGTTCCGTCATTGCCTTCGACCACGCAAAGCAGGTCGTAAAGATCATCTCGCTCGTCTTTCCTGAAGAGGGCCAGAACGGAAACGCCGACGCACACAGCCGAGCCGCTCAACGAAATAAATCGATTCGGAATGTTCTCGAGAACGATCCCGTTGAGTTGCCGGAACCCAGTGACGAAACCGCTGATGCGAATGTTTCGTCGAACTGGGAACAAACGGATTTTGAGACTGCGGTTCGTGAGATCAAGGAATTGATTCGGGCAGGCGAATGCTATCAGGTTGTTATCTCGCAATGTTTCTCGCGACCGACCTCTGCGGACCCCGTATCGATCTATCGCGCGATGCGATCGCTAAATCCGTCACCGTATATGTTTCTGTTGCGAATGCCGGATCACTCGATCATCGGTGCCTCGCCGGAGATGCTGGTCAAATGTTCGGGCCGGGATCTCGAATATCGTCCGATCGCCGGTACACGACCGCGGGGTAAGACAAACGACGAAGACATCCAGCTCGCCGAAGAAATGCGGGCTGATCAAAAAGAAGTCGCCGAGCATTTGATGCTGGTCGATCTGGGTCGAAACGATCTTGGGCGTGTCGCCGAATACGGAAGTGTCCGCGTCGAAAATCTGATGAGTGTCGAAAAATATTCGCACGTGCAGCATCTTGTTAGTTATCTATCCGCAAAGCTGCGAGCCGGGCTCGACCGGTTCGACGCGCTTGGATCCTGCTTCCCTGCCGGAACAGTCTCAGGTGCGCCAAAGGTGAGGGCGATCGAGATCATCAAGGAGATAGAGCCTGATCCGCGAGGAGTGTACGCCGGCGCGGTGGGATATTTCGATTACGGCGGAAATATGGACATGTGTATTGCGATTCGAACGCTCGTTCTTAAGGACGGCGTCGCGCACGTCCAGGCGGGTGCGGGCATCGTCGCCGATTCTGTACCCGAGCTCGAATACGAGGAGACGATCAATAAGGCACGTGCGTTATTAAAAGCCATCGAACTTGCGGAGAACAATCTGTTGTGAACATTCTGCAGAAACACGTTCGGGAATTTCGTGACGGCTGTGATTTAGATGAGGCCGCGGCCGAAGTATTTCTAGATGCGATGATCGGCGAAACGAATGAGGATCTGCTGGCTGAAGTTTTTCGGGCATGGGACGAGAAAGGGATCGCGGAGGATGAGATCTACTTGATTGCTCGTATTATGCTCGAGCGGTGTACAAAAGTCTCGACGAAACACGAAACGTTTGTTGATATCGTCGGAACGGGCGGCGGTCGAAACAAGATGTTCAATATATCGACGGCTGCGGCCTTCGTTGTCGCCGGCGCGGGCGTGGCGGTTGCCAAGCACGGTAACAAAGCCGCTACCAGCAACTCGGGAAGCGCCGACGTGCTTTCGGCTCTGGGGGTGGAAACCGCCGGCGATGCTGAGATGGCGGGGCGATGTTTGAACGAGATCGGAATATGCTTTATGTTCGCTCCGAACTTTCATCGGCTTTCGCTAACGCTTGCAAAGGTGCGTCGCGGGCTCGGGTTTCCAACGATCTTCAATTGCGTCGGTCCGCTATGCAATCCGGCAAACGCGCCGCACCGTTTGATAGGAGTTTGGAAAGAGGAATTGGTAATGAAGATGGCACGTGCCCTGTCGCGACTCGGAACCGGAAAGTCCTGGATCGTGCATGGTCTGGATGGAGTAGATGAGATTTCCCTGGGCGGCCCGACGTTCGTCGCTGAGGTCGATGAAGGATCTGTTCGAAGGTTCGAAATATCTCCTCAGGATTTTGGGCTTCGGAGCGAGCCCTTATCCGGGCTAAAGGTTACTTCGGCGGAGCAAAGCGCGGATTTGATTCGAGAAATCTTGCATGGACAGTGCCGCGATACGACGGCCGAGAGGATCGTCCTCAGCAACGCCGCCGCGGCGATATATCTCGCCGGCGCCGCCGAAACTTTGCGAGACGGATTAGAGAAGGCCACCGAAAGTATCAGGAGCGGTAGCGCAGAGAAGAAAATGTTAGGTTTGGCCGATTTGACGAAACGATGAGTTCAATCTTGAACACAATTCTCGAATCGACTCGGGTCAGAGTAGATTCCGCAAAACAGGCGACGGACGCTGCTGAGCTTCGGACGCGAGCACGACGTACGCGGTCCGCTGCGCAGCCTCACGCTTTTCGAACGGCGCTCGAGGGCCTCGAACAGTTCAACATTATCGCCGAATTTAAAAAGGCGTCTCCGTCCAAGGGAGTGATCAATGATGCAGCCGACCCGGCGAAGACTGCCCGTTCATATGAAACCGCCGGAGCACGGGCGATTTCCGTTTTGACCGAGCCGCATTATTTCCACGGCTCACTCGATGACCTGCGAGAAATTCGACAGGCAGTTTCATTACCTATCCTGCGAAAGGATTTTATCGTCGACGAGTTTCAGATCTATGAAGCGGCGGAAGCGGGTGCCGATGCAATACTTTTGATCGTCGGGGCTCTCGGCGTCGATGAGCTGAGACATTTTCGGTTCCTCGCTGAAGATGAGCTCGGAATGGACGCCCTCATCGAAGTTCACACGGAAGACGAGATGGCCATAGCCGCGTCGATCGACGCGAAGCTGATCGGCGTCAACAATCGCGATCTCCGTAGCCTCGATGTCTCGCTTGATGTCTCCCGCAAACTTTTTCGACTTGCGCCACCATCGGCGCTTCTCGTTTCCGAAAGCGGGATTACGAGACGCGAAGAAATTATCGAACTGCGGGATCTGGGCTACTCGGCCTTCCTCATCGGCGAAACCTTGATGCGTACCGCCGGCTCCATCGCCCGCGAGGAGATATTATTGTGACGAAGGTGAAGATCTGCGGGATAACGAGCCTCGACGACGCACGCATCGCAGTCGATGCGGGTGCCGATATGCTCGGATTCAACTTTTATGAAAAGAGCCCGCGATATATCGAACCAAGCTCAGCTATGGCGATAATCGAAAAGCTGCCGTCTCACGTCACCAGCGTCGGAGTTTTTGTAAACAGCAATCTTGCTGAGCTCGAAAGAGTCCATTCCGATCTCTCGCTCGACGTCATTCAGCTGCACGGAGACGAAAGCCCCGATTTCGTCAGCCGGCTAAAAGCCGTCACGGGTGCGAAGGTGATAAAGGCGGTCCGGGTATCGGAGGACTTTCGAGCCAGCATGGTATTGGAATACGACGTCGATCACTTCATGCTCGACAGCGATTCACACTCTTTCGGCGGATCGGGCGCAACTTTTGATTGGGATGCCGCCTTGGAGTTCAGTGAGTTTGCTCCGAACTTCTATCTGGCGGGCGGACTGACACCGGCAAACGTCGGCGACGCGATTCGCAAAGCACGGCCGTTCGCGGTCGACGTTTGCAGCGGCGTGGAATTGGAAAAGAGAGTAAAGGATCCGTTAAAGGTCGTCGCGTTCATTCGGAACGCCAAAGCTGCTTTATGAATTACGAACCTGACGAACGTGGATATTGGGGCGAATACGGCGGACGTTTTGTCCCGGAAACACTCGCCGCACCGCTCGATGAGCTGACGAGTGCCTATTTTGCCGCGCGAGATGATAAACAATTTCTCGATGAGCTTAATTCCCTTCTGAAGAATTATTCTGGCCGGCCGACCGCACTGACACACGCTAAACGGCTCTCGGAAACGTTGGGAGGCGCACGCATCTACCTGAAGCGCGAGGATTTGAATCACACCGGCGCTCACAAGATCAACAACTGCATCGGTCAGATCCTGCTCGCTAGGCGGATGGGGAAAAAGCGTGTAATCGCCGAAACCGGTGCCGGGCAGCATGGTGTCGCGACCGCGACCGTGTGCGCACTTTTCGGGATCGAGTGCGTCGTTTACATGGGTACCGAAGACATGCGACGGCAGGAGCTCAACGTATTTCGGATGCGTCTGCTCGGCGCCGAAGTTCGTTGTGTGGATTCGGGCTCTTGCACTCTGAAAGATGCGATCAACGAGGCTCTCCGCGACTGGGTAACGAATATCTCGACGACCTACTATTTGCTCGGATCGGCCCTCGGCCCGCATCCTTATCCGTCGATGGTTCGCGATTTTCAGAGTGTCATCGGACGCGAGACTCGCGAGCAGATACTTCAAACCGAAGGCCGTTTGCCGGACGTCCTCGTCGCATGTGTCGGCGGAGGATCCAACTCGATCGGATTATTCAACGAGTTTCTGAACGACGATGTGCGGATGATCGGAGTCGAGGCCGGTGGTACCGGACCACAACTCGGCGAGCATGCCGCACGGTTCATGGACGGAGGCAGTGTTGGCGTGCTTCAGGGCACTAAGAGCTATCTGTTGCAGGACGAGCATGGCCAGATCGCCGCGACGCACTCGATCTCTGCCGGTCTCGACTATGCGTCGATCGGCCCCGAACATGCGCATCTGCACGACATTCATCGGGTTGAGTACGTTTCCGTAACCGATGACGAGGCACTCGAGGCATTTCAATTTCTGTCCAGGACCGAAGGGATCATTCCTGCACTCGAGTCTTCCCATGCGATCGCGCATGTCGCGAAGATCGCACCCGGACTGTCGAGAGATTCGCTGATCGTCGCCAATCTATCGGGTCGCGGCGATAAGGACGTGAATACGGTCGCTGAACTTTTAAAACATAATGAGTAGGATCGCAGAAACATTTCAAAGGATGAGGGACGAAGGACGGAAGGGATTTATCCCGTTCGTAACTGCCGGCGATCCGGATATCGACCGTTCGCTGCTGATCATACTGAAGCTCGCGGAGCTCGGTGCAGACGTCATTGAGATCGGCGTTCCGTTCAGCGACCCAATGGCGGACGGACCGACCATACAGAGATCTTCGCAGCGTGCCCTCGCAAATAGTGTCAATGTGTCGGACGTTCTTTCGATCGTGCGAAGGGCTCGGGAGACGATCGAGACGCCGCTCGTTTTGTTTAGTTACCTGAACCCTCTTTTAAGTTACGGGATTCAGAACCTCGCCCGCGACGCTGCCGATGCCGGTATCGACGGCATCCTGATAACCGACGCGATCGACGAAGAGGCAATGGAATTTTCGTCGGTGCTCCGCGACTCCGAGCTCGACTTAATCTCTCTTGTAGCTCCGACAACAACCGGTGACCGGCTGGAGAAAATTGGGAAACGCTCCGCCGGTTTCATCTATGCCGTGTCACGAGCTGGTATTACCGGGGCTAGGGAGACCGTTAGTGAGGACGCTGAAAAGCTTGTCGAAAGAACACGTCAGTTCACCGATCTGCCAATCGCCGTCGGTTTTGGAATCTCGACGGCCAAGCAGATTCAGGACGTCTGGCGGTTTGCCGACGCTGCGGTCGTCGGGTCGGCTATTGTTTCGGAAATCGAAAGATCGTCGGAGGGCGATCCCGTATCGGCTGTCGAGGCTTTCGCATGCGGTCTGTTACCGCAATTTGCAAAATCAACACCGGAACTCTAGAGTTCTAGTTTTGCCGGGTAGTCAAGGAAAAATCTATTTATGCTCATTGTAATGAAATCCGACGCGACGCAGGCCCAGATCGACCGCGTTGTTGAAGTTATCGAGACTCTCGGCCTTCGCGGTCATTCGATGCCGGGCGAACATCGGACCGCGATCGGCGTCACGGGTAATAAGAGCGCTCTCGATCCCGGACATTTTGAGAACCTGCCTGGCGTCGCCGATGCGATACGGGTCACGAAGCCTTACAAACTGATATCGAAGGACCTTCGGCCGGAGAAATCTGTCGTAAAGGTTGGAAACGCGACGATCGGCGGTGGAGATCTCGCAATTATCGCCGGACCGTGTGCGGTTGAAAATACTGAACAAGTCCTCACGGTCGCCAAGTCGGTTGCAGCGAGTGGTGCCAAATTCTTTCGAGGCGGAGCGTTCAAACCGAGAACATCGCCATATGCTTTTCAGGGGATGGGGGAAGACGGGTTAAAGATCCTTACAGAGGTTCGCGACCAATTCGGACTGAATATCGTGACCGAAGCGATGGATGAGCACGGCGTCGACCTCGTTGAAAAATACGGTGACTGTATACAGATCGGGGCTCGCAACATGCAGAACTTCTCGCTGCTCAAATACGCCGGACGAACCCGCAAGCCGGTTCTCCTCAAACGCGGCTTATCCGCGACCCTAGATGAGTTCCTGCTGGCGGCCGAGTACATAATGTCTGAGGGAAACTACGACGTGATCCTCTGCGAGCGAGGTATTCGCACATTTGCGGATCATGCTCGAAATACGATGGACCTTTCGATAGTGCCGGCGGTGCATCGCATGACTCACCTTCCGATACTGGTCGACCCGTCACACGGCACCGGTCACAACTATTTAGTAAATCCTCTTGCCAGGGCCGGCGTCGCCGTCGGTGCCGATGGCCTGCTGATCGAAGTCCATCCGTGCCCCGAAGAAGCCTTATGTGACGGGGCGCAAGCCCTTACTCCGAGCCAATATGCGGAACTGGTGGAGCAGGTCAGGAAGATATATGCCCTGGTCCACAACGAGATCGATAACGCACCTGTCGTCAGTGAGTTGGCAGCCTAGACCTGTTGGCAAGGACAACGAAAAATCCGCGCTTGTTCCCGAAACAAGCGCGGATTTTGTTTACGTTCGACGCCTTTTGCCTATCTCGCCAAACGATACCTAATCATAGCATAGAACTGCAAGTAGCAGCTGATCATGGCCGTGACGATCAGGAGCGTCATCGGCAGGAACCGAAACTCAGCCGGCAAAGCCACACCCACCGCAGCGTGATACATCAGCCCCAGGATAACGGCAAAGACTGAAATGAGGCTCCGACCAAGTAACCAGCCCATAAAGTCAGGTTTTTCCCCTTCGAAAGGGAGAAAGTACGGCAAAATCTGGAGCATTCCAAGCGTTAGAGCCGAAAACACGGTATCTAAGCCGAATGACATCGCGGACTGCCCAAAATCGACCGCCAAAAAGAAGAGAACGAATGTTGTATCAACCGAAAATCGCCTGTCTGACAATGAAGTTTGCATTCTAAACGCTCCGAAGTGTCAAATTCTATGCATTCTCGAAAGTTTCCAAAAACCCACGAGCCTTAATCTTCTCCCGGCTTACTAAACTGCTTGTAGGCGACGCGGAAGAGTTCCGAGAGAGCTTTTGCCGTCTCCGGCGTCAGCTTTTTGTCTGCCCGAAGGTGGGCCTCGACGATCTCAGGCGTCGCTTCATGCGGATAATAGACAACCGCCTCAACGTCGGAGCCAGGATTACTCATCAGACGGTCGATAGGCATATCGAGCCAGCCTGTTAGACGGGCGATATTATCGGCATCCGGTTTCCCCGTTCCGTTCTCGATCCGCGAAAGTGTTGACGCCGAAACGTTTGTCACGTCGGCGACGTCCCTCAGGCTCAATCCCAGTTCTTCCCGCCGCCGCTTGATCGCTCGGCCTAATTCCACGGTATTTATAAAGTTGTCATTTCTGTCAGCCATTTCTTCCCAAAGCCTCCCGACTTAGTGTCATTGGTGCACGTGGCATTTCACGGATAAAACATAACACACGAAAATCCTAAATGCAACACCTAGTTTCATGCTTGCAACAAACAAACTTTGCTGATACACTGTTGCATCGATGGGACACGGGTGATGGATGCCTTGTGCGAAGGAAAGGGGCGGATAGCCCACCCGAATGCGAAAGGAGACAAATATAATGAGACAAACCTACCTGAAAGAAGCCGGCGAGGTGACCCTTGACTCGGCGCGGCCGAACGATGATCGAACCAACGTGCTTGAATTCTCCGCAACGCTTCGCGAGCTAAAGAAACATGTCGATCCGAAGCTAGTAAAGCAGCGGGAAGGATGGCGCGATCCAAATGGTAACGTCCGGATGATCGATTACGTCGAGTGGCACACGGTCGCCGATATCCTTGACGAGACCGCGCCCAATTGGGCCCATACGGTTAAGGATATCCGGCAGATCGGGGATCTTATGACCGTAACGGTCGCGATCACGATCGACGGCGTTACGCGCGAGGGGATTGGGACCGGGCTTTCGCAAAGTGAGATGGGAATCAAGAAAGCTGAACACGACGCGCTAAAACGGGCGGCCGTAAAGTTTGGTATCGCTCGAGAGCTTTACAAAAAGGAATCGGAGTCAATAGAACGAGCAGGATCGGAGCTCTCCGGTGATACCGCAGTCGATTTTCCTGCGAATCCGATAGCACAAAGTCTCGGTGAACTCGTGACCGCCAAGCAGCTTGGGATGATCCGTGCGATAGCTCGCGAATTGAATCTTGACGCCGACGAGGCATGCCACACAACGATGAATTGTTCGACGGACGAACTAACGAAGCGAGCCGCGTCTGCGCTGATCCAATACTTGATGGAGATGCAGAAAAACGACGATTCGTCGGTTATCCCGTCGCTGCGGCGTGCGAGCTAGAGCACATGATTCTCCCACACACACCATGTTTTGAGTTGTGAACAACCCGTCCTGTCTTCTCCAAGAAGCAGCTACCTCACTCACAACTCAAAACTCCACCTCTTATTGCTGCCATGACCGTGTTCTGTCAATCTTTATTCGCCGAGCGCTATACTTTCGGCACGTCATCATCGAAAATCATTGAGTTTATGAGTGTCGATCAAAAACTCTCGGATCTGGTGGGCTCCTGGAACGGAACGAACCAACTTCATGTGCCGTGGATGCCGGAAAAGTTGAAGGAGTCGGGATCCGTCGCGACCGCTCGTTCTAAAATGAACGGACAGTTTCTCTCGATCGAATATACGTGGTCATTCGATAACGATCCTCAGGAAGGTCTATTAATTGTAGGGTCTGATCCCAAGTCAGATGCCGTTCAGGCAGTTTGGACGGATTCCTGGCATTCGAAAGATGTTCTTATGCTGTGTAATGGAAAGGTCACCGCCGAAGGCGGAATCTCAGTCACGGGATTCTACGCCGTCCCGGACAATCCTGATTGGGGTTGGCGGACTGAGCTAACGCCGAATCAAAACGGCTTCCGGTACACCATGTACAACGTGTCGCCGGAAGGCGTCGAAGAACTCGCGGTTGAAACGCAGTTTACCCGGGCTTAGCTAGTGCGTTTGCCTTCAAACGAAAGAGCGTCCGGTACGATCGGAGCGGACAATGTTCCACTCATCGAATCGCCGTCGACCGATCCGCTTATCTCAAAATCCACGGACTCGCCCTGAATTTCTGTCCTGGCGGTTGCCGAAACCTTGTTACCCTTTACCCTACCGTCTTCGATGTCTCCGCTGCCGAGCAGTGTTTCGATCTTCCCTGAAACGCGGTCATCGCTTTGTTCGAGCGTCAGTGTAACCGGCAGCTTCTGTCCTTGAAAATCCAAACTGAGTTCCCAGGTTCCCGAGACAACCGCTATTTCAGCATCGGGTTCTTCATCGTAGCTCGCAATATCCATCGTGGTACCTTCCGTGTCGAAAATATTTAAGTTTTCCGCATAGCTCCGTGCTTGTGGCAAAACATCCTTTGCGTCGCCGACCAGAACAATCGCGAGATCGTCCGGTTGAATATACTTAATCGCAACGCGTTGGACGTCCTCCTTCGAAATCGCTGCAATGTTCTCGCGATAAGTCTGCAAATAATCGCTCGGCAAATCATAAAGCTGTTGATTAACTATCAGATTTGTGAGCCCCTCCTGCGTTTCCGCTCGGATGGGAAAAACCCCGGTCAGGAAATTTTTTGCATCTTCGAGTTCGGCGTCGGAAACGGGCTCGGCTCGAATGCGTTCAAGCTCGTGAAAAAACTCGCGTAGCGAATCGCCTGTTACCTGCGTCCTCACCTCGGCAGTCGCCTCGAAATCCCCGGCCAGTCGCTTTGCGTCGAGCCGGGTATAAGCTCCGTAGGTGTAGCCCTTGTCTTCCCGCAGATTCATAAAGACCCGGGAAGAAGCTCCCGCACCGAGAATCTGATTCATTACCGTCGCCGCGAAGTAATCGGGATCCTTGCGTTGGAAAGTAGTATTGGCCAGAACGATATTCGTCTGAGCGGAGTCTCGGCGATCGACGATCGTCACAGACCTGCCTTTGCGAACCGGAGGATCGGGAAAGCCAGCAACAGGTACGTCACCCGACCTCCAATTGCCGAAAAGATCTTCAACTTCTTTTAGAAACTCGGTTGTTTCGATATCACCGACAGCGACGAAAACAGAATTGTTCGGCAGAAGCCGCTTCCCATAAAAGTCCGCTATCTTTTCACGTGAAAGTCCTTCAATGTCACCCGCCGTTGGCGAGATCCGTGCGTACGGGTGTTCGTCGTAGAGGATCCGCGATATTTGTTCGTTCGCCAGAAAGCTGGGCTGGGAACGCTGAAATTTTAAGTTCTCGATCGTATTCCGCTTATAAAGGTCGAGCTCAGCTTCAGGAAAGGTTGCCCGAAAAACTATCTCAAACATCAGCCGCAGAATTTCTGTCGAGTAGATCGACAACGAAGACGCTGCGACGACGGTGAAGTCGTCAGACGAATTTGCAGAAAGGCCCGCGCCCAGTCGCTCTATCTTTTCGGCGAGCTCCAAACTCGAGTAGTTTGCAGTACCTTCGGTCAACATCGACGCCATCGCGGACGTGATACCCACACTATCCGTCGGGTCGTCCGCATCGCCCGAAAGAAATGCCAGCCGGTAGCTGACCAACGGGAGGCGGTCGTCGGCGACAACCACGACCCTCAAGCCGTTGTCCAGCGTTGTGACCAATGGTTCAGGAATGTTGAAGGGTGCCGGCTTGAGCGGGCTTGGGAATGATCTTCTTGTTGCTTGAGTCATAGTTGAAATACGGATGGGTGATTGCGGAGGCCCGCGCATTAACCCTTTCCCGCGGGAGTAACGTCTAGCAGGGCTCGGTTCTCCGTATTCAGAAAGTTTTGTACGGCGTTTCTAATTTGGTCCGGCGTCACGGCAAGATACTCGTCCAGATCGCTGTTGATCAGCGTCGGATCGTCGTCATAAAGAGCATACTCCGCAATCTGCTGAGCACGCGTCATTGAGGACTGACGCATTCGAACAGCGTCATTTATCAGCTGATTGTGGAGTTTCTGAATTTCGTCGGCAGTCGGGCCTTCCGTCGCTACGTGACGGATCTCAGTCATAATAATGTCGCGAATGCGGCTCAGATCTTTCTCCGGTTTCGGGATGGCTCCGACGAATATGCTCGACGGACCCCGGCGTTCATCCGTAAATCCGAAAAGCTGAATTACCGATTCATCGCCTTTCACAAGCTTTTGATAGAGACGCGAACTTTCACCGTCGTAAAGGAGCTTTCCGGCTAAATAGAGCGCATTGAACTCCGGTGAGCGCCGCTTGGGAATTTTCCATCCGATCAGGAATGCCGGAAACGGCGCAAGCTTGTCTTCCCATTCGCGGTAGGTCTCGGCGACTTCCGGAGGTTCAGATACGTCGAGTTGTGGCGGCTCGGGCTGTGAGGGAATGTCTCCAAAATAGGTTTCGACGAGCTGTTTGGCGGTCGCAGGTTCAAACGACCCAGAGATGACAAGTACGGCGTTATTCGGTGCGTAGTAAATCCGGAAGAATTCCTGAACGTCTTCAACAGTCGCATCGTCGAGATGTTCCATCGAGCCGATCGTCGAGTGTGAGTTCGCAAAATTGCGGTAGATCATCTCGTTTATGAGGTCAAAGATCTGCCCGTACGGTTGATTATCATAGCGGAGACGTTTCTCTTCTTTGACGGCCTCGCGCTGATTGTCGAGATTTTCCTGAGTGACCGCGAGCGAGCGCATTCGGTCGGATTCAAGCCACAAGGCCAGCGGCAGCTGATTCGCCGGCAGCGTCTCATAATAATTTGTTCGCTCACTCGAGGTAGTACCGTTCATCGTGCCGCCAGCCTTCATGATGAACTGGAAATGCTCGGCTTTTTTCACGTTCTCCGAGCCCTGGAACATCATGTGCTCGAACAGGTGTGCGAACCCGGTACGCCCTTCTCGCTCATTTCGGGAACCGACGTTGTAGTAAACCGCGACCGCAACTACAGGCACGGCCTCATCGCGATTCAGGACGACGCGGAGACCATTTCCGAGAGAATATTCCTCGATCTCGAGGGGTGTCAGATTAAAAGTTTCAGACATAGATTTTCCAGATTTTATAAAATCACTTTGCCCCGCTAAATGCAAAAACGGGCAGCCGCCGAATTATCCAATAACTGTGCATGGAACTGTACAGAAATGTTGGAACAGCAGTGGTACGCTGGCCGCAAATTCCTTTTGATTGATCGTAGTTTTGGTGCTTCGCTTTTCGCGACGCTTCTTTTCCAGGGTGTGAAGCGTCGCATTTTTGTGTCAGGTCTCGGTGGCGTGTCCTCGGTTTTGCCGGGCAATCGCATAAAGTGCCGACTTGACCTGGAACGGTGTCAGATCGGCCTGTCGCTCCAGAAGGCGAGCGATGACGCCGACGATGTGCGGGCACGCAAAACTGTTACCGGTCAGGTTTCGATAGCCGCCATCCGGCCATGCCGTACGGACGTTCACCCCAGGCGCCGTTAGCTCGATCACTTCGCCGAAATGAAATCCAAAATTTAAAGGGTCTGTTTCGCCGCTCTTTACCACCGATATCAGAGACGACGAGAAGACAGAGGGAAAGCTGGGCTGAGGTAAATTGTTGGCCGCCGCCACGACGATACAGCCAGCCTGATATGCGCGGTCAAGAAGGTCGTGTAGCGGAGCGAAAAACTGCGGTTTTGTAGTTCCTAGGCTTAGATTTATGACCTGATACCGCTTATTGATCGCGTATTCGAGACCGGCGAGAAACGCCTGACCGTCGCCGAGGCCTTCGGCCCCGAGAACTTTGATACTGAAGATCCGCGCCCCGGGTGCAATGCTCATTACAATTCCGGCACACGCGGTACCGTGACCGGCCGAATCACCCGCGTCGGACGGTTCGAATACGACCCGCTTACCGTCCAATCGCGCCTCGACGGTTTCCACTATTTTGCCGTCCAGATCCGGATGCGTCGTGTCGATGCCGCTATCGACAATTGCCACGCTCACACCGAGCCCTGTCGCCAACCTCCAGCCTTCGTCGATCCGAAAGAATGTCTCGGCGTCGGGTGACTGTCCGTCTTCAATTTTTGATGCAGTTGTCACTTTGGGGGACAGCAGATATCTACTTAATAGTTGATTGAATTTCTACAAAAGCTCGACTACAGACTAAGAAAACTCGTGTCGCCCCGGGTATCGGAGAAACGCAGGACCGACTCAAGCACTTCCCGGCACAACGCTCGTTCGGCGTCGCCGCGGTTCGCAATCTCCCGAATGAGAATGGCGAGGTCCATCATCTCACGATGTTCGGCCGAGCTTCTCAGATCGTCAAGCCAGGTACGCACTGAGTCGATGTCCATATCCTCGTCCGTCCCGACGATTTTCTCGCCGAGATCACGGAAGATTTTCGCCGATTCATATGCGCTTACGAGGGAGGCGATCGCGTCAGCGAAGAGTGCCGCCTTATCCATTTCGTCGGGTGTAAAAGGCTGGTGTGGCGGATGCCCGGGCCGGTTGATATATTCCAGCACGCCGATCATCTCATCGTTATGGCGCAGCGGCGTAGCGAGAATCATCTGGGTCGAATAGCCCGTTTCCCGATCCACCTCCGCATAAAAACTCGCTTCTTCTTCTACGTCCGAAACCGCCATCGGTTGGCCTGACGACATTACAAATCCCGCGATTCCCTTCCCAGCGGGAATCTTCAGATCGAGAAGTTTCGACGCGACTTCGCCGGTCGCCACCAGAAAGCGAAGATCGCCTTCAGCTCCGTCACGGATCAGGACGGACGCCTCGCGTGCCCCCAGCTCGGCCGCCGAAACCCGCAAGATATCGCGTATCGATCTTGTCAGTGGCTCGGTCAACAGATTCGCTATATCGACGGTTTCGATGAGTCGACGCATTTTCCTGGTCAGATTCTCGTCGCCTGGCATAGTTAAGATTCTACGCGAAAACACCTGTCTTTCAACCCACTGAGGTTTCTGTGGCGGTTACTGGAAGTTTCACGCCATTGATGCTTTCTGACAATCAAATTTAGTCTTAATCACCAAAAGGGGTACCGGGAGTGGCGTTCTCTAGCTCATTCCAATTTGGGGCACCGTTTGGGAACGAAGTCCGTTGAAACCATGAAGAAGTTTCTAAGTTTCGCATGCGCTTTGTGTGTCTTTGGACCGCTCATGGTCGCGGCCCAGACCACTTCAACGATCGCGACCTCTGATCCATTCCAGATCGCGCAGGGTTCGTCGTTTTCGGCCTCAACAGCTCCAAGGACGAGCTCCGCGATCGAAAGTCGGTCATCTACGCCGGCGGCAGGAAGGATAGTCTTGGACGTTCGCGAGGCTCTTGATCTGATCAGACGCGAGCATGTGACCGGCTCGAACCTCAACGACGCGGGCCTGATGAAAGCTTCGGTGCGCGCTATGCTCGCTGAGCTTGACCCGCACTCGAGCTATTTCGATGCTGATGAATTTAGCGAGCTGCTTGGCGAACAGGACAGCGAATACTCCGGGACCGGCTCGACAATCTCGAACTTTGTGAGAAACGGGGCGACGGAAACTTACATCCTCTCGACTCAGCAAGACTCTCCGGCGGCACACGCGAAATTGCAGTACGGCGATCGGATCGTGTTAGTAGATGGTGTTGCGGTTAGCGGCTTGCCGTCGGAGATCGTTCGCGATAGAGTTCGCGGGCCGCGCGGAACGATCGTCCGGATGGCCGTGGAACGAGCGGCGACGGGGGTGATCGAGACGTTCGCATTAAGACGTGAGCGCGTCTTTCAACCGACGCTGCCAAACTATTTCATTATCGGAAAAGGAATCGGCTATATCGATCTCTCGGAGGGTTTCAGCCACACCACATCAGCCGAGTTCACCGTCGCTATCAAGGAACTCCATCGACGCGGTATGAATTCGCTCATACTGGATCTGCGAGGAAACAGCGGCGGCATTCTAGATCAGGCAATAAAGATCGCAGGAGAATTCCTGCCTTCCGGAAGCATGATAATTTCACAACGCGGCCGATCGCCGATCGACAATCGCGAATGGAAGTCGTCGAATCGAAATCCCGAAAACATGCCTCTCGTCGTACTAGTCGACGATCAAACGGCATCGGCCTCTGAGGTCGTCGCCGGAGCGCTGCAGGACCATGATCGAGCGCTCATCGTCGGCGAAAATACTTTCGGCAAGGGCCTGGTTCAAAACGTCGTCGGTCTGCCAATGGGATCGGGACTGACGCTGACGACGGCGCGCTATTACACTCCATCCGGCCGCTCAATTCAGCGAAGTTACGCCGGTACGGGAATGTACGACTATTTCAATCACCGATCGGCTGGAGCTAGTGTGCAGCCTCGATCCGAAGCTCACACATCGACCAACCGGACAGTGTTTGGCGGAAATGGTATCACCCCGGACGAACCATTCGAGTCTGTGAAATTCGACTCGCAGAGAGTAGCGTTGCTGGACCCGATATTCTTTTTTGTTCGTGATCTTGTAAACGCCCGGCCGACGTCGATCAACAGTTCGATAAGCTCGCGCGACGATATACGTCAGTCGATCATCTTTGGCCGCCAGCCGGTTGGACGCGAACTTCTGCAGAAATTTCTCGAATACGCGAAAAGACCCGACTCAAATATCTCAAGCACAACGATCCTCGAGAACTCAGCTTTCATTGCCGAGCGCCTTAACTACGAGTTGGCTCTGGCGACATTCGGCCCCGGATCCGCAAAGCATTCGCGGATAGTGTCGGACGCCGCGGTCGCACACGCGATCGAAGCGTTACCTAGAGCGGCCAAGCTCGCGGAAACTGCACGACAGGCTCGGATCTCGACAGAAAGCAAAAAAACCCGTCGGGTCGCATTCCCGACGGGTCAAGGTAGAAACAGGAGGAATTAGAAAGACTGTGTGCCGACGAACTCACGCCCCACGGCTTCGGCTTTCTCACTCATATAACAAGATGCAGTTAAAAAGCCGTCCGTTGCTTCGCCGCCCAAATATCCCGTGGAGTGCGACCTCAACTCGTTCTTTAACAAACTAATTTCTGATCATCTTCGCGCGATTCGTCTGTAGAAAGAAAAAACTCGCCCGAACTTCTTCAGGCGAGTTTACCATTCTAAATATTCCCTTTAGAACATCATTCTGAATCCAAACCGCACAGTTCTCGGAGACTGGAAAAGCTGCGGCAGTTTATACCGAGCATCGCGTTGATTCGTCGTGGTAGCGATGTGGTTCTCGATTACTGTCTGGAGGGCTCCAGACGTGTACCCGTTCGCATAATCTCTTGACGAGAGGCTCAGACCCGCCGCGCTCGGTCTATTGGTGTTAGTGTTCATAGTCGGGTAGATCCCGGTCACCGTGGCCTGGTCCCAAAGATTCAAAAAGTTGAGATCAAAAGCCAGCGTCATCCGATCGTCTCGGCCAAACTTATAACGGTGAGTGACGTTGAAATCCGTTTGGGTAAACGTCGGACTCCGCCCCAGATCCCCGCGATGATAGAAGATCTGCGGGGTGATGCTGGATTGACCGTAAATCGACGTTGTCATCGGAGCTCCCGACGCAATGGTCTGGAACGCCGACAGTTCGGTCGAATTAGATTTGCTTCCCATCCAGTCAAAGATATAGGCGCCATAGATATTAAATACGTGAGGCCGATCGGTTGGCAGTGGGCCGTTGTCCGGTTTACCTTCGGCCGTGAATCCGATAAATGGTAGATCGAATGCCCGGCTTACACCCGGTGACAGACGTCCGTCGACGAGGTGGGGCTCATCAGAACTGGTCAAGCCGGTGTAATTTCCATGCAGACGGCTGAAGGTATAATTCGCGTTGAAATACCAATTATTCGAAAGCCGCTTGTCTAGGACGAACTCTAAACCGTCATAGCGGCGCTTTGGCCTCGTCGACTTCAGATAGCCCAGAGCCGTCAGGGTTTCTAAATGCAATCCGCTACCGGGATTCCCGATGATGTAGGCTTCGTTACCTGCAGAATTGACAATACCGGCGTCCTCGACCGCCTCGTCTACGTTTTTAAATGTGTAACGAACGCGAAAGACGTAATCGCGGTTGATCTGGCGCTCGGCTCCAACTGTGAATTCGGTTTGCTGGAACGGTTTCAGATTGGGGTCGACCGCACCATTCTCATACGGCGATGCTCCCGGCTCGTTCGCATTTACCCGACGGTTTCGTTGACAACGGCTGCGGGCTCCCGGTGTGATGAAGCCAGTTGCTGGACAAGTACTAGTTCCTGCATAGCCATTCAAAACTGTGGTGATGTTGAACTGAGACGCATTTTCACCAGGGAAAATCTCGAAGTAGTCGTCCAGGAAGATATCGCCACCAAACAAACCTCGGGGAAGGGCAAACTTGACGCGATCGTAGAACTTGCCATAGCTGGCGAAGATCTTTGTCCCGCTGTCACCGAACACGTCGTACGCGAATCCCAGACGGGGTGCGATTTTATCGGTCCAGCCGAAGTCGACTCCGCTCGGAATGCCATTAAAGGTTGGAAGATTCTCCGCTTCGAATCGGACGCCCAAATTTAAGGTCAGACGCTTAAGTGGCTGCCATTTGTCCTGAATGAATATGCCCTGGCTCAGGTTGCTTCCCTTTCCGTTAGTTCCCGTTCGCTGAAACCAACCCGATCCGATAGCTCCCGGCGTAGGCGTGACCGCGCTATCGAGCGTGTTTATCAGCCGGTCCGATCCGATAAAGAAACGCAATATACCGAGACCGGTATTGCCCTGCTGAACGTCGTTGAGGATCGTGTACCGCTGGTATCCGCCCTTCAGTTCATGCCTTCCTAAACCATTGAAGAGATATGAACCCGAAAACTCATAAGTTTCCCGAATAGAGATATCCCTGTTCGTTATTGAGTTTGTAACCGAAGACGAAGAACACGGGAATGGCTGCGGTGACGTACCGGTCGTACACGAAAATATCCGCGGGATAAGCGGGACAAAGTAATTGCCCTGCTTCTCATTGAGAAAGCCGCGGCTGTACCGTCCGTCGATCACGATACTGCTTGTCGGCGTGTAAACGCCGGAGAAAGTGACCGAGTTTGCGGTCTGGCGCCCACCTTGTTTCGGTCTGAACTCTGTTTCCGGCAGTACACCGATGCCGGGTCCAAAGTTCGCAAGTGCGACACCGGTCGGAGTCGTAGTAGAGCCGGGGGTTACGAAGATGAACGAACTTGAGCTGACATTCGAATACGTACCACTCGGGATACTGCCCTGCTGAATTACCGGGTTCCACAGAAATGTGCCCGTTAGTCGCAATTTATCAAACGGATTGGCGTCGATCCGCGAAAAGGCGTATTCATACCGGGTCGTTCTGGAGTACCGTTCAGTCGTTAGTAGTGTTCGCGTTGCGGGTGCGGCATTTAAGAAATACTGAGTGTCTACCGTCGTTTGGAAAAGCTGCGGTGAGTAACTGCCGAAGAACCAGATCCGGTTCTTGAGGATCGGGCCTCCGAGGCTTGCCGTCGGGAAAACGTTCGTGCCCTGTGCCTTTACTGGCTGAAGATATTCTGGCGATTGCGTGAAATAGTTTGCGGAAGACACGCCGCCTAGCACTTGTCGCGGGTTGCCGTTAAACTTTGGAACCTCGAACTGCAATCCGGCTTCACCGTGGAAGGCATTACTGCCGCCTCGCGTAACGACGCTCACCACGCCTCCTGTCGCACCACCGTATTCAGCGGTAAAGCCGCTCGACTTGACTTGTATTTCGCGAACAAGCTGCGTCGGAATGTTAAAAGTTTCATTCAGTGTGCCGGTTCGATAATTTGTAACCTCCTGGCCGTCGATAACGAATACGTTCTCACCGCCCGAAGCTCCGTCCACCGAGAACCCGCCTGATCTCGATTCGGGCCGGGTGCCGGGTACCGTCTTGAGCAAACTGGTAAATCCGGCCCCTTTCGGAAGCAGTTCGATCCGCTGGGCGCTGATCGTAGTCTGGATCGCGTTATTGCTTGTGTCGACCGGGGGCACGTCCGATGCAGCTACATCTACGGTATTTGTCGTCCCGACCGGCGACACGGTGATGTCCAATTGCGTATTGCGCCCGATCGCGACCACGACGTTTTCATATGTCGCTTCGCCAAAACCGCTGGTTGCGGTCGTCATGAGGGCGTAGTTGCCAGGCGGAATTTGAATAGCACGGAAGAATCCCTCGTTGTCGCTGGTGACAGTGCGCTTAAAGCCGCCGGCGGCTCCGGTGGTGGTGTTACCAGCGGGCGTTTGTGACGCATTGGTAATTGTTACCGTGACATTCGGCACTACAGCGCCGTTCGCATCCCTCACCGTCCCTTCAATGCCACCACTAGTTTCTTGTGCCATCACTGTGGCTGAAACAAAAAGAACTAAACACAGCGTTAGCGCTACAAATCCGATCTTCTTCATTATCTTTTGCTCCTAATAGATAGTGTTTCTGCAAACGACTCGCTAGTCGTTTGTGCCGAAGCATCCGTCGTAAGAGGCGAAACGGCTATGCCTCATCAGCAATGCTAAAACCTTCCCGAAAACGATAAGTTGTATAAAGATTCCTGATGAAAACAGGGTTAACGAAAACGAACGTTGATGTACGATAGCACAACTTTCGAAAAGTGTTAACGCAAAATGGAATTTTTTTGAGAACTTTTTTGACGTTTATCGGTAGCCGAGAATTGTGCCTTTAAGTCCAACAGCCCAGCCGAACTTCTTTGTGATGAAAAGCCCATAGAGGTGGCCGGTCGGGGTGCTCTCCTGCCTGACCCAGGTCTTGCCTTTGTCGGACGAGCGTAGGATGAGGCCGCCGTGCCCGACGATCCAGCCATTCTTATCGTCCGCAAAATCAACCCGCATCAGATTAGCGGAATGATTCACGGTAACGCGTTGCCAGTTAACACCTCCGTTTTCAGTGCGGAGAATGACACCTTTTTCACCTACGGCATAACCCTCTTTATCGTCTCGAAAATCCACATTGAACAGAGCCAGACGTGTCTTTGAGTTTTGCGCGATCCAGGTGTCGCCCCCGTTAACGGTCGCCAGGATCACTCCTTCGTCACCGACTACCCACGCTTTCGAGCTGTCGCTGTAGTCGAGGTGAAAGAGCTCACTCTTCGATGGTACAACCACGCGCCGCCATGTCTCGCCGCCGTCTTCGGTCCGCATGACGAGTGAATCTATGACGTTGCCGGCACGATTCAAAAGCGACCCAACAACAAGACCGCGTTTCTTGTCCGCAAACCGGATGCTGAGGAATTCCGGGATCCCGTTTCGAAAGTCACCCGGCCGATAGATAACAGTCTCACGCCAGGTCTCACCGGCATCAGCGGTAATAAACAGCTTTTTGCCGGCAACGAGATAACCGTTCTTATCGTTTCGAAAGTAGATCTCATTGATATCTTCGGTTGTGTTCAACGGGTACGTTTTCCAGGTCCGGCCGCCGTCCGATGTCGACGCTAGGTAGCCGTTATCTCCGGCGACCCAACCGTTTTCCGAGTTAGTAAAATAAACGGCAACAAGATCACTCTTTGTTCCAGAAGCGATCTTCGACCAGCCGGTCTGTGAGAGAGCGGTGACCGCGGATACGATGACGAGAAACGAAATACAGATAAATTTTGAGATAAACCCGTGCACGCTTTGTGACCCTCCCGACGAAAGAAAAAAGGTGATCTTCGGCGAGTAGGATAACCTTTTGCCCGCCGAAAATCACCTTGTCTAATAGGCTGTGCGATC
Organism: Pyrinomonadaceae bacterium; assembly: GCA_041745575.1. Taxonomy (GTDB): domain Bacteria; phylum Acidobacteriota; class Blastocatellia; order Pyrinomonadales; family Pyrinomonadaceae; genus OLB17. The sequence continues at coordinate 33,856 of JBGTIQ010000035.1, forward strand.
TCTATCTTGTCACGCGATAAACGGCGTAACCCTCTTCATCGTTACGAAAATCGGCATTGAACAGAGCAAGTCGCGTTTTGGCATTCTGCAGACTCCACTCTTCACACGGTGGGTCGTCTCCAGATAACGCCTTGAACGATTTCGCATTACTGGCCATACTGGTTTGGAATCTTATAATCACTTTGAGGTGGTCTAATTTTCCCGAAATATTAGTACCGATCATCCGTTTCAGTGCCGGAGTGGTCAGGTATTGATTGAGCGACTCGTATAAGTTAATGACCTTCAGAAATTTCCGGTAATTTAATGGATTTGAGAAAAATAAAAGAATTCGAAGATGTTGGCACGAGGGATATATCTCTTTTGGTGCCCGTTGCCGGTTTGATGATTTTGGTCGTGATCGGGTTCTTTACACTGATGATTTTCACTTCGGATTATGGAAATCCGTTTCGGGAGATGTATCTGATGCCGTGGGTTTTTGCCACTGGGATCGTTATCTGCGCTCCCAGCGTGTATCTGTATTTGAAGGGGGAATTCAATTTTTTTCACCCGCTGGTCCTGGCCGCCTGGTCCTACTTTTTTCCGGCATTTTTTGCCGGCGGTCTGGTTTTGGCGAGCGGAATCTCGGAACCATATTTCCTGGCTTTTATAGACGACCAGTCCTACAATCTTCCGCTCACACTGGTTTATGTGATGCTCGGTTACGGCGGTTTGACCCTCGGCTATTATCTTCTGCCGGGGCGTTGGGCCGGAAGAAAAATCGAAGCCCGGTTGCCTGTGTTGAAGTGGGAATCCAAAGATGTCCTGATTCCTGGTCTGATCTTACTGGGTATCGGTCTGGCCAATACGGTTCTGGGATTTGTCAACGGTTTGTTGGGTTATCAAAAGGTTGAGGAGATCGGAGCGTTTGACGGCATTTTATTTCTGTTGACGCTCCTTTGGCTAGAGGCCAGTTTTCTGCTTTGGCTCGCCATTTTCCGAACCAAAAGATTAAATGTCAATCATTACATAGTGATTGGAATTTTATTGGTCTCATCGCTGGTAAAGGCCGCCTTTCAAGGAAATCGCGGGAGTTTGTTTCAGATTTTCATACTGATCGCCTTTGCCTTTGCTTTATCTGGTCGCCGATTTCAGATCAAGTACCGCGTCTATGCTGCGGTCTTTATAACGGCTTCGATCATTATCGGGATGATCTACGGAACCACGTTTCGCAATATCAAAGAGACTGAGGCACGGGTCAGTATGGCGGAATATACCGAGAATATTTTCGCAACCTTTGAAAAGCTTGGGGAACAGGATCTTGGTCTGAGCATAGAAACCGGTGTTGTCGCACTGGCTGAACGGATCGAGGCGGTAAGTTCGCTGGCCGTAGTCGTCGCAAATTACGAAAAATTAAAGCCGTATGAAGAGAGCTACGGGTTAGACAATAATATCTACAAAGACAGTGTGAATTTTTTCATTCCGCGCATTTTTTGGCGTGATAAACCAGTTGCCTCGGAACCGCGCAAATACGGGGCTTTGTATTTTGATTACGGGGAAAATTCGTTTACGATCACACCGATGGGCGACCTTTTGCGCAATTTCGGGCCGCTCGGCGTTCCGCTCGGGATGATCCTGTTGGGGTTTCTGATCCGCATAATATCTGCTTCACTGATCGAAAATCAGGACTTTTCATACTGGCGGAGTGTTCTTTTTTACATGCTTCTTACGAGCATTTCATACGAAAGTTTTTACGGTTCGATCCTGCCCTATCTGATGAAAGTTGGTGTGGTGGCGGTGTTTGGAATTTTCATAATCAGATTTACTGCCGGAAATAGAAGAAAGTTAAAAAATGGACAAAATAGAGAAGCAATGGGATGAGTTCGGTGAAAAAAACCCATATTTTGCAGTTTCGACCTATGATAAATTTTATTCCGAAAATTTATCCGAGGAGGTCCTCAAAGAATTCTTTGAATCCGGCGAGCAATATGCGGGGCGGGTTTGGGACGAGATCAGGACAAATCTCAAACCTGATTTTAATCCCGCACGATCGCTTGACTTCGGTTGCGGCGTCGCCCGCCTGACAATTCCTATCGCCCGCCGGAGCGGTCGGACAATCGGTGTTGATATTTCACGGAAAATGCTGTCTGAGGCCGAAAAAAATGCGGAACGCTCGGGTCTGAAAAACATTGATTTCATCAAAGGCGACGATAATTTATCCGGTCTGAGCGGAAAATTCGATTTCGTTCATTCGTTTATTGTCATTCAGCATATCAGCCCGCCGACCGGCGAAGAGACTTTCCGTCGTTTAGTCGATTTGTTAGAGGTTGGCGGTATCGGCGTACTGCATCTGACATACTCTCATCCGGGCAGCAAGCTCTCTGTTCTCCGATACCGAATCTACCGTAGATTTCCGACGATTTATCAATTCCGTAATTTTCTGCTGAAGAAGAAGAAAGAACCGCTGATCCCGGTCTATACGTACAATCTGAACCGTATCTTCAAGATCCTCCAAAACAATGATTGCCACCGGTGTTTTGTCCGTTTCAGTCAGCATGGTCACTTGGGGATTCACATCTTTTTTGAAAAAAATGCCGGTCATATCTATTAATCGAGCAACCTTTTTAACTGAATAATGCGATGGGATGACCAAGGCTCTCAGGAAGAATACTCGTCGAGGGTTATCCGCAAGACGGTCTGCTCTGTATCAGATATCGGAATGCGGTTGCCTCGCGAGGGCCGCGGTGGACGCGAGATAACCCGTGTTCGAACGGAACAAAAAAGGTGATCTCCGGCAAGGCTTACTTTGACCCGCCGAAAACCACCCAGTCTAATAGCTCAGCAATCTCTATCTTGTCACACGATAGACCTTGTTCTTCCACACGACGACGACTTCCTCACCGAGTGAGAAATATTGTGCAAGCCCACTCTCGCGAGTCAGGACAGCAAAATATTCGTCACTCGCAAACTTCAGATTGACCTCAGACTGGTTGCGCTCAGGCTTGAACTCGACATCGACCCAGACGTTACTTTGCTGGACGAAGTTCTTGTTCGCAACGAATTGATTCTGTGCGCTGTTTTGGACAATTACCTGCTCTTCGAGACCTGAAGCTCTGTTCCTGATCGATACATTATCCTTCATGACATTCTGCTGGACGCTCTGTCGCACTGCTCCGGCACCGCTCTGCGGGGCCATCTTCGCCGTGGCACGCTCGGACAGCAAGCTAAGCTGTCGCGCATCCGTTGGAGCGGCATTGGCGACTGAGCCGTCGGTGGCGAGGTACGAAGTATACGGCGTCACGATTCCGTATCGCGTACCGAGATCGACGATCTCGTCCTTCAACTCTTTAGTCTCGCCGTTCTGCCTTATTTGCTCGATCATCCATCCGACTCGCCGACTCGCCCACAGACGCGGTAGGAAATCGTTATCAGCTTCACGGATCGGGAAATCCAATTCCGAATAGCGGAAGCTTCGGTTTTCGCGTCCAGATTTTCCGCGAAGCATAGCCGTGACGTTTTTCAGGTCGGTAGAATTCTTGTACTTTCCGATGACCGCCAACTGCATTCCCTTAAAAAGGTCGGTCAGCTTTCGCGGATACAGTAGATCCGCTTGCACGTCGCCAAGATCCAATTCGAGATCGGACAAGACCGGTGAACTTACCCGGGCGAAAAAGTTCGACACCTTTACCTCGAGGTCTTCCTTTGGCTGGACGTAGTCAGAGATCCCGGAATTCTCGGATCCGAGCTTGTCGAGCAACGCAGTGTTTACGTCATATCCGAAACCGAACGGAAAAATTCTGACGTCCACCGTCTTTGCTTTCTGAAGGTTCGAGTTGATCTTGTCGATGTTCGTTTCGCCGACCGTAGGCAGGCCGTCGGTCATAAACACCAACATCTTCGGACGATCGTTTTTAGCGAACTGTTTGATCGACGCCAACAGCGAATCATTGATGTTGGTACCGCCCGTCGCATGAAGGCGTTTCACAAATTCTTCGCCGCGGCGGCGTCCTGCGGCGTCGGCGTTAATGAGCGCCCGTTCCATCAAATGTTCTTCGCCCGCAAAGCTGATCACATTAAAGCGATCGCCGTCGCGGAGCGACCGGATGCCGAACAATAACGCAGAGCGCGCCTTTTCCATTTTCCCTTCGTCAGCCATTGAACCGCTGGTGTCGAGAACAAAAACAATGTCCTTGTTAACAAGCTCGCGTTCGGCGACGTCATCCTTTGGCGAGAGCATCATCAGGAAGTAACCATCCTTCCCCGGCTCGCGATGCGTCAGCAGGGTCATGCCGAAATCGTCGTTCGACAGTCCGTAAAAAAGTTGAAAATCGCTGTCGTTGTTTGAGGTCTCGAACGAAACCGAAGCCGATCGCTCGCCTTTGTTGACAATGTCGATCTTGTGCGACGGCGAGTACACGTTCCTCAGCGCTTCCCTGCCTGTGATCTCAATTTTTCCCGAGACGGTTCCAAATTGCTGCGGCGGCATCTGTCCGCGGCCCGTTTCTGGAAAGCCATTCGCACGCCAGAGATTCCTGCCCGTGCCGAGTGGGTAACGATATGAGACGGTTCCCGATTCAGCTTTCAGGACTTGCGAATAAACAAGCTCGAGTTTCTTATCCGAGTTAGGCGGGATGGGAAAAATAGACGCCTGAAACAGGTCCTTGCCCGCATATTCCAAAAGCCCCGGGTCACGCTGTCGACGCACGATCTCGTCATAGATCCGCCGCGCCTCTTCGCGTGAACGAACTTCGCCGACAAGTTTCTTACCGTTCTCCCAGATCGAGAACTCGACGATTGATGCAGTTTCGGGAATCGGAAAAAAATACGTACCCTCAAGTGTGTATGGTGTGTCATTCCTAAAAACCTGCTCGACTCGCGTGGTCGCGACCTGGCCGCTGATCTTTGTATCGAGCTGGATCGATTTGACGGGCAGCACATTTGGCAGCGGCATAGGCTGCGGGATCGGACGAGGTCGGCATGGTCGTATATCACAGATTATCGGAATGATCACGCCTTGAGCGCTCGCCGACGAGCCAATAAACAAAACACCAAAAACCGCGGCAAACGCGAACGCGAGGACTTTTATCTTCATACTTTTTCTCCCAAACAAGCTGAACAGATGCAGCAAATCGTCAGTTGTGACAATTAGGGAACGGCGGGGGCGGCGGCAGCTTGCATGAAAAAAGGCCGCCAAATGGCAGCCCCGACAAAATAAGTGAGTAAAGACAGCCTAGTTTTCCGGCCGGCTATTGTCCATATCGTCTTCTAACGCCGTATCAATCTCTTTTTCAAACTTCAACCGCAGCTTCTCGACCAACACATCGGCCCGCTGCAGGCTGAGTTCCAGCGAGGCCCTAGTCTTTACAATTTCAGTCAGCAGGCTTTGCAGGTTCGTCCGTTCAGATTCCAAACTCTTTCGCCGCGAGGCCCGGATCTCTTCGGGGCGAAGCGAGCCGACCATGGCCGTCGATCGCTCGATGACCTCAGGGCGCAGATCATACTCAAGCGAATCCAGCTTCGTTTTCACCGAATTTTCTTTTTCGATCATTTCGAAAACTTGTTTTCGAAGGCTTTCTGAACGCTGCTCGGCTCGCGTCAGGATATCGAGGTTCAGAAGGAGGCGCTTTTGTTTTTCATCGGGATCCGCGGCTTTGGTCATACGGCCGGCCTCAAGATTCCTGATTCTATTTCCGAGATCTTCCAGAGTTACGACGCTTGCACGGTCGGCTCCCGATACAGTCCTGATCTCGTTCGGATCCGGCGGTATCGCTCGCGAGTTTTCATCAGGAAACTCATCGGCCCGGCTGATGATAAGCGGTTCCGATGTCAGCGGAGTTGCAGAAGGCGCGGGCACAGGGATCGAGGTGCGTCGCCGCCGACTCGTCTGCGCACTAACATCCGCGGCAGCAAACGCGAAAATGACAACGACCGGAACGATCAAATGAATTCGCCGGAGCCAAAGATCTCTCATAAACTACTTTCCTTTATTTCCACCGTTCTTGTCGGGAATAAAGTCGCCTGTAAAAAGCTCGACCGCATTCTTCGCCAATCCGACAAACGGAATAGCATCAATTCCGGAATTCACGACTCCCCTGACAAAACCTTTTTTCTTTATATCGTGACCGACGAGCCCGACAACGATCACCGTTCCCCCGAACGGCAACATCTTCGCGGCCCGCTTTGCGACCTGCCAACCGCCCGCATGAACTAGTTTTCTACCTATTCCCGGCTTTTTCTCTGTCATCAGCGTCCCAGCTTATACTTGCTTTCGTGTGATGACAACAGCATACTTTTGTTTGCACGATTTCAGCCTCAGAAAAGTTCCCCATTCTGCTCAGCATGTCTCTGAAAGTCTTCAACCTTTCGAAAAGATACGACGATATGTGGGCCCTTCGCGACGTTTCGCTCGAGGCTCCGACAGGTGAGGTGTACGGCATCTTCGGTCCGTCGGGTTCAGGAAAAACCACGCTCTTGAATGCGGTCTCGGGTACGATCCCGCTTAACCGCGGCTCAGTCCAGGTAAACGACTCAGACGTTACCGCACTGGCTGGGACGGCTCGCAAGATTACCGTACCGGAGTATGAACGCCCATCGATCTGGCAGCTCGTCGTTAAAGCTAGAAACTCCACGTCAAAGCTTGAGGACAGGCCGCGAGCCGTTATTCGGGCTCTCGAATCTGTTGAGTCTGTCCTGCTCCTCGACGATCCCTTTTGCGGAATGGACGCCAGCGAATGTGAAGCTCTCGCCGACAAAATTCGGGACACTGCGCGAGAGCGAGGCGTGGCGGTCATTCTTGCTTCAAGTGATTTTGAACAGATCCTGCTTACATGCGATCGGGTTGCGGTAATTGTGAGAGGCGAGATCAAGCAAACAGGAGCACCGCAAGAGATCTACGAAAGACCTGAATCGCGCGTTGTCGCGGCGGTCACCGGACGCCACAACTTATTCGCGGCCCGTCGCCTGACATCGAGCAAAGCCGAGATTCCCGAATTCCAGACCATCGATGGCGGTCACAGGTTATTCGCCCAACGGATCGAACGCGGTGCTCTCGGCGCGTTAAATCAAAACGTCACGTTGGCGATCCGGCCGGAACAAATATCGATCTCATTCGGAGCTTCGTTTCCCGAAGACAATCTTCTTAAAGCTACAGTAAAGCGGATTCAGCGCCTCGGGCCGACGACCCTGATCGAGCTTGATGCCGACGGTTTGAGATTGGACGCCCTCGTCCTGCGTGTCGTGGGTCTTGATGTCGGACAGGAGTGCATGGTCGGACTCCCGCCTGACAGGATTCAAATTTTTAGGGATTAAAAAGCCTCGCCCGAAAAAAGAGCGAGGCTGTTTGTTCATCGTGCACCGGGTTACCTAACGAAAGCGTTGGGCAATGGCGTATCGCTCGATGATCCAAAGTTCCTGATGAGAATGCCGGCGGTTGTGCGATCGACATACCAGGTCGCAGTTGATGGCCTGAAGACCGCCCGATCGAACTTCCCGTCACCGTCGTAATCACCGGGGACGGGTGCGTCTCCGTTGGTTCCGAACGGCACTGAGTAGAACGACGAGTCCTCGCTTCTCAACACGTACCACGATCCATTCGACGGTCGCCATAATGCGATATCTGCTTTTCCGTCGCCGGTGTAGTCGCCCGGAACAAGTTTGTCCGTGCTCGTTCCGAACTGGAGAGCCGTCACACCGCCGGAGCTCTTGTTGATCCACCATTCGCCGCCGCCCGGACGAAAGATGGCGATATCGCTTTTGCCATCACCGTCATAATCAGCAGGTATCGGAGTATCCGTTGGAATACCGAACTGGATTATGTCCGCGCCGCCGCCTGACTTAGCGATGTACCACGTAGAGGAAGACGGTCGAAACACGGCGGCATCAGCTTTGCGGTCTCCGTCATAATCACCCGGTCCGAAAATGTCGGTACCAATGCCGAATGGAAATGCATAGAACGACGAATCCTCACTCCGCAAAACATAAAGCTGGCCCTCGGATGGACGCCAGATCGCGACATCCGTTTTCCCGTCACCGGTGTAGTCAGCCGGCACCAGACGGTCGGACGACGCTCCGAACTGCAGCGCGGTTGTCTGATTATCCGAGCTGCGGTTGATCCACCATTCACCGTCCGCAGGTCGGAAGATCGAGACGTCAGTTTTATTGTCGCCGTCGAAATCAATCGGGGCTGCTGCGGGAGGAGTCAGGCTCTGAAAGTTATACGCAACGAGCGCGAAGTGCTGATCGGTCGGGTCGGCATTTCCAAGTACGCCGTTACCGTTCAATGCAACAGAAGAGACCGCCACCGAGAAAAAGGTTCCAGCCGGAATCCCCGCGGGTAAAAATATGTTCTCTACGTTATTGATCGTGTCACCCGATCCGCCGGGAACCGATACGCCTCCGCTAAAGACATTACCGCGATAAAACGTTCCGCCGACATTAACCTGCAGGTCCAGGTTATTAACGAGGGCCGGATTGCCGGCGCCGGGCGGATCTGTCCAAACCAGGGTGATCCTTACCGGCTTCGTTGAATCCGCGACAGTTCCGATCATGCCTTGGCCCATACCCGGGTCACTGAAAATAATTTCCTGATTTACATACAAACTCGGCACACCGGTGTTGAGCATGTACTTCATGTTGATCCGGCCCCAACCTTCAGCGCCATTGGGTGTAGCGGCGGCGGTATTAGCACCGTTCATTTCCTGAGCTGTGTTGATGATTGCCGCCTTTATCAAAGCCGGGCTCGGGGAAGCTCCGACATGACCATTTCTCCAGTACTGCGTGAACAGGGCTGCCGCTCCCGCCACTTGAGGCGCCGCATGAGATGTTCCGCTACTCCATGCATGATTGGCATCGAAGCAGCTTGATACCGAACCACAACTGCCAGCGCGGCTTCCCGTTATCACGGAGCCAGGTGCCGTGATGTCCGGCTTCACTCGTCCATCCGCAGCGAGGCCCCGGCTCGACGAGCTTGCGAGGTCGTCGACGTTATTAACGGAGGAAGAGAACTCCGTTCTGATGTTCTCGGAATTTCCAACCGCAATTGTGTTTTTTGAAATCTTCGGCCGGGTCAGGCCATTCTGCGAGCTGCACGCGCTGGTGGCTGGAGCGTTTCCACAATTCCCGGCCGAAAAAATGATCGAAAACGGATCGATCGTGCCCGCAAGCGAACCGTCCTGCACAAAACCGTCATACTGAGCAGCTAACGAATCATATGAATTTCCGTTTGTGCCCGCACCCCAACTATTGTTCGAAATAGAGCCGGGCACTCCGTTCGGTCCGGGCGTATTCAAAGCGTCGTCGATCGCCTGCGCGTCAGTTGTCGTGTTTCCGGACTTCAGGAACGGAATGTTGATTATGTTTGCCTTCGGAGCCACGCCAAGGCCGTAGTTGTATCCAAGTCCATCCAAGATGCCAAAGGGCGTATCTCCGGCGATGATGCTTGCGTTGATGTGACCATGTCCCCCGGACGCCCCGGCAGTCGCACCGCGAAGCGGGCCGTCTACTGTGTTGGTCGATGTAATGTAAAAGCCCCCGTTCCCCGGAATACTGATGCCGTCATCCGACACCATCACCGTCACACCGGTTCCATCTACGCCGAACTGCCCTAATGGATTGTATCCCGGAGGATTCAGCACAGTCGTGCTCATAAAATTACCCGCGACGATCTGGGCCGCCCGCTCGTCTTCGATCCGTGGTTTCTCGTATTGATCAATGCGAAACACGTCTGCGATTTTCGCGATCTCACCGATGTCATCGAGAGCCGCTTCGATTCGAACTACGTTGAAGAAATTGTTGGGGAGTTTTATCTGGTGAAGGATCTTTCCGCGGATGACATTCAAGATCTTATTGCTGGCGTCCTGAAGATCGGCCCTTCCAAACACCGCAACATCGAACATCGCGGAATTACCTTTTACATTAGTGACGAACTGAGCAAGCTCGGGAGATCTCTTTTGCTCCGCAGTGTATTTCCCGACCCATCGCACTCGCGAGTGGCCCGCGATCTTTGAGATCGCTTCCCCGCTGCCGTAAACAAAAAATGCCTGATGCGGAACGTACTGAAGAACCTCGACACCGGCGTCGCGTATGCTGTCGAGCCATGCGTCCTTTGCGATTCCGCCGAATTGAACAACGCAATAACCACCTTCGTTCGGGATCGCGTCGCCCACACCTATTGTCTCTGCCGTCGCAGATTCCACCGGTTCAAATTTTGCACCCGGCAAATTAATACTTGTTTCGATCTTCTGAACATCGAGCCCCGAACGCGACATGTCCGTGCTTTTGTTTTTTGCAAGGACGACGAACGAGCCATAGTCCCCGACGATGCGTCCGTACTTCTCAGCCCTGTCCCGGTCGTTGATGGAACGGAACTGCACTCGAACTATTTCCTTCGAACGGTTCCGGATATCCTTTGTCACTTCATCGGCGGTTGAAAACTGCTCGAACTTTGCTTTCGGTGTTGGTTCGACAGGGCGCTGCTGCGCGCTGTTTCGCCTTTCGCCAAAGCCAACGTAAATTGCGATAAGCAGAGTGACCGACAAGATCACAAACGCGAAACGGACGCGGGGGAACGATCTATTCATTTAGTTACTCCTGATTATTACTTCTGGGGAAGCCGGGCTAAGTTGACCTGACAGAAAAGTTAGCATATCGGTGCAATAAAGCACAGCATTTTGCAATTCCATATGCAAGAAAAGAGCTCCGGACCCTCGCCCGGAGCTTTTGACCTAAACTTTTTCTGCACTTTAAATGTTAGGCACCAATATCACGTTCACCCGCCGATTCTTTGCACGATTCAAGTTTGTCGTGTTCGGAGCAACCGGCAAGTTCGCTCCCATTCCTTTCGCCTCGATACGAGCATCGGCAACGCCAAAACCGACAAGCCGATCGGCTATCAGACGAGCACGCTGTCCGGTAAGAGCATCCAGTTCCTCCACCGTTCCCCTGTCGTCGGTGTGTGCTTCGATAACGACTCTGTAGTCCGGGTTATTGGCAAGCAACTCGCCGAGTGGGCCGATCTTAGAAGTGGCGGTCGGTGCAAAACTGCTCGCCCGCGCCGCTGACCAATAGTTTTCCGGGAGGGTTAAGACGATGCCGCGCTCGTTCTTAGACACCGATCCGAAACGTCGAAGCGATTGCATAAATGAGCTTTGGCCTGCCTCGAGAATGCCGATCCTCTGTTCCCTTGCACGTTGTTCATCCGACGCGCGACGTTCGTTCTCGATCGACTCCACTCTCGCCTTGGCGTTGTCCGCTTCAACCTTGGTTCTGCCAAGCTCTTCGCGGAGACGTCCGTTCTCAGCGCGCAGCTCGCGAATCTGCGTTGAATATGTCGTTACGTCGCGCTCGGACAGCTCTCGCTGTCGCGTCTCGTCCTGGAGCTGTTGTCTGAGCTCGGCGATCTCGTTCTGCGCATCCGCTAAACGGTTTTCGGCCTGTCGGGTTTCCGCATCGGACCTCGCTCTTTCGTTTCGCTTTTCACGCGCATCTTTTCGAACATACGCCGTCGATTCCGCTTTCACCGCGGCGCTAATCGCACGCCTGGCGGCAATGTCCACCGCTTCGTCGTCACGTCCCCCTTTCCATGTATTTTCCGCGTTCGCGAGAAGCGACTCGGCTTCGCGAAGCTCTTCCTGGGCGTCGCGCTCGGCCCCGGCAAACCGTGCGAGAGCCATCGCTTGCTGAGCCTGTAAGATCGTCGAAGGTGTTTTTGAATAATCGATCTCCGCGATCTCCGGCGTCCGGGAGTCTCGGAAATAGTCACTTGAGTTTCCGAAATACTGAACTGCCGGTGCGGTCGCGATCGTCTTGCCGCTGATCGCGACGGGACTCAAATTCTCGAGCATGATCGCCTGACTCGGTCGACGGACAAGAAAGTGCGGCTCGGCCGTGATGATCAATGCAAACGTCTGAAGCGGAGTCGTCACACTTATCTTCGAATCGAACTCAAAGAAACCTCGTCGCTTGATCTCACCGAGATTATCGACCTGCCCGTCCGGTGCGACCGCCCATAGAACATAAGTGGCATAACCGGCCCCGAGCTCGAACGGTCGCGGCATTTTCGAAACAGAAAGCTCTATCTCGGTCCCGTTTCGGCTCGTTCGCTTCATTCGGGCTTCGCCCTTCATCCGGGGAAAACGCGTCGTGCCCCGAAACTGGACGATCACGGGCTCATCAAGCGGATAAGTGATCGCGGTAGTCCGGCGCGGAACGTCCAGCTGACCATAGCCGACACCGACTAATACAAAGACGAGGAGAAACGTAAACAACATTCCGAGAAGCCCTGAATTTTTCATATTGGTGGTCTCCGAAAAGGAAACGTTGATAAAAAGATGCCACAAAAGTTTCAATCGTTGCAAAGAAGGTAACTTGGACAAACCGCACGGGAAACAAGTATATTCAACCTTTTCACAAGCCCGATGAACGAGTTTCGCCGACTTTTAAAATACGTCCAACCGTACTGGGTAACTTTTACGTTCGCCCTCGTGACGATGGTGCTGGTCGCTGTCTTTGAAACCGCCACGGGCGCCCTTCTTGTTCCGATATTCGGACAGTTCCTTCCGGGTGCCGCGGGAAAATCCGAAACGCTTTTCAGTTTGCAGCAATTTATCCCGCAGGAGCCGTGGTATCAGGCGTGGCTCGCGATCTCGATCATGTTGCTGACATTTACGATCTGCAAGGGTATCGCCGAATTTTTTTCCTCATACTTAATGGCAAAGATCGGACAGGCGGCAATTCTCGATCTTCGCCGACAACTTTACGATCATCTGCTTCGACAGCCTTCGTCATTCTTTGAAAAGCACCGCACGAATTTTTTGGTCTCGCGGCTGGTGGTCAGTTGCTCGGCGATAGAGATGGCGGTTTCCGCAAACCTTCGTGATGTTCTCCGCGAAGGCTTTATGCTGATCTTCTTTTTCTCGGCCGCATTTTATTTCAATTGGCGGCTAATGCTCGGTGCAATGATCATCGCGCCGATCATCGCCTTTCTCACCACCAAGTTCAGTAAGGCGCTCCGACGACTCGCCGAAGAAACTTTCGAAGGCAACAAGCTCTTGAATGACACGGCACAGGAAACGCTCTCGAACCAGACGATCGTGAAAGCATATTCGGCCGAGGATCGTGAGAAGGAGCGCTTTGGCCGGATCGCGCAGGTCATCGCAAAAGCGAATCGAAGGTCGGGCCGAATCGCCGCGACTTCGCCGCCGACCATCGAAATAATCGGCACCATCGCGATGCTTATCCTCTTCTATTTCGGATTGCGTGAGATCAATGCCGAACGGATGGACGCAGCGCAGTTTTTTACATTCCTGTTCTTCCTTTTCCGCAGCTACGATCCGATGCGGAAGATCTCGCGTCAGCACAACGAGATCTCAAAAGCATTTGCTGCCGCAAAAGACGTCTGGAGCATTCTCGACGAAGATGAAACGCTGCCCGAAAGAAGCGATCCCGTTTCGCTCAACCCGCTTGCCCATTCCATCGAGCTGAAGGACGTTTCATTCAAATACAAGAACGATCCGCAAAAGAGGATTCTCGACAATGTTTCGCTTATCGTCCCGAAAGGCTCGATGGTCGCGCTTGTCGGTGAAAGCGGGGGTGGCAAATCGAGCTTGATCCGGCTGATCCAGAGACTCTACGATCCGAGCTCCGGCGCAATACTCTGGGACGGCACCGACATTCGCGATGCGCGCGTAAGCGAGCTCAAAAAAATGATCGCGCTTGTCACGCAGGAAACCGTACTTTTCAACGACACTATCCGTTACAACATTTCTTATGGAAAGCCGGACGCGACGGACGAAGATCTCGCACACGCCGCGCAGGTCGCGTACGCTGCGGATTTCATCGACGAGCTTCCTCAAAAATTTGACACTTTAGTAGGCGAGCGTGGAGTTTTCCTTTCCGGCGGGCAGCGGCAGCGGATCGCGATCGCCCGGGCCGTTCTCGTTGATGCCTCGGTGCTGATACTCGATGAAGCGACGTCGGCACTGGATGCCGAGTCCGAGCTTCTCGTTCAGAAAGCTCTGAGTAACCTGATGCGCAACCGGACATCGATTGTCATCGCACATCGCTTATCGACCGTCCGCAAGGCTGACAAGATCGTCGTCATGGAAAGAGGCAAGATCGTCGAGACTGGTACCCACAAAGAATTGCTCGAAAAGGGCGGCAGATATAAAAGGCTTTATGAGCTGCAATTCGCGGACGAAGAAAATGTAGGACAGGCTGTTAGCCCGTCCACTGACGCGGGCTAACAGCCCGCTATACTTTTATGAAATCAATGACCGGATTTGGCCGCGGGGCCGTTACCGAAACCGACTTTTCCGTGACGGTCGAATTAAAGACCGTCAACAATCGCTTTCTCGACGTCAGCCTTCGCCTGTCGAACGAAATGCAGTCGATCGAAGCCGAGATCAAGCGGCTCATCTCGAGCCGGCTTTCGCGCGGCCGAGTCGACGTAAATGTTCAATACGACCGGCCCGAGGAAATAAATTACGAACTGAACCGTCCAATGATCGTGGGCTATCTCGCGGCGATGAAAAAGATGCGGGAGGAATTCGATCTCGCGGGCGATCCGGACATCAACGTGATCGCAAAACTCCCGAACGTAATGATCTCGAAGAAGGACGAGTTGAGCGAGGCTTTTGCATTCGGCGTCGCGACGGCCGTGAACTCGGCCCTCGAAGATCTTGAAAAGATGCGTTTAAGCGAAGGCGAAATGCTGAAAACCGAGTTGGCGTCGCGACTCGACACGATCGAGCAGCATCTTCCATTGATCGAGAGCGAGGCCGAGTCGATTAGCGAAGAGTACCGACAGCGTCTGACGAGGCGAATCGGCGATCTGCTTGAAAAGAGTGAATCGCAGATCGAGCTCGACCAGGGCCGGCTCGCCCAGGAAATCGCGTATATAGCCGATCGAGCCGACATCTCGGAGGAGATCACACGGCTCAAAACGCATATCGAGCACTTTCGAACGATAATGAATGAGGACAAAGAGGTCGGAAAGCGTTTGGATTTTTTGACACAGGAGCTGAATCGCGAGGCGAACACGATCACATCCAAAACAAACAATATGACCGTCAAGGAGAACGCCCTCGCGGTCAAAAGCGAAATTGAGAAAATTCGTGAACAGGTACAAAATGTTGAATAATTTTCTTGGGAAGGGTTCGTTGATCGTTGTTCGTTGATCGTTGTTCCTCTTCGGGACATGGTCATCCAGTATCAGTCAACGAGCCCCGGACTAGGAACTTGGAACTTGGAACTAGGAACTACGAACTACGATCAACGATCCACGATCACAATGAAAGGAAACCTGATCATCATTAGCTCGCCCTCCGGTGGCGGAAAAGGCACATTGATCCGCGAAGTGCTCGAGATCGCGCCGCACATCGGCTATTCCGTGTCACTGACTACGCGCCCACCCCGATTCGGTGAAGAAAACGGCAAGCACTATCATTTTGTCACTCAATCAGAATTCGAAGCGTACAGGGAAAAAGGCGGATTTCTCGAATTCGCCGAGGTCCACGGTCATTCCTACGGAACGTCTCTGGAACAAACGGAACAGATGACCAGCTCCGGAATGGACGTCATCCTCGAAATCGACGTCCAGGGTGCAGCGACGATCCTGCAAAAGATGCCTGAAGCCGTCAGCATATTCATCCTGCCGCCGTCGTTTGAAGTTCTCCAGGCACGGCTGACAGCGCGAGCGACCGAAGGAATGGAGGATCTCGAGCTCCGGCTCGGGAATTCCCTGGACGAAGTAATGCAATTCTCAAGCTTCGGATATGTTGTGATCAACGACGAGATCCCTGCTGCATCCCGCAAACTCGCCGCCATAATCCTTGCCGAAAGACAACGGCCGCATAGACAAGGCGAGCAAATTCAGGGTATCCTTGGTAGTTTCGAGAGGTCGAGACTTTTTAAACCGGAGAGTTAAGCTTTAATATGGCCAAAAAAGAACCAGTTGTGGCGGTGGAAGAATCGGAGAACGAGGCTGAAGAGATCATCAATCCGCCCCATATCGATTCAAAATACAGAATGATCATCCTAGCGGCGCAGCGAAGCAAGCAGCTTCAACGTGGTGCGATCTCGCGAGTCGATATCGACACTCGCAAGAGCAAGCCGACCCGTGTCGCAATGAAAGAGATCGAAAATCGAAAGGTAAATTTCGAGATCCTTGAAAGCATTAAATAGGGACGTTCGAACCTGTTCAAAAAGGCTGCCGAGTACTCGGCAGCCTTTTTTCTATGCATACGTCAATTTTACACGCGGCTCGCTTGTCTCAGTCGTTGACGCGTTTGCCGGCGTCGCTGATCGCTTCACCCACGGAATCTACTGTGTCCGACACACCCCGTTTGATCTTGCCCCAGCTTTCCTGGGCTTCGCCGCCGGCATTTTGTGCTTCGCCTTCGGCTTCAAGACTCTCGTTTCCTGTCAGTTCACCGACCTTGTCCTTGACGGTTCCCTTCGCCTGTTCCCATTTACCCTTCGCTTCGTCGTTATTAAAAATTGCCATCTTCCAACCTCCCTTGTGATTTGCGAGCACGTATCGAATCCGAACGTCTCGCTGGTGATTGGTAATGAAGCAAGTTGTATTCCGCCAATTCCAAAATCCAAAATCTAAAATCCAAAATCGAGTTACATTCCCTTATAGTTTGGCCCACCACCGCCTTCGGGCGTGACCCAGTTGATGATCTGGTACGGATCCGCAATGTCGCAAGTTTTGCAGTGAACACAGTTCGAGAAATTTACCTTCAGTTCCCGGCGGCCGGTTTTCGAATTCGCCTCCATCTCATAAACCTGCGCCGGACAAAACCGCTGGCACGGATTTCCATATTCTTCAGCGCATTGTGTAGCGCAGATCTCGGTGTCGAGGACATGCAGGTGCGACGGCTGATCTTCATCGTGAGACACCGCGGCATGGTACACGTCCGTGATCTTGTCAAAGGTTAGTTCTTTGTCGAACTTGACGCCGGAATACCGTTTTTCAAACGAGGGACGCCCATTCGCACGCTCCTTAGCAGTCGCGTTTCTGCCTGGAAGCTTCTCCATCCGTTCATGTCCCGCAACATGATGTTCCCTCGGCATAAATCCCCACGCCAGGCCCTTCGTCAAAAACTGCAGGCCGGTGTTTATCAGCGCCGACCATCGCCCCGACTGGAACGCCGCGTGGAAGTTTCGCACCGGATGGAGCTCGTCGTAGATCCAACTCAGATTTACTTTCTCGTCGTAGTACTTCAGCGTCTTCGAGCTAAAATCCTGATGCTCGAATGCAGAGACGATGGTCTCGGCTGCGAGCATGCCCGACTTCATCGCCATGTGAATTCCCTTGATCCGCTGGCCGTTCAGAAATGATCCTGAGTCGCCTACGATGAGCACACCATCTGCGTACAGTTTCGGCATCGTCCAGTAGCCGCTTGTGTTGATCGATTTCGCACCGTACTTGATCATCTTGCCGCCCTTCAATACCTCAGCGACTTTCGGATGCGTCTTGAATTTTTGGAATTCGAGATGCGGGTCGATGTTGGGATCCTTGTAATCGAGACCGGTCACATATCCGATACTGATGACATTGTTCTTCATCCCGTAGATCCAACCACCGCCGTACGTCTCGGTGTCCGACGGAAACCCGAGCGTGTGAACGACCGTGCCTTCGGCGAAATTACCTTCCGGAACTTCCCACAGCTCTTTCACTCCGAGCGAAAAAACCTGCGGCTCCTTGTCTTCCATCAAACCAAGCCGCGCCATCAATTGTTTCGCAAGGCTCCCGCGCGAACCTTCGCCGAGCACGGTGACTTTCGCCAGTATCTCGACGCCGGGTTCGAAATTCGCTTTCGGTTTCCCATCCTTTCCGATTCCCTTATCGCCGGTACGAACGCCGATCACGGCGTTGTTCTCATCGAAGATAAGATCAGCTCCGGGAAATTCGGGAAAGATATTTATCCCGGCCTCTTCACATTTTTCCGCAAGCCACTCGCACACCCGACTCAGACTGATGATGTACTTGCCTTTGTTCTTCAACGGTGGCGGCACAATCGGAGCGTTGATCGAGCTCTTGTCGGTCAAGTACCAGAACGCATCTTCAGTCACGACAGAATCGATCGGACAGCCCTGTTCAAGAAAGTCAGGCATCAGCTCGCGGATCGCGATCGGGTCCATAACGGCACCGGACAAAATATGCGCGCCGACGAACGATCCTTTCTCGATGATCCCGATCTCGAGATCGTCGATCTTTGTGCCGGGAAGTCTCCCGTTCTCGACATACTCGTTGTGTTTCTTTATCTCGTTCTTGAGGTGCAGCGCCGCCGCGAGGTTCGCCGGCCCCGCGCCGACAAACACCACATCCATCTCGATCTGTTCTCGTTCGATCATAGTTTCTCGAAATTATATCAACCGGTAGGCAGAAACACGACCGGTAGGGAGTGTGTCAACTCGGCGAGCTAGTGTCCTAATCCCGCGTCTCCCCTTCTTCGTCGTCAACCGTGGTCAAAAGTCTATTGGCCTCGGTTAAGGAAAAATGATTTGAGACTACAGCGTGTATCGCGTCCAGTATTTCGTCGTTGGAATGGCTTTCGTAATCGTCAAGCATTCTAAGCAGAGCGGGCACATCCCTAATCGCTTGTGCAACGAAGAATCCAAGTT
This sequence comes from Pyrinomonadaceae bacterium, assembly GCA_041745575.1. Lineage (GTDB taxonomy): Bacteria > Acidobacteriota > Blastocatellia > Pyrinomonadales > Pyrinomonadaceae > OLB17. Next base: position 52,459 of record JBGTIQ010000035.1, read on the forward strand.
CTTGTGCGTGACGATGCTTGTATCCTTCAACGAAGGCTCGAGTTAGTTTTTCCGCAACAAGCGTAAACCGTTCGAACTCGCGTTTTTCGTCTTGGTTCATGTCTACAAGAAAATTCGATGACACACTCCCTACCGGTCGTGTTTCTGCCACTTAATCTTCGAATTGTTTCTTCAAACTCTCAGTGTACGGGGCACGGGCGACGCCTTTCTCCGTGATTATGGCTGTCACCAGATCGTTTGGCGTGACGTCGAACGCGTAGTTGCTGACAACGGTGTCATCCGGTGCGAGCTGAATGTCTTTAACATGTGTCACCTCGCGGATGTCGCGCTCTTCGATCGGGATCTCGTCGCCGGTCGGGCAGTTCAGATC
>JBGTIQ010000036.1:0-12909 GCA_041745575.1 Pyrinomonadaceae bacterium
AGTAAGCAGTAAGCAGTAAGCAGTAAGCAGTAAGCAGTAAGCAGTAAGCAGTAAGCAGTAAGCAGTAAGCAGTAAGCAGTAAGCAGTAAGCAGTAAGCAGTAAGCAGTAAGCAGTAAGCAGTAAGCAGTAAGCAGTGAGCAGTAAGCAGTCAACTGCCCACTGCCCACTGCCCACTGCCACCGCCCACTGCCTTCTGCCTACTGCTAAACGATCTCCCACGCCCCTTCGGTCTTCAATAACTTACTCATCAAAGCGGCGTGCACGGCATGGCCGCTTTTTTCTGCGGTGATCTTTCCAAGCACCGGCATCCCAAGCAGCGCGAAGTCACCGATGATGTCGAGGATCTTGTGACGGACGAACTCGTCGTCGAAGCGAAGCGGAGTTTCGTTGAGCATCCCGTCGGGCGTTAGTACGATGGCGTTGTCGAGCGAGCCGCCAAGCGCGAGGTTTGCCTTGCGGAGCATCTCGATCTCGGTCGTAAACCCGAACGTGCGTGCTGACGCGATCTCACGGCCAAACGAGCCGTTGTCGAAAACAAAATGTAGGGACTGTTTGTTGATAAACGGATGCGCAAAATCGATCACGCATTCGATCTCGTATTTGTCCGACGGCTCGATCGACATCCGACGGCCATCCTGATCGATCTCTACTTTTGTGAGTACGCGAAAATGATGACGAGGAGCATCCTGTTCGACGACGCCAGCGACTTGTATGAGCTCGAGAAAATCCTCGCTCGAACCGTCCATGATCGGGATCTCGATGTTGTCGACCTCGATAAAGCAATTGTCGACCCCGATCCCCCGCAGAGCCGACAGTAGGTGTTCGCACGTAGACAGCACAACGCCGCGGCGCATCAGTGTCGTCGCATAACTACAGTGCGATATATATTCGGCCGACGCCGGGATCTCGAAATTATCGAGATCCGTCCGTACGAATACGTACCCGGTATTCTCAGGTGCGGGCTTCAGCGTTATATTCACCGGTACTCCAGTATGCAAACCTACACCGGTCGTGGAAACTTGGTTAGAGATCGTGGTCTGATTCATTTAATTAGATCCGCTCGGGATACTGTTAACAATCTGCATGCCACTAATCTTCCCAGGGCGGGTCAGTATAGTCCGGATTTCTTTGCGACTTTGCGACTTTGCGAGAACACTAGCGCAAAATGGCCTAGAACGTTTGTTTTCCCGCAAAGACGCAAAGTCGCAAAGTAAAGCTTTTTCAGCTGAACTAAACCGACCCACAATGTCCGTGACGCACCGGTGTGTGGCGCGTGTGCCACAAGACTGTCGCAGAATTTACTAATGGTTCCTTTCCAATTACAATCTACTTCAAGTTATGGCAATACAAACTGCAGGACAAAAGACTGCAAAAGTTACAAAAGTTAAGATCGAAAATCAGGCGAGTATTGACCTTCCGGCTTACACGGACGAGCATTTAAAAAAGGCACTCGATTTTCTCCCGATGGAACATCTGCGCGGCATCGAAAAGGTAAAGCTGGTCGATTTTATAAACGATCCGCGCCTGAAGAACTTAAATGTTCCGATGAAGGGCGACCTCCCAGGTCTTTACCATCCCAAACAGGGAAACCAGCCGGCTTTTCTTGAGATGTCGATGGGAGCTTTACTGCAGCCGACCGAAGGCTTTGCTAAGAAGTGGATGGCGAAGAGCTCATTTAAGGGCAATCTCGCCGGGCTGATATTCTCGCTCGTCGGGCAGCATTATCATTTGACCCTCAAGCACTCGGTCAAAAAACAAAATCTGGAACCGCAGATCCGACAGTACGCTGAAAAGAACCTGCGTTCGTGGAGCGAGAAGCAGTCGCAAGGCAGTATTCGGGCGAAACTCTTCAAGCCGTTTCGCCCGATGATCGAACGGTGGGCGAAGTGGCTCAATAAGAAGGCGGCGCAGGCGCAAAAGAAGTAGGTGAAGATAGTGAACTGTACAGTCCGGACGCTTCGCTTGGTATATCAATCGATGACACGGTTTTTTGTGGAGCATGCCATTCGCGTTCAATCGTCATCTAAGTGACGATAAAATTTGTATTGACGGGGGTCGAAATGGAGAACAAGCATTTACTAAAACTATTCATCCTCGGATTAACATTCGTCGGCCTGACGGCGGGGTTGCTGCGCTTTACGGAAACCGAAACGGCCGCGCAGAAGCAAAACTCACCGCTCGCCGACAACGTCTGGACGGGCGCGGCCGGTGGTTTATGGAACACGACCGACGCGAACTGGACCAATCCCGCCGTCTGGAACAACGCTAACGTCGACTCCGCGATCTTTAGCGGCGCTGCCGTGGGGTTTATCAACACAACTGTACCGATCACGCTGCGCGGGATGCGATTTGATGTCAACGGCTATCAGTTGACAGGCCCCGGTGCGCTGACGTTTGCCGCGGGCGGCGGCGGTTCGCTGGCTCCGGGTGAGATACAGGTGGCGAGCGGTGTCACGGCGCAGATGAACAATCGGCTCAGTGGTACAGTTGGGTTGACCAAAACAGGCGGTGGAACGTTGATCCTCTACAACACCGACCCCAGCGACTACACAGGCACGACAACCATCTCGGCTGGCAAGCTGCAAGTAGGCTTCGGCCTCAGCGGCAGCGGCAACGGCCATATTCCGAACAACCCTGTCAGCATGGCCGGCGGAACAACGCTGGAATTCAATCGCTCCGATAACTTCACCTTCGGTGGTCAAATAACCGGCAGCGGCAACATTGTTAAGAACGGGACCGGCACAGTGACGCTTTCCGCGACCGGCATTAGGGCCAGCAGTCTAACAGTTAATGCGGGAACTTTTACGACCACCGGCACGGACTTTGGTGTCAGCGTCGCGAATATAAACGGAGGGACGTTTCGTCCGCTCAATGGTGGATTTGTTTCTCGGTTGAATGTCTCTGGCGGCACTCTCTCGCCCGACAGCAATATATCTTGCAGTAATTTAGATATCTTCGCGGGCACTCTTGCGACGAGTTGTAATAGCGGGTCCCCATTTCAACTCACAGCAACCGGCGGTACGATATCTCCTGGCGGTCAGGGGCTTGGGACAGTGATCCCGAACAGGGGCACCCTGAATCCGGCCACGACACTTCACATCGAGATCGACGCCAGCGGCAACGACCGGTTGGTGGCGTTTGCGTATTTCGCTTTCCCCGTTAATAACATCAATCTCGGCGGCGCTCAGTTGACGGGCGCGCTGATAAACGGATTTAACCCGGCACCCGGACAGCAGTTCACTATTGTCTCAAAAGGCGGGTTTGTATCTGGAGCAGGAACTATTTCGGGCCAGTTCGCACAGGGCAGCCAGGTGACCTTTAGCAGTCGCCGCTTTTCTATCGTCTACAATGGCAGCAACGTCACGTTGACCGCGTTGGGCCGTACCGCACCGTTTGATTTCGACGGTGATTCGAAGACGGACATTGGAATATATCGTCCGTCGAATGGTCAATGGTGGTATCAGCGAAGCTTCGACAACCAGGTCGTTGCGCTGCAGTTCGGCAACTCGGCTGATCGCATCATGCCTGCCGATCACACTGGCGACGGAAAGACCGACGTTGCCTTTTGGAGACCGTCGACCGGCGAATGGTTCATTCTGCGAAGCGAAGACTTAAGTTTTTATGCTTTCCATTTCGGGACGACAGGCGATATACCGGTGCCGGCAGATTTTGACGGCGACGGCAAAGCCGACGCGACCGTTTTTCGTCCGTCTACCGGAATCTGGTATATCAGCAAATCAACGGGCGGAATGGATGTGGTCAATTTCGGTCAAAACGGCGACTTGCCGGCGGTCGCCGATTACGACGGCGATGGCAAAGCCGACGTCGCGATCTACCGTCCGAGCGTTGGGCAGTGGTGGATAAACCGTTCGACGGGCGGTGTTATCGCTTTGGGGTTCGGAGGCTCAACCGACTTGCCGGTACAAGGAGACTACACCGGAGATGGTAAGGCCGACGCCGCACTTTGGAGCCCTTCGACAGGAGAGTGGTTTGTTCTGAGAAGCGAAGATTACAGTTACTACGGAGTGCACTTCGGAACGACGGGCGATATACCGACGCCGGGCGATTATGATGGCGACGGTAGATTCGACACTGCGGTTTTCCGTCAGTCAAACTCGTTCTGGTATATCAACCGGACGACATCCGGCTTACTGATCCAACACTTCGGAACAACGGGAGACAAACCCGTGCCCTCGGCCTTCGTGCCGTAGGAAGCGAATTCTACGCGGATGATCTCAATAACCATTAATTATTAACAAGAAGGTTTACTGCGATGAAATATTGGTTGGTCAAACAAGAACCCGAGTCCTATTCGTTTGCCGATTTCCAGAAAGATGGAAAGACGGATTGGACCGGAGTGAGAAATTTTACTGCGAGGAATAATCTGAAGGCGATGAAAGCCGGCGACAAGGTTTTCTATTATCACTCCGGCGGTGAAAGGGTTGTTGTTGGATTTGCGAAAGTTTCGAAAGAGGCTTTTCCCGACCCGACGGCGGACGAAGGATCTTGGGTCGCGGTCGAGCTCGAGGCGGGAAAGGCTCTGAAAAAGCATGTCACGCTTGCCGATATCAAAGCGAATAAGAAGCTTGCCGAGATGAAGCTCGTTAAACTATCGCGTCTTTCCGTTTCACCGGTGACAAAAGATGAATGGGACGAGATCGTTGAAATGTCGAAGTGATGGACCGCCGGCATCCTGCCGGCATTAGAGCCGAGCCCTAAGAATTTGCAAGCAGTTTTCGATCGCTTTATCCGCCGCGATTGCGGCGATGCCGGCAGGATGCCGGCGATCCCTTTATGCTCAAGCAAGCAGTAGCCTATTACCACGAACTCCTCGAGAATGCCGACCTGGCGGCGGCGTCGTTCAGCGTTCTGCACCATGGATTGGAGCATAATAAGCTGATCTTCGGTGGGCGCCCTTTGTCGCCGTATCTGCGTCCGCATTTCGTGACGGAGAACGACTGGCAACATGCGACGACGGCGTGCGAAACGATTTGGGGTGCATTGGAAAAGGTGAAGGACGCGGCAGTCGCGGACGACGCGTTGCTTGATGAACTTGGCGTGACTGAGATCGAAAAAGAATTGGTCAAGATCGATCCGGGCTACAAGCAAGTATCGCCGACGGCTCGACTCGATTCATTTTTGACTGACGGCGCGTACAGCTTTGTCGAACTGAACGGTGAGAGTCCCGCTGGCATCGCCTATGCGGACTCGGCGACCGAGATCTTTCAGACAATGCCGGTCATGAAGAAATTCGCCGAGCGATACGCCATCCGTGGATTCTCCGGCCGTCCCAAGATGTTGAAGGTCCTGCTCGATTGCTATACCGAATTTCTCGGCCGCACGCCTGAGAAGAATCCCACTATCGCGATCGTCGATCTGAAGGACTTGCCGACGCAGAAAGAGTTCGAACTATTTCGCGAATTCTTTGAAGCCGAGGGGTACACGTCCGTGATCTGTTCGCCAAGTGAGCTGGAGTTTGACGGCGAGAAACTCTACCTCGGTTCGGTTGCGATCGACATCGTTTACAAACGCCTGCTCGTCAATGAATATCTTCCGATAGCGGAGGAACAGCCGGGGCTACTCGACGCCTATCGCGCGGGTGCGATCTGCATGGTCAACAGTTTTCGCGGCAAGCTCGTTCATAAGAAAGCGATCTTTGCCGTGTTGACGAATGAACGCTACGCACATCTTTTCAACGAATCCGAGCTGAACGCGATAAAGGCTCACGTTCCTTGGACCCACAGGTTTAGGGAGGAGAAGACGGTTAATCAGGGTATCGAGACCGATCTCGTCGCATGGACCCGCGCAAATTCGTCCAAGCTGGTTCTCAAACCTAACGACGATTACGGCGGTCACGGGATCTATATTGGATGGAACTCGAGCGAAGACGAATGGGACGCGGCGATCCAAACGGCGTTAGTGGATGGCGACTATTTGGTCCAGGAACGGGTAAAAACGGCGAAGGAAATGTTTCCGATGATGTTCGATGATCTCGGCAAATGGGGGATGGTTGAACAGCTTGTCGATCTCGATCCGCTGCTCTTTAACGGCGTCGTCGGATCGGCGTTTACGCGACTGTCGTCGAGCGAGCTTGCAAACGTGTCGAGCGGTGGCGGAATGGTCCCGACTTTTGTGATCGGAGAAAAATAGTATGTTTAAGCTTTCTTTAATGTGCGTGCTGTTGTTATTGGTCGGAGGTTTCGTCTTGACCGTCCCGAAGGGATCTTCCGCGCAAAGATCTGCTTCGGCACTCTACACGCTGCGATCTCCCGGAAAATCGGTTGCCGCGGCGGACAGGTCGTCGATCGCTTCGGTTCGTGAGTCTGAGATCGTTTTCACGTCAAGCGGACAGCATCTGGCCGGGCAGAGCCGGTTTACGATTCAGCTCTTTGACGGTAAAGAATTCGAAACGACAGTCACTCAAGTCGAAGAGCGTGCGGCGGACGACGTAACATGGCGCGGAAAGATCAGGTACGCGAAGACCGAAGGCGACGTCGTCATTACATTTCGAAAGGGATTTTACTCAGCCCTGATCTACGGCCCGGAGGCGGTATACGAGATCGTCCCGCGCGGAGACAAACATGTCCTGGTCGAGCTGGATCAAGCATTGTTCCCGGAATGCGGCGGTGCGATCAGCGCTGATGATGTAAGCGCTCGTGCGGCCGGAGGCAATTTTGTCGGCGTCGATTCCGGCGATCGCATCGATGTGCTGGTCGTCTACACGACGGCGACCAAGAATCTTCTCGGCGGCGATGCGCAGGCTCAAGCACATGCTCAGTCGGCGATCGACGCGACGAACACCGCATACATCAATAGCAGGATCCGACAGCGGGTCCGCCTCGTTCACTCCCAGGAATATGTTTACACCGAGAGCGGGAATTCGAGCACTGACCTAAGCAATCTACGGAACGATCCGGCGATCACCACGCTACGGAATCTGCATAATGCGGATCTTGTTGCGGAGATCAGCGAAGTGACCGGCGTGTGCGGTATTGGCTATTTGATGGGCGGGATCGGTGGAAACCAGAACAACGGATTCACGGTCACAGCGCGAAGTTGCGCGGTTGGGAATCTCAGTTTCGCACACGAGCTTGGTCACAACATGGGCAGCCAACATAACCCGGAAAACGGATCCAACCCGACGCTTCCATACGGTTTCGGCCACTATGTGAACGGCAGCTACCGGACAGTAATGTCTTATGTCAACCCGTGTACGTCGGGCTGCACGCGTGTCGCGTATTTCTCGAATCCGAGTGTGATCTTCAACAACGCGGCCACGGGACTAAACAACGCAAGAGACAATGCCCGCTCGATAAACAATACGGCGGATGTCATTGCGAATTACCGATACAGCGGTTCGAGCATCACGATGTCGAACTTCAACGGCGGCGAGGCACTCCCGCGATTGATATCGCGGACGCTGACATGGACGTCAGATAATATCGTAGGGAATGTTCGGATCGACATCTCGCGCGACGAGAGTACGAACTGGGAAACGGTGGTCGCATCTACACCGAACGACGGCACTGAAGCGATCGCGGTCGGCGGCCGAGCGACGCGACGAGCTCGTCTCCGAATCCTCAGCGTCGACAATCCGACGGTCAGCGATTCGAGTGTGGCGAATATTAGTATTCGGTGAGGAAGAGTTTATAGCCGCGGATGTAGGCGGATGACGCGGATAAAAAGATGGGCGGGAAGTCGGTGTTTGTCGCACGAAGCACCAAAGGTGTGACCGTAATTTATCCAAGGACAACGCTCGCTGAAAATCGGGTGCATAAAGCACCAAAGGTGTGACCGTAATTTATCCAAGGGCAACGCTCGCTGAAAATCGGGCGCATAAAGCACCAAAGGTGCGGTTGTAATTTAGCCAGGGCAACGCCCCTGGAAGAGCCAGGGATAGGGATGCCAGCCGCAACGCGGCGGAGTAACCGCCGGCACCCCTTACTATGCACCGTTGGTGCTTCTCGACAAGATACCGACCGCTTTCCAGGGCGCTGCCCCTGGCTATATTACAACCGCACCTTTGGTGCTCAATGCCGAATTTTTCAATGACAACCACATCCAATTCTCGCCTCCGCACGCTCACTGAGGAATATCTCGCGCTTGAAGAGAAACTCAAGCTCGGCGGTGGGCCCCCGAAGATCGAAAAGATCCATAAGCAAGGAAAGTTAACGGCACGCGAGCGTGTCGAGCTGCTTCTCGACAAAGATACGTTTTCGCAAGAGATCGGATTGCTCGTCGCATACGACGAATACGACGGCACGGCTCCGGCGGCAGCGGTCGTCACGGTGGTCGGAAAGATTCAGGGACGTGAGTGTGTCGTCGTCGCGAATGACGCGACGATCAAGGCGGGTGCTTGGTATCCCGAGACGATCAAGAAAATTCTTCGTGCGCAGGAGATCGCGATGCGCAACCGTGTCCCGATCATCTATCTTGTCGACTCAGCAGGCGTCAATCTTCCATATCAGGGCGGCGTGTTCCCCGGACAGTACGGTGCGGCGCGGATCTTCTACTACAACTCGATCATGCGTCACTATCTAAAGGTCCCGCAGATCGCCGCCGTGATGGGAATGTGCGTCGCGGGCGGAGCGTATCTGCCGGCCCTCAGCGACGTGATCCTGATGGTCGAAGGAACTTCGTTCATGGGACTCGGCGGAGCGAACCTCGTCAAAGGCGCGACCGGGCAGACGATCGATAATGAAACGCTCGGCGGAGCAGCAACGCACAACCAGATCTCCGGCGTCGCACATTACAAAACAAAAGACGACAAGGAATGCCTTGAGAAGATCCGTGAGTTGGTTACGGAACTTCCGGCAAAAGAATCGAGCCGGGTATCGGTGTCAGAACCGGGAGTGGTAGCGACCGGGCCACCCGCGCTTTACGAGTTGCTGCCCGACGATCACAGGGCGCCTTACGATATGCGAAAGGTCCTCGATTGTTTCCTCGACGCCAACACCCTCGACGAGTTCCAGGCAGACTACGCGCGGGAGATGATCTGCGGGACCGCTCGCATCGGCGGTATCCTTGTCGGTGTCATCGCAAACTCGCGCGGGATGTCGAAAGGGAAGCCCGGCACGCCTCCACGATTCGGCGGCATCGTCTATACAGAGTCCGCCGAAAAGACCGCGTACTTTATCGACAATTGCGATCGCCATTCCACGCCTTTGCTGTTTGTGCAGGACGTGTCGGGATTCATGGTCGGTGCCGAGGCCGAACACAGCGGCATCATCCGTGCGGGTGCACGCTTTGTCGAAGCGATGGCGACCGCCAAAGTGCCCAAGATAGTTCTGACTGTAAATCACGCATCCGGCGCCGGATACTACGCGATGGCCGGTCAAGGATTCGATCCGGATTTTATCTTCTCGCTGCCTACGGGGCGCATGGGCGTAATGGAAGGCGACAGCGCCGCCCAGGCGATCTACGGCACACAGATCGAGAAGCTTAGGAAAGACGGAAAAGAGCCGCCTCAGGAGATGTTGGAGGAAATGGAAAAGGTCCGCGAAACCTACGACCTCGAACTCGACGCCAAACACGCCGCCGCCCGCGGATTAGTCGACGCCATCGTCACGCCCGAGAATCTGCGCGATGCGTTGATACTTTCACTGCAGACTTGTTTGAACACCACCACGCCCCACATCGGAGCCTTTGTTCTTCGATAGGGCTTGCCGTACGACCTCGCTGCCGACCGTCCCTCCTGCTCCAGTTATACAAGTCATTGTTTTCCGACCTCCGCTATCCTTTACGCGTTATCCGGCGAAGAATTTTATCACCTTGCGGGCGTATCTAAATTTGTTTACCGATTTACAAAGTTCCGTGCAATAATTCCGCTGTTTAACGAATTCAACTGCCAGTAGGACCTGCTATGAAAGAAGCTCAGCCTGAACGGGCCATAGGTCTCGCAGAATTATGCGCCGCTAAGGCTTCGGGCGAGCGGCGGGAGTTCCTTGACCGTGAGTGCGGCGAAGATGCCGACTTACGAGAGAGAGTTGAAAGGCGGATACGCGAGTTGGCCGAGGCCGAGACGACACAGGCCTTCTCGAATGATTATCAAAAGGCGCTTCCGGGTCATTACCGCCTTATCGAAATGGTCGGCCGCGGCGGCATGGCGGAAGTATTTCTCGCCGAGGACACGCGGCTCAGCCGACGCGTGGCCATCAAGTTCCTGAACAGTGAGTTTAGAAAAGATCCCGATCGCATGCGGAGGTTTCACCAGGAGGCGAGGGCGGCATCGGCGTTGAACCATCCGAACATCCTCATAATTCACGACATCGGCGAGAGTGACCACGGTCAATTTATCGTTAGCGAGTACGTCGCGGGTGAGACGTTGGGTACGAGGATCCGGTGCGGCCCGATCCCTCTCATGGAAGCGGTGAACATCGCGATCCAGGTGGCTTCGGCTCTGGCCGCTTCACATAAGGCCGGGATAGTCCATCGAGATGTTAAGCCGGACAACATCATGCTTCGGCCGGACGGCAGCGTCAAAGTCCTGGACTTTGGCCTCGCGAAGGATACCGGACAGATCTTTTCGATTCCGTCGAGCGACGATGCGAAGACGCTCGACTTTTCTTCGACATCGCCCGGCCTGATCCTCGGCACGCCGCAATACATGTCACCGGAACAGACGCGCGGCATCGATCTCGACCCGCGGACCGACATCTTCAGCCTCGGGAACATAATCTTCGAAATGGTGACGGGGAACGCACCGTTTCCTGGCAAGAGCATGGCCGACATACTCGCGGCGATCATCAGCAAGGACCCGCGACGGCTCGAGGAATTTCTGGTCGATCCGCCGGTTAAGTTGATCGACATTGTCGACAAGGCCCTGAAAAAAGAAAGGGAAGAACGCTACTCGCGAATGGAACACCTGCACGCGGACTTACAACAGCTGCAGCAGGAACTCCTCGTCTCCGGTCCGCGCCGGGACGCGGTCGATACCGGCCGGATCGATCCGCGGAGCACGATCGGTAAAACGGTATCGAGTGTTTTCACGAGGAAGCTTGTCTATCCGAAACTGTCGCTTATCCTGATCGCTGTTTTTGCGATCATTGGTTTCTTCTTCTGGTGGATTTCGCGCGACTCGCCTCAAGCCCAACCCGTCGTGGCTTCCAGGACCACGATTCCGGTCACAAGCTGGAGCAGCAGCGCCGGTGAGTCAGTCGCGGCGGCATCGATCTCACCTGACGCACGGATGGTTGCGTACGCGGCGACGAAGGGCGGGGCTACTGAGATCTGGGTCAAGCCGATCGCGGGCGGCGATTCGATCCAGGTGACAAAGAACGGCTTTTATAACCAGTATCCGGTCTGGTCGCCGAACGGACAGGATGTCGCGTACTTCTCGAGCCGCGGCGAGAATCGCGGGATATGGCGGGCTTCGTTTACCGGCGGCGAACAGGTCAAGATCGCGGGTGAGATCGGACGGACAGCGAGACCGATCAGATGGGCGGCGGACAACAAGATCTACTTTCAGGATGCCTCCGAGCTTTTCGCGGCTGATGCGACGACCGGAGAAATAGAGCAGCTAACGAAATTCGACTCGGATGGTTTGAAGCCTTGGCGGATCGCCGTCTCACCCGATGGATCGTCTATCGCATACTCGATCAAGGAAGGCGAGATCTGGAAGGTCAGGGTCAATCGGCAGGACGCTGCGCCGCCGGATGAGATCGCAACATCAAAACGTCAGATCGACGACATGGTGTGGGGACCCGAAGGGAAGTCGATCATCTTCAGCAGCTCGGTCGACGGGGTCTATCAGATCTTCGAAAGGTCATTCACGGCCAGCGACCCGGTTCAGATCTCCACCGGCGATAATGATCTTTTCGTAAAGGATGTCTCGCCTGACGGATCGAAGATCCTATACGGCTCGGTAAACGAGACGTCGGATCTTTGGACGGTCGACACGCGCGACTCCAAGGAGTCGGCGGTTGCGAACGAGGTAGCGAACGAATTCTGGGCAGAATTCTCACCCGACGGGAGGAGTCTCGTCTACCAGTCGGTGACGCTGACCGAACAGCCCTACGGTGGTGTGATCAAAGTTCGAAACATCGGGAGTGCAGATGCTCCGGTCGTTGCTTCCCGGGTCGGGTTTTCGCCGGTCTGGTCTCCTGATGGACAGTGGATAGCATTCCTTCGTCGTTCCGATACCGGTTTCGCGTTATGGCGCGTCAAACCTACCGGAGATGATGCGCTGAGGCTCGCGGATGGCGATGTTAGTGCGCCGCCGTATACTCCGACTCCATATCTCAAGATCGGCACAAATCATATTTCGTGGTCGCCGGACAGTACCAGGATCGCTTATTCGGCTCGAACGGACGGGATGCTGAATATTTGGCTTGTCGGATCCGATGGCTCTCGCAACGTTGCGATCACGCAGAGCAATGACAAGAACGAAAAGTATTGTTGTCCGGCATGGACCGCCAAAGGAGACGGCATCGTCTTTGTCTCGTGGAACGATGCCGCCGGAGAGAAGAAGTCGTCGTACCGGCTCTGGATATACGACGTCGAAAGTTCCCAATCCAGGATCCTGCTGCAGTCGGTCGAGAGATTGCGGTTCCTCGGATTCACGAGCGCGGGCGATGCGATCGTCTACCGAAAGGCCGACCCTTCAGATCTCTCGCTGACCCCAGCCGCGACCGATATTGTTTCGGTGTCTTTACAATCAGGCGCTGAGCGGAGAGTGAATACTCTAAGTTACGCGTATTTTCACAATGTTCACCTTTCCCCGGACGGAACGAACATCGCGTTCGTTTCGCGAAGGGACAACACAACAGCACTGTGGACTGTACCGGTGAGCGGCGGCACGCCGCGAAAGGTATTTGACGAAAACGATCCCAAGATCCTGATCTCAAGTCTGGCCTGGTCGCCCGACGGAAGTTCTATCGTTTTCGGCAAACAGACTCGTACAAACCTGC
>JBGTIQ010000037.1:0-57783 GCA_041745575.1 Pyrinomonadaceae bacterium
CGTAACCAAAAAACAAAAAGTCGGTCTCAATAGCCTCGCCTTCCGTCGCAAACCATATCCATCCGCTCAAAGAAAAGTAAAAGACAGCGTGAACAATCGGATTTCTGCTTCCTTCCTGTTCGCCGGCCTTCGGAACACTTCCCATGAACTTCGAAGGGAAAAGTCCAGCCATATTCGTAGATCCTTCATTAAACTCCACCTAATGCCTGCCGCGTTTTTTTCCAGGAACAACAGTAGGATTCAAGTCGCGTCACACACTTTCCCTGCAGATTCTAGACCCAATCTTTAGCTCAGCAATCCTTCAGGAATTAAACGAACCTCAACAAATTGACTAGGTTGTGTCTTTTCATCGAGTGGTAATCTCCGTCAATTTGGGCTTTAATAAAACTCTATCGGCTCTTGAATTCGAATTTGTAGTTTGTGCCGGCCGATCGAACATTTTCCGACAAAATATCCTTAGAGCTTAATGTACGACGCTGAATTCATCAGAGAAGAACGACATAGCGAAACGGTGCGTCGTTACAAGGACCGGATTCGCATCTTCGTAATTCTTTACGTCTTCGGTAGAACTCTCGACGATCCCAATAATCCACAACGAAAGAAGCGCTTCGACACAGAAATGCGCCTTCAGAAAATAGATTTCCTTCTCCGCTATCCGGACTATTTCGCATTTGAGCTGCTCAAACTTGCTGAAGAAGGCAAAGCCAATCGGGACGAGATTAAGAAGATCGTACGAAGCATTCTTGACGAGCGCGAACCTGAACTGCGTCGGCATGAGATGCAACGATTCTTCTTCGGTTCATATGAAGATATTGACGACGTGATTGCTTTCCTAAAGAGCGTCGATTTCGTCGAGTTTTCCAGTGAGAAGGCGCTCGACATGAAAACCATTAACAAGATCTACTTCGTTACCAAACAGGGCGTCGATCGGTTAGAAGGAATGATCGATACGCTGCCTCTCATCGGGTGGTATGTAGAGCGCGCGGAGCTGATCAAACGATTCTTTGGAATGAAGTCTGCAGCCGAACTCAAGCGGATGCAGTATCTGCTCGACGAAATAAAGAGCGCCGGTTATCGAGAAAGTATCGCCGGTATCACGCACCGTGTGGAGCAAAAGTACGACGACTTGTACGGAGGAACGATAAGTGAAACTGGATTTTGACCAATTCGTCGGAGAAGTCGCGACCGAATTCGCAGGGCGGATCGAACGGGAACGGGTTCAGACGCTGCTGACGATCGAGGACGATTATGATTTTGATTCAACTCGGGCCTCGAGCTCCCGCCTGATCCTCCGATCACTTAAGGTTGTCGGAGAAAAGTCGGACGGCGACGCGATAGAGTTTGAGCACCAATTTGAGTCCGGGTTGAATATGCTGATCGCCGACAATCTGAAGGGCAAGTCGAGCGTCTTCAAGATCATTAAGTACGCGCTTACCGGAAGGAACAGCATAAAGAATGATGTTAAGAAGTGGCTCAATCGGGTCCTGCTTAATTTCGATATTGATGATGATCAGTACGCGATCTACCTGAACATGGAAGGATCTAGATTATCGGCCCGACTTGTTTCCGGTCGTGGGGGATCGATAACAAAATTCGATGAGGCCGCCTACGATGTTGTATTGTCTGCAAATTCGGAAAGCAAGTTTCAGGAAGGCATGCAGGACTTCTTTTTCGAAAAGTTCGGATACTACTCTTTGCAATGGACCCAGAAAGATTCGCGAAAGGACAGCCTACAGCTCAACCGGGCCGGAATCACTTGGCCAACGATATTCAAATCGATTTATCTCGAATCGAAAGACAGCAGCTCACTCATTTTCGGAGACCAAGGTACTAAGATTTTCCAGGTACTCCTCGGACTAGATCTCACCTTTCCAATCAACCGCCTCTCAGTCAAGAAAGACTTTCTTATCCACGAACTAGCCAAAGCACGTAGCTCGATCGCTGTTGTCAACCGACCCTCTGCCGAGAAGCAGCACCTTTACGACCAACTGGCAGCGATCGAAGAACAGATCCGTGGAATCGAGCATGAGAGCTCAAAGGAGTCGGATGCAGTTGAGCAATACAAGCAGTACGACAATTTGATCGCGGAGCTGAGCGTCACAAATGCGAAGATCGTCGCAAGCTCGGACCGGTTTAGGCAACTGTTCAAGAAAAAGTCCGCGATCCAGAAATCTATTTCGGAATCCAAAGAAGAGGCATCCGTAACCCAGCGCGAATCGACAAAGGCATCAAGAGAAATACTCCGATTAGGAGAGTTCCTCGAATCCAGACGTTTCTTCTCCAACTTGGATATCAAACGCTGCCCGAGCTGCGACCAAGGTGTCGTTCACCAGCGCGATCCACATTCGCTGAATAACGAATGCATTCTGTGTCACAAATCTGTCGAAGAAGAGGACGAGTTCGATGATTCTCTGTACCGATCTAAGCTGGAGGAACTTGAGACTGCTGTTTCGGAACTGGAGGTGAGGAAGGCAGAGCTAGCAAAATTCGAGGCCACTTTGAACGATGAGCTTGAGGGTGTCAACAAGCAGATCCGAGCTATCGAGGCTGAACAAAGCATCTTTGAGGACGTCGAACCTCTTAAAAAACAGCTCGCGGAGGTGCAGGCCAAGATCAACGAGCAAAAACGGACAGCCCAACTTGTTGGAACAGAGCTGGAGAAACTCACGTCTGAGCGTGCGGTTCTTCAGTATCGCTTGGGTCAGATCGACGACAATGCGCCGGACGATACATCTGAATTGCTCGATATTGATCTACAGGTACTCGAATTCGCGATCTCTCTTCTTCAGTCGAAACGTCTTGAAACTGCCGGGGCGATCCTTCGCGAACTCGAACAGTTAATGCTCGCAGAAATTCGCCAGCTAGGCCTGATTTCTATAACCGAGGTCAGAATCGATGAAACATTCAATATCGAGTACAAACAGGATGGTAGTTACATCTCTTTTGAAAGCGTTGCCGAAGGTGAGAAACTGCGAGCAAAGCTTGCGCTTTATCTAAGCGTGATCCAACTGGAGATTGAACACAATGTCGGTCGGCACGTGAGATTCCTGATCATCGATAGCCCTGCGAAGGAAGAAGGTGACTCGCAGTATCTCAAAGGTCTATCCGAGGTGCTACGGAACATCGAGGACCGTCTCGGCAACAAACTGCAGATCGTCATTGGTACCGCGGAACGCGCATTGGCCGGCGTAGCGAAACACGAGCGGGCATTCCCTGAAAGTGAATTTGTCTTCTAAAATGGCGTCCGTAACGAATATTGAACAGTTCCGCGAACTCGACCTAGGTGATAGGACCAACATCTTCGACGCCACCGGGGACGATTTCGCTGCTTCAGCATCCACGACAGAACTCTACAACCTACTGAAGACAATCATCCTGGATCGGGATGAGAACTCGTACGTTCGGAAGCGAGCGATCGAGACGCTGACCGAATCAGTTTTTGTCGATCGACTCAAGCCTCGTCACGGACTCTCTGTGCTGATGGATGAATGGGGTGGACCAGACGAAACGTTCGTTGAGGTTCAGCGTGTAAAGGATCTATTTCTACTCTATGAAAGTGTCGAAAGTGAGGTCGAGGCAGTATTCCTTAGTGCCCTGTCCCATCCTGAGGCGGAAGTTCGCTCGGAAGGATCATATCGGATCGGCCTAACGCATCTGCAAAGAGCCTTACAAGCCAAGGAGGAATCGGAAGCAGTTGGCCAACTGCAAGAGGCCAAGTCTGCGTTCGTTGCGTCGCATTCTGAAATCGAGAATCGTATTGACGCTCAATTCTTTCTGCTCGTTTGCGATTATTTGGTTCAACTTCTAAATGGCCATTCCGATATCGCAGCGCCAACCCTTGCGAAGCTGGGTCAGATCATTTTCGAATTTGAAGCATTCTCATTCGCTAAAGGCCCGGCACCTCTACTGGTTGGCTTTCACCGAGCGTTAGACTCACTTCAAAGAATCAGGTGGGAAGATGTATCTAATTGGCTCGACTACAGGGCGGGTTTCGACAGGCTTCACTTTCTCGTCAACGAGATCCAGTCGGCGGAATTGATGAAACGGCTAAATGACGGCGCTTTGCATGCCGCCTTCGCGACCTTTCTCAGCGAACGAGTCCTGCATCCTTACTACGCGAAGAGTTTTTCATCGGAGATCTCCCGAATCGATGCACGACTCGCCGAGCAAGGGTTGCCACCGGAACTAGTGTCCTTTCTTACGGAGTTGAAGAATCTCGCCGGCGACGAAGATCTAAAAAAAAAGATAGAGGTCACAAGTTTTAGGGAAAAGCTGATCAAAGCATTGCCCGCCAGGAGCACTGAACTGATCAATGCTGAACTCGCCAAAGTGAAAGACCAATCGCCACACGAATACATGGAAGTGTTCGAGCGCCTTTCGGTGCCGTCTCCCAGCACTTTTCTTGACGATCTGGTGTGGGCCTGCATCGTTTTGCAGAAGGACCGAATGTACGTCACCGCTTCGGAAAACGACCGAAACACGCAGATCGCAAATCTCTTGGAGGGGCGAGGATACCGGGTCAAAGATCAGACGCTGCGAGGTATCACTTCCGGAGGTAAGTCCGCTGGTGAGTTAGATATTTTTGTCGAAAACGGCGACGGCCTACCGTTTTCGCTGATTGAGGCCCTGATCCTCAACTCTCTAAACAAGGCTTATATTTCTCTCCATTTGGACAAGATCTTCAGCTACGATACTGTCGGGATTCGCGACAACAATTTCATCCTGGTGTATTCCGAATCAAAGAACTTGGACTCTTTATGGACAAAGTATGTCGAATTCGTAAAAGGCTATGAGTTCCCATTTCCGCTTGTTTCAGTTGCGGAAAAGGCGTTGTATGCTGGCCTGAGGATCGCGCGTGGAATCCACAACAGGAATGGTTTAGAAGTAGCCCTTTCACACATCATGGTAAACCTCCGTCCGAATTCCGATTAGAACGATCGTGCGTTACCCTACTGTTCACGCCATATGAAGATTTTCCGTAAGAGAAATGGAGATGACTCGGAACCTCTAGTAGATTGACGAAGCGAAAGACGTTGAGCAGCTAGGCAGACTTGAGAAAGCCTTCGAAAGCGGTGTTTGAAAACGATGACTTATCAGGATGACAGTGCAATTGAGGGCAGAGTTAGATCTATCGGGAGCGACTGAACCGGTAGCTTGGATCATTGAATTGCTATGAATTTAGATGTATCTTGATGCGCAAGTCGGCAGCGGAAAGACGCGAGCAATTCTTCGATTCCGGGGCCTTCAGAAACTCTGATCCGTTCACAGCGACCTAGAGAGACCCCCCGAAATTGTGTCATGGATTGTGACATAACCCCTCGAAATTCGACTGATTTTCATTATTTAGCACGGGTTGGCATGGTGTGGGCGAAGTGGGCGTAAACATTGGGAATAAAGAAGATTGGTGGTGTTCTAGGCTGGTAAAAAACAGAATATTTCGGCTTCTGTTAACCGAAGGGTTGTAAGTTCGAGTCTTACCTGCGGAGCCAACTTCATAACTTAGCCCGTCAACGCTTGACGGGCTTTTGTTATTTATCCAGGAAGTTATCTAAGACGAAGAAGAAGCTGCCAGATCGGACTGTGGACGCTTGAGAGCGTAGCCGGCAAAACCACCGGACCACAATAAAGGCTATTCTTAACGACAAAGGAATATTCTCGCGTTTATTTGCTTATCTATAAAATAACGATGTGGGAAAACTTACAGAACTGGTTCTTTAGTCTTGGCGAAAACTATGGGGTAAATCCGCTGATCTTCGGTGCGATCTACGTTGGGGCGATACCATTTTTCTCGTTTTCGATCGGCTGGCTGATACGCAATTATCGAAAAGGGAAATCGATAGCACTGCCAGCACTGTTGGCAATGTTCTTCTTTATATCGGCCTATATTTATTTGATCTTTGCGGGAAAGAACGTTCCGGTGTGGGTATACGGAGCGGTCGTGCTGTTGATCGTATTCGGAGTCTGGTCAACTTTGAAAAAGATCCGCAATCAATTGAGCACTGCCGAGACACCCTCAGACGATGGAGAGCCGCCGACGTGACCTCAAATCCGCGATTCAGTTTGGCGAGAATTATAAGCCTGCCAGAAAAACCTATTGCCCGATCAGAGTATTTAGTGCTTGAGCAAGCTCGATGCGGGTTATGGAACGTGAGCCGTTGAAGGCATTTCCGTCGAGGCGTATGAAGCCGCGCTGGAGAGCGACGGCGACGTATCCGCGCCACTGTGCGGGAATCGATGCGGTATCACTCATTGTGAGGGGAAGTGCGGCCGAAGCGGTCTGCGATTCAAGACCGGCAGCTTTAACGTATGCGATCGCCGCGATCAACTTAGTCGTCGAATTGTTCGGATAAAAACGTCCACCCGCGGCAGCGTCCGTGACGAGCGCTCCGGTCGGATTTGATTGAATGCTTTCGACCGAGTTGCGCGAAGAAACATCCCGCACGTCGGAGTACATCGCCGAGGCCGCAAGATATTGAGGAACCAATCCGCTACGAACAAATGCGTCGGCAAAGTCGCCGCGATTGACGCTCGACGACGGACGGAATTTTCGTCCTTCGGGTAGCATCACGTTTGTGAGCAAGCTCTTTTCCGCTTCTGTCGCCAGATCGGGCGTGAGTGAATTCAGATCCATCATGTACGGATATTCGACACGCGTTACCTCGACCGCCCCGAATATTCTCTGAGCGATCCCGGCGTAGCCCGAATGCCTGACCGACGCTCGCATCGTCTGTGCGAGCGGATTTCTGAACACCACCTTTTCGCGCCGGCCGGTTATACCCGGCAGATTCAGATAATTCGATTCACCGATCAGGGCGTTTGAGGAATTGTAGATCTTCAACCCGAAGTCATTCGCACTCAGGTCCCAGGCGATGCTCACGCCGGCCTGTACGGTATTCTGCGGGATCGTGATGTCACGCGAGCTGGCGAGGTTCGGAAACACCATCTGCTCAAACGTCTGCCAAGTGCTCGTGACAAAGCGGACACCGTTGCGTGACAGAGTCGAGCGAAACGTGCCGATGCGGCGGTTTGGAAACGCTGCTTCGAGCGTCGCGGCGTGCATATTCAGCATGCCGGCTCCGCTCTCATGAAAGAAATATCGCGGTAGCGGCGTCGCTGTTCTGCTGAGTATGTCCTTGACCTCCGCGGGGGTAAGACTCGGATTTGCTTCGAGCATCAAGGCGATCGCGCCGGCAACCTGCGGTGCAGAGAACGACGTTCCGCTGGCCGTTGTGTAATTCGCCATCTCCGCTGCCGAAAGACGCTGTGCATCGGCACCGCCGAGACCCGATATTCCGGTCACTGTTCCGGAAGCTCGAAGACTAACGACATTCGTGCCCGGTGCGACAAGCGTCGGATGTTGAAGCTCGTCGCCGAAGTTTCCACGCGACGAATAGCTCGCCAGAGCGGAGCGATCATCGGTCGCGCCGACGCCGATGACCCAGGGAGCGATGGCGTACGGATTCATCGTTCCGTTGCCCGGGCCGGTATTGCCAGCGGAAAAGACCACATTAACACCACGGCCGGTGAGCATCTTCGTTGCGACATTCACCGGATCGTTCTCGTCGTAAACCGTGTTCGCCGAGAAGCTGCAATTGATCACGCGAACGTTGTATTGCGGACCTTTTTCGAGAATGTAATCGAACCCCGACAGCACGTACATTAAATTAAGATCGCCCGAGCTAAGGCCGAGCAACTTTGCTCCCGGTGCGACGCCGGCAAATCTTCCACCCGAGCTCGCGCCGCTGGCGCCGATCACGCCGCCGACAAATGTTCCGTGACCACTTACGAGATCGCTGTTCGACAAATTTTCAACCGGAACGGGGTATGAAAATCCGGCGGGCACGCTCTGCGTATCGGTCAGTTTTACGTTTTGGATTACTCTTCCGGCAAGATCCGCATGCTGTGCGTTGATGCCGGTATCCAGAACCGCAACCGTTACATTGCGTCCGGTGAGAGCGACACCTCCGTTAGCAGTTCGAAGATCGCTGTCCGGTCCGACGCGCTGAATACCAGTGGCGTTGAAATACGGATCAGAGTCGAACGTAAGCGTACGGTTGGCGGAGAGCGACCGGACGGTCGGCAGTTGCGAAACAGCAATAAGTTGTGCGCGTGTCGCGGTGACGTAGACGAGCGGCAGAACGCGCATGCGGGTTCCACCGGCGATGCCGATCTGTTGAAGCTGCGCAATGTCAGCGCCCGTCACCGCGTTGTGATAGACAATGATCGCGTTAATGTTGCTGTCGTCAGTGGCGTTGTTTAGCGTGACGGCAAGTTCGGGGTCGAGGCCCTGCAGTCCGGTATAACTGTCCGCACCAGTAAGGGTGATCCCGTCTGCTCCGGTGAGCGTTATGCCATCCGCTCCGGTCAACGTAATGCCATCTGCACCAGTAAGGGTGATGCCGTCTGCCCCGGTCAGCGTGATGCCGCTCGGATTTGTATGATCGAATACGACGCCGGACGTTCCAAATCCAACGATCGAGTCGGCACCGGTAAGCGTGATGCCGTCGGCTCCGGTCAAGGTAATGCCATCGGCTCCTGTCAACGTAATGCCATCGGCTCCGGTCAGGGTTATTCCGTTCACGCCGACTCGTCTTGCACCGTCCGCACCCGTCAATGTTATGCCATCGGCTCCCGTGAGCGTGATGCCGTCAGCACCGGTTAGCGTTATGCCGTTCGGGCGTCTAACGACAATCGAATTTGCCCTGTATTGCGTACCATCGGCTCCGGTAAGTGTGATTCCATCGGCCCCGGTCAGTGTTATCCCGTCGGCACCAGTTAAGGTGATCCCATCGGCACCCGTCAGCGTAATTCCATTTGGCCCGGTATATGTCGCACCGTTCGGGCCGGTCGAAGTGATCCCGTCGGCGCCCGTCAGGGTGATTCCGTCGGCTCCGGTAAGAGTAATGCCGTTCGAAGAATAATTGAGGATGCCGTCCGCCCCGGTGAGCGTGATGCCGGACATCCCGACATACCGGATACCGTCAGCTCCGGTCAGCGTGATGCCGCTTGACCGGACAACGGAGATTCCCGCGCTGACGGAATTTACCGTCAAAGCGAGAAACAGAATTAACGAGACCATCCTCTTCATGTGTGATTTTCAGTTCGCTTTGATCTAACTAACGATCATCGACCAACAAACACCGGAAATGAATCAAAATCGAACAGGTCTAAGGGGGGCGAACCCCATATTACAGTCTCCGCCCCCTGTTTAGCAAACCATATTCCAGCCCCGCGAACTAGCGGTTATTTACAATTAGATTGAACGTCGCTCCCTTGTCGATCCGGAGGTTCTTGTCGGACGAGGACAGCGTCGTTGACGAGTTCGCCGACGCACTTGCAGAACTCGAGATCTGGATCCCGTTCACAGTCCGGCCTACGGTGTCCGTCACCATTCCCCCTGTCTGGGAAACCGTGTTCGTTACAGCTCCAGCGGTCTGCGTGGTCGTGTTGACCAATCCGCCAACCGTACTCCCGACTCCGCCAAGAAGGCCGCCTCCACCGCCGCTACTCGTGGAGCGATGCGAAACACTACCGGACGACTGCGACGAACCGGATACGTCCGACATCAGCGAGTCGCCCGCGGTGGCGCGAGCCGCGACATTAGTAATCGAAACTATCGACGCGCTGAACGGTGCGGAGAGATTCTTCCCTTGTAGGCGGTCGAAGACCATTCCGATTCTCGATTGCGAATTTTCTTTCGTGCGTCTCTGTACTTGGGTGATCCGGCCGATAAGAGCCGTCCCTTTCGGCACCACCACTCCACTGGCGCCCCTGATCGACTCTCTGGTTCTGAAAACAACTTCGTCCCCGACCCGAGCCTTGTTCACGTCAAGCGTGCTCTGAAGCTGGGCATCGACCTGTGTTCCCGACATAAGAACGAAGCGATCCTCGTTCGGCTCGGCAAGCGGTGCTTTTTTGTATCTATCTTTCTGCGCGAAGCCGACTACGGCACACGCGAAAATCACGATTATTCCCAAATAAACCTTGTTCATACTGTTAACTCCTTAATGCGCCCGTCGCCGCCCTTCACTGATGCCGGGCGGCGGGAGCTAAATTAAATGGGGTGAGGACTTAAATCTATCTTTAAGCTGTCACCCAGCCTATTAGATGCATCTTGAGGAAAACTTGAGAAACGAGAAACGGGATTCGCGGAATTCAAGTTTTCCTCAAGTTTGCCGAGATAAAGTAAACACGATGACAATGGCCTATTTTCTCCACGACGATTTCGAATCCGGGGAACGGTACTCTCCTGCGGGAGCCTCGTCTTCGAACAAGCGTGCGAGGTCTGATCGTGACGATATTCACGTTCTTCAAGAAAAGTTGCAGATCCCGCGTATCCGCGGCGTTATCGACCGTCCCAGGCTCGATGAAATGCTTCGCAGGTCATTGTCTCAATTTTCGGCGACCCTCATATCCGGTCGGGCCGGAACAGGGAAAACAACGCTCGCTGCCAGGTTTGCGAGGAACCATGAGACGACGGCCGGATGGTATTCAGTCGAATCCTCCGACATCGAGTGGAACGTTTTTGCACACTATTTCGCGACCTGTATCCTCAAAGCGGTTCACAGCAAAGCGACAGTTGCGGACGTCTTATCCGATGACATACACGCTTCGCAATCGACGATCGCAACGTTTCTGATCAATGTCTTTGCCGAGGTGGAGACTGAGTTGGACCACGAGCCGCTGCTGATCGTTCTCGACGGGATTCACCATCTTTTCGACGCCGAGTGGTTCGGCGAGTTCTTCAGTCTTCTTCTGCCGTCGCTGCCCGAAAACACAGAGCTCTTGCTGCTCTGCCGGAGCAAGCCGCCGAATCCGCTTTGGCGTCTTCGGTCAAAACAGCAGTTGCACGTGATCGACGAAAAGCTTCTCGCGTTCGATCTTCCGGAGACGGCCGCGCTGGTGCGAAAACTCGGCCTCGCGCGGGCAGACGCCGAACCGGCACATACCGCGACATTCGGACGGATCTCGAAATTACTCCAATTTGCGAAAAGCCGGAAAGTCGATCGGTCGCCCGAGTGAACGCGCCCTGATCGTTCGGGATCGTCTGGGCGATGTGCCATAATGCTGCCTCGCGCGATGGTGTTTTTCTGAAGCGATGCAGGATAAAAATTTCTTTCTCCGCACTAAACTGCTCCCGCCGCGTGCGGTTTCGGAGCTTCTCGATCGTCCACGTCTAACCCAAAAACTGCAGGCAAATATTGGATCGCTTGTGACGCTTGTCGCGGCCGATGCCGGGTGTGGAAAGACGACGCTTATCGCCGACTTCGTACGCAGCCAGACGCGCCCTTCAGTGTGGTATCAGCTTGATCACACGGACGCCGATCCCGTGGTGTTCCTCGGTTATGTGGCCAACGGGATCAAGAACCTGTACCCGGACTTTGGCGAAGCATTATTTCCATACCTCAGCGAAGCGAGCGAAGAGATGCTCCGCTTTCCGGAGCGCGCCGCCGATCTTCTGATCAACGAGATCCTTCAGTCGATCGAACAGCCCTTCATACTCGTGCTCGACGATTATCATCACATCGGCCGCGAGACGGTCGTTCACAAGATAGTGGATCGCCTGCTCCAATATTCGTCGGACCTCGTCCACCTGATAATTACGACCCGCGACCTGCCGCCTCTAGCGATAATGCGGCGCCGTTCACAGTCCGCCGCGCTTGTTATCACGCGAGACGATCTGCTGTTTACGGATGACGAGGTGCGAGAGCTTTTTCTTAAAACGCTGAATGTAGATCTGAAGGCCGAGGAGATCGCCGAGTACCGCGGCCGGACACATGGCTGGATCACCGCTCTGCAACTTGTCCGTCAGGTTGCTGAGCAGGAAATGCACGCCGCAAGCGGTGTTGCACCGCTTGATCTGCGCAATGTTCTTCAGCAATCGGAAAAAGACATCTTCGATTATTTCGCCGAAGAGGTTTTTTCGCGCGAATCTGATGAGACGCAGCACTTGCTGATGAATCTCGCTTTGCTTGAATCGCTCCAGCTCGACCTGTGCAGTGCGCTTTTTCCGGACTTTCGATGTTCGGCCGCGCTGCCGGAACTCGCGCAGAAGAATATCTTTCTCACGGTCGTCGGCGACGGGCACTCAAATGAAGAATATCGCTTGCATCCGTTGTTTCGGGAGTTCCTCATCCGGCGTCTGCGGTCGGATGTAGGTCAGGCCCGAGTCGCCGAACAGAGGAACCGCATCGCGGAATATTTTATCGAGAACAGAAAATGGGATATGGCGTTGCCGTATCTGCTCGACGCCCGCAGCTTCGATCGAGCGGCCTCCGTGATCGCCGAAACCGGCGGCGACTGGATCGCTGCCGGAGCATTTACATCCCTGGGGCTGTTCGCTGACAAAGTTCCCGATGTGAATCTCGAAAAGTTTCCGCGCTCACTGTTGCACAAGGCTGAAATAGCGCGACTTCGGGGTGAAACGGAGAAGTCTTCGAGCCTTCTCCACACCGCCGTCAAGCTCCTTCACGAGACAAAAGATTCGATAGGCGAGGCCGAAGCCCTGCATTCGTTGGCGGGCCTTGCACGCCGGCGCGGCCGTCACGCCGAAGCGTTCGAGCTTTTGGAGCGTGCGGAGGCACTTGTCCCACAGGCGTCCGAAACGTTTTTGAAATGCGCTAATACACGTGGACTATGTCTCATCGTGCAGGGAAGCTGGGCCGAGGCCGAACAGCAGTTTCGGGTCGCTCTGGAGCTCGCCGAAAAATTGGCAAACGAGCCGTACATCCGGATGGTGACGCACAATCTGGCGCTTGCTCCGGGATTTCGCGGCGACTTCGGTGAGGCTCTTCGTTGGTTCAAGCGGATCTTTCGCGAGGACCAGCCTGACAAGCAACTTCCGCAGGAGTCGATCGGGCATCTGAACGTCGCACGTCTCCATTTGTATCGCGGTGAATTCGACGAAACCGAAAATCATCTCGATCGCGCTCTCGAACTTTGCCAGCTCTACAACCTGCGGTTTCTTCTCGGCGAGATCTTCGAGGCGTACGCCAATTTCTATCGGGAAAAAAACGATTTTCCGCATGCCGAGGAATTTTACGAACGGGCTTTGAGTGCCTATGAAGAAGCCGAGGTGGATGTCGCCTCAAAGGAACTGAATGAAGAGCGGGCGACATTTTACCGGCTTCGCGGGGACCTTTCGAGAGCCCGGAGCTTGCTCGAGAACCTTATCCGGTCACGGGAAAAGCAGGGCAATGAGTTAGGGCTCGCGACCGCGAGACTCCGTTTGTTTCAGGTCGATCTTGCCGAAGGCAAATTGGACGGCCTCGAGACAAAGATCGATGAGGTCCTTTCATTTTTCCGGAGCCAGAACCACTACTACGACGAAGCTCTGGCCGCGATGCTGCTTGCGGAAACATCATTCGCCCAGGGAAAGACAAAGGAGATGATCACGGCGGCAAGCTGCGCCCTCGATCTTTCGGCTCGATTCGATTACGAGTTTTGGCTGCGGCGTGAGATCAGGCGAAACCCCGGCATATTCGGGCAGGAGGAAATTTTCGAAAGACTGCCCGTCGATCTCCGGGAAGAGCTTTCAGCTGATCGGTCGATCCCGCCGGCTTTCCGCGAATACTCAACCGAAGTCGCGGGCCCGATCACCGATCTAACGATAAAAGTCCTCGGACCGGTCGAGATCTATCGCGATTCGGGTCGCCCGTTCGCCGCCGATGCGTGGACGACCCGGCGTGCCCGAGATATTTTTTGCTACATAGCGACGAGCAAGCATCGACGTGTGCCGAAAGATGTCCTCATCGAGGCGTTCTGGGAAGACGAGGATCCGGCGGCCGTCGAAAAGAATTTTCACCCGACGATCTCGCACATTCGAAAGGCGCTCAATAGCCGTCAGGCGTTCAAGCAGAATTTCATCGTCTTTCGTGACGGTGCATATCAGCTCAATCCCGAGCTTTCTTACTCGATTGATTCCGAAGAGTTCGAACATTTGATCGCGGAGGCGGAAAAGGCAAAACGTGAAAAGGACGGAGCACGGTTTCGCACGAATCTCGAAGCCGCGTACAGCCTCGTCCGTGCCGAATTCATGGCCGGTATCTACGACGATTGGGCGGACGAGCGTCGACAATTCTATCGCGAGCAGGCGGCACGCGTCGTGTCGGCGCTTGCAAAGCTCTCGCATGCGGAGAAACGCTGGGCCGATGCGCTGAAATTCAGCGGTGAGGCGCTTCGCGATGATCCGTACCGCGAAGATATGCACCGCTTGACCATTAAGATCTTCTCCGCACAAGGAAAACCCGCCGCCGCCAAAAAACACTTTGAGAGCCTGAAGAAACTCTTGCGCGACGAATTGGGCATCGAACCTTCGGCCGAAACGACCCGTCTCTTCAAAGAAACTGTGAAATAGCCTTTCTCAAGTTTGCCTCAACCCTCGAAAATCCCGCTCAAGTTTTCCTCAAAGCTAAATCCGTATTCTCGTGGGCAAGTGATTTTTCTAAATAACTTGTCGAGGAGATAAGCCCGTGAAAATTAGGTTTACACAGATTCTACGCACGTTGTTTGTCCTGACCGTGCTCGGTGCGACGTTTCTAAGCGTTGAGGCCGCGACTTTGAGTCCGGCTCTCAGCGACCGCCTCGCGGCCGCCGCGGAGGGGGACTCTGTCGGCATGGTCATCGTCGCGTTCAATACAAACACCGGATTAAAGGAGAGCCATTTGAACGTGCTCCGCGGTGTCGGAGTGACGGGCGGTCAGACTTTCCCGACGCTCGGAATGGTCGCTCAACCGATGACCGCTGCCCAGGTCAGGGCACTTGTCGCGAATCCCGCGGTCGCCTCGGTCTGGTCGAACGATCCTGTTTACTATTACATGAGCTCCGCGAGGATGCTGACGGGCGTTGAAAAGATCCGCACGGATTCTCAATTCACATTTCGGAACGGTGGAATGCCGGTCTCCGGCAGCGGGGATTTCAGCGTCCTGGTGATCGACTCCGGTATTGATGCAACTCACGCTGATTTGCAGCTTGGTCAAAACGTTGTTCAGAACGTGCAGACGTTCGTCGGCGCGGGAACGCTGCCGGGTTTCACCCCGAACATTTCGGTGGAGAATGTTCCGAACACGGATCAAACCGTCGGTCACGGAACACATTGTGCCGGCATCGTCGGCGGCACGGGCCTAAGATCAGGCGGACTATACGCCGGAGTCGCTCCGGGTGCGAAGATCATCGGGGCGGGGCTCGGTGCAGGAACGCCGCTTCAGTCGTTCGTCCTGAACGCGATCGCCGCGTGGGAATGGGGCCTTACAAACCAATATCGATACAAGATCCGCGTCGTTTCGAATTCATATGGAAGCCCCGGGCCGTACAATCCGGACAACCCGATCGTGCGGGCCGCGTTCATGGCATACGAGCGCAACATGACCGTACTCTTTGCCGGTGCAAATTCGGGTCCGACGCAGGGCACCTGGAACATCTACGCAAAAGCCCCGTTCGTGATCGGTGTCGCCGCCGGAACTAAGGAAGGAACACTTGCTGACTTCTCATCACGAGGTACACCACGTGAAGTAAGGTTGAATAACAGCGATCCTTTGGACGATTTCGACGCACCGACGATAACTGCCCCAGGAACGGGTCGCGTGTTCGCGTCGAATGCATCCCGATTCACTACGGGAATAGTTTCCGTCCGGTCCCTTCTGACCAGCGCGACCGTCGCGGCGGACAGCGAGTTAACGCCCCCCGAGGCGCTCTTCTATACGCAGAAATCGGGAACTTCGATGGCAACGCCGTTTACTGCGGGTGTCGTGGCCCTGATGCTGGATGCCGACATTCTTCTCACACCCGACGAGGTCAAGCAGATCTTGATCGACACTGCTTCGAAGATGCCCGGATACGAAGAATGGGAAGTCGGCTCCGGCTATGTCAACGCATACGCAGCCGTCGACAAGGTTTACAACCGAACGAAAAACTTTCGCAGCCGGCAGGATGCGACATTTAACGCAGCCCTTTCCACCTCTCGCAACGACGTTCCGTTTCACATTGATTTTAATCCGGTCTTTTCCGGGCCCACCTCGACAAACGCGAGGCCGTTCGAGGTTGAGTCGGGGATCAGCCTTCTCGACGTAAGGGCCACGGTGGATCTTCCGCTTGAGCCGGGAGCGACCAACGTTGTCGGCTTGAGACTGCACGCACCGGACGGGACGGTTGTATCGCCGGGATTCCCGATCGGGACGAGCAACCTGCGTCAGGTGCTGGTCGAGAATCCGATGCCCGGGACGTGGTATGTCGAAGCACGCGGCACGCGAGGACTCTCGACGGTTCCGCAGTTTACATCGCCGGCGCAGCTAGCCGCACCCGGCACCGTTGACGGCACCGTCACAAAGCTCACCTACATCTTGCCCGCCATCGCCGACATCAGCGGACATGCCAAGCAAAGCGCGATCGAAATGGCCCTCAGAAGCCGTCTCATCGACACGTTCGCCGACGGTACATTCCGTCCGAACTCGGTTGTCTCTCGAGAAGAGTTGGCCCGTTCGCTGGCCCTGAACACGAGTCTGAGACAAACGCTGGCGGCCGCGCCGAAGTTCGGTGACGTTTCCGGAGATCTTCTGGGCATCGCCGAGGCTGTTACTGCAAAGGGCTCGACGCTTCGTGATTACGATTTTGTTCCGACCGGAATGATGAGCTTCACGGGAACCTCGTTCAATCCGACCGGCAGCGTCAGCCGTCTCGATCTTGCGGTCGCACTAGTCAAAGCCCTCGGCCATGACGCGGCTGCGCGAACGTTGGCCGCCACGCCGGTGACGTCAGGTGGTAGCGCTCTTACCGATAATTCCGAAATACCAGCGGCCCTCCGCGGGTACGTACAGCTTGCCATTAACAAAGGCATGTTCGAAGCATTTCCGGCCGAGATCCGACAGATCGGTCCCGGACAGTTTATCGCTATCCCCGGCCCCAGATTCGAGCCGGGTACGACGGTCTCCCGCGCCGTCCTTGCCGAGAAACTAAACATCTACCGCGCGCTGTTTACAACGGGCGGTTAAAAGGAGTCGTTCCTAGCGGGGGCAAGGGACGATGACAAACCCAGGGAACCTGTTTCGACGGGTTCCCTGGGTTAAACAGAATTTTTTTTACTGAGATCGGGCCATGGCCGCCTTCGGTTCGGACCGGCACTCTGCAAACACCACGTTCTTGGAGGAGAGATGAAAATCAAAGCAAAACAAGCAAGCGGGAACACTAAATTCAGGATCGCTGTACTTGGCATTATATGCCTCGGAGTTATGGCCTTTCTGTCGCAGCCGGCGGACAAGTCGCAGGCCTCTGCCCCGATCGATCCGCTCGAAAAGATGTATCGGAAACCGGCACCAAATTTCGACCTTAATCTTACACGGGGAATGGCGGGGCTCCGCATTCCTACCGGCGAGCAGCTTTCTGCACTATCGACCTTGAAAACGTCGCTCAACGCCCCGAACATGACAGCCCGATGGAACGACTTTGGCGGCTCGCCAGACGTGATGTACGATTTTGCCTCGGCTCCCAGTTCGGGAACGCCCGAGCAGGCGGCACGAGCGTTCATCAGCCAGAACGCCTCGCTCTTCGGCGTGAGTGAGCTGAACACGATTCGCCTTTTTAGCAATGTCCCCGCACTTGGCGGACATCTTCTTCGATTCCGGCAGGATTTTAACGGCGTTCCGGTCCACGATGGCGGGATAGGCATCGTGATGAACAACCAAAACCAGATCATCATGGCGTCGGGCCCCTTCTTCCGCGATGTCAATGTAAATACTGAGCCATCGCTCACGGCAGATCAGGCGCGTGCGGCATCCGCGGCTGACCTGGCCCGCTTCGAGGCGAATGTTCCAGCCGCGGTCGCAAATCTCCTCCAGACCGGTCTCGGGATCCTGACACAGCAGGCTGCTCCGGTGTCTCAGCTCGAACCGGCGCTTGCGGTTTATCCGACCAACGACGGCTATCGTCTCGTCTGGAAGGTCGCCAAGTTTTCGACAAATCCGTTCGGTCTTTATGTGACCTCGGTCGATGCTCATACGGGCGAGATCGTCAATCGGCGCGACTTTGTTTCCTACCAGCAGGCACCGCCGGTGCTGCCGTTTACGGCGGACATATATCCCAAGTATCCGCGTATCACACAGGAGCTGAAGGACCAGGGCATTATCTCCGTCTGCGGTTCAAAACCGTGCGATCAGGTTCGAGCCAACCTTCGCAAGTTCGATCCGACCAACGTAGTAACCGGATTGAACGGAACCCTGACCGGAACGCACACGGTCGTAAATAACGCGCTTGCGACAAAACAGCCGTTCGCTCAAGCGGCCCTCGGAACGTGGCATTTCTCAAAGGACGACCCGGTCGCCCTCGAAGCTCGCACCAACGAGATCGATCACTACGCCGAGCCGGCGGAGCATCAGGACGAGATAAACGCGTTCTTTTTTACAACCTATCTGCTCGAATACGTCGACCACCTTCATCGTGCAGGTGACGTCGGGCCGTTTGGTTCAAACGGAAGCTTCCCGGACACCTATCCGAATTCATCGACGCCACTTCCGGCAACCGTCCATATTCCCGATGTGATCACGCCTATAACAGGTGGCAGCTATCCGCCGGTCACCGATCCTGAATTCGTTCAGAAGGTCCTCGGGTTGGACAACGCATTCGCACTCAATCTGACGCCGATCATCGAGGAGTTGACGCAGGAGAAATCCCCGCTCGTCGTCAACCCGACGTCTTACGGCCACGGCTTTCTCTTTAACGACACGGCCCTCGAAGGAACCGTGCCGTATCACGAAGGAATGCACGCCATCACGTCGCCCATTGCCGGACTCGAAGGCCTCGAAGGTGGAGCTCTCAATGAAGGCCAGGCCGATATGTGGGCCTTTACGATCACCGACAACGCGAGCCTCGGTGACTATGTCATCAACGGCTATCGCCTTCGTCAGTTGTTCCGGGATATCGGGCGCGATCCGGATTCGATCGCATATATCCGCAGTGCCCGTTCGACCCTCAAATACTCGGACATCGCGACGCGTCTGATCGCTGGGCAGCCTAGCTTTGAGGAGCACTACGACGGCGAGATCTATATGTCGACAATGTGGGAGTATCGCGAAATGCTCAACCGCATGTATCCGCAGACTAATTTGTACAAACGTCCGATCCCGGACACGGGACTGCCGGTCAAGGCGATCACCAAGGGTACGAATATTTTCGAACGAGATTTTCTGGGTGCGATGTACGTGCTTGGTACCACATCGCCCGATACGTTCGTCAAAGCGCGCGATGCCATGATCGTTGCCGACCAGCTGCTCTACTCGTCGAACCCGACGGATGAGACCGCTCCGGGTCTGCACCGGGCCCTGATCGAACAATTGTTCGCATCGAAAGAACTCGGCGTAAACGCTCTGGAATTCTCGGCAGGCAAGGCGACGATCTCGACACAGGTAACGCCATTTGCCGGTAATCAGGCGGCACCGGCCACCCCGACAAACATTCAGGTCGCTCCGGCAACGCCGCGATCGCTTCGCGTTTCATGGAACGCTGTTTCGGGGGCCATGTCCTATCAGGTACTGAAACGAAAGATCGCACTTGCGGGACAGCGTGAGCCGAACGGCCGCCGGGCAGTCGTCGATGGCGATTCGGCGACGACGGGCTTCCGGCATGTCGCTTACGTCGACGGCGCGACGCTTTCATACGAGGATCGCGGCAAGGTACAGGAGATCTATACTCCGGCTGGCTTGAACAATCTCTTCGACAGCGAATATGTTGTTCGCGCCATCGGCGTCAACCCGACCGGGCAGGTCGGCTTCTCAAACTTGTCGGGCACCTCGCGGCCGCAGCAGACACGTCAGGATCTGACGGCGCAAGTTGATTCGACTCTGTCGAACATCAGCTTTGCCGGCGGGCTCACGACGTTCGACAACAAGCTGACGAACGCCCGCGGAGCATTCTCAGCCGACAAGACGATCTATACTCCGATCGAATTTCAGATCGTGAGTATTTCGAACCCGAACGTCACCGTTCGCAACGCGGATACGGGCGGAAACACGTTCGTTTACAATCAGGCCCTTGCACTAGGCGCCCAATCGGCCGCCAAGCGCATGGAGTTCAACAACCCGCTCACTCAGCTGTTCACATTCGACGCCCGTATCTACGGAAACGCGTTTGCCGGCAGCACGATCGGGACCGGCTCGCAAGGCGGCGACGGAACGTCACTTCCACCCCCGCCGGTTGTCTACTCGTTGTTTACGGAAACAAGGACAGGCGCACTGGTTGGCGGTGAACCGGCCGGCAACGGCGTGAATGCTACGACGTGGGGTAACCCGATGTTCAAGGGCATCACGTGGGACGATGTTCTGGTCACGACAAAATCGGACGCGATCGCCCTCGAAGCGAGACTGAGCGCGACCGGAGCCGTCGTCGACATGGACTTCGAACTTCGGACAATGGATGGCCAGGTGATCACACGTTCGGCCGGCTCAACGGCCAATGAGTTCGTAAGTTCGGGTGTTGAGCCGAATACAACTTACGTGCTTCGCGTGCTGGGTTGGGCAAACGGCCCGTCGCAATACCAGATCGTCGCGACGCAACTCCTGCCGAACGGCTCACCGAACGAGAATGCAGGCACGCGGACGAGCGACGGTTCGATCCTCGCGTCAGCGACAACGAACCCGGTGGCGGGACTCTTCCGCTTCACCGTCAATCCGGTGACGCGAAGAGTAACGTTCACCGTGTTGCGATAGCCTTTATGACAACTTGGTCCTAGACCGTATCGGGCGGGGTCCTTCGGGGTCCCGCCCCTTTTTTATTTTGGATTTTGGATTTTAGATTTTGGATTTTAGGAGGTCGCCTCGTCGGGCTGCTAGAATCCAAAATCCAAAATCTAAAATCCAAAATGGGGCTGCCTCAAGTTCTCCTCAAGTATCCCTCAAGCCATCTTTCGTATCCTCAAGCTGAATAACTGGAGGAATAATGATGAGGACATTTTTCAAGATATTTGCAGCGGTGATGATCGCGGTCTCGGCCGGCCTTTCGGTCAATGCGGCCACGGTGGACGGCTTGCTCGCGAGCCGCATAAATGCTTCACCGCTTGCACTGACACCGGTGGTGATCACGTTTAATCAGCGGCCCACGGCGGCTGACTACACGATGCTGCAATCACTCGGCATTCGCGGCGGCAGATATCTGAATCAATTGCCGATCGTACTGACCTCGATCAACGGGGCGCAGTTCAACGCGCTCAAAGCTAAGCCTTCTGTCCGATCGCTTTACGCAAACCGGATGTTCAGGTTGTTCGACCGCGAAGGCCGAACCATCACTGGAATCGAGAATCTTATCCGGGATCTTCAAGTCACGACGCTAAATGGCGGACTGCCGGTCACCGGCAAGAATGTCGGCGTGGCGTATATCGACACGGGTATTGACGCGACACATCCGGATCTGCAACTCGGCCAGAACGTTATCCAGAACGTTTACTTTGCGACAGCGGACCTGCCTGTCGAACCGCCGCCGGGTTTCCTGCCCGTCGTCCCGGTGGAAAATGTTCCGATCTCTGACGTCGAAGGCGGCCATGGAACCTTCGGTGCGGGCGTCACGGCCGGTACCGGTGCCGCGTCGGGTGGTTTGTACATGGGAATGGCCCCGGGAGCGAAGCTTATCGGCATCCGCGCCGGGAACGACGTGGGGCTTAGCACCTATGCCATCGTTCAGGCGATGGATTACACACTGGTCAATCAGTTTCGGTACAACATCCGCGTCGCGAACAACTCGTACGGGACGACGCTTGCCGATCTGCCGTACGACGCAAATGACCCGATCAACGTCGCGACGCGCAACATGCACGACCGCAACATAACCGTTGTGTTTGCGGCAGGCAACGACGGCGATGCGCCGGATATGATAAATCCGTTCTCGGTCGCTCCGTGGGTAATCTCGGTTGCCGCCGGCGAGAAACAAGGCTACGGAACACCTGCCGGATTTTCCTCACGCGGCAACGACAACGGCACGGGCAGCGATACGGCCGGCCAGCCCGCCGATCCGACGGTCGCACCGAATTTACGCCCCGACATCATCGGCTCGGGTGTCGATATCAAAAGCGCGCGGTCGAAAGCTCCGGGCGTGACGAACGTCGCCGGAACAATTCCGGTCTTTGTCGGAGCGAACGATCTTTCGACAATTCCGCCCGCCTTCCTGCCTTATTACACGACATCGCAGGGGACGAGTTTTTCGACGCCGCAAGTCTCGGGTATCGTCGCCCTGATGATGGAGGCAAATCCGTTGCTTACGCCTGACGAGGTGGTGACGATCCTCCGCCAGACGGCGACACCGATGCCCTATGAAGAACGCGTAGTCGGTGCCGGGTATGTCGATGCACACAACGCAGTACGATCGGCGATGTCGCTCGCGGCTGTCGATCATCCCGCCAATCTCTTTCCGTCAGACGATCCTAACGCACCGCAGATCGTGGATCCGGCGGATGACGAGCTCGGCACGACGGCCCAGGACATTCGCGAGGGCTACTTCAAATACGACGCTGTCGCGAATCAACTCATCTACCGTTTGAAGGTCACCGACGCATCTGTCCAAACGCCCAATATGCGATGGACAATGACGTCGGCTTTCGGAGCGACACGCGTGTTCGTAACGGCGTCGGTCGATGAAACGGCTACGACCTATAAGTACGGAAAGATCACTACACTCCCGACTGGGAATCAGAATCAAGAGACGATAGGCGCGGCCGATTTCGGCCAGATAAGCGGAAACGAAATAACTATAAGGCTCGGTCTCGACAAAATTAACGCCGCGGTCGGCTTCAACGTCCTCGGCACAACCTCGACATCTACTGAGGCCCGATCGCAGATCCTGATCGGCTCGTCGCTGTCGGGCGGCCTGCTCTTGGCCTCCGATACGGCAACGGGTTCGGATTTCGTTGTAGACGGATCCGGTCCGACACCAACACCGACACCGACACCGACACCGACACCAACGCCGACACCGACGCCGACGCCGACTCCCACGCCGACGCCGACACCGACACCGACGCCGACACCGACGCCGACACCGAGTGCGGGCGGACGGTTTGACGAACGATACTCCGGAACGATCTATCCCGTGCAGAGCTCCGTGACGATTACGTTCGAGCTGCGCAGGTCATATCTAGACGCCCAGATCAATCAGAATCACGGAGATCAGCAGATCGTTTTCGAACTGCTCGACGCAAACGGAAATCTGATCGCGGTGGCGAATCAGCAGAAGATCCAGCTCAATGGGTTGAGCGTCGGAACTTATATGTACCGCGTGCGAGGTAACGTCGCGAAACCAGTGGACTTCACCATAAAGAGCGGACAGGGGCAGTAAGAAACGCGGAGTGCGGAATGCAGAACGCGGATTCCGTTCGGATAAATGTCAGAAATGCTATCAGGATCCGAACGTTCCCAAATCGAATTCCGCACTCCGCACTCCGCACTCCGCGTTCCGCAATCCGCATTCCCTAGGGTTGTTTCACAAAAATCTCGTCAACGTTCCAGATCGAATAAGGGAACATGCTGCTCGGCGAGTAATTGCCTAGCCGCGTGTTTGCGGCTGAAACGATGTGTCGCGAAACAACCGGGATAACGGGTGACTCTTCGGCAACGATGCGCTGGATCTCATTAAAGATCGCGGCGCGTTTTTGCGGATCGCCCTCACCGGCCTGTTCGGCAAAAAGCTTGTCGATCCTTGCTTCCCATTCGGTCGCCGGGGTTTTCTGGCTCGGCTGCCATTGATGGACCGCGGCGGTACTCAATAAAAAATTCGCGTACGTCGTCGGCTCGATACCAGATACGGTCAGCCCGAGAAGTATCGCTTCATAGTCGTAGCTCTTATTCCACGCGACGCTCACCGCCTGAGCTTCGACTGGAACGACATTCATTTTTATCCCGAGCTTTGCGAGATCTTCCTGGATGACGGCGGCCATCAATTTACGCGGCTCGTTCTCGGCGGGCACGAGCAGCGAAAACTCGACGCGGTTTCCTTTTCCATCAAATAACTCCGGAGCGTCCGCGGAACCACGCTTTACGAAACCGGCGTCGGTCAAGAGCTTCGACGCCTTCTCGAGACTGTACTCGATCTTCGGTAAGGCGGGATCTATCCATGCCCGGTTTGCCGGCGAAACGAAACCGTAGAGCGGCGTCGCCAACCCCTGAAGCGTAGCCGTGGAGATCGATGTACGATCGACCGCTGCCGAGATCGCCTGGCGAAATCGTTTGTCGGAAAACCACGCGTACTTCGTCGGATTGCCGACAGCCTTTCCGTCCTTCGTCGTCTTGTTCAGATTGAACCAGATGTTATCGACACCGAGTCCGGGCCCCAGATCGTACGCCTTAACAGCTCCCGGCGAATTCAGAAGCGATGCATAATCAGCCGGACGGATCCGGTCCACGATGTCGAGCGTATTTTGATTCAGCCGCACAAGCGATTGATTTGAATCGCTGACGATCTCAAGGGCAAGCTGATCGATATATGGAAGCTGCGTCCCTTTGTCGTCTTTTCGCCAGTAGTGCGGATTTCGCTTTAACACGATCCGATCGCCGGCACCGGCCGACTCGACGGTGAACGGGCCACTCGTCACTATCGTCTCGGGCGGCGTGGTAATTTTCCACGACTCCGCGAGCTTGCCCGCTTCAAAGTCGGCGTTGAGAATGTGCTTTGGCAAGACGGCGAGATTGTCCAGATAGTTTTCAATGGCTGCGACCGGCTCGGGAAAAATAAACTGCATGTCCCGCTCGTCGATAATTTTTGTCGCGATCGGTTTGTCATTCATGCTCATCGAATCTTTCCACGACGACGCAAGAGTTCGCTCGTCGTACATCGCGGCGAGTGAGAATGCGAGATCCTCGGTTGTGATCGGATGGCCGTCCGAGAACTTGAGGCCTTCGCGAAGCTTCAGATCGACCGTCTGCCGGTCCGGACCGAATGTCCAGCTTTCGGCGAGCGCCGCCCGATACTTTTGCGTCGCATGATCGAACTCCATCGGTCGACTGTTGAGCAGGTAGAACGCAGTCAAGATCGATGCTTCATCGTCGGCGACGAGATAGTTAAAAGTTTTCGGCGGGGCTGTGATTCGATAAGACAGCGTTCCGCCCCGCGTGCCTGCGACTTTCGGCGCAAATCTTGAATCGGTTGCCGTATTCGACGCCGGGGGCTGGCCGCATGCCGTCAATAGAAGAGCGAACGAGACGATCAGGTACAGATGTCGAAGCGATGCGAAGACTGACATAAAATTAAATCTCCGGGTAGAAAATTTTCGCGGGACGCACGCGCGCGGTGTGAACTACGAGATCGAAGTCGTAGTCGGCCAATCACTCCACGCGTCCAATTGATGGCTTTCGTCGGCTCGAGCGGCCGCGCAACCGGCCCGCACCTCCATTTTGAACTGCGTTTCAACGACAAATTCATCAACCTACGCCGATTCCTCCCGACGGAACCGACTGGGCTGAAAAAGTCGATAAACTAAAGAAAATTGCCAACCGCGTCGGAGCACAGATGTCCATATCGTTGGTCAGTCGAGGTATATTATGTCGTAACACATATGCTCGGTGTTGATCCCTGTACCGCCGCCGAAGGGACCACAATACCCATATCCAAACGGAACCGCAATTGACGCATAGGGCTTAGGCCCTCCCCTTAGCGTAACCACCAGCGCCCAATAGGGAGAGGGACAAATTGACGGGCAAGAATTGCCAGGATGGGGTCTATGGGTGAACCAGGCCGACCCCGGATTTCCGGGATAGTTAACACTGTGATATCGATAATATAGAATTGAGAACCCCCAGAAACCAGTTGTTCCGCCTCCCGGGGGATGTGACGTGCCTGAACACTGTGGTTCAATATTTATCAATCCCTCGAATGGCCCCATTCCGGTTCCATCAGATGTAACATCGACCTCATGGGAAGTTTGAGCGGTAAATATAGTCTCTGTGCCGGCCCAAAACGCCCCTCCTGTTCCCTGACTCACGATCTGACCGTTACTCAGGTCTTTGATTTGGACGGTTAGTTCGACGCCGTGTGCATTCGCAGCTGGGTTAAGTTCTGCGGTTTGTCTAACTGTGAGTCTAAACCGGGCGTCAGCGCAAATCACAAAGGGCTCTTGACCACGTTCGGGTTCTTGAGAAATACAGTTGTTCGCTGACTCAGGCGTGGCATTCTCCCACCACGACTCGGCGTAAGTCCACACAAGAGGTTCATCGGCGGCCATAACGGGACCACACAAAACCAGTAACAGCATCAGGGTAAAGTATTTTCGTCTCATCATTCACCGCCTGTTCCCGTTTCGCGCACCGCCTTAATTCTTGGCTTAATTCGCGTCGTCAAGGCAATCTCGATCGCAGCCCACGCTGGGGCGCTAAGGTTATGCTCCAGAGTTCTTTTGGAATTTCTTATCAGGTTCTCTTTGTCCTGAGCCAATTGCCTTAAAGCCCGTCCGTCGCTGGCGGTAATCGCGTTATGAGACGGATGATATTTGAGCGTCGTCGCTTCCGACTGCATTTGTATCTGATTACTTTGCAATTTGTACGTCTCTCCAACCGTGAACAGCTTATCCTGGTCGGCCCTATTCTTGACGCCAAGAATATCGGACATATACTGTCGCACTTGAGCCTTCTGTCGTTCATTCTGATTTCCAGTTATGAACCGCAACATCAATCCTAACGCAACGTCATCGGTTATAGAAGGATCAGCTGGCTGAGCTCTTTGTTCCGCTCGAAGAGTCTTGTTTCTTTCGAATGCTGCTCGATGAAGCTGTTCATTTTTTTCGAGTTTCCCAGGCTGCGAAACGGCGGAAACCGTTTCAGCATTTTGCCTAAGAGCAAGAAAGGTAATAATTGTTAAAGTTGCTATTGTTATAAAACACCATAAAAGTCTTCGTTTCATCTGATTTCTCCACTATCGAGATTGTTGCGTGTCGGTCAACCCCGGTCCTCTCGACCCTCTAGAGTGATTATTCTGCGAAGGTCATGAAATACCGGGTCATCTTCTAGCTTTTTTATCTCCGACCCTTCTGAGATTTGATATGAAATAGCTTCCAGCGTAGCCAATAACTGAAGTCCATCTTTAGCTTGCGATCGGAACAACTTTCTTACATTCAAATGTTTCAGGGCTAAAATTAGATTGCTATTCCGAAGGTCTCTACCAGCATCATCTTTATACCCCGCTTCTTCCAAATTATGTATCATTCCCGCAACGATCAAAGTCGCTGAATCAGGAAGAGCGGGTTCATAAGCCATCTTTTCAAGCTCTTGAAACGCCGCGCTGGAGCCCAGCGCATTGCCATGTGAATCTTTGTAATCACCGGAATCTAGTCGAGTCACGATATCCTGCAAAGTTTTATACGGGTATAAGCCAAACTTTTCATATTCGTTGGTTTCTGCGTCGCTGCTCGATTGTTTTTCGCTTACCATTATTCGTATTGTCCTCAACTGTGATCAATGAGTACTTCAATCGTTTGATCCTTTAAAGTACAATTCTGTGACCCGCATAAGAATGTTCGGAAGTTGAGACAACGGGAACGTTCAACTAGCAGTTCTTGAGTGGTCGGATAAAAGCTAGTCCTGCGGAGATAGAAAGTCAATAAATATTTAGCTCGACCCTATCTCGGCCAACTACTCACCGTCAAAACGGGAATCGAAAGTAAGAAGTTGTCTTGACGGCTCGCTTCACATGTTCTATCGCGGCCAGGAAATCGGAGCGTGTTCAAACTGATCGCCAGAAAATTCGTGCAGGGGCTAATGATGATCTTCATCGTTTCGGCGGTGACATTTGCGCTGTTGAGTTTCGCCGGCGGCGACGCGCTCACCAGCCTTCGCGATAATCCGCAGATATCCGAAGCGACCATTGAAAATTTGCGACGCGTCTACGGTCTCGACAAACCACTCGCGGTAAGGTATTTCAGCTGGCTAAAAGGAGCGGTTGTCGGCGAGCTCGGAGAGTCTATGTACTTTCGCGTCCCGGTCCGCTCGCTCGTCGGATCGCGATTCCTGAGCACGTTCTTCCTCAGTGTTGCCGCTCTCGCCATCGCGATCACGGTAGCATTCAGCCTCGGCAT
Organism: Pyrinomonadaceae bacterium; assembly: GCA_041745575.1. Lineage (GTDB taxonomy): Bacteria > Acidobacteriota > Blastocatellia > Pyrinomonadales > Pyrinomonadaceae > OLB17. The sequence goes on from JBGTIQ010000037.1 coordinate 28,028, forward strand.
CGCTGCGGCGCGTTACAAAAGCAAAACCCTTTCGCACGTTATCGAGTTCATCGTCTTTTTTACCGCGTCTACGCCGAGGATCGTCCTCGCGCTCGTTGCACTGGCGATCGTCGCGCAGATCACCGCGGCCAACATCGAAACTGCGTCGGCCGCCGGGTTCGGGCTTGCCGCGATCGCACTTTCCGCCCCGTTGATCTCGATCTTTCTGGCTCAGTTTCATGACGGACTATGCCGAACGATGGGCGAAGATTTTATTCAACTCGCACGTGCAAAGGGGCTGAGAGAAGGCGTCATCATCGTCAGACATGCGGTACGCGCGGCACTAGATCCCGTACTGACGGTTTTTGGTTTGTCGCTCGGAGGAGTTCTCGGCGGTTCCGTGATAGTTGAATCGGTACTTGGCCGACAGGGCCTGGGGACGTTGATGGTCTCCGCCGTTCGCGGCCGCGATCTCCCGTTGGTGATGGGAATCGTCCTTGTCACGAGCACCGCGGTCTGGCTTGGTAATACATTGGCCGAGATACTCCAGGCGGTGAATGATAAACGGATGAGAGGATAGTAGAACTCCCCTCCTGGATAGGAGGGGTGCCGGCTCTGCCGGTGGGGTGGTAGATAGAAGAATCAGATTTCGTTTGATCCACCACCCCGTCAGCCGAAGCGGCTGCCACCCCTCCTATCCAGGAGGGGAGTTTGATGCCTGATCTCACTATTCAACACGGTGAAGCGAAACACGAATAACTCAATTCGAAAAAGTCCCGCCCGCCTCATCGGCTGGGCGATCGTCGCCTCCTTCATCGCCGTCGTGGTCTTCGCCGATTTCCTTTCGCCATACGATTATCGTCAGCAATCGCGGTCCGAACCATCAGCCCCGGCGAGCGCGATTCACTTTCGTGACGCTGAAGGGGCGTTTCAATTTCGGCCGATGGTTTATTCGGTGCGCCTGACCGACCCGCTGCGGCTTATTTACGAAGAAGATCGCACGCAAGGTTTTCCGATCGAGTTTTTCGTTCGCGGATTTTCGTACTCGCTGCTTGGCTTGTTCGAAACCGACCGTCATCTGTTCGGCGTCGCAGAGTCTGAGAGCGGCCCGCGTGTGAATTTACTTGGAACCGACATTCTCGGACGCGACCGGTTCTCGCGGCTCATGCATGGCGTTCGATTTTCACTTGTCGTCTGTTCGCTCGGTGTGATACTGGCATGCGTGCTCGGTGTCGTCGTCGGTGTCGTCAGTGGGTATGCGGGGAGATTAACTGACACAGTCTTAATGGGTGCGACCGATGCTATGCTCTCGCTGCCGACGCTGATCCTTATTCTCGCCGCACGCGCTGCTTTCCCGCTCGAACTTCCGCCGATGCGCGCCGCGTTTCTCTTGCTGCTTATCTTTGCGCTCACAGGTTGGGCCGAGATGGCGAGGCTCGCACGCGGGCTCGTGCTGGCGACGCGCGAGCGCGAGTTCGTAACGGCCGCGATCGCGACCGGCGTTACGCAGATGCGTATTTTGTTTCGACACGTTCTGCCGAATATTTCCGGTCCGCTGATCACGCAGGCGATGCTCACGTTGCCGGCATTTCTACTCGCCGAGATCGCGTTGTCTTACCTCGGCGTCGGAGTACAGGAACCCGAAGCGAGTCTCGGAAATATGCTCACTGCTGCGAGTGACCTAAACCAACTTCGCACACACCCGGTCAGCATTCTTTCGCCCGCGATCGTGATATTCATCTTTGTGCTAGGAATTCGTCTGTTGAGCTTTCACGAGAGAAAAGGTGAGACGCCGGCACTATCGACCGTGTAGAACGAAGCGTGCTTATCGACGTTCGGTGTATCGTCGGGGTTCGCAATCTGCCCCGAGCCATGCTATCTTTCTCCAAATTTTGGCCCCCGAAAGAATCCAGAAAGGAAAAATAGGATGGCTATCAACAACGCAGCTGAAAAGCGCGCCTTCGAGCGCCGCTTCTTTCTCGCGATCGCGATACTGTTCCCGATCACTGTGCTGATCGGATTTGCCCCGACTTATTACCTCAAAGGCCTGTTCAACTCGCCGCCCATACCCAGGCTGATAATCCACGTGCACGGGCTGGCTATGGCCCTATGGGTTGCCCTCTTCGGAGCACAGGTGTATTTGATCCGCTCAAAACGAATCAAGATACACCAGCGGCTTGGGGTCGCGAGTATTGTGCTCGGCGTGACGATATTCATAACCGGATTGATGACGGCCGTCGCCGCCGCGAAATACGGCTCAATGTCGACGCCGCCGGGCCTTGCCCCGCTCGAGTTCCTGGCCGTTCCCTTTTTTGACATGATCGTTTTCGCGTTCTTGTTCGCGGCAGCGGTCTACTATCGCCGAAACGCACCGAACCACAAACGGCTGATGTTGCTGACGGTGCTCAATTTCCTGCCGGCTGCGATCGCACGCTTTCCGTTCGGACTGACAGCATCGTATGGACCGCTTTGGTTTTTCGGCGTGCTGGATCTTCTCGCGATTATTTTCGTGGCGGGTGACACCTGGAGAAACGGCAAACTAAACAAAGTGTTTCTGGCCGGAACGGTTTTCCTGATCGCCTCGCATTGGCTCAGGCTCGCCTTCGCGCCGACCGAGACGTGGGTCAGCTTTGCAACCTGGCTGACAAGCTTCGGCGGATAAGGTCTGTTACGGATTCTTGCTGTTGAAGTCCCGGATGAACGCGGGTGTGAGATCCGCATTCTTATTCGCAAGCAGCACGCCGTCCGGAAATTTGCTCAGATCAAGCAGCACATCGATGCCGCGTTGTTTTGCGTATGCTTCGAGGGCGTTAAAAACGCTCATGCGTATCGGATCGGTTAAAGCCGCGAGACGCTTCGCATATGCGGCGCGGGCATCTTCCTGTTTCCTTTGAATTTCTACTTGTAAAGTTTCGGCCTGGTCGCGTCTGGTCGCTAGTTGAGCGGGCGGTGTGTTCGCCGGGACCTGCTGGAGGGAGTTGATGCGGCTGATCATCTGTGTGATCTCGTCCCGTCGTGGTTTGAACTCAGTCTCGAGCGTCCTCAATGCATTGACAAGCCGCGTTATCCCACCTGTTGCACTCGAGAACATATCAGAATTTACGACACCGACTTTAGCGGGGCCGGTCTGTGCCGGGACCTGCGCCGTCAGGCTCGTGGTGAAGATCAACGCTACAACGAGCGCGAAAATAGTAGTTGCTAATTTCATCATCAAATTCCTCCAGGTATTTCAGACCGAGCGGGCTCTTCTTCTCCGCACCGTTTCGCGACTACCGCCAAAGTACGCGATGATCGCCACGACAAGGTGGGCGACGAACCAAATGTTTTCAAAGCCCATGTTCTGGTAAATGTAAATGAGGATCAGGACCCGCGGCATGAAGAGGCCGAGTAGAACATCACCCCACTGCGGTACGGTGTTGGCCGGGTACGCGGCGGGGAACAGGAAAAGGTAGACGAGCAAAACCACGCGCGGAAAAAAGAGCGAAAAGATAAGGAAATAAAAGTCCATCGGCTAAGTCTCTCCAGGGTTTCGATTATAGCACCCGTCTTGCTTGACTTGATTTTTCATTAGCGGCAAACTTTACCTAATTTCTTAGGCTCAAGAGCTTACACGCACGGGCTTCGTACAATCGGGCTTAATGACACAATCCATTAGTAGAAGTTGAGCGGAGGTAGATCGGCCAGATGGCATCGAACTTGGTTCAGATTACGCGGCGCGGTTTTGGCGAGACAACGCGAAAAGATCTTTGGTGGCTGCCGTCGCTCGCGACGTTCATCGGGTTTTCGGCGTTCATCGCCTATTCGACCTGGGCGGCGTTTCAGGGTGAGCATTTCCGATTCGGCCCGTATCTTTCGCCATTCTATTCGCCCGAGCTTTTAGGATCGGCGACGGCGTGGTTTGGCCCTAAGCCGGGCTGGTTCCCGACGTGGATCCCGTTCACCGCGGCGCTAATGATCCTCTGGGCACCGGGTGGATTTCGATTCACCTGTTACTACTATCGCGGTGCATATTACAAAGCGTTTTGGGCGGATCCGCCCGGATGCGCGGTCGGTGAACCGAGACATAGTTATCGCGGCGAGAGCAAATTTCCGCTCATCATCCAGAACATCCATCGATATTTTCTGTATCTCGCGCTGCTGTTCGTCATCATTCTTGCATACGACGCGTATGAAGCATTTTGGTTCGCGGATGGGAGCGGTGGGCATAAATTCGGAATCGGCGTCGGGACGATCATCCTTGTGCTGAACGTGATCCTTCTCAGCAGCTATACGCTGGGCTGTCACTCTCTGCGGCATTTGGTTGGCGGACGCAAAGACACACTTTCGAATAGGCCGGTGCAGCACGCGCTCTGGAGATGGGTGAGCAAACTCAACGGACGCCACATGATGTTCGCGTGGTTCAGCTTGTTCTGGGTTGGATTCTCGGACATCTACGTCCGGCTGTGTTCGATGGGAATCTTTACAGACTACCGTTTGTGGTAGGCAGTTGGCAGTGGCAGTTGGCAGGAAGACGCCAGCTTTCGAAGTTAGGTTACTTCTCCCAGTATGGACGGACACAAGAGTCTGCGAGTATTTCAGTTGGCATATAAACTTGCGATGGAGATTTTTGAAATCTCCAAGACGTTTCCTAAAGAAGAACGCTACTCTCTCATAGATCAAATTCGACGGTCTTCGCGTAGCGTCGCAGCAAATATCGCGGAAGGTTACAGGAAGCGGCAGTATCCAAATGCGTTTGCGAGTAAGATGTCCGACGCCGATGGTGAAGCAACCGAGACGCAGGTTTGGCTTGATGTCTCGAGAGATTGTCGATACCTAGATGAGGCGATCCACGAAAGATTGGTGTCACAGTATAGGGAAGTGGGCAGCATGTTAGGTCGGATGATCCAAAACCCTAATAGGTTCAAGCCGAGGACGTCGGGCCCGCCAACCGCCACTGCCAACCGCCAACAGACTAGATGACTGAATACACAACATACGAACACGACGTTCTCGTCATCGGTGCCGGTGGCGCTGGATTGCGTGCGGCCATCGAAGCATCTACCGCGGGCGTCAGTGTCGGGCTGATCTGCAAATCGCTGCTTGGCAAAGCGCATACGGTGATGGCCGAAGGCGGAATGGCGGCGGCGATGGGCAACGTCGACGATCGCGATAATTGGAAGGTCCATTTTTCCGACACGATGCGCGGCGGCCAGTACATAAACAACTGGCGGATGGCCGAGCTTCACGCGAAAGAGGCGCCGGATCGCGTTCGCGAACTCGAGGCCTGGGGCGCGGTCTTCGATCGCACGAAAGACGGCAAAATACTTCAGCGAAATTTCGGCGGCCATCGTTATCCGCGACTCGCACACGTCGGTGATCGAACGGGACTTGAATTGATCCGCACACTTCAGGATCACGGTGTCCATCAGGGCATCGACGTCCACATGGAAGTTACCGTCGTGTCGCTGATAAAAGACCGCGACCGTGTCGTCGGATGTTTCGCATACGAGCGCGAGCACGGCAGATTTCGTGTCTTTAAAGCGAAGGCCGTCATTCTTGCGACCGGCGGCGTCGGACGCGCATACAAGATCACATCAAATTCGTGGGAAGGAACCGGCGATGGACATTCGCTTGCGTATCACGTCGGAGCTGAGCTCATCGACATGGAGTTCATACAGTTTCACCCGACGGGCATGGTCTGGCCGCCGAGCGTGAGAGGCATCCTTGTGACCGAGGGTGTTCGCGGCGAAGGCGGGATCTTAAAGAACAGCGAAGGAAAGCGGTTCATGTTCGATGACGTGCCGACGGCTTATAAGGACCAGACCGCAAAGGATCCCGAGGAAGGCTGGCGATATACGCAGGGCGACAAATCCGCGAACCGTCCGCCCGAACTGTTGACGCGCGATCACGTCGCACGCTGCATCAACCGTGAGGTGAAAGCCGGCCGAGGCTCGCCACACGGCGGCGTGTATCTCGACATCGCATGGATCAAAGAAAAGCTGCCGAACGCCGCAGAGCATATCAAGAAAAAACTGCCGTCGATGTATCACCAGTTCATACAGCTCGCGAACCTCGACATCACGACGACCCCGATGGAGGTCGGCCCTACGACGCACTACATCATGGGCGGCATCCGCGTCGATTCGGATACACAGGCTTCGACCGTGCCCGGACTTTTCGCCGCCGGCGAATGTGCCGCGGGTATCAACGGTGCAAATCGCTTAGGCGGAAATTCGCTTTCGGATTTGATCGTATTCGGAAAACGAGCGGGCGAGTTTGCCGCCGAATTTGCGAAAGCGAATTCGCACGGTTCTATCGACAACAATCAGATCGAGACCGAAGCGCGTAGTGCTCTCCAGCCGTTCGAACGCGAGCAGGGCGAGAATGCATTCAATATCCAACATGATCTGCAGGACATGATGCAGCGGCTGGTCGGCATTGTCCGAAACGAAGAGGAGATGCGCGAGGCGGTGGACGAACTGCAGAAAATGAAATCACGGTCGGCGAATTGTTCCGTCACCGGCAACATCGATTTCAATCCGGGTTGGCACACGGCACTCGATCTAAAACATCTGCTCACGGTTTCCGAAGCGATAGCTACTGCGGCGCTCGAACGCAAAGAGAGCCGCGGCGGACATTTTCGAGAGGATTACCCGAACAAGGAAAAGGAGTTTGGCACATTCAATTTTTCGCTCAAGCAGGACGCGGATGGACTTATGAAGATCTCGCGTGTGCCGATCCCCGAAATGCCAGAAGAATTAAGGACAGTCATCGAAGAGATGGGTTAATCTTTCTTTTCCTTTTCTTGTTTCGTGTGTTTCGTGTGTTTCGTGGTTTGGTTTCGTTCTTCTTTAACTCAAGAGGTCTCTCCCATGCCTGAGTTGATATTGAAAGATGAGGTTTATGCTATTGCGGGCGCCGCAATGGAAGTCTATTACACGCTCGGCGTGGGCTTTCTTGAACCTGTTTATCAGGAAGCCCTGGCATTAGAGCTTAATGGACGGGGAATTCCGTATGTTCGCGAGGAGCGTCTAAAGATTTTTTATAAGGGAATTCCGCTCAAGAAGATTTATCGTCCCGATTTTGTCTGCTATGACCAGATAATTGTGGAATTGAAGTCTCAGTTTCGACTGACATCGTTGGAAGAAGGTCAAATTATCAACTACCTGAGAATCACCAACAAGGCATGTTGGGCTACTGATGAACTTTGGTGCTCGCCCCAAGCTTGAGTGGAACCGATACGTAATTTAAGAAAACCACGAAACACACTAAACACACGAAACAAGAAAAAACCACGAACTCACACGAAAAAAGAAAAGAGCACGAATAAGAAAAACGAAATGACCCAGGCAACATTCAGCATAAGACGAGGCGGAAGCGGCACTGGTGAGATGGTCGATTACTCGACCGATGTGACCGAGGGAATGGTCGTGCTCGACGCCGTTCATCAGATACAGGCGGAGTCGGCTCCGGATCTCGCGTGCCGTTGGAACTGCAAAGCAGGCAAATGCGGATCGTGCTCGGCGGAGATAAACGGTAAGCCGAAACTGATGTGCATGACGCGACTCGATACGATCGATATCACACAGGCTGTGACGATCGAACCGATGCGGGCGTTCCCTCCGACCAAAGATCTCATCACCGACGTGTCGTGGAATTTCGAGGTCAAAAAACGAATCAAGAAATTTAAGCCGCGACCGCCCGACGCGCCGGACGGAACGTGGCGGATGCAGCAGTCGGACATCGACCGCGTACAGGAGTTTCGCAAGTGTATCGAATGCTTCCTCTGCCAGGACGTCTGTCACGTGCTCCGCGATCATGAAAAGCACAACGAGTTCATCGGGCCGCGCTTTCTCGTCTACGCCGCCGCACTCGAGATGCATCCGCTGGACACCGAGGACCGTGTCAGCGAATTAAAGAACGAATTCGGCATCGGATACTGCAACATTACAAAATGCTGCACCAAAGTTTGTCCGGAGCATATTACGATCACCGACAACGCGATCATCCCGCTCAAGGAGCGCGTCGTTGATGAGTTTTACGATCCGCTCGCGAAGCTTGTGAAGATATTTAGAAAGAATAAGTAGGACAGACTGTTAGTCTGTCCATCGGCGGACTAACAGTCCGCCATACTTGTATGTTCGAACTCAAACCACTCCATCACGAAGCCGTACCCGCAGCACTCGAAAAGGCGAATCGGTATCGCCTGCTCAACGAACCCGGAGCCGCCGAGAGCATCTATCTCGATATTCTCGCGATCGAGCCCGATAATCAGGAAGCGTTGGTGAATATCGTGCTCGCGATGAGCGACCGGTTATCGAAAGACTACGCCGTCGGCGATGGCCGCTTCCAGGATTTTCTGGCGAAGATCGAAGGCGAGTACGAACGCGCATACTACACCGGCATCGTGTACGAACGCCGTGCAAAAGCGGCGCTCAATAAAGGCGGGATAAACGTCTACGAGCTGTTCGAGCAGGCGATGGAATGGTTCGAGAAGGCGGAAGCTATCCGTCCCGCCGGGAACGACGATGCGATCCTCCGCTGGAACGTTTGTGTCCGCGTCATCCAGCGCAACAACCTCGCACCGCGTGAAGTATCGGCGAATGATTTTATTGAGTAAGCTGTTCCCACATATACTCCCTCAGGGTTATGCAAGGATTAGATTTCGGAGGTAAAAACAATGGCAGGAAAATTCGAATTAAACTCTTCATCGAACGGAAAATTCTTTTTCAATCTGAAGGCTGGAAACGGGCAGACCATTCTGTCGAGCGAGATGTATGACACTCGTGCCGGTGCCGAGAACGGTATCGAGTCCGTCAGGACCAATGGAAGTGACGAGGCACGATTTGACCGACGTACCTCGTCAAAGGGTGATCCATACTTCGTTCTCAAGGCGGCGAACGGACAAGAGATCGGCCGAAGCGAGATGTACTCGTCGGCACCCGCGATGGAGACTGGCATCGCTTCCGTCAAAGAAAATGCACCCGGCGCCTCGATAACGGACACGACCGCGGCTTAACGCCCGAAAGTAATTTCACATATTCCAGTGGGCCCTTGTGAACAGCCGGGGCTCGCTCTTTTTTCATAGGGAACAATGACTGCACGCAAAACAAGCCTCGGTATCGAACTGCTTCTCGACGGCCGGATCGATCTGATCCGGGGACAGCGTGTCGGCCTCGTATGCAACCCCGCATCGGTGCTGCCCAACTTTCGCCACGATGCCGATGTTTTCTTCGAACATACGGATATCAACCTGACGGCGCTCTTCGGACCGCAGCACGGCATCCGCGGCGACGTGCAATACAACATGATCGAGACGCCGCATGTTCGCGATCTGCGGACCGGCCTGATGGTCTATTCGCTCTACAGCGAAACGCGCGTGCCGACCGAGGAGATGTGTGATGAGATCGACACGTTCGTCGTCGATCTGCAGGACGTCGGCTGCCGCATCTACACATACACATACACGATGGCGAACTGCATGATCGCCGCTGCGAAATACGGAAAGCGTGTTGTCGTCTGCGATCGCCCGAATCCGATCAACGGCGTCAACGTCGAAGGCAACGTCACCGAGAAAGAGTTCACGTCGTTCGTCGGACAGTTCGAGCTGCCGACGCGTCCCGGCATGACGATCGGTGAGATGGCGAAGTTGTTCAATGAGCATTTTGGCATCGGATGCGATCTCGAAATTGTAAAGATGACAGGCTGGAGCCGCGAGATGTGGCACGAAGATACGGGGCTTCCCTGGACGATTCCGTCGCCGAATATCCCGACCATCGACACATGCGCCGTATTCCCCGCGACGGTCCATCTCGAAGGTACCGAGCTATCCGAAGGCCGCGGTACGACAAAACCATTCGAGCTAAACGGCGCTCCGTACATCGACGCATACGCCTGGGCGGCTGAGCTTCGTAGATTCAATTTTCCCGGTGTCGCTTTTCGCGAAGCGTACTTCGAACCGACATTCTCCGAGTTCGTCGGCGAGAGGTGTGCCGGCGTTCAACTCCATGTCACCGATCGCTCGACGTTCACGCCGGTCGTCGTCGGCATCGCGATGGTCAAGACCGCGCACGACATGTATCCCGGTCATTTCCAATGGCGGCAGAACGAATACGAGTACGAGTTTGGAAAGAACCCGTTCGATATCGTCTGCGGTACGGACAAGATTCGAAAAGCGATCGAAGCGGGAGAGTCGTTGGGTGAGATAACCGCCGCGTGGGAATCGAGATCGAGTGAGTTTGCGCAAGTGAGAGAGGAGTTTCTGTTGTATTAGTTCATGGTTCGAGGTCCGTAGGACCGAAATATTGGTAGAAAATCGAAGAAAGCAATCGAGCTCCGTAGGAGCGACACCGATGTCGCTCCTACGGAGCTCAACCTCGTGTACTCGACAAGTGCTACCAACATTCCGCACCTAGCGGTGCTCATTGATTACGCTACTTCGTTAGCTGGCTACCAAATAAGCTCACGAGCCTTCATACCGAATAATATTCCCCGCCATGCCGCTGAACACAAAATAGTGAAACGGTAAGACCGAATACCAGTATAGCCGGCCAAGAAGTCCTTTCGGGCGAAACGTCGCCGCCTGTTTTAGATAGTCCCTTCCTTCTTTGCGGATGATCGCAAACTCAAGCCACGCCTCGCCGGGCAGTTTCATTTCGGCATAAAGAAGCAGTCGCTTGTTCGGTTTATCCGCCACCAAAACCCTCCAAAAATCGAGGGTGTCACCGGCATTGATCGTACTCACATTTGTTCTGCCGCGGCGCAGCCCGACGCCGCCGAACATCTTATCCATCACGCCCCGGATCGACCAAAGCCAGTTTGTGTAATACCAACCCCTACTGCCGCCGATCGACCAGATATTCTCGACCACTTGATCGACGTCTGTTGTAATCGGCAGCATTCGTTCGTCCACGAAGCATCCGTTGACCGGCACTTCCATGTGCTTGCGCAGCGTACTATCTTTGAAACTCGAAACGAGCGAATCTTTCCAACTCGAAACTACGCTGTTCTGCCCGATCTTCTGAAAAGCCAGCCGAACCGCATCCTTATAATTGAGTGGATCGATCCCAAGGCTCTTACCCAGATCGTTTGGCTTCGCGACGACCTCTATTTTCATGCTGTTTACAAGATTTACCGCTAACCGGTACGAGGTGCTAGTAACAAAATAAAGCCAGTATGACGAGAGCTTTGGCGTCATTACCGGAACGGTAAGAATGTAACGGTTCAACCCGCGCACTTCAGCGAACTGGAGCAGCATTTCCTTGTACGTCATCACGTCCGGCCCGCCGATGTCGTGCGATTGGCCGTACGTGTCCTCGCGAAGAAGTACGCCGGCGAGATACTCGAGCACGTTGCGTATAGCGATCGGCTGGGTTCGCGTGTCCAACCATCGCGGCGTGATCATCACCGGTAGTTTTTCGACGAGATCGCGAATGATCTCGAATGAGGAGCTACCCGACCCGACGATGATCGCGGCCTTGAGCGAGGTGACGGGTGCCCGACTGGTGCGAAGCAACTCGTCGACCTTTTTCCTCGATGCCAGGTGCGTCGAGAGTTCCTTTTCGTTAGTGATACCGCCAAGATAGATGATCTGTTTCGCGGCCGTTTGATCTATCAGCTGAACAAAATTCAGGGCAGCGGTTTTCTCGAGTTCTTCGAAACGAGAAGAGTCTTCGTCGCTCATCGAATGGATCAAGTAGTACGCGGCATCAATATCTTTCAGTTCGTCGCTTACGGAAACATTATTCAAAAAATCAATTTCGAGAGCCGACACATTCGGATGTTCATAGAAACCGTCGCGGGGAAGGCGGTTCGTGTCCCGAACAGCACACACGACCTCGCAGCCGGCCTCGATCAGCAGCGGTAGAAGGCGCTTTCCGATGTAGCCATTGGCGCCGGTAAGAAGGACTTTCATGTTCTCACTAGTTTACTATCTTGTGAACGTGGCGCTGACATGACTGGAGAGTATTGACTGGAGCGCACGCATGACTGGAGCGCAGGCATCCCTGCCTGCAACGTCGCGGCAGCGACGTCATACTGTAATAATTCAAAAAGCAATGGTTTTTTCGGGCTTCGCCCTCATGCAGGCAAGGATGCCCGCGCTCCAGTCAATGCGCTCCAGTTGATTATTTCGAGTCGCCTCATCTACCACGGAGCGCTTCGAGCACCTTTTCCCCCCGCGGCGACAACTTGTAGCCGGGATGAAGACTTTCCGTAAGGCCCAGTGCTTTTAACTTCCGCACCCATGGTTTGAATTCGGGGATCGAAAGGCCGAGATAGTCGGCCAGCAGACTTGAATGCGTGTTTGGCATGTCCGCAATCACCTGGAGATAGCTCTGCGTCCACGAACCGCGCTTGCTGTTCTTATCGAGCTTTTCGAGCTTGGCGATGATCTCGTTCAACTCGCCATCGTCGAGTTCGTCATTCTCGCGAAGCGCGATCCGCGGATCTTCGCCCTTGAAATAAACACGGATCTTGTAGATGGGATCGTCGCGATAGTTGAGATGCTCGAGCAGATCGGTTGCGGATGCATAACCGGCGTAGCGTGCATCGAGGTCGGTGATATCGGATTCCGCGACGACATCCACGGCATCGATGCCGATCACGCCGCCTTGTGTCATTTGCGAACCGCCGGCCTTTGCGCCGGGACGCGCCCAGCGGCGAAACAGGAGCGTGATTTCCCCCAATTTTATCTTCTCGATGACGTTGTCTTTGATCAACATGGCGTTTGTCAACGGACTGGACCGCAGGCATCCCTGCCTGCATGAGTGCGAAGCACGAAAAAGCGCGTAGCGACCTGAGGACCGAGAGGTTTGACGCCGCGGAAGCCACGGCGTTGCAGGCAGGGATGCCTGCGTTCCAGTGGAGTCCGCCATCCGACGTTCCGGATTCCAAATTCCGCGTGCCGCAATCCGCATTACTTAGAACCAACTACTTTTCGATTTCGATTTTCCACCAAAGATGCCGCCGAGAACGCCGCGCACGATCTGCGTTCCGATCGAGCGACCGATGCTGGTGCTGGCCGATCGCACAACGCTTTTCGTGATCGATTCGGCAAGCGTGTCCGGAGCACGCGCGGCGGCTCGTTCGGCTTTTGCTTGTTTTGCGGCTTCCTTTTCGGCGTCGACAACGGCTTTCGCCTCGGCATCCGCCTGAGCTTTTTCTTCCGTTCGTTTTGCAAGGATCTCGAATGCCGATTCGCGATCTATCGTCTGCTCGTACTGACCGGCGACCAGAGACGAGCTGATCAATTGTGCGCGTTGCTCGGCTGTAATGGGGCCGATCTGGCTTACCGGTGGTACGACAAACGCACGATCGACCATCGTCGGAATGCCTTTCTCGTCAAGCGTTGAGATAAGCACTTCGCCGACGCCGAGTTCGGTGATCGTCTTGACCGTATCGACATCCGGATTTTCACGAAAACTTTCTGCCGCGATCTTTACCGCCTCCTGCTCCTTCGGCGTGTACGCGCGAAGCGCGTGCTGAACACGATTGCCGAGTTGTGCGAGGACCTTGTCCGGAATGTCGGCCGGGCTCTGCGTGACGAAATATACGCCAATGCCCTTTGAGCGGATCAGACGAACAACCTGTTCGATCTTTTCGACAAGAGATGCCGGCGCGTCGTTGAACAGAAGGTGCGCCTCGTCGAAAAAGAAAACGAGTTTCGGTTTGTCGAGATCTCCAGCTTCGGGCAGCATCTCGAACAGCTCGGACAAGAGCCATAACAGAAACGTCGAATACAATTTCGGAGAATTTATAAGATCGTCCGCCGCGAGAAGATTCAGGACGCCCTTGCCGCCGAGCGTCTGGATGAAATCATCAAGTTTGACCGCCGGCTCGCCAAAGAATTGCGCGGCACCTTGCTGCTCCAATTGCAGCAGGCCGCGCTGGATCGCACCGATCGAGGCCTTGGATACGTTGCCGTATTTCAACGTGAACTCATCGGCATTCTCACCGACGAATTGCAGCAGCGATTGCAGATCTTTCAAGTCCAGCAGCACCAGGCCGTTCTCATCGGCGACCTTGAACGCGAGCGCCAACACACCTTCCTGCGTGTCGTTGAGTTGAAGGATGCGCGAAACGAGTAGCGGCCCCATCTCGGATACGCTTGCCCGAAGAGGATGGCCCTGTTTGCCGAACACATCCCATAGCGTGACGGGCGAACCTTCGAATTTCACATCAGTGAATCCGAGCATCGTCATCCGCTCGCCGATCTTTCCGGTCATCGAGCCGGGTTGACTGACGCCTGTCAGATCACCTTTGATGTCTGCCATAAAAACCGGCACGCCACGCGAGCTGAAATTTTCCGCGATCCGTTGGAGCGTTACGGTTTTACCCGTACCCGTCGCACCGGTTATCACACCGTGACGATTCGCCATCTGCGTCAGCAGAAAAAATTCCGCCGCTTCTTTTTTTGCTATGAGGATTGGTTCAGTCATAAAAGTTGTGAGAAATCAGAATTCAGTAGTCAGTAGTCAGAATCCGGCGATCGAGATCGTAGTGCTCCGTTTTCAACGTCCGGCTACTGATTTCTGAATTCTGATTTCTGAATTCTCTAAATCTACGCTGTCGCTTTCGCGTGATCGCTTTCCGGTTTGTCGCAATTGAACATCCAGTTGACGCCGAACTTGTCGGTCAGCATTCCGAAACGTTCGGCCCAGAATGTCTGCTGCATCGGCATCGTCACACTTCCGCCATCCGACATCTTCTCGAACATCCCATCCGCACCGGCCGGATCGTTTGAACCGATCGCGAGCGAGATGTTGCTCCCGACGGACATTGGCTGGCCCTCAGCATTGTCGCACGCCATGATGTGCGTCTCGCCGACCTTTAGCGTGCAGTGCATCACTTTGTCGTCCGCAGCTTTTCCCTTCATCGGCGAATCGCCATAGCGCTGGACGTAGAGGATCTCGCCGCCTAAAGCGTCCTTGTAAAAGTTGATCGCCTCTTCGCAATTTCCCTGAAACGAAAGATATGGTTGTACTCCTAACATTCTTTCTCCTAATTCGGCCCTTATGCCGATCGCTAAACTCTATGACTGCTGAATGCTGACTCTCGAGGTCACTCGCGGATCGACGGTCGGCATATCGACTGAAACTCCTTAGATTGGGTTCCGAGATTATACTCGATTTCCCAGCCGGTAGGTAATTTCCCAGCTCCGTAGGAGCAAGATGTTTGTAGTATCGAGTTGCAGCGGAATCGAGCTCCGTAGGAGCGACAAAACGGTGCCGCTCCTACGGAGCTCGACTGGCCTCCCCGACTAGTGCTACAAACATGCCGCTCCTACGGAGCTTCGAACTACTTCCGGTTTTCCCTTCTAATCACGAGCTTCAGCCCCGACCATTTCTCATCCACGGCGCAGACTTTTACATCGACAAGCCCGAGCGGTAGCGCGGCTTCGCGAATCGTATCCTCGGTTATCTCGGTCGGAAGTCTTGCCGCCTTCTTGTACCACGACACCCAGATCGCCCCGTCCTGTCTAATCAGGTTCTTGAACTCGGCGAGACCACGAAATAGATCGTCGCGGCTGTTTGTAAACAGGTGAACAATATCCGCCGGGGCGCTTGAGACCTTTGCCCTTGATGACCCGCGTGATCCCGCCTCGACGATCAGCACATCGTCCGGCACATGCATTAGCAGATCGGAGTAGTCATCCGGAGCGCCAACAGTCACTACCATCATCCCGGGCTGTATACCCAGCTTTTTCGACAGAGGCTTTCCTGAATATCCAGTGGTCATAGTTTTTAGTGATAAGTGATAGGTGATAAGTGATAAGGGACGAGTGACAAGGGACAAGGGACGAGGGGAAAGACTATTAAGTTTGCGGGTAGACCATACCCTCGTCTTCGTCTCTCGTCCCTCATCACTTATCACCCATCACTTATCACCCATCACCCATCACTTATCACTTTTACAACGACCTTCCTCTCCCGCGGCCCGTCGAATTCGCACAAGTAAATCCCTTGCCATCGCCCGAGCGCGAGCTTACCGTCCTCGAACGGCACGGTCACGCTCGAGCCGAAAATAGATGATTTGATATGTGCGTCGGAATTGTGTTCGAAGTGTTTGAAGTTCGGCTCGTATTGCGGGATCAAACGCTGCAAAAATCCAAGCATGTCCGACTGAACATCCGGATCCGCATTCTCGTTCACAGTCAGCCCACACGTCGTATGCTGCGTAAAGAGCACGCAAACCCCTTCTCCCTTTTCCGGTACAAGTTTCTCGACATCCGCGGTGATGTCGATCATCTCTTCACGCTGTTTCGATTTTACGGTGATCGATCGCACGGAGATAGTTTACCGCAACAGTCAGTACCAGGAGCGGTAGCGACCGGGTGTCCCTGCAATTACTTGAATCGGAGCCAGCGGGTGACCCGGTCGCTACCGCTCGCGGTTCTGACAAGGCGACTGGGCGACATTTTGCCGCGCATCATTTGTCAAATATTTACGAGTATTTGATAATCAGTAGTTTTGAGACCGCACCCCGATCCATGCAGGCAATTGTCGGCTCTCAATATTAGTTTGGCTGGATCGGCGGGAAGGGAAAATTAAGAACAACATGAACAATTACGTAATTTATTTAGCACCGGCCCTGGGGATACTCGGATTGGTGGTAATGGCATTTAAGTCGGCGTGGGTCAGTAAGCAGGATCCCGGTGATGCGAAAATGCAGGAGCTTTCCGGTTATATCGCCGACGGAGCGATGGCTTTTCTGAAGGCGGAATGGAAGGTGCTGAGCATCTTTGTCCTGTTCACCGCGGTGCTACTGGCGTATTCGGGAACGATACATGAGATAAATGGCCGCGAGATCCATTCGAGCTGGCTGATCAGTATCGCGTTTATCGTCGGCGCCGTGTTCTCGGCGACGGCCGGATATATCGGGATGAAGGTCGCGACCAAGGCAAACGTTCGCACCACGCAAGCCGCCCGCACAAGCCTCAAGCAGGCTCTAAAAGTTTCCTTCACCGGCGGTACGGTGATGGGGCTGGGTGTTGCCGGTCTCGCGGTACTGGGTCTCGGCGGATTGTTCATTGTGTTCCTCGCGATCTTCGCAGACCTCGGTGCAAACCAGGTGCGGACCGCGATCGAAGTACTGACAGGTTTCTCGCTCGGTGCCGAATCGATCGCTCTGTTTTCGCGAGTCGGCGGCGGTATCTATACAAAGGCGGCGGATGTCGGAGCCGATCTCGTCGGCAAGGTCGAAGCCGGAATTCCCGAAGATGATGTTCGCAATCCCGCGACGATCGCCGATAACGTCGGCGACAATGTCGGTGATGTAGCCGGGATGGGCGCCGATCTTTTTGGATCGTACGTCGCGACGATTTTGGCGACGATGGTGCTCGGGCAGGAGATCAAGCTCAACGATGCATTCGGCGGCATGTCACCGATCCTTCTGCCGATGGTGATCTGCGGTCTGGGTCTTGTGTTCTCGATCGTCGGGACTTTATTCGTCAGGATCAAGGACGAAAAATCGAGCGTTCAGAACGCGCTCAACCTCGGCAACTGGTCCTCGATCATCCTTACAGTTATCGCCGCGTACTTCGCCGTGATGTGGATCTTACCGGACGGCCCGATCAAATTGCGTACGAACACGTTTTATAAGATGGACGTCTTTTACGCGATCGTTGTCGGAACCATCGTCGGGGCGATCATGAGTTTCGTCACGGAATATTTCACTGCGATGGGTAAAAAGCCGGTCATGTCGATCGTCCAACAGTCGGCGACCGGGCATGCGACGAATATCATCGGCGGTCTTGCCGTCGGGATGAAATCGACCGTCATCCCGATCCTGACACTGGCCGGCGGCATAATGGCGTCCTACTATTTTGCGGGTCTTTACGGTGTGGCGATCGCCGCGGCAGGCATGATGTCGACGACCGCGATGCAGCTCGCGATCGACGCGTTCGGGCCGATCGCCGATAACGCCGGCGGTATCGCCGAGATGAGCCAACTGCCACCGGATGTCCGCGAGCGTACCGATAATCTCGATGCCGTGGGCAACACGACCGCCGCAACCGGTAAGGGATTTGCGATCGCATCAGCGGCGCTTACGTCGCTTGCGTTGTTCGCGGCGTTTGTCGGCATCGCCGGCATCGACCGCATCGACATTTACAAAGCAAATGTTCTTGCCGGGTTATTCGTCGGTGGGATGATCCCGTTCATTTTCTCCGCACTGTGCATCCAGGCCGTGGGCCGTGCGGCGATGGATATGGTCAACGAAGTTCGTCGCCAGTTCCGCGAGATCCCGGGCATCATGGAATACAAGGCGAAACCGGAATACGAAAAATGCGTCGCGATCTCGACCAAGGCATCGCTCCGCGAAATGATGCTGCCGGGTGCGATCGCTTTGATCACGCCGGTGCTCGTCGGCTTTACAATGGGCCCGGAAGTTCTCGGCGGTTTGCTCGCGGGTGTCACTGTATCGGGCGTGTTGATGGGGATTTTCCAGTCGAACGCCGGCGGTGCGTGGGACAACGCCAAGAAATCGTTTGAGAAAGGTGTTCTGATCAATGGCGAGATGGTCTATAAAGGCTCAGAAGCACATAAAGCTTCGGTCACAGGCGACACCGTCGGCGATCCGTTCAAGGATACGTCGGGCCCGTCGATGAACATCCTCATAAAGCTGATGTCCATCGTGTCACTGGTTATCGCTCCGTATATCTACGGTATCGGGCAGTAGGCAGTTGGCAGTTGGCAGTTGGCAGTTGGCAGTGGGCGGTTGGCAGTGAGCGGTTGGCAGTGGGCGGGGTGGTGTTCGATTAGTGTGATTTAGTGTGACTTAGTGGTTTCAGTTCTTTGCCTATTGTCTGCAACCACGAAGTCACACGAGCGACAAGAACAAGACCAGCACACGAAACGCTAATCAAAATTCATTCGCTTCATCAGATCGATGAAACGCGGTGAAGTACGTAGATTGTTCCACTTCGGATCCACCTTGAGGAAGGCCATTTTCGGATCATGTTCGGCGAAACCTTTCTCCAGCCATTCGAGCGCTCGTTCGGTATCGCCGAGCCCGTTGTAGGCAATCGCGACATGACTGGAAGGCATGCCTCGCGTCTTTGAGATCTCCATCATTTCTCCGAGCACCTTTTCCGCTTCTCCGCGATTCCCCATCTTCGCCAACGCATAGCTTTCCATCCCGATCGAGTAGGTCGATGCCGTCGAGAGCGCCCGCGCTTTTCGAGCTTCGCCCAAAGCTTCCGGATACATACCTTTCTCAACGTACACCATCGACGCAAATAAATGTGGCATCCAGAAATTCGGTGCGAGATCGAATGTTTTCTGCAGCCGGTCCAACGCTTCATCTTGCTTGCCCGCGTGAAAAAGAAACTGTCCCTCGAGAGCGCCGGCGAACGGGAACAGCGGATCGAGCTCGCGAGCGAGCTTCACTTCCCTGAGGGCCTCATCATGTCGGCCGGTGTTAGATAGTAGATGCGCGTAAAAGAGATGCGCGTAGACCTCGTTCGGGTTCAGTTCGATCCCCCGACGTAACTCTTTTTCGGCTCCCTCCCAGTCCCAATCCGCCCAAAACATCGTCATTCCAAGGGCCGTGTGTCCATCCGAAACCGTGTCGTCTAAAGCGATCGCACGGTTTGCAGCCGCCTTCGACTTTGCGAAAGACTCCGCGGGCGAAATCTCGGAGCCGATCGCGAGCCCTCGATACGCTCCCGCCATTCCGGCGTATGCGAGAGCGTAATTCGGGTCCAATTCTATTGCCTGCTGGAAATATCCAATCCCCTGGCGGAGTTCATCCGGCAGGAGTTTGAAGGCGTGGAATTGTCCGCGAAGATACAGTTGGTAAGCCTCGACATTTTCGGTGTACCGCTTGTTCAGTTGCGCCGTGTCTGACGGCGTAAGCTTTACTTTCAAATTTCGGGCGACGGCCTGGGATATTTCGTTCTGCGCGGCAATAACATCCGTGAGAGTCCTCACATATTGGCTGCCCCAAATTTGGGAGTCGTCCGAAGCATTGATCAAACGTACGTTGATAACTAATTTATCTCCGACTTGCTTTATATCGCCGGTGACAAGTGTATCGACGTTCAAACGTGAGGCGATCGCACGCGTATCCGACTGGTCATTCTTAAACCGGAATGAAGAATTGCGAGACATCACTTTCAATCCCGAGAGCTGTGAAAGGTTATTGATGATGCTCTCGCTTACGCCGTCGGCGAGATACTCGGCATTTGGGTCCTGACTGGCGTTTGTAAACGGGAGGACGGCCAGCGAGCGACGATCATTAGTTACCGCGCTTTGTCGACCGGCGTAAAAATAATATGCGAGGCCGATAGCCGCGATGGCGAGCACCGCGAACGCGATCGGTCCTATGAGACGGGACTTTCTTGCTAAAACTGCCCCGACCCTGGTGTCCCGATCGAGCATTTCGTCAGTCGAGCGAGGGAGGAACGCGGTGGAATTATTCGGTCCGGCCGCGTGAGAGTTTCCGACCTTTTCATCGAACGCGATATTCTCCTTTAGGGCTTTCAGCTCCGTGAGCAGATCGTTAGCAGTCTGATATCGCTCGGTCTTATCCTTTCGAAGAGTCTTGGAGACGATGCGTTGCAGTTCGTCCGCGACGTTTGACGCAGTGAGGGTGAGCGGCGGAGGCTCGGTGTTTATCACATTTGCGAACGTCTCTGACATCGAATTTCCCTGGAACGGCGTCGAGCCGGCCAGCAATTCGTACAAGACAACCCCGAGACTGAAAATATCCGTCCGCTCGTCAACGGTTTCCGCTTTCGCCTGCTCCGGCGACATGTAATTGACGGTCCCCATTATCACTCCGCGCGCCGTCTGGTTCTGAATGGCGGTCTCGTTCTCAGTATCAACGAAAAGGTTTCGCGGTTTCAAAAGCTTTGCGAGGCCAAAGTCCAGAACTTTTACATAGCCGTCCGGACGAACGACTATGTTCTCCGGTTTGATATCGCGATGCACGATTCCTGCACCATGCGCCGCGGCAAGAGCTCCGCCGATCTGGATCGCGATGTCCAGTATCTGATTTATGGTTAAGTCAGATCCGCCGATCAGATCGCGAAGCGTCCGACCTTCGACAAATTCGCTGACGATAAAATTCGCGTCTTCACCGACACTTATTTCGTGGATCACAAGAATGTTCGGATGGTTCAAGGAGGACGCGGCCTTTGCCTCTCGTATGAACCGCCCGAGATGTGAGTCGTTTTTTCCAAACCGCTCGTTGAGGATCTTGATCGCCACACGTCGATCGAGTTTTTCGTCCTCGGCAAGATAGACTTCACCCATCCCGCCAACGCCGATCTGTCGGAGTATTTTGTAGTGCGCGAAACGGTCGCCGATCTGAAGCGTTCCTTTCGGCTCCAGTATGGCGCTCGCAACCTGGTTGGCCGCCGGTTGCTCCATAAATCCGTCGGCGTCTTCGGATGATGACAAAAGTTTTTCGACATCGACGCGCAGATCGGTGTCCGACTCGCACGTACGGTCGAGAAATCGATCGCGGTCACGCGGTTCCAATTCCACGACCGCATCGAATAACTCTTTAACCTTCTTCCAACGCTCCGAGTTCATCGATTGAGCTCCTGAAACAACCACGCCTTTGCTGTCCGCCATTCATTCTTTACGGTCGCCGGCGAAACCGACAGCGCTTCCGCCGTCTCTTCGACGCTCATTCCGCTAAAGAATCTTAGCTCAACGATCCTAGACTGTCGTTCGTCGAGAAGCGCGAGCCGTGTAAGAGCTTCGTCAAGCGCGATCAGATCGACGTTTCCCTCTTTTGACGTTGCGAATTCCGCAGCCTCAAGCGGGAGATCTTCGGCGTCGCCGCCGCGTTTCTCACGATGCCGTGATCTCGCGTGATCCACCAATATCCGGCGCATCGCTTGCCCCGCAATTCCAAAAAAGTGCGCCCGGTTCTTCCAGTTTACCTCACGCTGATCGATCAATTTGAGATACGCCTCATTTATAAGCGCAGTGGCCTGAAGCGTGTGGCCGATCCGTTCGCGCCGCAGAAAGCTGGCGGCCTGTCGATGCAGCTCGGCATAGACAATGGGCATCAGCGCGTCGAGCGCGTTTTCCTTACCCGAGCTCCACTCTTGCAGCCATTGCGTGATCTCGGGCCGCTGATCGACCGATTGCTCCATATATTCGAAGTTGTGTACCGAGATGAATATGTCGGTTCGAGGTTCGGAATAATTATTTCATTAAAGATAACAAAATGCTCGAAAAACTTTTAGCCCTGTTTTCTGATTCCGTCGCGTTAATGAGTGAAGGCAAAAAAAGCCGGACAGACTAAAACGATCGGAGGAAAAACAAATGAAAAAGAAACTTACAAAAATTACATTCGCGACAGTTGCGTTGCTATTTATCGCCGCGGCCCAGAGCTCACTGGTCGCTCAGAATAAGGACGAACAGGATGCATTGCCGCAATCGGCAAATCGAATCGTCGGTGCCTGGGAAACCACCGTGACCCCGCGGAACTGCGATACAGGCGAACAGATCGCACCGTCATTCAACGGCGTGATCACGTTCAACGAAGGCGGCACGATAGCGGAATACGGAGCAAATCCCACGACGCCGTATCGGACACCGGGGCACGGCGTCTGGGCGAGCAACGGCGGCGGCAATAGTTACTCGATGCGGTTCTCTTTTCTCCCGCTGACTCCGGCAGGTGTTCCCATCGGCCGGTTGAGAGTGACGCAGCAATTGGAGCTTAGTAGATTCAGCGACGAATCGTACTCCAGCGGTTCCTTCGTGCTAACCAACTTCAGCGGCATGGTAATCGGTACCGGTTGCACCAGTGCTGCGGCAGTTCGGCTCACGTTGTAGATCCTAAACTGAAATTTTGCGGCCACGCATCGATGCTTGATGCGTGGCCCCTTTTTAACGGCGGTTAGTGTGATTTAGTGTGCGTTAGTGGTTTCAGTTCTTTGCCGGATGCCTGCAACCGCGAACTCACACGAAACGACACGAACAAAACCGGAGCGGAAAACCGAACCACAAATCCAGGGCCGCGGCCTTTTCTTGTTCGAGCGTAGCCACGTAAACGGCGTGGCTACGCGAAGCCGCTTCGAGACGGTCAAATACTCTGCTTATCGATCATCGCTTATCGCTTATTGCTTATTGCTTATTGCTTATCGCTAATCCGCAGTTGCCTACTCATGCTAGTATTTCCCCATCATGAAAATTCAAATTCTTTTAACGATCTTCTTCATCGGTCTCATCAACATCGCCGCACAGGAAGGCCCATCCACGAGCGTTGCGGGCGGCGGAGTTTCAGTCAAGGGTTGGACGGGTAAGATCGACGCGAAAGAGCAGGCGGCGGGGTTAACACTCAACAGCGCGAAGCTCGTCAAAGAGGGCAAGGCTCTGCACGTTACCACCGGCCCGGCCGTGACATATTGGAATCCGGCAAATAAAGCCAAAGGCGATTACACCGTCAGCGCGACGTTCCTCGAACCGAAGTATATGAGCATCAACGATCACCCGCACCCATACGGGATAATGATCGCCGGTAACGATCTCGGAACCGACAAAGCGAGTTATCTGTACTGTGCGGCGTACGGCAACGGCACATTTATCGTCCGTGGATTCGGCCCCGAGCCGTTCCAGATGGGCAAGCGAGCCGAGGATCCCGCCGTCAACAAAGCCGCCGGCGTCGGCCAACCCGTGACACAGCACATCGCGATCACCGTCAAGCGCGACAAGGTATCATGCTCGATCAACAACAAAGTCGTCGGAACCTATGAACGTTCAGCGCTCGTAACCGAAGGTAAGCTAAAATCCACCGACGGCATCTACGGAATCCGCTTCGCACATAATACGGATGCGACTGTGACCGACTTCAAGAAATCAAAAGCGCGGTAAACTGATTGAAATCCAAAATCTAAAAGCTAAAATCCAAAATGGAAATGGTAGAGTGGAGAACACCAATACAAAAGGTTAAGGACCCAAAGGTAATTTATGAACGGAACAATCAAGAAAAAAACGGATCGGGGATATGGTTTCATTGCGGCTGACGGTGGAAGCGAGCTTTTTTTCCACAGTAACGGCTTGGTCGGTGTTAGCTTCGACGAACTTCAAGAAGGTGACAATGTCACCTTTGAGACAGAAAACACCGATAAAGGACCGGCCGCCGTTAACGTCCAGCGCGTCTGACGGGCGGCGTCCTGTTAAATGAAAATGCTCTTCGGATACCCGCGTGGTTCCGCTCTACTTCGCTGCCTGTAGCTGCCCCGACCCGATAGGAGCGAAATGTTTGTAGATCAGACCGACACCTGGATCGCGCTCCAGAGGAGCGAAATGTTTAGCCCCCGCTCCGTTAGGAGCGAAATGTTTGTAGATCAGACCGACACACCTGGATCGCGCTCCAGAGGAGCGCAACCTGTATTCCGTTCCCAAAGGAGCGGGCCAGATACACGTCCTACTTGCTTCTTCGTAGACCGTTAAGAATTGTTTTGCCCGCGAATTACGCGAAAGAACGCGAATAAGAATTGACCCAGCGATTCTTGCTTCGTGTGTTTCGTGGTACGGCTTTTCTACTTAGAACCTGACCATAATGATGAGTTGGAAGGTTGAATCTGTCGTCGCTGTTTTCGCGTCGTCACGGCCGACGCATTAAAGCCTCGGTTAAGTGGCGAACGGCTTGCAGAGTAGAAGCCTCTAATGAGCGTCACCCGTGACCGAGGCCAAGTCGGGCATCAGGCGGGTTGCTCCAAAGTGATGAAGAAAAAAGTATTACTCGTAACAATATTTCTCATGGTGTTTCTCGGCGGCTATCGAGAGGGTACTGCGCAATCTTCGGTAAACCCACTGCCTCATTCGATGAAGGGATATGAGCTGTACAGTTGGCAGTCGAGGGGGCAATGGTATTTTTCATTGGTCGTCGGAACAAATCGTCAGAAGACGTACCAGGAAATTGTTTCACCCCGAGTTCGAATCAAAGGAATCGCAAGTCTAAAAAGTAAGCTCGATCTATTACCGGAAGGTGAGGACCTGACATGGTCAAGGCACCGGATATCGAAAATGACCATGCCGCCGAAATCTATCGCCGATAAGATCATCGATCATTGTCGTGCGCGACGATTGAATCTGCGAGTGAGTTCATATTGAGACGACGTGATTCTCTTGTTCGTGTTATTGGTGTGGTTCGTGGTTAGCCACGAAGCAACGAAGTCATCGCTGAATTTAAGACCTTTCGTGTTTCGTGTTCTTTTACGTGGGATTCGTGGTTTTCTTTTCCTAAATCCAAACCACGAATCCCACGAAACACACGAACGGCGCCGACGATACAAACATACAAGACACGCGAATCACGCGACAAGAAAAAGAGCACAAAACAAAACCGTGCATCGAAATCTTCCGGATCATTTCGCCAGAAAATCTTTCGTTAGCTTGATCACCTGATCCTTGTATGGCCCGACAAATACGTAGTGCGTCGCGCCTTTTATCTCAACGACCTGGCCGTTTTTCATTTCTTTTCGAAACTGCTCGATGCTGGCACGTGCCTTTGGGGCTTCGTGTTCTTTCCACCAGACGGCGCGTTTTTTAGTGGCCTCTTCGTCGAGTTTCCCCGGCGACTCGGGGATGTCGACATCCGCGTAGATCGCGAGCGATGGCGCCTTGATCTTTTTGTAATCGGGGACAAACTGCATCGCTGCCTTCATCGTCGAGACCTGCACGTTTACCATGTCGGGCGGAGGCATGTCGGGTGCGACGATCTTTTCCCAGCCGGGGCAGTTCATCGCTTCGCCGACGATGCGCAAAAACGCGGGCGGCAGTCCTCCGCCGGGCATTTCATTTACGCACGAAAAGTTTTTTCTACGATCGTAGGCGGCGTCGAGATAGACCATCTTTGTCACGCGCTGTGGGTACATCGTCGCAAACTGCGTCATCTCATCACCGGCGAGCGAATGTCCGACGAGATGTGCGCGAGTTATCTTCATCGCGTCCATAAATGCGCGGATGTCTTCGACCCGCGTCGTCGTCTCATAACCCTTTTCGGGCCGATCAGTCTCACCAAACCCACGACGCGTCACCCCGATGACGTGAAACTTGTCCGTAAAGCTCGGTGCAATTTCGTCAAAGACATGGGCGTCATTGCCGAACCCGGCGAGCAGTATGATGACATCACCGGTCCCGCCCCAGTCGAGATAGTTCATTCTGATGCCGTTCGCCATAACGAATGCCGACTTATGCGGCGACTTGTCACTCGGCGCCTCGCTCGATGAGTTGATCTTCGGAGCCGGAACATCCAGACCCGGCGACTGGTGGATCATCATCCCCGTCACCTTCCCCGCCGCATCTTTCTGAAACGTCAAAGTAATGGCTGTCCCTTTCACCGAGTAGTCTTCCCCCGAGACCAACTCGATCTCAGCCTTCCCCTGCCCCGTCACCTCGATTGCCAGCTTCCCGCCCGTCGCCGTCACAGTGATCATAATCGGCGCACCCGTCACCTGATACTGCCCCACATACTTTTCAAGTTCGGTTTGAGCGACCGACACGCTTGCGGAAAACAAAACGACAATCATTGCGACAACTATTGTTTTCATTAAATTACCTCGGAATGGGTAAGTGAATGATACGTCCAACCGCGAAGTATGTACATCGCGCGGTCAAGAGTCGGTCGTGAGTTGCTCGATTCGTGATCGAGCGAAACCAATCACAACAAATGCACGAGCTCTTCGACGGATTTGACCGCGATAGCGGTCATGCGAATTTAGCCGTGGGTCTTAACCCACGGTAGTCGACAAAAGGGAACAGCGTCGCGTTAGCGACGCACGAATCTCTTACAACGATCGGTCGTCCGATTCAATGCCATGTAATTGTATTCGTGCGTCGCTAACGCGACGCCATACCTTGTCATCAAAGTCCGTGGGCGAAGGCCCACGGCTAAATTCGAACGTCGCTATCGCGACGAAAACGACTCGTACTACGCTCGTCATTTGCAGAAATGATGAACGGTGATACGATGCTGCCCTCTATAAAAGGTAAGGGTTCGTTGGACGCTATCGCCTCTCGCGAGGCGTGGCAAAGGAGGAAATATGGCAGTTGTTTTGAGAGCTACTACGCCGGGTTTCACGGCGGCAAAATATGACGAGCTCGTTCAAAAGCTCGATGCGGCCGGAGCAGGCTCGCCCGCGGGCCGGCTCTATCATGTGTGTTTCGGCGATGCCGACAATCTTCGCGTCAGCGACATCTGGGAATCGCGCGAAGCATTCGAAAAATTTGGCGAAACCTTAAGGCCTCTGATGCAGGACCTGGGTATCGCTCCGCCTGAGATCGAATTTTTCGAAGTGCATAACATCATCGAAGGCCGAAAGGCGACCGCGACCACATCCTAGGCCGCGCGTTCTAATGGTCCTTCCACCCGTCTCTCGTATCTGGCGACGGCCAGTTACTACAGCGCCTGCAAAGCAGGTGGCAGGTCGATCGCTCCGACGGCTGACGCTTAGAGCTTGGAAGTATGCGATCACGAATACCGTCGAGGCGCCGCCGATGGATGTTTATCGAATGGTTGCGTGGTGGGGGTGGGTGCCGAATATTATCGTCGCGGAAGTTTTGATACGGCGATATTATTTTGGTTTGAGCTGCTTAGAAAGGCTTTTAGTCCCGCAGGGACGGTCGAAAATAGCCAACCGATTCATCAGTGGAAAAACGTCGAGATTGATGCCGCGAGTCCCGTCAGGGACGACTGATTTTAGCGCTGAGCTTATCGTCTCGAAGTCTGTCGCTCGCGTACGCGGGCTCTGGCTTTTTAAATTGGGAACCCCCGGCTCAGGGCCGGGGGCATTGTGCTATCGCTCGCGTACGCGAGCTTTGAAGACAGGGTAAATCTAACGGGCCGGAGCTGCCGGCGCCGCCGCCGGGACCGAGACTTCGACGTCTACTTTTTGCGGGGATTGAGGGCTGGTTAGCCGACGCAGGGCGCCGCTGTAATACAGTGCACCGACGACAATTCCCACAATGACCACGAACGCGAGGGCCCAGGCCATATTGCTCCCGGTTCCATTTCCGCCGCCGCCGCCATCAACCAACACTTCTTTTTCGACTACGATTTTATCCATAGATTGCTGTCCTCCATTTCCGTTCTACCGATTCAATTATGGCAGAAACACCGTCGTCCGTGTTGGTTTTTTTACGATGACAAGCGAACCGGTTCGTTGCTTTGTTCAAGGTGATCTTCTCGTTCGCTGCTCCAGGTTTAGTGTGCGGCGAAACCCAATGGTTATACGTCATTAGCAGTGAGAGCGTCGCGGACTGCCGCGACGATGACCTCGTCATCTCGATTTTGGATTTTGGATTTTGGATTTTGGATTTTCGTGGATTATATCTGCGTAAATTTCCAAAAATTCTTTAGCAATATTTTCCGGTAAAAGCGATTTTCCGAACTCGACATTATTACCACTCATCGTTTGTCTCAAATTTTCATCTTCGATTAGTTCAATTATCTTTTCGGCGATGCTTTCCGGCTCACTTGTGCAGACGAGATAGTTTTTTTCTTCTTCGAGAAAATCCCGCGCCGCACGAAATTTTGTCGAAACGACCGGCATTCCGACGGCGACGGCTTTGAAAAAAACATTCGGAAAACCTTCGCCGTATCCGGTCGGAAAGAGCAAAATATCGCGCTCGAAAAAATGCGCGGAAACTTCCTGTTCGGGAATATAGCCTGTAAAAATTATCTGTTTTTCCAAATCGTATTTCTTGACAAGATTTTCCGCTTCGTTTCGCGTTTCGCCGTCGCCGATGCAGTATAGAATGAATTTATAACCTTTGTCTTTGATTGTTTTACTCGCCTCGATTGTTTCGATCAGACATTTTTTTGGCACAAATCGAGCAACGAATAACAGTTCGAAAATTTCATCTTTTTGTTTATACTTTCGCTCAAAATCGTTTTGTAAATTTTCATGAATCGTAACGGCATTTTTGACAAAATAAAATTTGTTTTTATCAAATCCCAACACCTTGAAATTTTCGAGTTCGTCGCTCGTATGAATCCCGAAACCGGCAGTCTTTTTGCTTATATACTTTATCAAAAATCTCACGAATACATTTGCTTTTGTGAAATCCTGCGCTTCCGAGCCGTGCAGTTTCAGAAAAACTTTTGTGTGTTTCGGATTCATCACGAACAGCGAAAACGAATCACGAAGAATCGTTTTCAAATCGAAAGCCGTGTTGAGATGAACGATGTCGAAATTCCGCTTTTTCAAAATCCCGCGAAAATGAAAAGCGGTTTTGACGACGCGCCGCAATCTTTCAAAAAACGGTGTCGGTTTTTCCTTGTCGCCGAAAACGTAAACCGCTTCCGTAACATCCGCGTTTATTTTTCGCAAAGCCTCGACAAACGGCGGCTCGCTCGAAGCCGGTCCGCCCCACGAATCTTTGGCAGGCATTCCGAAAAGAATTTTCATCCCGTGTAAATTAAAACAATCAAACGATTGACGGACAAGCGCGAAAACGGTTTATTTGCCCGATAACTTTTCGTAGAGAGTTTTCAAATTTTTAATGTGCGCTTCGATTGTGTATTTTTCCCGCGCAAATTCGCAGGCTTTTTGCGCCAGTTTTTCGCGTGGAGATTTATCATCGAGCAATTTTAAAATTTTTTCCGCCAAATCTTTTTCAGCCTTCGGTTTGAAAACTTCCGCATATTTTCCGTTGCCGGTCGCTTCGATCAGCGGTTCGATGCCGGAAACGATCATCGGCACATTTGCCAGCATCGTCTCGGCAACTGCGATCGGCAAACCCTCGTGCAGGGAAGAAAAAACGAACAGGTCGAGCGCGGCTAATATGTTCGGAACGTCGCTTCTGCCGCCCGAAAAAAAAACTTTATCG
>JBGTIQ010000038.1:0-46443 GCA_041745575.1 Pyrinomonadaceae bacterium
GCCCAATTCACCGTGCCCGGGTCGGCCAGCGGTGGGGCGTTGCCGTTTGCGTCGTAGGTAAAGCTGTAATAGCCCTGATGACGAAATATATCGCCGTCGATGGCGGCCACCGCCTCGGCCTCGATGTTGTAAAAGGTGTGATGATTTATCTCATGATCGCCGATCGAGGCGCCTATCAGCAGTTTCGCGCCGGGCACCGGCTGGCCGTTGCGCAGGATCGTCACGGCTAGATCGCTGACATAGCTGTCAGCCGTAAATGTGAATTTCTTCCTGACCTCGACCGGCTGTGTGACACCCCCGAGCATGACATCGCTGCGAAGCACAAAATCGACCGTGCGGTTCTCTTGCCCGGCAAGCTCGACGTTTGCCTCATCGGCGCCATCAATCGTGTATGTGCCTTCATTGATAAGAAGATCGAGCGCCGCATCGCCCGTCACAAGCCGAAAGGGTATCTCGCGGGGCGTCTGTTCAAGCGCTTTCTGGGAGATCAGCTGCAGCGGTTTTTTCTCGGTCTCGGTCGAACCGTCGGCGAAGACGGCCAACTCGGCTTTCGGCGAGACGTTCTTCAGGATCACCCAGCTTGTTGCCAGGGCGCCCTTCGAGTCGAGTTTCACTTCATACAGAGGGCTCTTGACTGTGAGCTCACGTCGCGGGACATCAGAGGCAGGGAGTGCTACGGCCTGAGTTACTTCGAGATTCGGCTGAACGGTGGAGGTCGGCTGGGGTGCAGTATTCGCGTTCGCGGCCGTGTTTGAATTACCACCCGGCGGCGGAGTCGGCGCCATAAAGTACGACCAGCCAAGCAGGATCGCCATTGATAATATGGCTGCCATCAAAAAGCGGGATTGGTTGGTCGGATTAGTGCTGTTTTCCATTACTTCACGGGATCGTGTCCACCCTTACACAGCGGCTGGCATCTCAATATACGCGTCAGACCCATCCATGTTCCGCGTGCCGCACCGTATTTCTCCACCGCCTGCATGGCATATTCCGAACACGTTGGCTCAAAACGACATGACGGCGGCAGCCAGGGCGACAGGAATCTCTTATACAGGCCCAGCAGATCTAATAGCAGGAACTTCATTTACCGCCATCGCGAGCCCAAAGTGCCTATTCGCGCCCATTCGCGGACAGGGTCTCCATTGAGCCGATCCTTAGGACGATCTGCCTAAACTCGGCCAACGGTTTCTCGAGTTTGACCCGCAAAATGTTCCTGCGCGCGTTGATCACCCAGTCGTACTTCGTTGATATCTGGTCGAGTTCGGCCCGGGCCATTCTAAAACTCTCTCGCAAGAGGCGTTTTGCGCGGTTGCGGTCGTGCGCTTTGCCGATCGCCTTTTTGGTTGCGGTCACGCCCACGCGGTGATGTCCGGTCTGAGCGGGCAAAATGAAAACCGTCATAAAACGGCCTTCGATACGCTTGCCCTGGTCATAAACCCGAAGAAAATCGGCGCGCTTCAATAGCCGCGCCTCCTTCGGCAGACGCAGGTCTAATAATGGTGTACGGTCAGACGCTTGCGCCCCTTGGCTCGGCGCCGCTTGATAACCGCCCGGCCGTTCTTGGTCGCCATGCGCGCCCTGAACCCGTGCTT
The DNA here is from genome assembly GCA_041745575.1 of Pyrinomonadaceae bacterium. Classification (GTDB taxonomy): domain Bacteria; phylum Acidobacteriota; class Blastocatellia; order Pyrinomonadales; family Pyrinomonadaceae; genus OLB17. The sequence continues at coordinate 1,593 of JBGTIQ010000038.1, forward strand.
CTTCGCGCGGCGGCGGTTGTTTGGTTGATATGTTCTCTTCGGCATAATCGCTCTCCATGAAATTCACCCGAAAGTGAAAACCTAGAGTTTAGGGGAAAACCGGACGTTCTGTCAAAGAATCAGCGGCTAAATGTCGATCTCGCCGCCAATCGTGCGACTGCCTCGACATAGGCCTGATGTTCCTGCTCCAGGATCCGTGCGGAAAGCGTCTCGGCGGTGTCGTCCCCTCGCACTTCGACCTCCCTTTGCAGGATTATCGGCCCTGCGTCCAGTTCTTCATTGACGAAATGTACCGTGCAGCCTGACATCTTCACTCCGCTATCGATCGCTTGCTGTTGGGCGTCAAGCCCTGGAAATGCTGGCAAGAGACTCGGGTGGATGTTGATTATCCGGTTCTCGAACGCATGAATAAAATCTTTCGACAGCAGCCGCATGTAGCCGGCGAGGCAAACCAGATCAACATTCCTTTTGCGAAGTTCGTCGATGATCCCAGCGTCGTGCTCCTCACGCGCACGTCCGCGCCGCTCGATGACGACTGTCTCGATGCCGCTCTCTTCCGCCTGCTTTATACCGGCCGCATTCGGTTTGTCGCTGATCACAACGGCAACTTCCGAATCCGGGATCTTACCGCTCTTTACCGCGTCGACGAGTGCGACCATGTTCGAACCACGTCCCGAGATCAGTATGCCTATCTTCATCAATTCCAATGCTTGAGCGAAGGCCAAAGTTCAGCAAGAGGGGTTTTCAAACCGCGACATATGAAAATATTGAACCGCTCTTCGGCCATCGCATACGGATGTTCTACAAGACCCCGCGGTTCTACGCTCCTGCAGTTCCGTTCTGCATCTGCTTTTCTGCTTCCCAATAGAATGATCGAGCTTCCATCAAAATCGCCCGATCCCCACATATAATAACTTTGATGGCCGCTGATCGCGTTCGGCAAACCGTATTGCTTTCCAAAAAGGTCGATCGCACCAGCCTCGCCGTAGTTGTCAGCATAGATCGCCGTCCCCTTCCTTTCTTCCGGCGGAAGGGAATTGTAAACCTCGGCAACTTTAGCGGTCATTTCTTCCCAGCCGAAACGATCGCCAAAATGTTGCGGGAGCGGACCGTTGTGTCCTACCTCTGTTTTGGGCGGCGCGATGCCTAGCTGTTCTTGGTAACCGATCAAAACTTCCACCGGTAACACCGGCACCGCTATCGGGAGAAAGATCAAACCAAATACAAAGAGAAGGCCGGCATAGGCCTTCGCCAACGGCTTTCCCAATCGAACTCGCGCGGTCACCTTCTCAACCCACACTCCGCCAGCCGCGAAGAGCATTGGATAGATCGGCATCAGATAATAATTCTTTGCCTTAAATATGATCATCAGAACGAGGGTTACAAGGTACGCGAAGCCAAGAGTGCGAAAACGTCGTCCATCTTTGTCTGCTAGTAAGTACCAGATACCGCCGAGCCAGATCGGCGCCGTGAATGGAAGTAAAATGAATATCTGCTGCCAGAAAAATTCGAGCGGACCCAGCGCCACATTTTTTCCGCTTTCCTGGACATTCCTCAGCAGCTCGACCGTCGCCCAGTTGTTCTCGTACTGCCAGATCAAATTAGGAAGAAAGATAGCGAAGGCGATCGCGCCGCCTATCCAGAAAAAACGGTCAACGAGAAACTTTCGATCTTTGCTTAGGATCAATCCGACCACAAACGCGATACCGAAAAACACCATCGAATGCTTATTCATCAAGCCGAATCCGGCAAACGCGCCGAACATCAGCCAGTATCGCGGATCTTTCCGTTTCACCGCCCAGATGTAGCTCAGAACACAGCCCATCCAAAAGATCGGCTCGTAAACATTCATCGAAAGCAGCAGATCGATGCCGAGGTATACAGGCGCGACGAGGACACACAAACATGCGAGGAGCATCGCGATATGGCGGCCGCCAAACTCGCGCACGATAAGGCCCGTCAGGATTATTTTTAAAGCTCCCACGATCGCGGGGAAGAGGTGAATTGCGTAAAGCGAATCCCCAAATATCGATCTGCTGAACCACGCGAGAAAAATACTTAGCGGAGCATGATCGGGATAACCCCACGCGAGATGATCGGCGCACGCCAGAAAATAAAGTTCATCACGAAAGTAGCCGTAGTTGGCTCCGGCGATGACGTAGAGAATAATCTTCAATGTTGCGAGCCCGAAAGCTATCGAGACCGGCTGGTAAAGACGTTCGGATCTAATTCCGGTGAGCATCATAGCTTCGGATCGGAAGTCGCTCGGGCGAGGCTTGATCGTTCGCGATCGCCGCTTCTTTTAACCAAAGGTTTTCTTTTGACCAAGGTTTTCTTGAAAACTTCTCAGTGGACTTGTACAATGTTTTGGTACAAGTTATGCCGATCGAAACGACCTATAGCAACGCCAGAAACAACTTAGCATCATTGTTAGATCAAGTCACAGATGACCGCGAGGTCGTCGTTATAAAACGGCGCGGCCACGAGGACGTGGCGATGGTCAGCGCGGCGGAGCTTTCGAGTATTATGGAGACGGAATATCTGTTTCGTTCTCCTAAGAATGCCGCCCGCCTGACGAAAGCCATCGATAGAGCAACAAAAGGCGGCGGAAAGAAAATGACCGTAGAGGAACTACGGAAAAAATTTGGCGCAGAAAACTCCAAAGGAAAATAATAGGCCTGAGGCTATATTTCATTCCGAATTTCTCGATGATCTTCGCCACTGGGCCGAGACGGACAGGAAGACTCTGTTACGCCTTCTCGATCTCGTCGAAGCCGTCCAACGAGACCCTTTCAAAGGCATCGGGAAACCGGAACCACTCAGACATCGTGCTGCCGGAGTTTGGTCGCGGCGTCTCACCAAAGAACATCGGATCGTGTATCTCGTTAGCGAGGGCAGAATCGACTTTCTACAAGCGAGGTATCACTATTAACATTCAAACTTAACTAGAAATCGTATACCGGACTAACTTAGACCCGGCCACGATCATCAATAAGATGGCCCTCTACTGCAATTTGCTTGTTGGCTTTAATAAAAATTTCGGTACTAAATTCGCGGATCGCTCTCATGTCTGAACCGGAGGCTTTGACTAGATCAGGAAGCCTGCCTTTCCAGTAATCTACACTCTTCAGAATCCTAGGCGAAAGTTCGCTCGGCTGTCGTCCGTCAGGAATCCAAATAATGGAAACGCGATTCTCTTCATTCGTACGTACCAATTTCCGTAAATCGTCGATCACGTAGCCATCGTCAACATAGTTCATCAGACTCACGAACGAATGTGAAAAGTTATGTGCTACTGATTTTAAAACTTTATATTTCAGCACTTACCCAGGGCTAAGTCATTTTTAGAGAATTGATACTCTGCTTTCGCCTTTCACTACTGTACCAATCTCACTAATGTGGGCAATCCGTTCTCTAGCCGACTCAATAGCGTCGGGCGAGACGATGACAACCATCCCGATTCCCATGTTGAACGTCCGGAACATCTCGTGATCCGAGACATTCCCGAGTTTCTGCATCACGCCGAAAACGGGAACCTCAGTCCAGGAGCCGCGGTTGATCTCGACGGAAACACCTTCAGGCAAAATGCGCGGGATGTTCTCGAGAAATCCACCGCCCGTAATATGCGCAAGTCCTTTGATCTTTCCCGAATCGAGCAGCGGACCGATCTGCGGTAAGAAGCTTTGGTGCGTTTTCAAAAGCGCGTCGCCGACCGTCTCGCCGAGCGCGTCGAGAAATGTGTCGGGTTTGTATCCGCCAATTTCGAAAAATAGTTTTCGCGCGAGCGAATAGCCGTTCGTCTGCAAACCGTTCGACGGAATTCCCAATACCACATCACCGGGCACAATCGACTTTCCATCGATCACCCTCGACTTGTCGACTACTCCGACAATAAACCCTGCGAGATCGTATTCCCCTGTCGGGTAAAAATCCGGCATCTCCGCCGTTTCACCGCCGAGCAAAACGCAGCCATTTTCTTTACACGCCATGGCCATGCCTTCGACGACCGAAGCGGTCACGTCCGGCTCGAGCTTTCCCGTCGCAAAGTAATCGAGAAAGAACAACGGCCGAGCTCCCTGGACTAGAATGTCATTGACGCAGTGGTTGACGAGATCCGCACCAACCGTGTTATGGATTCCCGTCTCGAACGCGAGCTTGAGCTTCGTTCCGACGCCGTCCGCCGAGGCGACCAGGATCGGATCCCTCATCTCCGGAAACGCGCCTGAGAACATTCCACCGAAGCTTCCGATCTCGGTCAGCGTCCGCTCGTTGAAGGTGCTCCGCGCGAATTCGCGAATTTTCGCAACGGCGCGGTTTGCGTTGTCGATCGAAACGCCGGCATCGGCGTATGAAATTGATTGCGACATAAATATCAAACCTGGGCGGGAGCCATGGCAAATTCGCTCACAAGCAACTCGTAAAATTCCGCTTCCGAATTCACCGGTAACTCCGATTTATTACCACCGCTGGTTACGATGAAGCTCTTTTCGGTAAGCGTTTTTCTACCGGATTCCGTCATGATCGAACAGAGCTTTCCTTTCATGAAGTGTGATTCAGGCGAGTACTGTTGGAAATCGCACATCTCGGTAAAGTCTGACAACTTGCGGGCCACGTCCCGGAATATATATTCGCTTCGCCATTGGCTGCCATCTTCGAGCTTCGCGACCTCCGTGTAATCCTCGTTAAATTTACGGATCACGAAAATACCCGCGTCGTCCTGTTGCTTTTCGCCTAAAACAAATCGAAGCGGTTCCGCAGTAAACGCCCCGAAACCGACATCCACGAGATATTCGGTCTCGCCGATCGTTACGATGATCGCAGCGTGATCGAATTCGGGGCCGTGGGTCGTCACGTTGAAAACCCTCGCCGAGACCAGCCGCGTATCGAAACCCACCGAGGACAGAAACTCCTTGAAAAAACCATTCAGCTCATAACAGAAACCGCCTCGACGTTCGATCACGATTTTCGTATAAAACCTCTCTAGGTCGAGAACTATCGGGCGTTTCCAGTGAATATCCAAATTCTCGAATGGCACGCTTAGGAGATGTTGGCGCTGGAGTAATGTCAGCGTCGCAAGATCCGTTAGCGGGTGGAGATCCGCTACTCCTATTCGCTCGAGATATCCTTTCACAAATCGAAAGTATACTTTGGCGCCATCCCAAACAAAAAAGTGCATTGACTTCACTCACGCACGCGCATAGCATTTTTTACATGAGTTTCACATTGCACGACCTCGGCTCCGAGAACTTTGAATTCAGCGCCAACGTTTGGAGCTGGAAGGCAGCTCTCGAAATAATCAAGAATCTGGACATTATCAGCGAAGGAACGATCCGTCAGATGGGATACAGCGCGACGGGCGTGAAAGTCGATGTCGACGACGCCCACGCTATAGGCGAAGCCGTTCGGAACAAGATTCTTCCTAAGCTTTCAGAAAACGGCCGCATGTTCGCGGATCTGCGGATCACCGACGAGCCTGACGACATGACGCTGCATCGCGACGATGAGGAACAGTGGAAAAATTATAGCGTCACGCGCGAATGGCTAAGCGAGTTTTCAGAGTTTTGCCTGCGGTCAAAGGGCTTTCAGATCTTCTGATCATACCGCTCGACCGTTTGGCCGCTTCGGTAGACTTAGTCGTTTGAGATGAATGGAATTTCTTAACGAGATTTACAACATTCTTGCACCAGATTCAAAGATCTGGTTCCAGATCGGCTTGCTTATATTTCTGGCCACGGTGCACGGCTATGCCGGAGCATGGCTTGCGGTGCGAATGCTCTTTCGACCGCGCAAACCATTTAAGATTTTCGGTATCACTTTATTTCCGCAGGGTATGATCCCGCGTCATCGCGATCGACTCGCCGCCGCCATCGGAAAAGCCGTCGGAGAAGATCTTGTTTCGCAGGAAACGATAATTGAAGAGCTTCTCGGTAAGGATTTTCTCCGCCGGAAGATCCGCGGCGTTATCGACTCGTACACACAAGAAATTGTGTCGCAAAATTATCCCTCGCTGATCGAAACGCTGCCTTCAAACTTGCGCGCACCGGTGCTCGATGCGATCACTTCCCTGCAATTTAAGGTCGCCGAGCACATTGAAAATGTTCTTAAAAGCGAAGAGTCGCTCACGACGATCACTAGTTTTGTCGAACGCCGCGTCGATGAAGTCTTATCTCGCCGGGTCTCATCGGTGATCGACGACGAAACTTTCGAAAAGATCGTCGGCTTCCTGGAAGAGCGGACGCGCGCGGCACTAAATTCATTCGAGCTCGAGCAAAAAGTCCGCGGATTTATAGATCGACGTGTCGATGATCTGGCCAACACGGCCACGCCGCTTGGGGACATGTTTACGCCCGACGCGGTCTCTCTCTTAAAAGAAAAAGCAGGCGAACAGATCGGTCCGATGGCCCATCACCTGACAGAGATCGCCGCAACCGAGCGAACGCGGAACCAGATCGGCTCGCTGATCAAGAGCGAAGTTCACGATTATTATGAAGCCCTTCCATTTTTTAAGAAGATCTTTGTCTCCCGCGAAAATTTACTCGGCGAGGTCGACGATCTCGTAAATGAGAGTTTGCCGCGACGTATCGAAGAAACTTTGAAAGGCGATTTCTTTGCTGAAGAAGCTCGTAATTTTATCGATTCGAGTATCGACAGTGCCCTCGCGCGGCCACTTCCCGAAGTTATCGGAAAAATTAATCCCGACCAACTCGAACGGCTCAAAGAGCAGATCGCGAAAGCTGCGTTATCGCTTCTCCGAGGTGATGAGATGATGCGGCAGGTCTCAGCCTATCTCACTGACACGGTCGCCCAGTTTCGACCGCACAGCGTGGATTCCATCATGCGCGCGCTCCATCCGGAATCCGAGGCGAAGCTCAAGTCTATGTTGTCGAGTGGCCTGTTGAATGTAGTTGCCGGCGAGGACACGTCCAAAATTATCAACGCCATGCTGGCCACCCAGATCGACAATTTGCTTGCCGCGCCGATCGGACGTCTCTCCGACAACATCTCTCAGGAAAAGCTCTTCGCGGCCAGCGATGGCTTCGCCGACACGATCATCGCGGCAATACGGGAAAAATTACCAGAAGCGATCCGTGAGTTCGACGTGGGCGGAGTTGTGCGTCAAAAAATAATGAATTATCCGGCTGAAAAGTTAGAGTCCCTCGTGCTGTCCGTTGCCAAAGAGCATTTAAGGACAATAGAGTTATTCGGAGCTCTATTCGGCTTTTTTATTGGCGTTTTACAGGCGATCCAGTTTTATATCTACTCCAAATAGAGGGCTCTTCGAGTTATCCCGAACTTTTGCTCCGTGAAAAGCGTTTTCTCCGGTCAGCTAAGTGTTTTGTTCGGAGGTAATCATGAAAAAGTTAGGGATCCTGATATTTATCGTCACAATCCTGGCCGGCGTCGTCTTCGCAAATCTATTTTCATTCGGGCGCTTAACCGAAAAAGTTTTTAACTTTTCATTCGGGTCGGCAATAAAGGGTTCATCTGTCGCCCATTCAGAGACACGAAGCGCAAATGGATTTCGTGGGATCGAGGTCGGTGGTGTCTTTCAGGTAGAGATCACCGCGGGCAAGGACTTCTCGGTCGAGGTCGAAGCTGATGACAATCTTATTCCATACATCAAAACGGAAGTCCAAGGCGGCGTGCTCCACATCGAAGCGACAGAGCGAATAAATTCGCACACACCTTTGCGGGTTCGTATTTCCGCTCCGGATATCGAAAGCGTTGATGCTTCGGGCGCATCGAAAGTCTCAATCGTCGGTATTGATAATTCGTCCCTCAAAATTGATACGAGCGGCGCCTCAAAGGTGAAGATCAAGGGCGAGACGGCTGAGATCAAGATAGAGGTAAGCGGCGCTAGCAGCATAGACGCAGAGTCTTTGACAGCAAAAACTGCGGCTGTGGATGCGAGCGGAGCAAGTAGTGTAAATTTATTCGTCACAGAGCGGTTGGTATCGGACGCGTCCGGTGCGAGCAAGATCTCCTACTCCGGTAATCCGGCAAGTGTTGAGAAAAAGACTTCCGGTGCAAGCAGTGTCCGACAAAAGTAGTTGGACAGTATAAGGCCAGAATGATCGCGGCGTCCCGTTAACCCAGGCTCCGCGATTTTTTTGTTTTCAAATATCGTTGATCAAAGATTTAAATTAAATTGGCATGTCAGCGTGGTCTCAATAAATGTTTCAGAGGATCAACACTGAAAAAGATATCTGGCGTTTGCGGTGGCCGCTGATAGTAATCGTGGTCCTGGCTGCTCTCTTTGGAATTCGAGTATTGCAAATAAATAAGATCGAGCCGATCTCTCCTCAAACCTCGGCTTATACGAACGCGGGCCGGTTGATGTGGGGTGACGTGACGGTCCCCGCCGGCGATCATCACTCGATCCGGCTTGAGCTTAACCGTCGGGCCAAGATCTCCGGAATATTCCGGACCGCCAAAGTAAAAAACCGTGTTTCAGTTTTGGTATTAAAGGAATCTGAATTCGACAGTTGGAAACTCGATCTGAATTACGACTTCGTCTCCCGCACGGGATATGTGCCGGGTGGAAAAATAAATCCGGTTTTGGAACCCGGAATCTATTTCCTCATCATCGACAATCGCCGCAACAACTCTGATCAGTCGGTTCGCGCAGAGTTCATCTTAGAATAACTCGGGTTGGACCAACCCTCCGTCCACCTCATCAAAAGTTTTTGTGTACCGTTCGTTTACTTTTCGAAACAGGCAAGAATCGCATTGTCGAAACGGTTCGGAATGAAAACCTCTTTTCCATTCTATTCGTTTATTAATTCATCCAAAAAAACTTGATGCCTTAAGAAACGGGGAGCCCTCAATATCCCTCGATAGACCTCCGGAATTCATGTTAAACCATTCCGGAAAAATGTATTTATTGCGTTTCGCGCGGTTATAGTTTTTCTGTGGATTTCTGTTTGCAATGTCTATTCGCCTGTGCTAATCTGTGACCCGTTTTTCATATATCTAACCTTGTAAACTATTGAAAACAAATAAGTTAAAGTGTCACCTTAGTGTTTAAGCGTACTTCCACAGGTCTGTGGAAAACCTTGTGGAAAAGTCAAGGTTAAGACCTTTCGATCGACAATACTTAGGTGGTGCCAAGGGCGTGTTTCAGATTCAGTTTACGGTTAAATCTCAAACGCTTAACGGGAAATTGGCGCGTATACCCTTGCTTAAGATTTCCCGATTCTTAAACAAGAATCTTCGGAGGCCTCACGTGGCGAATGTCTTGGAAAAAACCGATGTCTGGAATCAAATACTCCAGTTCGTCGAACAACGGCTCAATAATCACATCTACGATTCTTGGTTCCGGCCGATCAAGTACGACGGGCACGATGGTTCTACCCGGGTACTCTTTCTTCGCGCCGGTCAAGTAACTAAAGATTGGGTCACACTTTATTACAGCGATCTTCTAGAAAATGCCGCAGAGGCCGCCCATTTTGGTGGGTATCGCTTCGAATGGAAGGTCGACGAGGCCGAAAACGCGGAAGATCGTTTTTCCGAAATGCCCGATCCTGATTTTTTTCAACCGATGGAAAAGAGCTTTGCCGCAACCGCAAACACCGAAGCTACGATCGCACAAAACCAAGCGACGTTCGGAAACTCTGGCCCAACAAATTTTTTAAATCTCGAACCGGTCGAAAACTCGCTTAATCCAAAATATACGTTCGAGAAGTTCGTCGTCGGTACGAGCAATCAGTTCGCTCACGCGGCGAGTCTAGCCGCAGCCGAGACGCCTGGTAAGACGTACAACCCACTCTTCATCTACGGTGGGGTGGGATTAGGTAAGACCCACCTGATGCATGCTATCGGGCACTCCATCAAGGAACGCAATCGCCATCTTCGGGTTTCGTATATCACGTCGGAAAAGTTCATGAACGAACTTATCAATGCGATACGTTACGACAAAACACAGAGTTTTCGGGAGAAGTATCGCTCTATCGACGTACTGCTAATGGACGATGTACAGTTCATGGCCGGAAAAGAGCGGACACAGGAAGAGTTCTTTCACACGTTCAATACGCTTCATAACGATCAAAAACAGATCGTCATCACGAGCGATTGTCCGCCGCGCGACATCCCAACCCTTCAAGAGAGATTGCACTCGCGTTTTGAGTGGGGACTGATCGCTGACATCGAACCGCCCGACCTTGAAACCAAAGTCGCGATCCTGAAACGTAAAGCCGATCTCGATGGCATCAACCTGCCGGATGAGATCGCGATATTCATTGCGACAAAGATCCGATCGAACGTACGGGAGCTCGAGGGATCTCTTGTGCGTCTGGTCGCTATATCGAGTTTGCGGGGGGTGCCAATATCCAAAATGCTGGCCCAGGACGCCTTAAAAAACATCATTGATAGTGAACGGCCCGAAGGTTTGACTATGGACCGAATAGCTCGTATTGTTGCGTCACACTACAAGCTCACAGTCGAAGAAATGAAGTCGAAAAACAACTCCCGAGCTGTTGCGGTGCCGCGTCAGGTTGCCATGTACTTGTGCAAGCGGCTGACTAGCCACAGCTATCCCGAGATCGGACGCGAGTTCGGCGGCAAGCATCACACGACAGTAATGCACTCATTTTCCAAGATTGAAACGCTCGTCAAGAAAGATGGTGTTTTCCACAATACCATCAGCGGCTTAATTGACAGTCTTTGCAATTAGTTATTGGGGTTTTGCGGTGTCGGACACGCGGCGCGATTTCCACACATAGATTTTTTGTTCGTCTTGATATCTATCTTACTTGCAGCATTTGAAAAAAGATTTCCACTTTTCCGCAGGTTCTCGCTCCGCTATGCTGTGGATGCCGGTGGAAAAGATGCCGACATAAAAGTTTTCCAGATTCTAAGTGCCTTTTCCACAAGTTATCCACAACGGATTGTGGACGGCAAAGGCCAATATTAACAAGCGTTTTTGTTACTTTTACACATATACACAGGTCCTATTACTACTACTAGATTTACATAATGTTTTTTGATTAGGTTAGTAGAAGAAGTTTCGTCTCGAAAAGCTGGGCAGTATAATCAACTAATTCGGAGTCGTACAAAGCACAATGGAATTCACGATCAAACAAAGCGTCCTCAAAGAAGAACTTAGTTTTATTCAAGGTGTCGTCGAGCGGAAATCCACCATTCCGATCTTGTCCAATATTTTGATCGAGAGCCTCGGCGAAAATGAGATTCGGATCCTGGGCACCGATCTGGATGTGACCATCCGCTGCGACGCGGAAGCTGAAATAAAGCAAACGGGCTCGATGTGCATCCAGGCCCGTAAGCTTTTCGATATCGTCCGAACATTAGACGGCGGCGATGTTCATTTCAAGAAACTGGAAAATGAATGGGTGCAGATGAAGGCTGGCCGGGCGAACTTTCGTCTCGCGGGTGTGAGCCGAGAGCAATACCCGGAGCTTCCGATCTTTAAGTCGGCGCCGATGAAGCTCTCAAGTGAAATATTTAATTATTTTATTCACAATACGGCCTTTGCTATTACAAATGAGCAAAGCCGTTTTACGCTGTCCGGAGCAAAGTTCATGATCGCCGACGGGAAGGCCCGCATGGTAACCACGGACGGTCATCGCCTCGCCTTCATAGAAAAAGTGATCGACGACGCCGGCGATACTCAGATCGATGTGCTGATACCTAAAAAAGCGCTAACTGAACTCGTCAAGATCTCTCGAGACGCCGACGGCGAAATTCAGTTCGGCGAGGATCAGAATCATATCTACTTCCAGACCGGTGGAAGATTGCTTATCACCCGAAAACTATCGGGCAATTTTCCAAATTACGAAATGGTCATGCCGAAGGACAACGATAAGACGGTGGTTTTCGATCTGGCCGAAATGAAAAATGCCGTTAAGCGCATTTCCCTGATGGCTGACGAGAGAAACCGTTCGATCCGAATGACGGTGCGAAAAAACGAAGTAGAGATAACCGCCCAGTCCAGCGAAGAAGGAGAAGGACAGGAGTTCGTTCCGGCCGATTATTCTGCGGAAGAAGAAATTACGTTGGGTTTCAACTGGCAGTATTTGCAGGAATTCCTGAATAACGTCGGTGCTCTTGAAAACGCCGTCTCGGACGTCGGTACGGACTCGTCGGCCGAGACGAAAGAAACCGATGGTGACAAAGTTCGCGTGAAGGAATCAAGCGGCCCGACGCGCATCGCGTTCGAGTTTAAGGATGCCAACGCCGCGACGCAGATCCGGATCGCCGGAGACACGCCGTACGATTACAAATATATTGTTATGCCTCTGAGAATATGACCAGGCCCTGAACGCAGAGTTACACGCACCAACAATCGACCAAAAGGGGCGACGATTCTCTGAAATCGTCGCCTTTTTGTCTGAAGGATCGATCTTTAGTCGACCGCAAACCAAAGTATTTCAACAATTAGCATATTGGCATGGTCATTGCGTTTTTACCTGGCTAAGGTGACAGTGAATTAATTCCAATCACCGAAAAAAACACAACGGCCACTTACTCACCCCGAAGCATATATTTCCGGTGGCCGATTCAAAGGGGAGAATGTTATGAAATTATTTAGTCTAAGAAATACGGTAATAGGTTCGGTTTTCGGTGCGATTTTAGTGTTAGGAGCCGCGGGATCCGCGAGCGCGCAAAATTACAATAATGAGGAATATCGCGAGTGGCAGGCCGCTCAGCGCCGGGCTCAGCTCGAGTATCAGGATTATCTGAGGTCACGGAGCCGCAGTGATTACCGTGATTGGCAGCGAGCTCAGCGCGAGGCTCAAAGACAGTATGCTCAATATCGACGCTCAAACGGTCGAAACAACCGATACGTCAATCGCAGCGGCGGATCGCGGTGGTATCGCGTGAACCGAGAGGGTACCTACTACCAGACCGACTATCGCGGAGCCGAGCTTTTACGACAAGCCGTTAACAGCGGCTATCAGCAGGGCTACCGACAGGGTCAGTTAGACGCCCGGAATAATCGAAACGGCAGCTACTACGGAAACAACGTCTATCGATCGGGAACTTACGGATACCAAAGCTACGTCGACCGCAGCCAGTATCAGTACTACTTCCAGCAGGGATTTGAGCGTGGTTACGAGGACGGCTTTAATAACCAGTATAGATATGGATATCGTTCGAACAACGGCCTGAACATCCTTGGCACGATCCTAAACGGTATTCTGAATATTACGCAGAACTAAACAATCTGCGGTAATCAAAATAGAAACGTCCGGGCCGACATAGCGGTCCGGACGTTTTTCATTTAGTAGAAGAGGCCTTCAGTCAGGCGCCTGCGTCTTATACTCGCCGCCCTCTTACCAACTGGAGAATCAAAACCACGATCGCAATAACAACCAGGATGTGGATCAAGCTGTTTGAACCGAGTCCGCCGATGTTTCCGACAAAGCCCAGTAGCCACAAAATAAGCAGAATCACTATAATCGTCCAAAGCATAAGTTTCCCCCTTTTGTATTCAGTTTGTTTGAAGCAACTAGAAGTTACCACAGCTCTGCCATTAGATAAACAAAATTTGTAATCACAGACGAGTCGGATGATCCGTTCCACTCTAGGCGGAGCGAAACTACCATGCGAGTATTTAGAGTTGAAGTCTTCGTATGTTGAACCCTATTAAGCAACCGCGGCGGGTTGTCATCACAGGACTAGGTTGTGTGACACCGATTGGTATCGGGCGCGAACAATACTGGAGCTCGCTCAAGGAAGGTAGAAGCGGAGTACGTCGGATCGAGAGTTTTGATCCTTCGGAATTCAACGTGCAGATCGCAGCTGAGATTCCCGATTTCGACTGGAAGAGCGAGCTCAATCCGAAAGATCGCCAACACGTTCCCCGCACAGTTCCACTTGTTCTCGCCGCCGCACGCGAAGCGGTCCGCGATTCATCGATTCCGATGGAGGAGTTGTCGCTAGAAGAACGACGCCGGTTCGGTGTAGTTCTGGGAACCGGCGGCGGCGGTCTCGCTTTCACCGAAAAGCAGTTCGGCTACTGGTTTTCTGGAAACGCCGGAAAGGGAAGCATCTATACGATCCCGGCATCGACGCACGGCGGTCTTTCCTCCGAACTCTCAATGGTTTTTAAGCTTCATGGTCTGTCGCACGTCATTTCGACGGGCTGCACATCTTCTACCGACGCGATGTTCTATGCGGCCCAGCACATCTCTCTTGGACGTCAGGACGTAATGTTGACTGGCGGCGTCGACAGCCCCATCTCACCGGGAATCCTGAAAGGCTTTGAGGTCATGACCGTTTGCGCGAAAGAATGGAACGATGAACCCGAAAGAGCATGCCGTCCTTTTTCAAAAGATCGTTCCGGAATTGTGATCGGCGAAGGCTCGTGGGTATTTGTACTCGAGGCTTTTGAGAGAGCTGTCGATCGCGGAGCAAGAATATACGCTGAAGTGGCGGGGTATGGTGTGACTTGCGACGCATATCATCGCGTCCGACTCGAGGAGAATGGAATCGAGCCGGCTCGCGCGATGACCTTGGCAATGGCCGATGCGGAAATCTCGCCCGAACAGATCGACTACGTAAACCTACATGGAACGTCGACACAACTCAATGATCGTATCGAAACCCAGGCCGTAAAGCTTGCGTTTGGCGAGACCGCCTACAAGATTCCAATGTCCGCTACGAAGTCGCAGATCGGCCATCCGCAGGGTGCTACAGGATCGGCTGGAATAGCAGCGGCGCTCCTGGCGATCAACGAAGGAATTATTCCCCCGACGATCAATCTTGACGTTCCGGATCCCGAATGTGATCTCGATTATGTTCCGAATGTTGCGAGAAAAGCGTCTGTGAACGCCGCACTGTGTAACTGCATCGGATTCGGCTCCAAGAATTCAGCCTTGATCCTTAAGAAGATTTAAACAAAAAGAGTGCGGTTTTCTGAAACCACACTCACCAAAAGAAATCACTAGCTAAACCGAAGATCAGAAACTTTCCGACCTTACCGACGGCGGATAATAAAATGGCCCAACCGTTCTAAAATCTTCCGTATCAAACTTTTTCCGCGCACCGCAGTCGAGGCATGCCCGATACGAGACACACATCTCCGTAAATGGTCTGGTCAGGCGTTTATGCCGACATCCAAATACTGAGGCGAGAAATCCGATCTTTTCGCCAAATGAGCCACGTGTCCGATTAATGATCGCCGCCGCTATCGTGTTCTGTTCTAAAATTCCTTGCATAACTTTTCTTTCTCCTCACATTTATTCAATGTGATTCGCCCCATGTAAAGAACGAATCGGGGGAAAGTTCTTGCAGACTCGATTGTTCGAATTTCGTCCACAAACCTGTACACGTGCTTAAGTCCTAGGAAGTATCAGTAATAATCGTCCAAAGCTTCCTATTTATTATCCGTAAGCAACCACCATGCCCAATAGGCGGACAATTTCACTCGATCGCCATAGCCAACCGGTCCTTTTTCTTTATTCCGTTATTTCGTTAATATCATCCAAAAAGGTTAGTGAGCATTTATGCAGATATTAATTCGAGTTGTAATTTTTGGAGCCCTTACTCTGCTGCCTGCCGTGTCGTCGTTCGGGTGGGACGACGTTGGCCACAAGACAACGGCCTACATCGCGTGGCATCAAATGTCGCCAACGACACGCGAGGCGGTAATACGAACCCTTAGAACGGCGGCCGAGGACTCGAACCTCTCCGCTTTCTTTGCATCGTACGGTGCGGAGCCCGAGGAAATAAGGAAGTTGGAATATTTCATGCTTGTCTCGACGTGGGCCGACATTGTCCGGGACCGTTCCTTCGAAAATCGTTATAAGAAATATCACAAGGGTAATTGGCATTATGACGACACATTTTGGAGACAGGTGAACGGAAAGGTCGAGTTGATTCCGGGCGCGGAAGAGGGCGGCGTCGCAGTTACAAAGCTGAGCGATTTTGATAAGGCCCTGCGAAGCTCGGCGGTGAGTGATAAAGATAAAGCGATCGCGATCGCGTGGGTCGCTCACTTGATCGGAGATATCCATCAACCGCTCCATACCTCGGCACGGGTGACGGATCTCGAACCAAAGGGCGATCAGGGAGGAAATCTTTTCTTGTTGACACCGCAAGGCACGCCGCGTGAAAAACAACAGAACCTGCATTGGTTTTGGGACTCGATCATCGGACGAAACACGCCGCTCAAGGGCGACGCATGCGAGCGCGATTACATAACCTCGGTCGCCAAAACAATTATGAAGAAGTATCCGCGCTCATCCTTTGGTTCCGGGATCAAGCTAGGCGAGTATCAGGAATGGCAGAAGGAAGCGTTCGCGTTCAATCAAACGGATGTTTTTTCACCGGACCTTATCCGATTCCAGACGCCGACCGAAAAATATAAGCGCAACGCATTCAAGGTTGCACAGCGTCAACTTGCGCTGGCGGGCTATCGTCTCGGCGAAACCTTGAATCAGATCTTTGGGGCTACGCCCGACCCAGCAGCGCATTGACCTCTTGAGCGAATGAAATCCGCCGAAATTCTAAACTATTTTAACGAGCGTCGGGACGAGACGATCGAGACGATTCGCCAGATCGTCGAGATCGAATCGCCGTCATACGATGTCGGGCAAAGCAAACTCGTCGCTTCCTGGATCGAGAACGAAGCTGGCAAGCTGTCGCTCGATCTCGAGGTCGAGCGCGTGCCCGCGGAAAAGTATGGCGACCATGTCCTGATCCGAGCATTCCCCGAAGTTGAGAAAAATATTCTTCTGCTCGGACATACCGATACGGTTCATCCGGTCGGGACAAAACTTCTGAATCCGACGCGGATCGAAGAAGGAAAGTTTTTCGGCTGTGGCATTTTCGATATGAAGTCCGGCATCGTTCTGATGTTTGAGGCACTTCGGTTTATCGCGGACTCGGCGGCGACGCCGTCCCGATCCGTGACGATATTGCTTTCGTGTGACGAAGAAGTAGGGAGTTTTAGCGGCCGCGAGTTGGTCGAGCGTGAAGCGCGAAAGGCCGAAGCGTGTTTCGTATTAGAGCCGTCGGCAGGGGGTTGTGTGAAGACAGGGCGAAAGGGAACGGGAATGTTTACGCTCAACGTGCACGGTGTTCCGGCGCACGCGGGTCTCGAACCGGAGAAAGGCGCGAGTGCGATTCTCGATCTTGCGCGGCAGATAGAGGCGTTGCATGAGCTGAATGATCCGTCGGCGGGTACGACAGTCAACGTCTGCACCGCGAGAGGTGGAACAACGATCAACGTGATTCCCGAACATGCGGAGTGCACGGTTGATGTCCGGTTTACATCGATGGAAGAGGCGGCGCGGATCGAGAATTCGGTGCGCGGGTTAAAGACATTCGACGATCAAGTGCGGCTCGAGATAACGGGCGGAGTCAATCGTCCGCCGATGGAGAGAACACCCGCGGTCGTAGCCCTGTTCGAAAACGCGCGAGCATTGGCTGCGGACTTTGATTACGAAATCGGCGAAACGCAGGTTGGCGGTGCTTCGGATGGAAATTTTGTAGCGGCATTGGGAGTTCCGCTTTTGGATGGGCTCGGCGTAGCCGGCGACGGAGCACATCGGCTCGACGAACACATCTTGATCGACGACATACCGAAACGGGCGGCACTGGTCACGTCCCTGCTCGTTTCTCGATAACTATCATTTCACTAGCGATCGCTTGCCTACGCTCGGTTTTTGATGCCCACCATTTTTTCACACGCGATCCTGGCTTCAGCAATAGGCGGAGCTTTTCAAAGCGCTCAACCCGCAAAGTTGCCGGCGCGTTTCTGGATCCTGACGGCGGTATGCGCGGTCGTGCCTGATCTGGACGTCGTCGGCTTTGCTTTTCGAATCCAGTACGGCAGCATGTTCGGGCATCGCGGCCTGACCCATTCCCTATCTTTTGCATTATTGGCCGGCCTCATCACATCGTTTATTTTCTTTTCATCAGAGAATGTTTTGAGGCGGAAACTAGTTCTCTACTTTGCCGCGGTCACGTTTTCGCACCCGTTACTTGATATGCTCACCAACGGCGGACTGGGTGTCGCATTACTTGCGCCCTTTAGGAGTGAGAGATTCTTTTTTCCATGGCGCCCTATCGAGGTTTCACCGATTGGCTCAGATTTTTTTAGCGAACGCGGGATGGACGTCGTGATCAGTGAGATCGCCTGGATCTGGCTGCCGAGTCTTGCTATTGCTTTCGTCGCTATGTTGGTTTGGCGAAAAAGAATGAAAACGCAACCGGCAGATATTTCCCGAACGTAATATCCTAATTAATGTAACGCGGGGGCGCATCCTGTCCGGTGATGGGCGCGGTCTTCAAAACCGTCAGCGAGTACGCGAGAGCGTGCTTGGGTGGGTTCGACCCCCACACGCCTCCGCCAGTTCGATTTTGGATTTTACATTTTTTTTTTTGGATTTTGGATTGTGAGACACCTAGGTGGATTGTAATTCACTCGCCTTTAGAATTCTTCAGATTTATTAAATCTTCCTAAACCGAGCCTGAGATAACCTTTCCTCGTGACCGAAAACGAGTTCAAGGAACGGACAAAGCAAATAGCCCTACGCGTGATCCGGCTTGTTGATTCGCTACCCCCGTCAGTGATTGCTCACACCATCGGGAAGCAACTTCTGCGCTCGGGGACCTCTATCGGTGCCAACTATCGAGCAGCATGTCGCGGCAAGTCGCGAGCGGACACGGCACACAAACTTGCAATAGTCGAAGAGGAAGCTGATGAAAGTATCTATTGGATCGAACTGTTGGTTGATGCAAATTTGATTTTTGAAGGCCGAGTGACCGCGTTGAGCGGTGAAATAAAGGAGATAGTGGCGATGACAGTAGCGTCAATAAAAACAATGCGGCGAAATTCGGCCGGCGTCAATCCAAAATCCAAAATCCAAAATCCAAAGTCCAAAATGAAGAGTTGGATCGCGCTCAACATGACTCCGGGAGTTGGCCCAAGGGTGGCGACTAAGCTGCTTGAGGCGTTTGGTTCGCCGGACAATGTTTTTCACGCTAGGCGAACACAGCTCGAATCGCTGCGGATCAAACCCGAAACGATCGAGAGCATAATTAAGAGAGAACTTTTCGAGCGCGCGTCTATCGAGCTCGAACGTGTCAAAAAACTCGGCGGCGATATCCTGCTCCTTGACGACGGAAGTTATCCGGAGATGTTGCGTGAGATCGCAGACCCGCCGATCACGCTTTATGTCCGCGGCGAGTGGGAGGCATGTCTGACGCTGCCGTGCGTTGCGGTGATCGGCTCGCGACTGTGTTCGACCTACGGGATCAACGCCACCGAGATGCTTTCAAGAGATCTTGCATCGCGCGGCATCTGCGTCATCTCCGGCCTTGCCCGCGGAATCGATACGGCAGCCCACCGGAGCGCGATGAGTGGAGGGGGGAAAACAGTCGCAGTTCTCGGCACCGGTATCGACGGTGCGTATCCGAAAGAGAACGCGCGTCTGATCAAGGAAATTCTCGACTCGGGCGGAGCCGTCGTTTCGCAGTTCCCGCTCGGCACGCCGCCGCTAAAGGACAACTTTCCGTATCGCAACCGAATCATAAGCGGGCTGTGTCTAGGTGTGCTGATCGTCGAAGCGTCAGAGCGAAGCGGTTCGCTGATAACCGCCCGGCTTGCAATTGAGCAGGACCGCGAGGTGATGGCCGTACCCGGAAACATCACTTCGGCAAATTCCTTCGGTACGAATTATTTGATAAAGTCCGGTGCGAAGTTGGTCCAGCAGTGGCAGGACGTCGTCGCTGAACTCCCGAGCGAGATCGCAGCCGCGATCCTTCCGCCGAAGATCGAGGAAGAAATAGAGATCGGCCGGAACGACATTTCTCCACCCGATATGAGCGTGAACGAGCGGAAAATCTGGTCGCTTCTTTCTTATGATGAGCCACGACAAATAGATGTTTTGCTTGAGTCAAGCGGTATGTCTTTTGGCGATCTGAACACCGCTCTGGTTGCCCTCGATATCCGAGATCTGATCCGGGTATTGCCGGGAAAGAATTACGCGCGGCGGATCTGACCGGCCAAGAGCGGCGGTTTGACAGAATAGAAAGATAGGTGTTAGAAGTCAGATTGTCAGGTGCCACGTGCATCTGACTATTTTTTTCGGGGAAGGTTCCCGATGGAAGTTGTATGGCAAAGAATCTAGTGATCGTCGAATCGCCCGCTAAGGCTAAGACGATAAACAAATATCTTGGACCCGATTATACGGTCCTCGCGTCGATCGGACACATCAAGGACCTGCCCGGAAAGGATCTCGGCGTGGACGTCGAAAATAATTTCGAGCCGACCTATGAAGTAATTCCCGACACCAAGAAACGCAACAATAAGAAGATAGTTTCTGATCTAAAAAAGGCCGCGAAGATCAGTGAAGCGATCTACCTTGCGGCCGATCCGGACCGCGAGGGCGAGGCGATCTGCCAACATCTTGCCGAAGAGATCGTTCCAAAGAAGGGAAAGCAGCAGGTTTATCGCGTGATGTTCAACGAGATCACGAAGGCGGCGATCCAGGATGCGTTCAAGGAACCCAAGCAGGTAAACCAGGACCTAGTCGATGCCCAACAGGCACGCCGAATCCTCGACCGCCTCGTCGGCTATAAGGTCTCACCTATTTTATGGAAAACGATCGGCGGCAAGCTTTCGGCGGGACGCGTGCAGACCGTCGCGGTTCGCCTTGTCGTTGAGCGCGAACGTGAGATCGAGGCGTTCGGAAAGACCGAGTATTGGACGATCATCGCGAATCTCACCGCGGCCCTTCCCCCAAAATTCGATTCGCGCCTATATAAGATAGAAGACAAGACAGTAAAGACCGGGAAGTTCGATGAGGATCTGAAGGCAAATGAGACGCATATCAAGAACGAGTCAGACTCCGGGGCGATCGTGGATGAGGCGGGCAAACAGGAATTTATAGTCGATTCGGTCACAACGAAGGAGCGAAAGCGTAACGCGACACCGCCTTTTATCACCTCCAAATTGCAGCAGGACGCGTCGCGAAAATTTAGTTTCGCCGTCAAGAAAACAATGATGGTCGCGCAGAGGCTCTATGAAGGAATCGAAGTTGGTTCCGAGGGGCTCGTCGGGTTGATTACCTACATGAGAACCGATTCGACGCGCGTTTCCGATGCGGCGTTAAACGAGGTCCGCGGATTCATCGGCGAAGCGTATGGTGAGTCTTATTTGCCGGGCAAACCTAACCTTTACCGCTCAAAAAAGGACGCACAGGATGCGCACGAGGCTATCCGCCCGACCGACGTCAATCGCACACCCGACAGCCTCGCAAACAAACTCGGCCCCGAAGAGCTGAAATTATACCGTTTGATCTGGCAAAGGTTTGTCGCGTCGCAGATGATGCCCGCACTTTTCGATCAGACGACGATCGATATCAAAGCCGGTCGGTTTACATTCCGCTCGACAGGTTCGGTTCAGAAGTTCGACGGTTTCTTAAAGGTTTATCAGGAGGGCCGCGACGAAAAACCGGCCGACGGCGAGGACGACGACGAAGAGCGCAATCTGCCGCTGGTCCAGCAAGGCGAGGTGCTAAAGCTGAACGCGATCACGCCGGAGCAACATTTCACTGAGCCTCCGCCGCGTTATTCCGAAGCCACGCTCGTCAAGGTCCTCGAGGAAAAAGGGATCGGTCGTCCGTCCACATATGCGGCGATCATGACGACGATCCAGGACCGCGAGTACGTCGAGAAGATCGAAAGCCGTTTTCACCCGACACCGCTCGGCATGACCGTCAACGACCTGTTGGTCGAGACCTTCGACGACATCTTTAATGAGCGGTATACGGCGCGGATGGAACAGGAACTTGACGAGATCGAAGAGGGAAAGCTCGCGTGGCAGGACGCCCTGCGAGAGTTTTACGACAAGTTTTCGAAGGACCTCGAGCTAGCTACCGAAACTATCAAGGGCAAGAAGAAAATGTCGATCCCGACGGACGAGATCTGCGAAAAGGACGGCGCCGGGATGGTCATCAAGTTCGGCAGATTCGGTCAGTTTCTTGCGTGTGAGAATTATCCGGAATGCCAGAACACGCGTGAGGTGAGCAAGAAAGGTTCGGCCGATGGTGATGGAGCGAATGGCGAGGAGGCCGAAGCGATCCCGGTCTGCGAGCTTTGCGGTCGTGAGATGGCGTTGAAGAAAGGACGGTTTGGATCCTTCTACGGCTGTACCGGATATCCCGAATGTAAAAATATCCGGAAGATCGCAAAGGGCGATCAAAAGCCGGTCGCACCGCCCGTACCTCTCGACGAGATCTGTCCGAAAGACGGAGTAAATTTGGTCCGACGTCAGGGGCGGTTCGGCGAATTTATCTCGTGCTCTAACTACCCTAAATGTGACTACGTAAAGCGGGAAACATTGGGGATTAAATGCCCGAAGTGTGGTGATGGCGAGATCGTCGTCAAGAAATCCCGCCGCGGAAAGGCGTTCTACGGGTGTTCGGAATATCCGAAATGTGACGAAGTTTATTGGGACAAGCCGGTTCAGGAGGCGTGTCCGGAGTGTGCCGCACCTTATCTGCTGGAAAAAACGACGAAGCGCGACGGAACCGTCCGTTATTGCAAAAACGAAGAGTGTGATTATAAAATGGCCGTTGCAAGCCAGGAAGTAACGTTAGATAGTACGGTCGGCAACGACGCTAAGACCGGGTAGTGCGCTTACTCGATGAACGAAAATATCCAGTTCCTGCAGGCGTTCCTGAAAAATCCTGGCACCGTCGGATCTATTACTCCGAGTTCGCCGGAGCTGGCGCGCCGAATGGTCGCTGGAATTCGGCCCAGCGAGAACAACGTCGTGGTTGAGCTGGGAGTCGGGACCGGAGCGATAACGAAGTTCCTTCAGGAGATCGTCCCGGACGAACGTTCATATCTCGGGATCGAGCTGGATCGCGACCTGGTCCGCATCCTCAAAAGAAATTATCCGAAAATGCAGATCGTGCGCGGGAATGCTCTCGAGGCAGTCGACATCCATCGCAAGTCCGGCTTCGGCAAGGTCGGAACGATTATCTGCTGCCTGCCGTTTGTCTCGATGCCGAACGAGGTCGGCGAACGGATCTTGCTTGAGATCGACAAGTTCATGCAGCTCGGTTGCACCTTCCGCACATTTCAATACGCCCACGGTTACTATTTTCCGTCCGCCATCAAACTTCGCGAATTCATGCGCCGGCGCTACGGCAAATCGAAACGCAGTCCTCTTATTGTCAAAAACGTACCACCCGCCTACGCTCTTACCTGGTCGACCGTGTGATTGTCCCTCTCGAGCAAAACCTTTCCCCCCGCCTGTGGTATAAAATAAGTTAATCTTCAAACGATTCAAATCAGTTCTCAGGAGAAGTAAAAAAATGTTACGACGCAGATTTTTGAGCGTAGTGCTGGTTCTCGCGTTCGCATGTCAGGCGAGCGTGTTTGCGCAGACAACAGCCGCAGTTGTCGATAAAGGAAAAACTGCGTCGACGCCGGCAAAAGTTTATTCCGCTCCGAAAGAGGTCATCGATAAGATCCGTGACGAGGGGCTCAACCATTCGCAGGTCATGCAGACTTTGTCATATCTGACCGATGTCATCGGCGGACGGCTGACTAATTCACCCGGCATGAAACGAGCCAACGAATGGACCCGCGACACGATGGCGAAATGGGGAATGCAGAATGCCAAGCTCGAGTCATGGGGACCGTTCGGCCGGGGATGGTCGTTAAAAAGTTTTTCGGCGCAGGTGAATGAGCCAACCGCGTTTCCCGTCATTGCGTATCCGAAGGCATGGTCTCCGTCGACAAAGGGTGCCGTGACGAGCGACGTCGTTTATCTTGATGTCTCGAAGGACGAAGACTTCGCAAAATATAAAGGACAGCTTCGCGGCAAGATCGTCCTCATCTCGAAGCCGCGCGAATTGAAGGCGGACTTCAACGGAATGGCCGAGCGCCACACCGACGAATCGCTTGCGAAACTTGCGGTGGCTCCGGATCCGGCAATTCAATCGCCGCCGGCAGGTCCCCCGAATCAAAACCAGAGCCCACAACAGCAAGAGCGATTTCGTCAGTTTCAGATCGTACAAAAGATATCGACGTTCCTACTGGACGAAGGCGCCGGAGTTGTCATTGACAACAGTCGTAACGGCTCGGGCGGTACTCTGTTTGTCCAAAGCGCGACGGTCGCTCCGTTTTCCGTCCCCGCGACTTCGTCGGAGGCTCCTGCCCGGCGCGGCCTTTCTCCTTACCAGAAGGACGCCGAACCGCGGATATTGCCGCAGATGACGATGGCGAGCGAGGACTATAATCGTCTGGTTCGAATGCTCGAGAACGGTGCGAAGCCGCGGATGACCGTCGACATTCAAACGCAATTTCACGACGACGACCTGATGGGATACAACACCGTCGCGGAAATTCCGGGAACAGATCCAACGTTGAAAGAGGAGTTGGTGATTCTCGGCGGACATCTCGATTCTTGGCACGCCGGGACCGGTGCGACCGATAACGCCGCAGGCTGCGCTGTCGCAATGGAAGCGGCACGCATTCTGATCGCGTCGGGATTGAAACCTCGGCGAACGATCCGCGTCGCCCTCTGGAGCGGCGAAGAGCAAGGCTTGAATGGCTCGCGTGAATATGTGAAACAGCAATTCGGCGAACGAAAACCGGGCCAGAACAATCTACCGGGAGGGCTCGTAAAGACCGCGAACTACGACAAACTTTCGGCTTACTACAATCTCGACAATGGCACGGGCAAGATCCGCGGTGTTTACATGCAGGGAAATGCGGCCGTCCGGCCGTACTTCGAAACGTGGCTGACACCGTTCGCCGACCTCGGAGCCACGACGCTCACGATGTCGAACACGGGCGGTACCGATCACCTCTCGTTTGATCGCATCGGGCTTCCGGGATTTCAATTTATCCAGGACGAGATCGAGTACGATACGCGTACTCATCACTCGAATCAGGACAACTACGATCGCATACAGGCCGAAGACATGAAGCAGGCCGCGACGATCATGGCAGCATTCGTCTATCAGACCGCGATGATGGATGAAAAAATGCCGCGTAAGACTATTCGATAGAAACTTGACCGCGAAAGATCAGGCCGTATCGGAACGATCCGGTGCGGCCTTTTGTTTTGGAGATATTCCGGCGCCCGCGGATTACGACGCGGATGGAAAAGCCGACTACGCAGTTTTTCGTCCTTCATCCGCTACGGGGTACATCACGCAGTCGTCCGGAGCACCGACTCGTACCGTCCAGTTCGGTGCGACCGGCGACCAAGCCGTCGTTGCAGATTACGACGGTGATCTCAAAGCAGATATCGCCATTTTTCGATCCGGTCCGCGAGAGTGGTGGATACAAAAGAGTGCGGGCGGCGTATTGGCGATGCAGTTCGGTGCGCCAAACGACAAGGCGGTACCGGGCGACTACACCGGAGACGGTAAGGTGGACATTGGAATCTGGCGACCATCGACGGGCGAGTGGTTTATCGTGAGAAGCGAAGACTCATCGTTCTATGGATTCCCGTTCGGATCTAATGGAGATGTGCCTTCGCCCGGTGACTACGACGGAGACGGCAAGTTCGATGCGGCAGTTTTTCGTCCGTCGAGTGCGACTTGGTTCATCGCCCGGTCGAGCTCGGAAACACAGACCGTCCAGTTTGGTGCGACCGGTGATCGACCGATACCGAATGCGTTTGTTCCGTAAGAGGTCGGTGAGAAACTCATGTGAATTAATGGGCTGCGAGGGTGCAGCCTATTATTTGCCATTTTCATGCAAATGATCTGAATTGTTCCGAACTACCTGACTCCGTCTTGACGGTTTTATCACAACGCTTTACATTCGACAGAACACACGGAGGGTCCGCTTCTAAGAGATCATTTGAAAAACTTGGAGAGCCTAAGAGATGAAAAGGAATAGGTCCGCCCTGTCTGCACTTGCGGTTCTGATATTTGTCGCACTCGGCTGCAGCGGTTTGAAGAACATGCTGCCTAAGAAAGGCCAGTACTTCGAAGGTGATGGGGCGCAGAATGCGGCGCAGGCGATCAGGGACAAGATTGGAAAACCATTCAAGGTCACTGAGGTATTTATCGACGACAACGAATTCCGTGTCCACGCACAGGACCCGAACAAATCGAAAAATATAGACGAATACAAATACGTCGCAGGATTCGTTACGGGCCCAACGCCGGTCCAACTTAGCGGGATGGTGGAAGATGCCGAGAAAAGCTCATATCCGTTTGACGACATTGATTTCACCGCTGTGCCGAAATTTTGCAAATCGGCCCTCGAACGAGCGGACATCGAAGGCGGCAGGATCTATCGCATTACATTTCAGCGGGGGTTCGCCCTTACTGACAGTGGAATGGGAGCGCTGGGTGCTCCGAGATGGCACATCGAGATAAATGGCGCCCGCGAGAACGTTACAGCCTCCGCAGATCCGAAAGGTAATTTGCTCGGGGTCGATCTCTCGCGAACAGCGAAGGCCGCAGATTACAAATTACTGGACGAAGCCGAACTGCAGCGAGCGCAGAATCTTATAAAAAATTCGATCGGTGAGAACGTCGAGATCATCGAGATGGTTTTCTACGACAAGGTCTTCTCGTTCAAAGTGCCCAACCCGGAGAATCCGAAGATCAGCGACGACTACAAGTACGACATAAACGGCATCAGCCGTACCGGATTTGTAAGGATGCCTCGCATCATCCTACCCGGTGCGGAAAATTTTTCGATCAATGATGTCGATTTCGCAAACGCCGCGCGCTTTTTCGAAGAGGCAAAGTCTCGCGTTGGAATGCCGAACGCGTCTCTGTCGAGTTTAAGTCTTCGCCGACGCAGCCCGTCGTTCGACGCTAAAGGAACGCGTACCGTCTGGAGTGTCAGCCTCAAAAGCGGGGTTAATGAAGCCTCGGTCGAATACGACAACGACGGAAAGGAAATCAGTGCCAAAAAGAACGGTGATGTTGTGGGCAAGGAAAAATAATGACTAACGTTAACTATATTAGCGGGGCGATCGACCCGGGGGATTGCATTGGCGGCGCATGAACCCTGGTCACTCGTCGCTTCTGGCTGTACATCGGCCTGGTCGCCGGTCGGCATAACTCGTTCAATATCCCAGCCTAAGTCTCTTCAACAATACGGGGTAGCGGACATCGGAGCGAAGCGGATCGAACATCGGATCGACCCCTAGATACAGCAGCACCGGATCTTTTTTCCGGAAAGCCTCCTCTAACAGGTTGAACGCTTTGTCGTGTTCTCCGAGCGCACCGCGCACGGATGCGACCAACGCCGGCGGAACGTAGCCGTCCTGATTTTCTAATTCGGCGAGAATTATTCGTGCTTGCTCCTGATCTCCGCCAGCTGCATAGGCGAAGGCAAGAGACGCTCTCTCGTCCGGACTGGTACCGGAAAGCGAGATCGCTTTTCCGTATTCCTCAATCGCCAGGTCTCGATTGTTTGCGAGAAGGTAAGCGTTTCCCAGCGACCAATGAGCCAGGCCCGAGTTCGGATCCATCTCAACAGCCCGGGAATAAACCTCGACGGCACGCGATGCCTGGCGCTGAAAGTAATAAACATTTCCACTCATGATTACGTTCAGGATCGAGAGCGGATCCAACTCACGCGCCCGAGCGATCGCATCGGACGCTTCGTCAAAACGACCCTGAATAACATAAAGAAAGCTTTGAGACTGGAGCGCATTCACATAATTCGGATTCAGCGCGATCGCCCGCGATAAATCCTGATCAGCCCCCGCGGGATCGTTGTCGTACGTGAGCTTTACAACGCCCAGTGCCGCATAACCCTCCGCAAGCGTGGCATCCAGTTCGAGCGACCTCTTGGCTGCCGTTCGGGCTAATGGGTAACCCTCATGCGGCGCGAGTCCGCCCCAGCCGCAGAGCGTATTGTAGGAATCGGCAAGCGAGGCATAAGCGAGGGCATAGTTTGGATCCTTTTCGATCGCGAGCTTAAAGCTGTCGCGTCCCTTTGCGAACCCATCGTCGGTGAGGCGATTCATGTGGTATTTACCCAGCAGATATAGTTTGTACGCCTCGCCATTATCGGTCTGTTCCGAGCCCATTCTTAGCTCGTCGATTCCCGTAAGTTTGACCCGTAGCAACTCGCTGATCGACCGAGCGATATCTGCCTGGAGCTTTTCGATATCCGAAAGTTTGCGCGATAGTTGGTCGCCCCAGATGACCGAATCGTCGGCCGACGAAACAAGTTCGGAACGAACCGAAATAACGTCGCCCGTCCGCACTATGCGGCCGGTCAGGATCGCATCAACGCCGAGCTCACGCCCGATCCGGGCGGCATCGGGTTTTTCAGAACGGTATCGGAAAGAAGATCCACTTGACAGAATTTTTAAGCCCGGAACACGTGAGAGTGAAAAGATTACGCTCTCGGCAAGTCCATCGCCGATATAGTCTGGACCCTCAGGTGCGGGGTCAACGAAAGGAAGCACCGCGATCGATCGAACGACCGGAGGGGGTGCCGGATAAAGCGAGCGAACGACAAAGATGAGGGCGACCGCCATCGCTACGATCCCGAAGGCTATGGCGACCCACATCACAGGCCTCGGACGACCTCCGGAATGGCTGTTGGGATCCGTATCCGATAACTCAGGTTCGGCGTCAGGCTCCTTCGGTCTCGAAACATCGGCGACGAACTGATAGCCCTTACCCGGAATGGTCGCTAAAAATCTCGGCTCGGACGCGCTGTCCCCCAAGACCTTTCTGATCGCGCTGATCTGGACCGTGAGGTTAGACTCCTCAACAAACTGGTCCTTCCATATCGACTCGAGGATCTCTTCCTTGGGAACGATCCGCCCCGAGTTTTCGGTCAGAAAGAGCAAAAGGTCGAACGCACGGGCGTTCATCGCGACCGGTCGACCCTGCCTCAACAACTGCCTGCGACCCCGATCAAGCTCGAAGTCTTCAAAACAAAATTTCTCTTGTGCCGTGTTTTTCATCTGAATTAGCCACTATTCGGACGTCTTAGGACGGATTTAGGATTTTTAAACCCGAGCAATGTGAAACTCCGACTGTCCCGAAGGTCGACACCAATCTCGATTTTACCAGAGGGCAACTCTCACAAAGAAAGAATTGCCTACGGGCCCGAATCGGCCTCGATTAAGGGATTAAAACTGATCGAAAATAGGAGTTAACAATGAACAAGAGAATCATCATTACATTGATCATCACATTCGCACTTGGCGCATTCGCGACAACGCAAGGTCAAGTCTCGTCAAATAATGCGATCGCCGGATCCTGGCAGGTGATCGTCACGTCGAATACGTTTCCCGAACCGTTTCGCGCACTATTGACCTTCGATGGCGAAGGCGGGGTTGTCGGCTCGGCCCAAGGGGACGTACTTCTCTCGCCGCCGCCCGACGTACCGCCTGTCGCGACTGTCGCACACGGGTCCTGGACTCGCACCGGAAACCGAAACTTTCTGTTCACAATCCGCCAGATCTTCTACAACGGCGATGGTACGTATGCGGGCGGCTCAAAGGTCCGGAACGCTGTCATGATCAGCAAGTCGGGAAACGAAATGAGTGGCCAGTTAGTGGTCGACTATTACGACGCAGCCGATGTACTTGTGTTCACCGGATCCGGCAACTTCACCGCGACGCGGATCGTGCCTGAGCCTTTGGTTCCTTAAATGAGAGTGATCTCCCACCACTTCTCACCCACCAGATACTCTGCAAGCGGTGATCTTGTTCGGCCAATCCGCGGGCGCGCAAGGTCACCCCGGACCAACCCCGCCTGAAATCGTGCTTGACGACCTCGTTGAAACGAATTAAATTCAACCACAGCAGAAATCTACTTCGTAAGCCCCGAAACAAATTGGCAATTCCGGGCGGGAAAAAAAGACAAAAATTTCGCCACACGCGAAGCCGGAGAAATAATGAACAACATTCAATATGTTAGCGGTGCTATAAATCCGGGAGATTGCATTGGCGGCGCGTGGACCCTGGTAACACGCCGTTTCTGGTTGTATATCGGCGTTGCCCTTGTAACGATCCTGCTTATTGGCTGCATTCCGTTTGTCGGATCGATCTTGTTCGGGCCTGTTCTCGGCGGATTTTACTATCTCGTGTTGCGAGACATGCGTGACGAACCCGTCGACTTCGGAATGATGTTCAAGGGGTTCGAAAAGTTTTTGCCGTTGATGCTCGCGGGCCTTGTGCAGGTTGCACCTAGTACGATCGCGACGATACTGCAATACACGGTCGATATCGCACGCCTCGTTGGGGGCGGCGCCGGCGGCGGGGATGTCAACTTTTACCAGCCTGGCAATGACGCAATTTTGGCCGGTTTTTCGACAGGCATCCTGATCCTCATTGCCGGTCTTAGCCTTTTCGGTGCTGTTTGGAGCATTGCTCTTTCGTTCGCCGTTCCACTCATACTCGAGCACGATCTCGGCGTTGTCGACGCTCTGCTGACAAGCGGGAAAGCGGCGCTCAGCAACGTGGGTGGGTTGATCGTGCTGGTCATTCTCGAAGTGCTGATCGCGATCCTCGGAATTATCGCTTTATGTATCGGAATCTTTGTTGCGATCCCAGTGATATATGCCGCAAATGTTTTCGCGTACAGACTGGTGTTTCCCTATTTCGACCGTCCGAATTTCAATACGGCGCCACCGCCACCCACCGAGTACGGGGGAACATACGGGACCAACTACTAATGTAGGAGTTTGAGTTCCATGAACAGAACACCATCGTTTGGATTATCGTAATACGATTCGATCTCGCGAAAGCCGTACGATTCATAGAGAAGTACGGCTTTTCCCATTTTCGGTGGAAAGGAATCGAGCCGCATCGCATCGTAGCCGATCAGTCTCGCGTCCGCGATCAATCGTTCGATCAGTAATTTTCCGATCTGCATTCCTCGAAATTTTTCTCGGACGAACAAACGTTTCATTTCACATACATTCGACTCGAGCGGACGGAGAGTGATGCAGCCTACGACAATGTCGTCCACCTCAGCCAGATAAAGCCTGCCCCCAGGCGGAGCATACTTACCCGGCAAGTTTTCAAGTTCATCTTCGAAACCTTGAAAACAGAGGTCGAGGCCGAGCCACGTTTCGTATTCGCGAAAGATCTCTCTTGTCGCCTCAAGATCGATTGCCGTTTCAGCCTGTCGGATAGTTATCGCACCCATAGATCATTGAAAATTGCGCGGCTCGGGGTTATGTTAAATGAGTCATTAGTCTTATTCAAAAATCATGGACAGGCGTTCGTTTATCTCGATCCTCGGCGCGTCATCCGGCGGCCTCGCCTTAGCGTGCAGCGGACTTTTACGCCGGGCGGAAGCGTTTGCCGAGAAGGGCGATCTTGCCAAGCTTAGATCATCCGGCTATGGCGAGCTGCTGCCGACCGCGAGCAAGAATACTCGCGAAACGTTTCTCGCACTGCCGCGCGGTTTCGAATACAACATTATTGGTAAGGCCGACTCGCCGCTGACCGACGGCCGACCGACGCCGCGTCTTCATGACGGAATGGCGACGTTCAAGGTCGGGCACGAATTACGGATCGTTCGAAATCATGAGATCAGCGGTGGAAAGGTGCCTCGACCCGGCAGCGCTATCGGAGCCGGAAATCATTACGATGAAACCGCGGGCGGCGGAACGACGACCCTTGTCGTCGATCGGAAGACTCGCCAGATCGTGCGCGATTTCGTCAGCCTCTCCGGGACCCTGGTTAATTGCGCGGGCGGTCCGACACCGTGGGGAAGCTGGATCTCGTGCGAGGAAACGACGATCGGATCGGCGATACGTACGAGCGCGGCCGGCGTCAAGACAGGAGGCTTTCCGAAACCGCACGGTTATTGTTTTGAGGTTTTTGCATCGGCGAACAATAATCTGCCGGCCGTTCCCTTGAAGGCGATGGGAAGGTTCGAGCACGAAGCAATAGCCGTCGATCGAAAGACCTCGATCATCTATCTAACCGAAGACCTTAACCCGTGCGGCTTTTACCGGTTTCTTCCGAAGCGGAGCAAGCGGCTTGCCGAAGGCGGAGTTCTGCAGATGCTTGCGGTGAAAGGCCACGCGAACTACGACACTCGCACCGGTCAGACGCAGTTGAGAATTATGGATACGACATGGGTGACGATCGACGATCCGGATCCCGCAGCGACCGACGTCGATACGCAGGCAGTATCCAAACAGGGCAGGGCAAAAGGCGCCGCCGTTTTCGCACGACTAGAAGGCTGCTGCGTCGACAGCGATGGACGCATTTACTTTACATCGACGAGCGGCGGCGACAATGGCGGCGGACAGATCTGGCGATACGATCCTGTAAATCGAGATGAAGGCCGTCTCACACTGATGTTCGAGTCGCCGAGCCGCGAGATCCTGGACATGCCGGACAACATCTGCCTGATGCCGGACAGCCGACTTCTGTTTATCTGCGAGGACAGCGACTACGTGGGTGCCGGTGGAACTCCGGAGAATTTTGTTCGCATACTCACGCCGGACGGCCGGATCGCCGATATGGCAAAGAACATCGCGCCGAAATTCGAACGAGCAGAGTTCGCCGGCGTCACATTCTCGCCCGACGGCAAGACGCTCTTCTTCAACATCCAGCAGGTCGCGGCGACCTTCGCGGTTTGGGGTGATTGGAGTAAGTTTCAACCGTAGATACACAACGGTTGTTTTCGGACAAACTGAAAACTGATAACTGAAAACGGGGGACAAAACGAGGAGCCGTTTTCAGTTTTTACTTTTTAGTTTTCAGTTTGTTCGAAGAGTTACTTTTTCGTATTATGTGCGAAAATAATTAACGAATGGAATTAGCAGTCGAGAAATACAAGGTAACTGAAGAACCGTTTTATCTGCCGATCGGACGCGAGGTCGAGTTGTTCGAGGCAGCCTACGCCGCTCGGCTTCCAGCGATGCTCAAAGGGCCGACCGGCTGCGGCAAGACGCGTTTCGTCGAATACATGGCGTACAAAATGGGACGCCCGCTGATAACGGTCGCATGTCACGAAGATCTTTCATCGACCGATCTGGTCGGACGCTTTCTGCTCGAAGGCGAAGAGACAGTTTGGCATGACGGCCCGCTCACGAGCGCCGTACGTGCGGGTGCGATCTGCTATCTCGACGAAGTTGTCGAAGCGCGGAAAGACACGGTCGTGATAATTCATCCGCTGACGGATGATCGGCGGCGACTGCCGATCGAAAAGCGCGGAACGGTGATTGAGGCTCCCCCGGAGTTTATGCTCGTCGTGTCCTACAATCCGGGTTATCAATCGATCTTGAAAGACCTGAAGCAGTCGACGCGTCAGCGTTTCGTCGCGATGGAATTCGATTATCCGGGCATGGACGCCGAGACTGAGATCGTCGCAAAGGAAGGCGGCATCGATGAAGAAATGGCGCGCGATCTGGTGAAGATCGGGCATAAGGTGCGAAACCTGCGCGGGCATGGGCTCGAAGAAGGCGTATCAACGCGGCTGTTGATCTACGCCGCCCAAATGATCGCGAAAGGAATTACGCCGATTGATGCCGCCGAGGTCGCGATCGTCGCGCCGATCACCGACGACCGGGAACTGCAGAGAAGTATTCGCGAGATCGTCACGACGATCATTTAACAAGATCAATGACGACAAGAACCTTGAAAGTTGTCGCGCATTTGACGGCGAAACCGGACAAGATCGAAGAAACGCGCGCGGCGTTACTGGCACTGATCGAACCGACCCGTGCCGAGGATGGTTGCCTCGTCTACGAGCTGGCGCAAAATAATGGTGACCCTACGGACTTCACATTCATCGAAGAATGGACGACTGACGCGGCGCTCGACGCACATCTCGAGTCTGAGCATCTTCGCTCCTTTCAGTCGAAAGCTGCCGAACTTTTAGCGGCGTCTCCGGACATTCGTCGGTATACGTTGGTGGCCTAAATTCACGAATGCTAAAACAACGCACACTTTGCGCAACTCTTCTTTTGATCGTGATATTCGCACCGGTCTTCACGATCGGTCAGTCGACCAACGCCGCAGCAAATTACGATCGGCCGAGAGCGGTAAATCTGGACCCGATCGTTCGACGAACATTCCCACGTTATTACGGCAGAGAGCCATATCAACGTCTCTATACCGACGGGTTTTATCCGATAGGCTGGTCGCGCGACGGCAGGTTCGCCTACTATGTCGAGCCCGTTGATGAAGCATGTGGATGCTATTTTGCGGAGCTGGTGATCCAGGATCTGCGCACTGATAAGGTGCTCTGGAAATTTAGGAACGAACCCGAAGGCCGGGTCGACGATAAAGGTGAGTCGATACCGGATGACATGCGAAAATTATGGCACCGCAATCAGAAAATATTTTCCGAAAAACTTCGCGAGCACGGCATCGTTCCGTTTTCGCGTTTCGCCCTTCTCGGCCGCACGTTCGCTTCGGGTGGGCGGACCTACACGGCAAAGGTTACGGCGCGTAAAGGAAATGACGCCGACGACAGGGAACGCGTCAAGAGCGTCGTACTGGAATTCAGTAGTCCTCGCTTGGGAAAGAAAACGATATTTACCGCGGCATACAAGGCCGACGAGATGTACGTCTCACCGCTCGAGGTCGCTGTCGCCGGTGCCTTCAAGAGCCCGTTTGAGAATCGCGTCGCGATCGTCATGATCAAGGTGCAGCGCGGTTGGGAAGGCCCGCCCCATACGGTCGAAGCCCAGATCGCCGGAGCGGATCTTGTCACGGGTTTCCGCAGGCAGACATCTTTTCATTAGTAATTACTGAATTACTTAATTAATTAATGAAAGACCACCATCGAAAACCATGCACGATGTCTAACGACAACACTCCAAACACATCGCGTCGCAATTTCTTAAAGACGCTCGGGGCGACCGCGGCGGGCATTGTTCTCGCACCCGGGGTCTTAACGCAACGCCGTCCGAAAACATGCGTCGTGATCGGCGCTGGGTTTGCCGGGCTCGCCGCGGCCTACAAACTAAAAAATGCCGGATGGAATGTCACCGTGCTCGAAGCACGCGATCGTATCGGTGGGCGTGTTTTCTCCCTCAAGTTCGCCGGGACGGATCTAATTTGTGAACTCGGCGCGGAATGGGTTGGCGAAAGCCACGAACGCCTCAAAGCGCTCTGTCACGACTTCAAAATTCCGCTTCAGAAACATCAGTTCGAAGATTATCTGCTTCGTGGCGGCCGGGTATCGCGTCCGGGAGAATGGGGGTTTTCGGCCAAGGCAAAAACTGCGTTCGAAAAGCTCATCGCCGGTTATGAAAAGCTCACGCCGCTCGCCAAGACCAAGCTCGATAAATACGACTGGTGGACTTATCTAGAGAAGATCGGATTCACTGGTGACGATCTTCGACTCCGCGATCTGATGGATTCGACCGACTTTGGGGAATCGATCCGTCACGTCTCAGCGTTCGCGGCGCTAGCCGAGTATGCCGAGTCGAGTCCGAAGAACGAGATGGATTTCAAGATGACGGGCGGTAATTCGCGACTCGCAGAAGAGCTTGCTAAGAGAATCGGTAACGAAAGTATTCGGCTCGGCATAACCGTAGATACCATTGTGCAGCGCCGTGGTACCGTCACGGTTCTCGGCGATTACACCGGAGCACCCGGCAGCCACTTGGTGAAATATTCGGTGGACGCCGTCATCTGCACGGCGCCGATCAACAGCCTTCTCAAAATAAAATTCGATCCGCCGCTGCCGCCCGCACAACGCGACGCTGCCGAGCGCCTGACATACGCGCGCATCTGCAAGAACAGTGTTCTATATGACGAACGCTTTTGGCGCGACGAGAACTTTTCAATGGTGTCGGATGTTACTTCGCACTACTACTTTCACAGCACGCAGTCGCAGCGCGGCCGCCAAGGAATTCTCACATCGTACGCGATCGGCGAAAAGGCCGATGTGCTCGCGTCGCAATCAGATCAGCGTCGCATGCATATCATTACCAACGATCTTGTCGACTTCGATAAAGACGCTCCGAAACTTGCCCGCGGCATTACCTCGTACGCATGGCAGCGTGACGAATTTACGGACGGTGCCTACGCGCTCTACAAACCCGGCCAGTGGTTCGGCATCCGCCCGATCCTTGCACGTCCACACGGCAAGGTCCTGTTCGCAGGTGAGCACATTGCCGACTGGCAAGGGTTTATGGAAGGTGCGATCGAGACAGGTGAGGCAGCGGCGCAGAATCTAATTCGCTGACGGATAAGATTGATTGCACTAGAAACGCGAAAGAAGATTTGCCCGCGAATAGCGCTAATTGGCGCGAATCAAAAGCGAGTTCTTATTCGCGTTTTTTCGCGTATTTCGCGGGCAAATTCTTCTTTCTTGTTTTTCCCTGGGGAATACTTTCCGACGTCTGTCATTTCTTAACACTCATTTAACTCCTTGTTCATCCCCCGTTAATCCGCGCTGAATATCCTCGAACTTGCTAACCGGAATCTCTAAATCTCAAAGGCAGTTTTCTACCAGCGGGCAGAAAGGTCTGCCGAAGTTATTTCTATTCACCAAGAGTTTTTATGTATCGAGGAGCCAATATGAGATCGAAATTGAGCGCAATGTTACGGGCATTGTTCTTTGGACTGATATTTACTACGGCGGCGTTCGCGCAGTCGACGGGCGGACTGAGCGGGACCGTTACGGACGCGAACGGCGCGGTCGTGCAGGGAGCAAGCGTCGCGGTCAAGAATGTCGCGACGAACCTGACGCGGAACACGACGACGAACCAAGACGGTCGGTGGACGTTTGCACTGCTGCCGGTTGGCACGTACGACCTGAGTTACAAGAAGGAAGGATTCAAGAGATCGGTTAGCCATAACGTCGCCGTCGAAGCATCGGTCAGCCGTGTTGTCGACACCGAGCTCGAGGTCGGTTCGACCGATGTCTTTGTCGATGTGACGACCGACCAGCCGCTCGTGCAGGGCGATTCGGCGACCGTCGCGCGTCAGATCACGGGCGAAGAAGTGACGAGGATGCCAACATCGACACGCAGCTTCACTGGACTTCTGTCGAGTGAAGCGGGCGTGTCGGCCGAGCTTTCGCCCGTCGGCGTGAACGGCAACGGCAACATCTCGCCGTCGGTCAACGGAACGCGGACGACATCGACAAGCCTTTTCTTCAACGGCATCGACGCGACGAACATCACCAGCAACGAGGGCTCGCTCAACGACAATATCTCGCCTGCCCCAGAGACGCTGCAGGAAGTGAAACTGCAGACGTCGCTCTACGACGCGTCGACCGGGCGGAGCGGAGGCGGTAATTTTCAGCTCGTGACAAAGGGCGGCGGCAATCAGTTGAGCGGATCAGTCTATTACTATCTGCAGAACAAAAATTTCAACGTTAACGACTTTTTTCTGAAAGAAGCCGGCGTCGAGAAACCAAAGGCCGACCGGACGGAGACGGGCTTCACGATCGGCGGGCCAATCGTCAAGAACAAGTTCTTTTTCTTCGGCGGCTATCAGTTCACCGACGCGAACACCGGCCTTGTGCCGACCGCTCGAACGCGTACCGTTTTGCCACGGGCCCTGACCATGCTCGGCGACGATCGCTCGCGTGCGGCGATCGCCGCGGCGTTCAATCAGTTTAACGGATGCTCCGGCGCGAACTGCCTGACCGCCGCCGACATCAGCGATCTCGCCTTCCGCATCTTCAATCTGCAGAATCCGGTGACGGGCGGATTCGTCCTGCCGTACGTGCCTGACGCGCGTCGCCTTTTCCAGCCGAACGGCACCACGCCGCTTATCGACCAAGCTGGCAACGGCACGTTCCAGTTCGGCAGTTTCCCGGGCGTTACGTCGCGTACGCTGGCGCGCAATAACGAACTCGTCGAATTGATCGCCGTGCAGCCGTCACTCTTCAAACAACATCAGGCGACCATACGGCTTGACGGGCAAATCAACGACAAAAATACGCTCAGCGGCACATTCTTTTACGCCGATTTTCCGGGACTCGATTCGTTCCCCGACCCGAACAGCCTCGCCTCGCCATTCACGCTCAAGCGCGGCGACCGCAACCGCACGCTGTCGGTCGGCGACACGCACATCTTCACGCCGAACTGGATCAACGAAGTTCGTTTTGGATATTTTTATCTCAACAACACGAGGAGCCTCGACGATCCGTTTCTTACCGATCCGTTC
The DNA here is from genome assembly GCA_041745575.1 of Pyrinomonadaceae bacterium. GTDB lineage: Bacteria > Acidobacteriota > Blastocatellia > Pyrinomonadales > Pyrinomonadaceae > OLB17. Next base: position 39,622 of record JBGTIQ010000038.1, read on the forward strand.
ACGAACGCTTTCGTCGGAATTCAAAATCCTGCAACACAGTTCGACTCGACCGCGGCAACGACACGGCTCGGGCATTTCATCGGCCGCAACAACATGGCAAACTTTTCGTTTGGCGGCCCGAACGATTCATTCAACAAGCGCAAGCAGATCACGTACAGCATCGGCGACAACGTGAATTGGACCGTTGGTAACCACAACATCAAGTTCGGCGGCGAGTACAAGCGTCACCAATACGACACGAACCTGCCCGAGGAACAGGCGACCGAGTTCGAAAAGTTCGATTCGTTTACGCAGCTCCTGACGGGCAACGCGACCGAGGCCGACACGCAGTACGGTGTCACGGACAAGAGTTTTCGTTTCCAGGACTACGGTTTTTACATCGCCGATAGTTGGAAGATCAGCCGGCGTCTGAGCTTGAATCTCGGTCTCCGCTACGAGCTGTTCATGTGGCCGACCGAGAAGGACGGCCGCATTGGGAACTTCGATCTCGAACCGTATCTGCCGTGCTTCGGCAGCGGCGGTACGAACGCCCTGTGCGACAATCCCACGGCCGGCTTCATCGTTCCGAGCAACGTCGGGATGACCGGCAACGCGGTCGTCGACGGCGCGATCGCCGCGACGCGGGTCGCGAGCAACAAGCACACCCTTAACGGGCAGGACCTGAATAACTTTGCGCCCCGCGTCGGCTTTGCGTATTCGATCAACGACAAGCTTGTCGTTCGCGGCGGGTACGGACTCTTCTACGACCGGCCTTCGGCGGCGTTCATCAACACGGTGTTTTCCAATTACCCCTTCCTGCGCGAGATTGAGATCACGGTTCCGAGCGGCAACGTTCCGATCACGTCGGCATTCTCCGGCGTTCCGACGAACATCCCGCTCAATCAGTGGCTGCCGTTCCGAATCCTGCGCGGCTCGGGCACCGGTGGAACCTATCAGATCCGCGACAACACGCCTGTCTTCGTCGATTCGCGCGGCACGCCGCAGGGCACCGGATGTAATCCCTCGACCGGTGCGAACTGCATACGCGGAAACATCGCCGAGACATTCGAGTTTCGCGCGATCGATCGCAACTTGCGGACACCGTACGTTCATCAGTGGAACATCGGCGCGCAGTACGAGATCTTCAAGGACCTGATGGTCGAGGCTCGTTATATCGGAACGTCGGGCAAGAACCTTTTGATCGCCCAGGCGCTCAATCAGGGTTACGACTTGAACGACCCGTTGACGCCGGATCATATCTACCAGCGATTCGTCGACGCATACGTCGCGGCAGGTTCGCCTAACGGCCCTTTGAACCCGGGCTCCTCCGCGCGCGAACGCGGCATCGGGCGGGCATTCGGCTTCGCGAATCCGTACGCGACGGGATTGGCTGCAGGTTGTACGGGTGGCGTCCTTAGTCTTCCCAGCGGGTCGCCGATCGATCTCAATCTCGCCAATCCGCTGACCTGTTCGGGCTCGACGATCGGGGGCGGACAAGTGATCAACTTCGAAGCACGCGTTCCGATCCTCGGCTTCAACGTGCCCGAGGCGCTTCTGCTGCAATCGAAGGGATACTCGAATTATCACGGCGCACAATTCAGCCTGACCAAGCGGTTGTCGCGCGGCCTGCAGTTCAATGTCGCGTACACGTTCTCAAAATCGATCGACGTGATGTCCATCGATCCGGGCAGCACGGCGGGCAGCGGCAAACCGGACGTTCCGAACTCAGGCTTCATCGCACAGGGCGATTCGCGGAACCTTGAAAGCAATCGCGGTCTGTCCGATTTCGACCGCACTCACCGGTTCAGCACGAACTTCGTCTGGGAGATACCGAACTTCGGCATCGACAACGAGTTCGTGAAGGGATGGTCGGTTTCCGGATTTTTCCAGGCACAGTCGGGAACACCGTTCACGGTTTTCGCTTCCGAACCTGAGATCGCGTCGGCAACGCAATACGCAGATCTGACACGCGGCTCGGGCGGATTGTATCGTCTCGGTTTTGGCCGTCCGAACATCAACTGCACGGCTGAACAGGCGATCGCCGGATACCGCACTGCCAACACGATCGCATTCGACCGCTCGTGCTTTAGCTCGCCGCGCGGCGGGTTCGGCAATCTCGGCCGCAACACCTTCCGCGGGCCGATGCAGAAGCGATTGGACATCAGCATCGCGAAGAACACGAAGATCAACGAGCGGATGAGCTTCGAACTCGGCTTCGACATCTTCAACGTTTTTGACACAGTGAATTTTGCGAATCCCAACAGCGACCTGCAAGACTCGGTCGACTTCGGCGTGATCACGAATACGGTCGGCGGCCCACGCGTCGGACAGTTTCGTGCAAAGTTCAGGTTCTGATCTTGCTCCCCTCGTGGATTAAGCAGGGGTGGCAGCCGCTTCGGCCGACGGGGTGGTGCCGTTCGGTAGCGTGCGGGTTCTTAAACAACATCGAACCAGGGAAGTTGAAAAGGCGAGTGACGAAATATCACTCGCCTCTTTTTTGCCTGGAACGCAGGCATCCTTGCCTGCAACGCCGCTTGCGGCGTCATTCTTAAAACTCCGACTCGCGGCTGGTTCGCACTTCGTGCTCCTACACGCAGGGATGCCTGCCGTCTCAGCCTACCGGATCGCCGTCGTCTTACTTTCCCTCGGATCGTAAGGCGTCGCCTGATAGCGTTTGACCGCTTCCTGAGCGTTGTCATAATTGTCGCCCATATCAGCCGCACGCTTGTATGCCGCCGAGGCGCGAGTGCGATCGCCTTTCGCGTCGTACGCATTCCCCATCTTGATATTCGACCAGACAGAAAGCCACGCGGGGCTCAACGTTCCACCCAGCGATGCCTTGAAGTTATCGATTGCGAGATCATAATTTCGCTGCTCGAGAAAGAGCAGGCCGAGGTGATAGTAGATCCACGAATTCGATCGGTCGAGCTTTAACGCCTCTTCAAACTGCGCTTGTGCTTCGGCATAGCTGCCTTCCTTAAAACGTTCGATGCCTCGGCGGGCAATAGACGAAACGCGAAGATCAGGCGAGATCCGTAGAAGCTTGTAGTTCGGATCGATGACGACGCTAAGCGGCTTGCCCGTAGATTCGATATTAAAATCCGCGCTCGCTTCGTCCATCGTCAGCGTCTGGGTCTTCAAACCATTCTCGCCTTCGGACCGAAGCTGGATCTCGACCGGCAGGCGAAGATTGTCGTAGTTCTGCTTTACCGTCCCACGTGCAACAAACTTGCCGCCACGCGTACGGATGATCAGATAGTCCGATGTGAACTCAGGCACGCCTGTGCTCTCGACCCATCGTGCAAAAAAGTAACGAAGATTCTCGCCATCGATGCGCGACGCAAGCTTTTCGAAATCGTCGATCGAAGCGTTCTTTCCGCGATTCTCCTGCAAATGCGTTCTCAGAAGCTGGTTGAATTTCTGCTCGCCAAGCGTGTCGCGCAGAAGTTTGAAGACAAGGGCGCCTTTACCGTACATGATGTACTGATAGGCGGTCGATTGATCATCGAGATTCGCCGGTACACGAAGCAATGATGCCGTCTGCTCGAACGTCAAAGATTTTTCAAGCAGCTCGCGACGCAAATTGTCGAGCTGAGCTCCGCTCAACGTACTTTCTCGAAGAGCGTACGCGCTGTACTCGGCAAGCCCTTGCGAGAGCCACGCGTCGTCGAACGATTTCAGACCGACCGTCAAGCCCCACCACTGATACGCGGCTTCACGTTGCAGACGGTCATTCGTAATATCCCGCCCTTGCTCGAACTGCCGGTCGGCAATGAAAAGCATCCCCTGCGACGAATAGAAATCCAGGCTCTCGTCGTCGATCTGAACGACGATGAGCTTTTTGCCGAAATCAGCTTCGCCAAATTTCTTTGTGTAAAACTCGAGTGCCTTGCCCAACGTCTCGCCATAGCCGATAACGAGCTGGTCGCTACCGGGCCGCGTAAGAAACTGCAAATCGTAACCGCCGATATTCAGGTTCTTCTGCATGTACTTCCCGTACGCAAGGTTGCCGATAAGCGCCGGCTTCGACTGAACGAACCGATATTTCCCACCCGTATTTGTCACGGGCTGGTCGCTGTAACCGGCCACCTGATAACCGGATGGAAGCGAAACGGTGATGTCCGCCGTCGCGGGATCAGCCGCGTAATCGTGGAACGGGAACCAGCGGGCGGCATACATTAGATAGCCACTTGTTTCGCCGATGTACGCGAGACGTTTATTAAGAAGCGGGCCGCCGGTCGGCAGATTGAGAATGCCGCTGTACCTGAATCGCAGCGTCACCGGAGTTCCCTTAGTCACGTCCGTCCCGAGATCGATACGTACGTGCGGGCCGAGATCGGACGAACCGCCGGCCTGATCCTGAACGAAAGTCACACTATCAGCAGAGGACGCGGCAGCCGCCGGCTTTGCGTTCTTCGATTTCGTCACGCTGGCCATCGGTGTCGATGCCCCGACCCGAGTGATCTCGTCGACCTTTAGCGAGCCGTTGAGCTCGAACGCAACGCTGCGGGTAGTTTCACCCGGTACGAACGTCACGTCGGCCACAGCGTTGATCTTGTTATCGATCGGTGATAACTCGGCGTTGATGATGTAATTTGTGACATCAAACGGCGTACGCTTGGATTGCTGGGCAAAAGCCGCCGTCGAAAGTACGAAAACCACGGCGATCTGCAGGGAAGTTCTAAATAATCTGTTCATTATCGTTGTTCTAACTGGCCTCTTATAGATGCTTCCTTATGATGTCCTTGCCGAATGATACGTTTGCCGACTGACTGGAGCGTCCCATGACTGGAGCGCAGGCATCTTGCCTGCAACGCCGCGGTTTTCGCGGCGTCAAACGATTATGGTCTCAGGCTACCGCGGCTTTTCGCACTGCGTGCTCATGCAGGCAATGATGCCTGCGCTCCAGTCCCTAGCGTACATCTCTCGGATTCGAGAGGATCCACGGTCTTGTCAGAACCGCGAGCGGTAGCGACCGGGTCACCCGACGGCCGACTATGGCTCAGGTAATTGAAGGGCCACCCGGTCGCTACCGCTCGCGGTTCTGACTCGTGTCGACCGCTCACCTAACATAGATTGGATTCGAAATGATCCAAGGAATCTTATCAAACGGCGGGCCAAGGTCGTCGCGATAGACCTCGACGCGATAAGCCCCTATCTCCAAAGGAATATGTGTCATCTCCACCGCGTTGCCGGTTTCGGAGACTACAGTGCCGTCCTTGAAGAGGATGATCCTTGCTGGAACCGGTGTCGTAACTTTCAGTTGTAAGCCATGGCCGGTTGAGATCGTGTGTCCCATGGTCCCAGTTCCCTGACCCGTAACGCCCGAAAAGAGGAATCCTGATGAGTCACCCAACGCATCGAGCCCTACGAAGTAGTTCCCGTTTCTCAAAGCTTCGATTAGACCTTCCGAGTTGAAGGGAGGCGAAGCCAAGGTAATGACATGAATCCGCGCGATCCGAAAGATTGTCGCGTACGGATCGAGCTTGATCTTGATCAGTTTGTTACCGGCGTCATCGCCGAAAATATGAAATCCGATGTTCGAGTGGGCGTCGGTACCCGCGAAGAGTGAAATCTGTCGCGTAAAATTGACTTGGCCCGATAGGTCTTCCTTCCGTTGTGCCGCGATCTTGTCAAACTTCGCGAGATTCGCATCCGGTCGCGTGAAGTTCTTCGCAAGCGTCAGCTCCGGATACGAAGGATAACTCCAGATAAGATCGCCGAGTGCCGTCAGCCAGCTCATCTGCTTGGCTTGGGTGTGAAGGCTGAACACCTCGATGCCGTCGAACTGCGAATCCCATGATCTGAACTTCTCGGGATATGTGATGAGCGCGAGTTTATTCTCGCGATGCGCGGCATCAAGAAAAGCCGTCGTGCCGGACATTCTGACGCGAGCCGCTTCGCCGCCGCCGGGGATCAGTAGAAATCGATCGCCGTCCGATGTGTCGACCTCATTTCCACCGACGAAAAGCGTTTTTCCGTATACGCCGTTCAGAGTCTTCTCCGCCGTATCGAATGCGTCCGAGTAATGCTCCGTCATCAAAACGAAGTCGAGATCGTTCGCGTTCGCCGCGGCGATCAATTCGTCGAAGCTTCCGGTACTGTGCCCGCCGAGGTTTGTGTGTGCGTGAATGATTCCGACGTACTCGTTGTATTGGGGATGCTCGAGAGTTGTCCGCTGCGCGTCGAGCGACGCGATCTTATCAGCGAGCTTGCCTGTCTGATACCGCCGATAGATAAACGGTATCTGCGCCAGCACAAGCAGAACGAGAAGGACGATTAGAATTCGTTTGAAGATCTTCACCTTTTATAAATGGGCCGCTTACTACTACAGGTCAGTACCACCTGCGTAAGCGGGTGGTGCGGCGTCGGCTAAGAAATCATCGCCAATAAATCTGCGGTTCGACCACCCGCTTACGCAGGTGGTACTGACCTGCTTCAACCGCGCAACCAGGATTCGTATCAATCAAATCTCAAAATCAACCGACACAACTTTCTCCGCGATCTCTCTGCCGAGCGCGACGACCTTTTGATGCTCGGGATGATCGTTATAGAAGTCTAACGCCGCGCGATCCGGATACTTCGCGACGAGTCCTGTATCGAACGAGCGCGCCAGATGCAGGACATCCGTTCCGACCTCGAAACTCTCGATGTTCCTAATCAGTTCGGGCAGCGCACGCAGCTTCGCAATGTGATCATCGCGTTGCTCATCGGTCGTATCGGCCTTGTATTTCCAGCAGACAATGTGAACGAGCATCTCGAGACATATCTTACAGCGAATGTTCGCATTTCTCACTTTTCCAGCTTGGTCGGTAGGACGAACTTTGCGGCTTTGCGACTTTG
>JBGTIQ010000039.1:0-36239 GCA_041745575.1 Pyrinomonadaceae bacterium
GTCGGTTTCGATGGCATCCTCGATCTTGACCTGCAGCATGGTTCGCTTTTCAGGATCCATTGTCGTTTCCCACAACTGTTCCGGATTCATTTCGCCCAAACCCTTGTAACGTTGGATGGCAAGATCTTTCTTCGCCATGCCGGTAACTTTCTCGAGCAGTTCGAGGCGCGAGTCGATAGCCTCGCTCTTCCCGTTCTCGCCCACGACGAACGGAGCCGGGAGGTCATAGATAAGCGACCGCATGAGCTCCACCGACTTTTGAAATTCGACATAGCTTGCGAGGTTCCAATCGACATTCACCATCTGCCCGTTCGGATAGGTGACGATCACTTTCCAAAGTCCGTGTTCGTCGTCGTGCGAAAGCTCGGTGTTGTAATTGGCGGCCGCCAATCTTCCTTCGACGCTGGCCATCAATTCCTGTTCGCCAAAAACCTTGCGCAGCTTCAGGTTGCTTTTGGTTATGACGCCGTCCTTGCCGGCAAATGCGTCGAGCAGGATCTCGACAAGCTTTGAATCGTTCAGCACTCGTCGGGCGAGGCGCTCGGAATAATTCTTGAATTCCGTCGTCTGCTCGAGCGCCTTTGCGAGCTCGCGTCCCTCGATCACTTTGCCGTTCGCTTCGATCTTGACGTCTGTCGTGCCCATTCTCATCAAGTAGCGGAACATCGCCTTTTCATCCTTGATGTATTCTTCCTTCTTTCCGCGTTTCACTTTGTATAGCGGCGGTTGGGCGATGTAGACGTAGCCGTTCTCAAGCAACTCGGGCATCTGCCGGTAAAAGAATGTCAGAAGCAACGTTCGGATATGGCTGCCGTCGACGTCGGCGTCGGTCATCAGGCAGATCTTGTGATAGCGAAGCTTCGCGACGTCGAAATCGTCTTTGCCGATTCCGGTGCCTAGCGCCGTGATCAACGCCTTTATCTCGCCGTGGCCGAGCATCTTGTCGAAGCGCGCCTTTTCGACGTTAAGTATCTTACCCTTGAGCGGGAGCACAGCCTGGTTCTTTCGGTCCCGTCCCTGCTTTGCCGAACCGCCTGCGGAATCACCCTCGACAATATAGATCTCAGACAACGCAGGGTCCTTTTCCTGACAATCAGCGAGCTTGCCGGGAAGAGTCGATGTTCCAAGTGCGCTTTTGCGGACGATCTCTCGAGCCTTTCGCGCAGCCTCGCGGGCGCGTGCGGCGTCGACCGCCTTACCGACGATCTTCTTAGCGACGTTCGGATTCTGCTCGAAAAACTCACCAAGCTTTTCGTTGAGGAATGATTCAACCGGCCCTTTGACAGGCGAGTTGAGCTTACCTTTGGTCTGCCCCTCAAACTGGGGCTGAGGGATCTTGACGCTGATAATAGCGACCAACCCTTCGCGAACGTCATCGCCCGATAGCGTCACTTTCGCGTTCTTTGTCATGCCTGAGCTTTCCGCGTAGTTGTTGATCGTGCGCGTGATCGCACCGCGAAACCCCGACAGATGCGTTCCGCCGTCGACCGTGTTGATGTTGTTCGCGAAGGAAAATATCTTTTCGTCGTAACTGTCGTTGTATTGCATCGACACCTCGATCGAAAGATCGTCGGCGACGAGTTCAAAATAAAGTGGATCCTCATGAAGCGGGCTCTTGTTCTTGTTGAGGTGCTTTACGAATTCGGCGATGCCGCCCTTGTAGTAGAACTCGTGCGACTTTTCTTCTTCCTCGCGTTCGTCTTTGATAAAGATCCGGATGCCCTTGTTGAGAAACGCCTTTTCGCGAAGCCGCTCCGACAACTTTTCAAAACTGTAGATGGTGGTTTCGAAGATGCTCGAATCCGGCCGAAATGTGATCTTCGTGCCGCGCTTGGTCGTCGTTCCGGTTTGCTTGAGCGGACCGACGGGTATTCCGGCTTCGAACTCCATTTCATGAGTTTTTCCGTCACGCCAAATCTCGAGTCTCAGGTACTCGCTTAAAAAGTTGACGCAACTAACACCGACACCGTGCAGGCCGCCCGAAACTTTGTAAGAGTTCGAATCGAACTTGCCGCCGGCGTGGAGGATCGTCATCACGACCTCGGCGGCCGAACGCTTTTCCTGCTTGTGCATATCGGTCGGAATGCCGCGGCCGTTGTCGATCACCGTGACCGAGTTGTCCATGTGGATCGCTACCTCGATCGTGTCGCAATAGCCCGCAAGTGCCTCGTCAACCGAATTATCTACAACCTCGTAAACCAGATGGTGCAGTCCGATGTCACCGGTCGAGCCGATGTACATCGCCGGGCGCTTGCGCACGGCGTCCCGTCCTTCGAGGACGGTAATCGAATCTGCACTATATTCTGTCTTTGCTTTAGCCAATTTATAACCCCTGTTTAAGTCCTTAAACTTCCAAATCTATAAATTTTTGATCGGAAAATATCGGTCTGAATGATGTGTCCGAGAGGTGAGAAAGGTCACCCAAAATTGATGCTTTATTCTAGCATTTTGAAGGGCTTTTTTACAGTTGACAGAGTGCCCATCTACGCCGCCTTTCCGGAACCGTTCTCGATCCAGAAAACAGCCGCTCCGGCTCCTACTTTTTCAACAAAACTCTCTTTCGACGTTGTCACGAAAGTCTGCGTTTTCCCGTGTAGATACTCCAGTAACTGGCCGATGCGGCGATAGTCCAATTCGGCGTCGAGATCATCGAGCAGGAACAGAGGATATTCGCCTCGAGTCGCGTTGAAAACTGAAATGTTTGCGAGCTGCAGGATCAGCAGGGCGCTTCGCTGTTGGCCGGACGAACCAAACTTTCGCAGATCGTGTCCGTCGAATAGGATTTCGAGGTCGTCTCGGTGCGGTCCGATAAGGGAATGGCCGGCGATCGTTTCTGCCTGGACTCGCAGTTTCAGCCGCTCGTCGATCAACCCTTCGTAGTCTGCGAGATCACCCTTACCCTCGAGGGAAGAAAGGTAGCGTATGGTAACTACTTCTTCGCCGAAAAGCCGCGTCTCCAGTGCTTCATTCAGGCGTTCGACGACCCGTACACGGCCCTTATGGATTCGGGTCGCGAGGCTTATTAATTGCTCGTTCCAGGGCGTGAGCATCTCGATGATCTTATCTAAGGGAAATTCGTCGTCCCGAGCTCTCTGTAGTAGAGAGTTCTTTTGCTTGATGACACGGCTGTAATCGGCAAAGGTCTGCACGAACGGGGGATGTAGCGAGACGATCGCGTCATCTAGAAAGCGTCTCCGGGACTCGGGGTGTCCGCGGACAATTTCGACAGCGTCAGAATTGAAAACCACTGCGTGAAGCTCGCCTAGATACTCATGAAGGGTCTGTTTTTTTCCGTTTATAGACAGGATCTTTGAACTGGGCTGGATCGCAACCTGGATCTCGTGGCTTATCTCCTCTGACTGTCGAACGGTTCCACGAACTATCGCTAGGTCTTTCCCGAAGCGTATTGCCTCTTGCGGCTTTGCGGCTTTGAACGATTTGGTGGTCGAAAGGAGGTAGATCGATTCGAGCCAATTGGTTTTCCCCCGGCCATTGTCTCCGATAAGGATATTTAGCCCATCCGAGGGTGCCAGCGATCCGTCAAGATTGCGAAAATCCTGAACCTCCAGGGATTCGAGCAGCATTGGAAAATATTAACACGTAACCAAGGTCCTTACGGCGCGGCCGCCCGTTCCAGCTCTAACTGACAAAAAAGTTGACGTTTTTGCCCGAGGGCGAAAAAATTTCTGGATTAAATCCAAATTCAATGTTTATATTAGATAGAGAGTGTTGAACACTCTTTAACACCGCTCTCCTGCACCCGCACCAAATGCGCAAATTTTTCCTTCTATTTTGCTTGGTTTTAATAGGCACCTCGGCTGGGCTCTCGCAGCAGGCCTTGAAACCGGGCGCCGCGGCCCCGGAATTTTCGGGTCAATCCCTGGATGGGAAAATGTACGATCTCGACCAACTTCACGGCAAGGTCGTAGTTCTGACGTTCTGGTCGACGCGGTGCGCGATCTGCCATAGCGAAATACCGAACTTGAACCGGGTCGCCGATCGATACAGGGACAAAGACGTTGTTTTCCTCGCGGTAACGATGGAAAACGAGGCAAAGGTAAGCCCCTATCTCAAACGCAATCCTTTTAACTTCAATATTCTACCGAACAGCTTTGGTGTAATGCTTAAATACGCCGACCGAGATCGGTCGGGAAATATCAATATGGGGTTCCCGGCGCATTTTCTTATCAACCGCAGGGGATTGATCGCGCTGCGGACCGACGGCTGGGACAAAGCAGCCAATCTCGACTCGCAGATATCACGGCTATTGTCCTCCGACTAAAACTTCTCTGAGGATGAGTATCCTCTCTCGTTCCCCGGCTGCTACTCACAGCCGGGGGTTTTTTTGCGTTGAACTCAAGGTTGTTAACACCCGCAAGGGTGAGGTATATTTTCTTTCTGCGAGACGGAGCGTCCCGTCGGCCGGAGAGGTAGCCTAATTGGTAAGGCAGTAGTCTTGAAAACTACCGCGGGAAACCGCTTGCAGGTTCGAGTCCTGTCCTCTCCGCCATTCCCATTTTGGATTTTAGATTTGGGATTTTGGATTCCGGATTTCGAACTGACTCTCTTTCCCCGCCACACCATCTTTCGATTTCTGCTTCATTTGGGCATTGCCAATCTTCTGGTTTTTAAGATAGCCTTAGGATACTGAATGACGATTCATTCAGTATCACAACGTATGCCTAAGAATTCAGCCGTCCCGGCCCGAAACGGAGTTGCGGACAAACGCGAGGCTATCCTGCGGGCCGCCACGTCGGTCTTTGCCGAAAAAGGATTTTTTAATTCTAAAGTCGCTGACATCGCCAAAGCGGCAGGCGTCGCCGACGGGACCGTTTATCTTTACTTCAAGAACAAGGATGACGTTCTGCACTCGATATTTGACCGGGCGATGGACGAATTTATCGCCGACGGCCGACGCGAGCTGGCAACGCTCGACAAACCCGAAGACAAGCTGCGGCGGATAGCGGAGTTGCACTTGGAACGATTGGGTGCCGACCGCAACATGGCGATCGTTTTTCAGGTAGAACTTCGGGGATCGATCAAGTTCATGCAGGAATTTTCCGCCGCCGGTTTTTCCGAATACCTGGACATCATTCGAGCAACGATCGAGGAGGGCCAGAGCAGAGGCGCCTTCCGCTCGGATCTAAAACCGATTGTCTGCGCAAAGATGTTCTACGGTGCGCTTGATGAAATGGTGACCAACTGGATCCTTTCAAGCAAGAGTTATCCCCTCGCTCCTATGGCTGAAGAGGTTCTGAAGATCTTTTTTGGAGGGCTGCTCGCAAAATGACTGGAACCGTCGACAATCCACGCGCCGATAATCCAGGAGGACACACGGGCCGAAGAACGCCACTCTTCGAAAATGAACCTACTACCATTCCGGATCTCTTTCGCCAGGCTGTAATCAATAACAACCTCACCGATGCGCTTAACTACAAGCAGGGCGATGAGTGGCGGTCCATATCGTCGAATGAGATGGTCGCGCGAATCGAGAATATCGCCTGCGGACTTTATTCACTCGGCCTTCGCAAGGGCGACAAAGCGGCGATCCTTGCCGCTAATTCGCCAGAATGGACGTTGGCCGACGCCGGTTGTCAGTTCGCAGGCATAGTCGACGTGCCGATCTACACTACGCTTTCTCCCGACTCGGTCGAGTACATTCTTGGAGACTCCGTCCCGCGAGTTCTCTTCCTCGAGAGCAAAACTGACTACGACCGGGTCGCCGCTGTTATCGCGGAGTGTCCTTCGATCGAAAAGTTTATCTTTTTTGACGCCGGCGAAGTTGACCTTTCGCACGCCGTCTCTCTCATCGAACTGGAACTTGCCGGCGAAGCGCTACGGATCGAAAGACCGGAGCTTGTGTCGGAACTGGGCGCGGCAGTGGATCCCGAGGACATCGCGACACTTATCTATACAAGCGGAACCACTGGTGAGCCGAAGGGAGTAATGCTGTCGCACACGAATATTATCTCGAACGTCATCGATGCGGGCGAAAAGTACGATTTTTCGATCCATGACATCTCATTGTCCGTCCTGCCCCTGACGCACGTATTCGAACGATCGGCGATGTATCTTTACATCTTTAACGGAATGTCGGTTTTTTACGCGGAGTCGATCGATAAGGTGCCGGACAATCTTCGCGAAGTGCGGCCGACTATCTTCGTCGGAGTTCCGCGCATATTCGAGAAGGTCTATGCGAAGGCGAAGCTGAAGGCCGCACAGAAAGGCGGCGTCAAGGAATGGATCTTCGACTGGGCGATCGAAACTGCAAAAGAATTCGCCATGCAAAAGGAGCGCCGTGAGCCGCCGTCAGTGTACCTCTCGTTGAAACACAAAGTCGCCGACGTTCTTGTTTACAGTAAACTACGTGATTTTTTCGGCGGTCGGCTGCGAGCCTGCATAACCGGTGGAGCCGCATTGCCCGACGACATCTTTCTGATCTTCACAGGTGCCGGAATCGCGATAATGCAGGGTTACGGTCTGACGGAAACTTCGCCGGTGATCACGTCGAACAATCCCGCGAACGTAAAGCTTGGAACTGTCGGAAAACCGATCCGCAATATGAGTATCCGGATCGCCGCGGACGGCGAGATCGAGGCGCGGGGCCCCGGAGTTATGCTCGGATATTACAACAAGCCCGATGCAACGCGTGCCACATTTACCGACGACGGGTGGTTCAAGACAGGTGACATCGGTGAGATCGACGACGAGGGATTTTTGAGGATCACCGATCGTAAGAAGGAACTGTTCAAGACGTCGGGCGGAAAATACATTGCCCCGTCGCCGATCGAACAGATGATAAGGTCGTCCCGATTTGTCAGCCAGGCTGTCCTCGTCGGCAACGAACGGAAATTCGCCGCGGCTCTCGTTGTCCCGAATTTCGAAATGCTTGAATCGTACGTCCAGCTAAAACGCCTCAATGCAAAAACGCCTGCTGAAATGTGCCGGAACGAGCGCATTATCGATGTGATCGAACGTCAGATCGACTCCGCAACTCAAAATCTGGCGCGATTCGAGAAGGTGAAAAAGATCGCTTTGTTGGAAAATGAATTAACTGTAGAGGGCGGAGAGCTTACTCCGACGCTTAAGATCAAGCGCCGGGTCGTCGAAGAAAAATATAAAGATGAGATCGACGCGCTGTACGCGGACTAATACAGGACCCGGGTGGGAAGTGCGTTTCCGAATCCGCCGAGGGCCGTGCGCCCTACTCCGAGAGCGAGTTCAACAATCGTCTGCGCAATGTTCTTTTTCGCCTTATCAACCTCGACGATATCGTACGGCTCCAGCATTATGTCCTTTTGCTCGCCCTTCCGAATGAGGTCGTAATTAGCCTTTATGATCTCTCGATCTTTTGAGTTCGACTTCAGCCGGTAGATCTTAATATCCTTTGTCTTAGCCTCGCGCCGGACGCCGCCAATTTTCGCGATGGCTTCTGACAACGACACCCCCCCTTCCTTCAAGAAAATTCCCTGCGGCGTTACAACTTCGCCCGTTATGTACACTGGTGAAGCCTTTTGCACCACGATCACATCGCCGGGATAAATCACAGGATTCGCTTCCTCAAGGCCAAGCTTCAAACTCGCGAGACTGTACATTCGCGAAGGTACATCCAGATCGTCACCCGAGTTTTTCCAATCAGCGTCGGCCGTATCGTCTTCGCAAATAGGCGGCTGGGTCCGAAAGACCTGGATCATACCGCCAGCCTCTTCGTTAACCCCGCCGGAAAAGGAAAGGAGTTCGAGTAGCGTCGCTCGTCGCGTCAGCACGACTTGCTGTGGCGTCCGGACCTCTCCGTATATCGTCGCGGGAGGCCGGCTCTTCCGATCTGTCACCCGAAGGCTGATCTGCGGGTTCTTAAGATATTTCGAAAGTAATTTGGTGACTTCGGTTCTGAGGTCTCGCTCGGACAAGCACTTGGCCATAAGCGACTTGTCGAAAAAAGGGACCTCTATCTTGCCGTTCTCGTCAACCGAGGCAACAAAATCAAACTGAGGCTCACCGAGTACTTTGGCGGTTATTTCGTCGCCGGGGCCAATTAGATAGCCTTTCTGAGTAGCTGCATCGACCGGCAATGGCTGCCCGTTAGCAGCGTTGATCGCAATTCCGGCCGTTACGACGAGAACAAACAAAATCCTTTTATACATTAATAAACCTCAGGAGAAAAATACCGCCAAAGAATAACCCACAAAGCCCTTTGATTCAACCTGTTGTCGATTCCGTTGTCCCGATAAAGGACCGAGCTATCAGTGACAATAAATGTTGACATGTTTACTCGCCGCAATGTAAGTTCAAGGTATAAAAGAGAGCTAAAACCCCTTACTTTTCAGGTGAACGAACAAAATCAACTAACAGACCGGTTCTGGTCCCTGCGCCGTCCGACGCAGTTCCTCGCGGATGTGGTGGTCCTCAGCGCGGCGTTCTTCGTCTCATATCTACCCGCTATTAACGTCCAGCTTGGCGAATTCTACGTCGATATCATGCTGCGTCAGCTTCCCTTCGTGGTGTTTGTGCAGTTTTCTTCCCTGTTTCTTGTCGGTGCCTATTCGATCCTCTGGCGGTACGTCAGCATCCAGGATCTGAAGGTGTTTCTCAAGGGAGCCGTTATCTCCGGCGCGATTCTAATAATATTTCGCTTCCTGCTCATCTTTTCAGATTTTAATCTTTGGCAAGTTCCGGTATCGGTGATTCTCATCGATACGGTTCTCGCGTTCGGAGGTTTACTTGGCCTGCGTGTGCTTCGGCGCTTTTTTTATGAGTTTGGCGAAAAGAATCAGGTCTTCGCCGGAAAGCATCGATTAAAGCGCAACCCGGCATTGCTAGTCGGCGCGGGCCGGATGGGAGCGACGCTCGTAAAGGAGCTCAGCGGGCGACGCGATACAGAGCTTGAGATTCGAGGCCTCGTCGACGACGACACGCGAAAGGGCGGCGGGAGCGTCAGTGGTTATAAGATCCTCGGAACGACGCATGACATACCGCGGCTCGTCGATGAACTTAGCATCAAGCAGATCGTTATCGCACTCGATTCGGCGCGTGGAATGGAGATCCGCCGCATCATGGACATCTGCAGAGCGATTCCCGTACGGGCGCGGATCGTTCCCAGTTTGAACGAGATCGCGACCGGCCGCGTTTCCGTAAGCCGCCTTCGCGACGTTCAGATCGAGGACCTTCTCGGACGCGAACCGGTAAAGCTCGACGATGAGAACCTTCACGATTTTCTTACCGGCAGAACAGTAATGGTCACAGGTGCCGGCGGCTCGATCGGATCGGAGTTGGTTCGCCAGATAATTGCGTACAGTCCGAAGCGTGTGCTGCTTGTCGAACGTGCCGAATTCTTTCTTTTCCAGATCGAGCGCGAGCTCTCGGAATTGCATGGCCTGGAGTTCGTCCCGCTCATAGCCGATGTGGGCGATGAGCCGCGCATGCAAGAGATTTTCGAGACATACCGGCCGGAGGTCATTTTCCACGCGGCGGCGCACAAGCATGTCCCGTTAATGGAAGTTAACGCGGTCGAAGCTATCAAGAACAACGTTCTGGCGACGCGATGTTTGGCCGAGCTTGCCGGAAAGCATAGCATTCGTGACTTCGTGCTGATCTCGACCGACAAGGCAGTCAATCCGACGTCTGTAATGGGAGCATCTAAACGGATTGCGGAGATCGTCGTCCAGGGGCTGAATCAACAGTACGAAACGCACTACGTCGCCGTTCGCTTCGGCAATGTGCTAGGCTCCGCCGGTTCCGTTGTGCCGATCTTTAGCGAGCAGATCCGAAAGGGCGAAGCCATCACCGTAACCGATAAAGAAATGACGCGGTACTTCATGACCATCCCTGAAGCGTCGCAACTCGTCTTGCAGGCCGGAGCACTTGGGACCGGCGGTGAAATATTCATTCTCGATATGGGTCAGCCGGTAAAGATCGTAAACCTCGCCGAGGACATGATCCGTTTGTCGGGCCTCACGCCGTACGAAGATATCGACATCGTCTTCACCGGTGTCCGCAAGGGCGAGAAACTTTTCGAGGAGCTCGAGATTACGGGCGAGAATCTGGATCGAACGAACCATCCGAAGATCTTCATCGGCAAGATCGCGAAATATACGAATGAGGAAGTAGAACGCATCGTCGAGAGCTTTCGTTCCGCCGTCGAGGCATCGGACGAATCCCGGATTCGCCATCTGTTCAATGATGTCCTGCCCGAGGCACGGATCGGAGACGCTGTTAGCCGAGTTCTTACCAACACAGGCGATTCCGCAAACGACGAATTATTTGTTCGACCGTCAAAACTCGGATTGGCCGAGAAATAAATTCTTCTTTTTCACGCCTTCCTTTCTATGACGCAAACCAAGATCTCAAAACAGCGCGTTTCCCAGAAAGCCGCGTCATTCACAGAATCCGTAATTCGTGAAATGTCCCGTGAGGCCGCGAAGTATGGAGCCGTGAATCTCGGCCAGGGATTTCCGGATTGGCCCGCGCCCGAAGATATAAAACAAAAAGCGAAAGAGGCGATCGACGACGATCACAACCAGTACGCGATCACGTGGGGCGTGAAAAGTTTTCGCGATGCGATCGCGGCGAAGACGAAGTGGTTTCTCGGGATGGACGTCGATCCCGAAAGCGAGATCACCGTGACGTGTGGATCGACCGAAGGGATGATCGCGGCGGCGATGGCGACGATCGATCCCGGCGAAGAAGCCGTCATCTTCGATCCCTATTACGAGAACTACATGCCGGACACGATCATCTCCGGTGCTAAGCCGCGCTTCGTGCCGCTCTATCGCAACGATGATGGTTTTTATTTTGATCGAGAAGAACTCCGCCGCGCGTTCAACGAAAAGACGAAGGCGATCATCATCTGCAATCCGAACAATCCGACCGGAAAAGTTTTTACACGCGATGAGATGGAGTTCATCGCCGGGCTTTGCAAAGAGTTCGACACGCTGTGCTTCACCGACGAGATCTACGAGCACATCATCTACGACCACAAAGTCCCAAGTCCCAGGTCCCTCGTCCCAAGCGAAGAAGGTTCCGAACGACGAACAACGATCAACGATCAACGATCAACGAACCACATCTGCATGGCGACCCTCGATGGAATGCGTGAGCGGACGGTTGTGGTGAATTCACTTTCGAAAACGTATTCGGTTACCGGATGGCGTGTCGGTTACTGCATCGCACCGCCGGACATCACTCTGGCAATCAGAAAAGTTCATGACTTTCTCACCGTCGGAGCGGCAAATCCGCTGCAGCATGCCGGAGCGTATGCGCTCAGGTTGCCGCCGAGTTATTACGACGATCTTCAAAAGGAATATCAACGGAAACGCGATTTTATTGTCCCCGTCCTGCGCGATGCGGGATTCAAATGCGACTCGCCGGACGGAGCATATTACGTGATGGCCGATATCTCGGAGTTTGGCTTTGAGAACGACATCGAATTTACAAAACATTTGATCCGCGAGATCGGCGTCGCCGTAGTTCCCGGATCGTCGTTCTACGAGAATCGATCGATGGGTTCGCAGATGGTCCGTTTCTGCTTCTGTAAATTGGACGAGACTCTCGAAGCCGCCGCCGAAAATCTTCGGAAGCTTCGCTGACGCCCCGTACCGATGATGCCGATGACCGGATATCAGTTTCGGGGACGGATCCTTTAGTTCTTTTAACGCAGAGATCGCGGAGCACGCAGAGGAAGCTATAGAAGGCTCCGCGATCTCTGCGGTCTCCGCGTTAGAAAATCACACCAGGGTTCTGCTTTCGCCGCCAGATAAATCCGTCCAGGACGTAGTGCGTCAATTGCGGCACCGCGAGCAGCGGGACGAGATAAACTTTCCACGTCGTCCAATCCCAGTTTCCCCCGAACATCCAGTTCCGCTCATGCCAGACGCCACGATTCCAGAATAATTCCTCGACATACGCGAAAGCCCAGAGCGTTGCAAGAAAGACGACCCAGTTCGATGAGAAGGCACGGTAGAACGGCCCCGTCGATTCGCGTCGCATCTTCATATAGAACCAGATCAGCGCAAAGTAGGGCACGCCGTGGATGATGACGTTCGTCACCGTGAACGCGTAGTCGGAATTGAATACGACGATACCGACGTACCAGCACACTGCGGTTGTCGCGACGACGATGTCTTTGCCGATATTCAGAAAACGGTTTGTGGAATATTGGTAGATCGATTTCGCGAAGTAGGCGGCGAGCGCAAGGACGTAGATCGGGAAAAGAATGTCATCAACAAAAGCGGGAAGTTCAAAAAAATCGTTCGCAACAAACCACTGAAAATTGCGCGGCAGGCTCGTCATCCAGAACACAAGTGGATAAACGGTCGCGAGATAGATCGCCGCGGCGTCGATCCACCACGTCCAATTCGAAGTTTCATTCAGTCTTCTTCGATAAAGCGCGATCCAACCATACTGCTGCCGGACAAAATGAAAGACCGCGACGATCGCCAACGCACGCCAGAAAGTGAGATCACCTTCGGAATACAACGCGACTCCGACCGCATATCCGAACACCGGAACCAGCAGATACAGCCAGAGCCGCCGTTTCAATTCCTCCTTGTCGAAGTAGACGCGAAAGCTCGTCGACCAAACATGTGCTACATCGATCAAGAGCACCGCCGATATCCAGGTCCAATCCGGAGAGTCACTGTCGAGAATTCCGAGCTGCCATCCGAGCGCTAACAAAAGAAGCGAGGCGATCGCACTACCGAGAAAGACCGAGAGGTCAATGTTGCGGGAGAAAAGCCATGAGTTCTCACCGCCGAGACGCGGAGACGCTGAGGAGTCTAGGCATGTTTTTTCGATGTCACTCATTTTTCTAAACTCGGCGTCTCTGCGTCTCGGCGGTTGAAACTTCCCTCGCAGCTCGCAACCCGTGATAGAACGCCTCCTCAAACAGCGCGATGCCGCTCAGATCAGTATGCGCGAAGTGAATATTTCGCCACGGGTGCATCGCTCTCTCCCGAGCTCCACTCCAAATGAAATTTGGTCGCGGGCTGATCATCGCATGCCCCCATCGCATTACATCCAGCCGATCACAGAGCTCGTAAATCTCGGGATGCGCGCGGGCGATGTCGGTAAGACAGACATCGGCAAGTTCACGCCAACTGTAATTGAAAAGTTTCGTCCGCCCTTCCGGCTCGTGACACATCGGATAATAGTAGGTCAGAATCGTCGGGCCGTAATCGATTCCCTTCTGATGCGTTGCGTTTACGTATCCGAGAGAAGAGCTCTCGTAAAGCACGTTGTCCCACGCGAGCGGGAAGTCACGTGTGAATTGCGGCTTTGGACGATCGTTCAAGAATAAATTCGCGACAAACCATGCGTTGTGCTGAAACTCGTTCGCATTAAATGGAGGGTTGTCATTGAAACCCTTGATGACATACGGCGCCGTGAATACCGGTGAGGCGAAAATTACTTTCTCGCACCGAAATCCGCGCAGTTCATTGCCGTGAAGACAAACTACATCGACACCGTTTTCACCTGGCGCGATCGAAACCACGGCATGCGATTTTCTCACGTTATCTTTCACTAGTTCGAAAAGATGATTTACAAACCGGCCGTTTCCTTCCGGAAACGTAATGAACTTCTGCGATTCGTCGCCGGACGCGTGGACGCGAGAGCAAAAATAAAAAAGCCCGGCCCACGCGGAAGTCTGTTCCAATTTCAACCCGTAGTCATCGCGGCATGCGTAATCGCAGTACCAAATCAGACGCTCGGATGTGAATCCGTTTTGGCGAAGCCAGTCCGCGAACGTGACACGATCGAGCGATGTGACTTCTGCATCATCGGAACAGTTCGCGACCGGAACGACAAACGCGCGCCGCCCGCGCGCATCGCGCCAGTTCACCCAGCGATCAATCAGTTTCTGAAACTCGGCAAACTGCCGCTTGTCGTCCTCGCTCTCACCAGCGTGGAGATACAGCCCTTCGTACCATCGACCTTTGTAGAAAATGCGCTCTTCGGGTTCGCGACACAGAAATTCCTCGCGGACTCGCCACTCGTCACTCGCTACTCGACCCTCGAGGAGCGACATCTCGTCAAGCAACGAGATCAGCTCCCTGTTTTCCTGAAACGGCACCGGCAGATAGTGCGCTCCCCACGGATAACCGACGGGAGTTCCTGTCCCACTCCTCGATGTTCCACCAATATCTTTTTCAAGCTCGAGCAAAACGAAATCGTTGAAATTCTCTTTCGACAATTTCCATGCGGCCGACAATCCCGCAACACCTCCGCCGACGATCGCTAGCTTCACGGTCCGCCAATTATCGGGCGGGACTTCAAAACTTTTTCTCTCTCTCAACACATGGCCGAGGTCGACATTCTGCCCGATGATCTCGCCTTCGGGAAACCTGCGCGGCGAACTCTCACGACACGCCGCGATAGCAAACGGCACGCCGAGAAAAGTTGTTAGGAGTTCTCGTCTTGTGAATTTCATGAGGCGAGTTACAGGGATAGAGGGGATAAAGGGGATTAATCCTCAATCAAGTCTTGCATCGCTCGATCCATGCTTTTCTCCGGTCCAAATCGATTGTTGAATCGTCGATACTGTATCTTCGGTGTTCCGAAATTGATCACCATGCCAACCTCTATCCCCGTCGCTTTGAGATAGTTTAGTAACTGAGCGAAGTGTCGATTTGAGAACGCGTCGACTGCTTTTAACTCGAGCAGCACTTTTCCTTCGACGATCATGTCGGCAGAGAAGTCGCCAACCATCACCCCGCGAAAGCTGACTTTGAGTGGCAGTTGCCGTTCGACCGACAAGCCTTTCTGAATGAGCGCAACCTGCAGTGCTTTCTCATACACCGACTCGATGTATCCGACGCCGAGCTCGTTGCTGACTTCAAAGCATGCTTCGAGGATCTTTCCTGTCAATTCTTCGTAAAGCATCTTCTCCTCTTTTCCTGTTTTCCTCTTATCTTCTTATTCCCTCCATCCCTGCTAAGTTAGCTATTCAAACCGTCTCAAATATGTCTCGTAATGGCAGACGTTCTCCCTAAAGCATCTTCTTCTCTTATCCCTTTTATCCCCTCCATCCCTGTCAATACCTATTCAAACCGCTTCCACTCGGATTCGTAATATCTGACGAGCGCCTGGTTGTCGAGACGGTTGATCTCTAGCTCCTCCGCGGGCATTGTCATGTCCGTCGGAAATTCGAACATCGAGGCGAACGAGCTGGTGTTCAGAAATCTCAGTTCGACGTCAGGTGGTTGGGCCGGAATGTCAAAGGGCTTCTGTTTGGCAAGAGCGTAGCCCCACACGCCGAAGCTGGGCACCGTCGTCTGATACGGCCTGACGATGAACCCTACCGCTTCGAGTGTTTTGATTATCGACCAGTAAGAGTTGCGTGCGATGAGCGGCGATGTGCATTGAATGACGACCGAGGCGTCGGGTGTGAGTTTTTGTTTCAGCAAATTGTAGAAACGGGTCGTATAGAGCTTTCCGAGCGCGAAATTATTCGGGTCGGGAAAATCGACGATCGCGATGTCGAACGGTTCAAGATCGGTATTGTCGAGCCAGACAAATGCATCGGCGTTCGTTACGGAAACACGTGGGTCATCGAAGGAATTGTGATTGAGATCGGCAAGCGCCGGCAAAGAGCCGGATAAGCCCGTCATAAGCGGATCGAGATCGACCAGATGAACAGTTTCGACTGAACTGTATTTCAATACTTCCCGGAGCGCGAGGCCATCACCGCCGCCTAGGACAAGTACCCGTCGAGGTTGGCCATCGTACGCGGCAAATGCCGGATGGACGAGCGCCTCGTGATAGCGGTATTCGTCAAACGAGTTGAACTGCAAATTGCCATTTAGAAAAAGAGCGTAGCCGGTCTTTCCTTTCGTTACCACGATCCGTTGATAGGGCGAGCTCTTTGCATAGATGATGTTGTCGACGAATAGCGCGTCCTCGGCGAGCGTCGTCAGGCGATCTGCTTTTATAAATGCGATCAGGAGTAACAGGATAATGACCGCGCCTTTAATGCGCAGAAAGTTCACGTTCTTTTTTATGAGCGGCTCAAGCAGCCAAGTTGCCCACACCGCGACGGCGGCGTTTAGCATTCCAAACAGCAGCGACGTTCGGTTCAACCCGAGTCTCGGCACGAGGAAGATAGGAAACAGCAAACTCGCTACGAGCGCGCCCACGTAATCGAGAGCAAGTACGCGCGAGACGAGTGTCTTGAAATCAAGCTCGTCCTTCAGGATGCGCATCAGCAGCGGTATCTCGAGACCAACCAGAACGCCGATCAAAAATACCATCGAATAGAGGATGATCTGAAAGTAAGAGATGTGAGCAAACGTAAGAAACAGAAGCGGAGCCGAGAACCCGCCAACGACCGCGACGGCAAGCTCGATATCGACAAACTTTTCCGCGACGTGCTTGTCGATGTACTTCGACAGCCACGACCCGACCCCCATCGCGGAAAGATAGATGCCGATGATAAAGGAAAACTGCGTGACCGAATCGCCGAGGACGTAGCTTGAAAGCGTGCCGGCGATCAACTCGTAGATGAGGCCGCACGTGGCGATGATTATGACGTTGAGGAAAAGTAGCGGTGTCCTGTTCATTTTTTCGCGACGCGGGGATGGAGAGACGCGGAGACACGGAGATATCTTCTCCGCGTCACCGCGTCTCCGTGTCGCCCTATCGCATCAACCTTGGATCGCCGCGGCAATTATGATCGCGATGCCGATCATAATTGAACCGATGACAATGCCGAGAGCAGTGTTCTGATCTTCTTCGATCTCTTTTTTGATCGGATAGATCAGGCCGAGAATGCCGTACGTGATCGCAAAAAGCACGACGCCGATAAAGACGAAGATCAACGTCGTGACAACAACCTCAAGAAGCTGGTCCAGCTTAACGATCAATCCTAAAGGAGCAAACAAGTTCATCAACATTTATTTTCCTCCGCGAAAACCGGTATAGATAAAAGGCACGCCGAGGCGCGATCGGCTGCCCGAGTTAGCCACCTCCCAGCCGAACCACGCGGCTGACGCGTACAGCAGAAGCACGGCCATTCCAAACAGCAGGTAGAGTTTTTTCAACATAGTAGTATTCGCGTCCTTGCGGCATCAGGCAAGATGCCTGTGTTCCGGTCATTCATCCGAACCACTTGTACTGAACATACTGTCCTTCCACCGTCGCGACTCAAAGGAGAATTTCCTCAGCAGTCCGACGACAGGCACGATCAGCAGTATGATGAACGCGCAAAGGAAATTTACGCCGCGGTTAACATTCTGCTCGACCTTGAGCGAGATCGGTATTGGCTTTTGCCAGTCCTGCCACGTGCCTTCTACACGCAACGTATATTTTCCGGCAGGCAGCGACGAGAGTGTCGCGTCCTGGTCTTTCGAACCCTCGGTCCACGATCCGTCGCTATCCGAACCGAAGTAATATTCGATCGGAATACTCACCGACTCGACTTCCTGGCTCTGCTCATTCACCAGATCGACATCAAGCTCGGCAAACGAATTACTGACCGGAGCGGACGCCGAAATGCGAATGTTACGGTTCGCCTTGATTTCGAATGGCTGACTAAATGCCGTCTGAGGTGCGGTCGCGTTCGTCATCGGCGGCAAGCTGAGCTGTTCCGACAATACCGCGGTCGTAATTCCGGTAAAAGGGATCAGGAAAATTGCCACGACCATTAATAGCAGGATCGGCAAAAGTCCCCATGTGTAATAGAACCTTCCGGTGAAAGGCTGGTTCGGAGCGACCGACCATGGTTTCGGGAGATCTGGAATTCCGAACGCCTTCTCGATCTCCGCTTTCGTCATGTACGTCCCGACCGACCAGTTGATCTCGTTCACGCTGGACTCCTGTGAGAGCATCAGCGGCGCCGCAACATAGTCGATGGCACGAACAGTTTCGCCCTGTTCGACGCGCCAGTAGAACTCGCCTTTTACATACTGAACGACCGCGGGCGCATCCTGGAAAATTCTAAACTTTGTGTTGTTGTAGACGACCGAGTTCGCACTGAGCATGTCTGCTGCTTGCGCAACTTCCGCCGGATTCACCGGCTCGACGAAATTCCAATGGTTGTCCGAATGCACCAGCCAGCGGAAACCGATCGATGGGTTGTAGAGCAGATACTCGTGCCAGTAATACGTCTCGCCTTCGATCGTCACGCTGCGAACGACGGCGCCGATAATCCTGAATTTCACATCGCCGGGAAACGTGCCTTCGACGCCGATCGGCAAAACAAAACTTTTGTCGACTGCGGTTGGCGTGAGAGATTTTAGATAGGAAAGATTTCCGTTGTTGACGTCGAGCAGCGAATCGCAATTAGGGCATGTTACGCGTTCGGTCTTATCGGGTGCGACGAGAACAAGCGGTCCGCCGCAATTCGGACAACCCATCGCCGCAGTCGAAACACGCCGTGCCGCACGCTCAGCGGGACGGGCCCCGGCGAGGCCAAGTTCAGCGAGTGAAACCTGTTGTCCGACGAAAAGCCACGCAGGATCCACACTGTAATCGATCGTGCCGAACGCACCGCCGATACCGGAGAGGTCCGCATACCTGCTCTGCTCGTTCGGCGTCAGACGATATGGAATTTCGCCCTCCGCGGCGACGGCGGTCGCGACGCCTTTCTCGACGACGACTAGCGGGACCTGGCTCGGGATGTCGTTGACGGTTTTACCGACCTGAAGAAGATCGTATGACGGAAGCTGAACACCGGATGGAAGCGGCTGATAGAACGTGAGGTAGAACTTTCCCTGCGCCTCTGCCAACCATCCGACCCACCCGTTTGAAAACGTTGCGTACCACTCGTCCCAAGATCCGCCGAGTTCATGACGAAGTTGAGCACGCCCGGTCAGTTCAAAACGAGCACCCTTAAATTCGCCTCTCAAGCCCAGCTTGAGGGGCGATTGTGACTGGGCGATATCCGCGACCTTGCCCAAATCTTGTAATCCCCGATCGGTACGCGCTATCGCCGATCGGCAGAACGGGCAGACGAGGACGACCGTCGATCCGGCTTGGAATTCAATCGGCGCCGCGCACGACGGGCAGTTGGCTTGGAGAACGCTCAAGCGTCACCCCCCACCATTTTAGATTTTGGATTTTGGATTTGGGATTTGGGATTTGAATCGCCCCGCTCGATCTTTGTGACGGAGACGTCTGCTGCACCCAGGAACTTTTTTAAATTATCTTCCCAATCCCATTCGGGGCGGGTTCGGCAGCAATATAGATTGAATGTTGCGACGCCGTGCTCGGGGTACGTGTGACAGGCGAGGTGCGATTCGGTCAGCGCGATCATACCTGTGACGCCGGATTCGCCGGGGAACCGATGCCAGACCGAACCGATTGCCTTGAGGCCGAGATCCTCAATAACGCGCTCGAACAGATCTCGTAACAGCGATTCGTCGCGGAGGCGCCCGGGTTCGCAGTCCGTAGCTTCGATCAGCCATTCCGTTCCAACGATCATTCGATAAATCTACGACGAGAAAATGAAAATAGTTTGTGCCGTCGGTTTGAGAACCTATAATAGTGAAGTATGTCGAACAAAACTATAGCGAAATTCGGTGGCCTTGTCATTTTACTCATTGGTGCGTCCGCCTTCTTTTACTCTTGTTCGCATGCTTCATCGACGGGCCATTATGTGGCGAATTCGGCCGGGTTTTCGTCTGACTTCGATAAACCGATAACGGTAGGCCGTATCGAGTCCGCCGATGTAACGGAAAGTAGCGGCCTTGCCGCTTCGCTATGTCAGTCCGACGTTTTCTGGACGCACAATGATTCGGGCGATGACGCTTTCGTCTTCGCGATGACTTCGAACGGAAAGCATTTGGGCGCATGGCGAGTGACGGATGCGCGGAATGTCGACTGGGAAGATATTGCCGCGTTTAAGGCTGCAGATGGCAGCTGCTATCTGTACATTGGCGACATCGGGAATAATAAGCTCGAACGCCCCGAGCTAAAAGTTTATCGTCTTAAGGAGCCGCTGGTCTCAGATTCCACCCCTGCTTCGAACAGGAAAAGACCGCTTCAGACCGAACCGGCCGAAGCCGCTGCTTTCAAATACCCTGACACGCCACACAACGCCGAAACGCTGATCGTCGTTCCTCAGTCGGGTGATGTTTATGTTCTGACAAAGCGGCTCGACGGGCCGTCCCTGATATTCAGATTCCAGCCGCAGTTTGGCGCGGCCCAGCCAAAGATCGCAGAAAAGGTTGGTGAAATCTCGTTGCCCGCCGTACCAAACGGACTTCTTACAGGTGGTTCGATATCTCAGGATGGAAAGCACGTTATCCTCTGCGATTATTCGGCCGGCTACCAACTTGATCTGCCTAGGGGATCCGCTTTCGACGAGATTTGGAAGTCGAAACCGATTCCGGTGGATCTCGGTGATCGAAAGCAGGGCGAGGCCGTGACATTCAGTCCTGATGCAAAGGCGATCTTCGCGACGAGTGAAAAGAAGAATGCCCAGATCTTTGAGGTAAAGATAAAATGACGCGACTACATCCGATAGACGTAAGAAACACTTGTCCGCAGAATTCTTTCCGGAGTAACTTCAGAAGAGAGTCTGTCGTCTTCGATGCTGCCCGATAAAAACAAAAAGGCCGATGCTGTTTCAAACGCATCGGCCGAAGTTTCGAAGGGAATTAGTGACTACTGAATGATCGTGAACTTACCTTTCAGCTTGTCGTCTTTGAGAACCTGTCCGCTAACACGATCCCTGATCACCACATTGAGCTCGTAATCGCCCACCGTCATTAGGTCCGTGGGAAGCAGACGGGCCAGCGTCAGACGCTGTCCGGAATCGCTCAAACCGCTCCAATCTTCCGCCTGTCGAAGCACTTCTTTTCCGCCCTTCGTCAAAACATACTCGACATCTACCGCGGGGCGAAGTGTCGTCTGATCGATGCCGGCGTTGTAAACCTGCAGATAAATGCCGACCTCCTGACCTTTCTTGTAGGTGCCCGAAAGATTCGGTATAACCTTCGCGTTGCCGATAACAAACTGTCCACCGATGTCGGATTCCGTCGTGCTGCGGAGCTTCGACGCGAGAATCATCGACGATGTCGAAAGCTTCTTCTCGTCGTATCGCGGTACGGTGAAGCCCAAGTTCACAAAGCCGCGATTTCCGGTTGTGACGTCACGGACAACGACGTCCACTTTGTAAGTTCCGGGGGTCAATGCAACTGCTTTTTGGTAAACGGACTTTTTGTCGCGCAGATCGGCGAGCTCGACGGATGTCGCGCTCGTAGTAACCGAATCTTCAAAGATACCCGAACGTTTACCCGACACCGCCGTGATTCGGCCGAAGATATTGAGTTTTGCCTGCTGAAGACCGCCGACATCCTTGAAGGAAACTTCTTTATTGTCCGTCTGCACGGTAAACGTCGCGATCACCTGAGTGTCCGACTGACGGAAGAAATCGACGCGAAGGTCGAATTCGAGAGGATTGTTATCGAGGATGCCCGAGTCGCCGCCCGCCACTCCGGCGAGGTCGCTAAACTTAACTTGCGGCGGACGCGAAAGATTTGTAATTATCTCCATCCGTCGAAAAGGCGTATCCTGTTCGCGCTGATATCCTCCCTGATTGATGCCTGTGATCCGATCGCCCTTGTCCGAGAGCCCGAGTTGTTCCGCTGTCGTCAAACCACCTCCCGGAACTGTCTTGAGAGCGTCTTTTTCATGGGCGTCGCGCGCAAGGCGATACTCGCCTGTGCTGGTCGGATCGACAAATTCAATTTCAATTCCGTCGCCTACGTTATCCAGATGACGGTACCACCATATTTCGAATGGATATGTAGTGGTCGATCCACCGCCCTCCCAACTGGGCCGATCATAAGCACCGCCCGTCGGATGGGTCTCGATCGAATCAGGTTTTCCCCACGCAATATAGATGCGACCGCGATCCGTTTTCCATCCAGGTATTCCGGACGAAAAGTGCTCGTTCGCATAAGCTATCCGCTCGTAGTATTGCTCGCGGTATTCGTTCTCTTCGGTATCCGGATTCGGATCGCGGCGGCGCCAGAAGTTCTCGATAAAATTCTCGCGTTCTTCGTCCGTTACAAGCGCCAGAAACGCCCGCCTTTCATCCTTCGTGATGATGTAGGACACGTCCGTATTGAGCCAACGCTTGTAGGCGTCCTTTAGCTCCGGTTTGACGTTCCGAGGGTTCGTCGTCGGATCTTCACTCGGCTTATCCTTCTTATCTTTACCTGATTGGGCGAAACTTGAAACCGTTCCTAAACCAAGTACTAAAAGTGTCAGTGCAAAATTTCGAGCAAATTTTACTTTTGACATAAATATAAAACTCCTTAACTTCCAAGGCCGCGATTGCAGGGTGGAAAACTGAAATAGATTTTAACCTTAAAGATTTTAGACAGATATCCTTAATTGTTCAAGATGCCTATCCGGATGAATCAGGTTGCATCTAGCCCTATGGAAGGTACATCAGGCTGCCGCTTCCTCCCAAAAAACCACGCGATGAACACCGAAACAACGTACAGCACCATCATCGGAGCGGCAAAGAGCATCATGTTCGGGATATCGCCGGTTGGCGATACTACCGCCGCAACGATGAGAATTACGACGATTGCGATCTTCCACGAACGTACCAGCATTCGGGCTGAAACGAGGCCTATTCGAGACAGCACGTATGTAATCGCGGGCATTTGAAAGATCAGCCCCATCGCCAGCATGATCAAAGTAATGAAATCGAAGTAATCCGTGGCACGGAGCAGCAGTCGAAAATTTTCCCCGAGGCTGAGAAGATATTTAACCGCGGGTGGAAACAAAATGTAATAGGCGAAGGCCGCGCCCATGACGAACGAGATCGACGACAACAAAACAAATGGTGTGACATAGGCTCGTTCGTGTTTGTGGAGTGCCGGAGAGATAAAGCCCCAAACCTGAAGAAGCAAGAGCGGTACGGAGACAGCAAATGCGGCATAAAGTGAAACCGTTACATAAAGCGTAAACGCCTCGGGTGCAGTTGTAACGATCAACCGCTCTTCCGCGGCTACTTCTTGTTTTGCATCCGGAGCCAGGTCGACTGGCAGCCGCACACCTTCCGGGATAACGGCGTTGATCGTATATATTCGTTCGGTAGTAAACAGCCCGACCAGACCCTCGGAGTCTTTTCCAACGACCGCCTCGACCGACGTGCCCGGTTGGACGACACTGGTTCCGAGCTTTGTCGCTCGATCGAACACGAATCGACCGCGGTCGCCGTCGGTCAAATTTGAAAGCGGTAGAATTTTCTCGTCACCCGTCTTTCCTTTGACCGGAAGATCCACACGCTCGGCTTCGGAAAGCGCCTGTCGGATCGGAACTTCCAGAAAGCTATAGATCCTGTCGGATACAAACCAGCAGAAGACAAACGCGACAACGACGATAATGACCGAATTAACAAGCCGCTTGCGCAATTCGTCGAGATGCTCGAGAAACGACATCTGGCCGCCGCGTTGTTCAAGTTCGCTATTTTCCAACTCGTGCATTGCTTGAGAAGCGGGCCGTTTTACAGCCAGTTTTTCTTGTCGGAGATGTCGCCGACGGGGTCCTCGACCGGTACGGTGGACTCGCTGATTCCCTGCGGTGGGTTGAACATGTCCGGCTGAACGGGCTTGATCTCCGGCTTAGCGATCATATTCGAATCATGGTCACCGATCGGACTCGAACGGGGTACCGGCGGCGTTCCGCTCGTCGGTAACTCACCGGATCGCAACGCCTCGGCCTCATCCTCGAAGTTTACTTCGCGCTGCCACGTAGATTTAAATTCGTTGGTTGTTTCGCGAAAGTCGGCCATTGTCTTACCAATCGTTTTCGCGATCTGCGGCAGCTTTCGCGGGCCGAGAAAGATCAAGGCTATGATCCCGATGAGGATCAACTCTGAGGTTCCAATAGATTCGAGTATGAATAAAAACACTTTAATTTAACGAATGTCGATCAGATGCTCGCGCTTGTCGGCCACTCGTCCGATAACTTTTGCGCCCGGAACTTTTTCTAAAAACTCGGCGATGTTCTCCGTCGGAAGACTGATCAAGAGGCCACCGGCGGTTTGCGGATCGTATAACGCGCTCTGCATTTCGCCTGACACTCCATCAGACATGAGAACGGCGTCGCCGACATATTCTCGATTGTTCTTATCGCCGCGCGTCAACATTCCTTGCCCGATCAATTCGAGAACATCGGGTAGGAGCGGCACCGCGCCCGACTCCAGCTCGAGCGTCACATCACTTGCCTTCGCCATCTCGTAAGCATGGCCGATCAGGCCAAAGCCGGTTATATCTGTGCATGCACTCGCTTTCAATTCCTGCATTACCTTTGACGCTTTCGCCGCACTGCTCGTCATTACCTTCGTAACCGCCGCGATCGTCTCTGGTTTCGCCTTTCCGTTTTTCACAGCGGTGTTGATGGCGCCGGTACCGATCGACTTCGTGAGTACAAGGGAGTCGCCCGGTCTTGCACCGCTGTTCGTTATCACGCGATCAGGATTTATGATCCCGGTCACGGCGTATCCGAACTTCATTTCCTGATCGTCAACTGAGTGGCCGCCTATCACAATAACGTTCTCGTCGTTCATCGCGCTCTGGCCACCGGCAAGTATTTCGCCTAGAATATCCCAGTCGCCTTTTTGCGGGTAACATACTATGGACAAAGCAGTTAGGGGCGTCCCGCCCATCGCATATACATCGTTCAACGAATTGACCGCAGCCACCTGACCGTACACGAAAGGATCGTCGGAAACGGGTGTGAAAAAGTCGACAGTCTGAACCAGGGCGACTTCGTCCGAAAGGCGAAAGACACCCGCATCGTCAGCGGTATCGAAGCCGACAATGACGTTTTCGCGTGATTGGACAGGTAGCCTGCTCAAAACTTGAGCGAGGTCGCGCGGGGCGAGTTTGGCCACTCAACCGGAGCACGAAACCATTTCCGTAAGTCGCTTCATTCCCACCTCCTATTCGATAATTGTCTGGTATATACGATCGAGATCGTCCTGGTTGTAGTATTCGATCTCAAGCCGGCCACCCAACCCCTTTGTGTTCGGAACGATGCTAACGTTCGTCCCTAGACGCCTCCGAAGCTTTGTCTCCGCCGCGGCGAAGTTTGGGTCCTTTGAAACTGCAATATTCTTTACGATGATACTTTTGTTTCGATGAACTCCCGAATTTTTTACTGCCCGCTCCGTCTCACGAACCGACAGCGATTTTTCGATCACCGAGCGGGCTACCCGCCGTTGGAGAATAACATCGTCGGTTAATAAAAGGGCTCGGCCATGCCCTGCGGAGAGTTTTCCGTCTTCGATCAGCGCCTGGATGTCGTCCGGAAGTTTCAAAAGCCGCAGCAGCGTGGCGATCAAAGTCCGGTCTTTTCCCACGCTAGCACTCAGGGCTTCTTGTGTAAACCCCATATTATCAATAAGTTTCCGATATGCGTTGGCTTCTTCAATAGGGTTTAGCTCTTGCCGCTGGATATTTTCAATAAGAGCCAATTCTAAAAGCTTATCATCCGAAACTTCTCGGACCGCAGCAGGAATTTTTCGTAACCCGGCCCGTTGAGCGGCGCGCCAGCGACGCTCTCCGGCGACTATCTCATACGTCTCGTTGCGGCGACGTACAACGATGGGTTGGACGATGCCGTTTGCGGTGATCGACTGCGCCAGTTCGTCGAGCGCCGATTCCGTGAAACGTGTTCGTGGCTGTTCAGGATTCGGCCGGATAAGATCGATGTCGATCTCATTAATGACGGTGCCCTCTGTCGGCGATGTATTGGTGTCATCACCTAACAGCGCGCTCAATCCGCGTCCTAAAGCTTGTCTAGCCATGATTCAATATCTCCTTAGCAAGTTGTGAATAGCTTTCCGCTCCTCGAGATCGTGGATCGTAAAGCACGATGGGCTTACCGAAACTTGGCGCTTCAGCGAGTCGCACGTTGCGAGGTATGACCGTCTTAAAGACCTGTGGTCCGTAGAAGTCCCGCAGATCTTTGGCTACAGCCCCGGACAGGTTGGTGCGTTCGTCATACATCGTGAGCAGCAAGCCTTCAATTGCAAGTGACGGGTTTAGCTCGCGTTTTAGCCGAGCAAGTGTCTCGAACAGCTCCGTTACTCCTTCCAGAGCAAAGTACTCACATTGAATCGGGACCAGAAGCGAGTCTGCGGCCGTAAGTCCATTGATTGTAAGAATTCCGAGACTTGGCGGGCAATCTATAATAATAAAATGAAAGTAGTCGCGAACCGGTTCAAGGAGGCCCTTAAGGATCGCTGCCTTGTCCTTGGCGTCGGCGAATTCAATTTCCACGCCCGCAAGATTTTTATTCGACGGAACGACCCAGAACGACTCGATCTCGGTTGCTACGACGACTTCCCTCACCGAGTCGCCGGAAATCATGGTTTCGTAAAGCGACTTTCGACTAGGGGATCGTGCTATCCCCGAGCCCGACGTTGCATTTCCCTGCGGATCCGCATCGACCAACAACACCTTTTTCCCTGCCAATGCCAGGCTTGCAGACAAGTTAATGGCAGTTGTCGTCTTTCCAACGCCCCCTTTTTGATTAGCGATGGCGATTATTTTCCCCATTTTCTTTGTTATAAGGCAAAGCTAAGGTAGCACACGGGGCGACATGAAGCTATGGATCAAGGCCCGCTCGAGGGTGGCCGTCCCCGTAGATTGTGGAACGTTCCACGATTCTAGTTTTTATTTGAGCTTTGGGCCGTCAAGTGGATCAATACAGTGGAAATTGCCGTCGGTGTCAGCCCCGAAACTCGCCGGACCTGGGCGAAGCTGTGCGGTCGTGCTCGTTCCAGTCTCTCAACCATCTCGTTCGACAGACCGCCCACGTGGCTGAATTGGAAGTTTTCCGGTACTTTTAGATTGTCGTGATGATTCGAGCGTTCGGTTGCGAGGTCCTGTTTTTCTATATATCCTTTGTAGAGCGAATCGGCTAAAGCGGTTTCAAGGTCTGTTATTCGGATTTCGCTCCGCGTCTCGGCAGGCAAAAGCCCATATACAACCTCTTGGCTGACGCCTCGACGACTAGATATTTGGGAAAGAGTAATCGAGTCTCCGAGGTCAGTTCCCAGCATTTGCGAAAGGCCTGCGTATTCGACCGACGATCTCTTGTACCGGGTGTGATCCAAAACATTCCGCAATCGCGCAATCCGATCCCTCTTCTGGCTAAACCGATTCCAATCCACATCCGTCAAAAGGCCAATTTCCCGTGCGTGCGGGCTCAACCTTTCGTCGGCATTATCATGTCGAAGCTTCAATCTTGCCTCCGCCCTCGACGTAAACAATCGGTAAGGTTCGTCTACTCCGTGTCTGATCAAATCGTCCGTGAGAACACCAATATAAGCCTCTTGGCGGTTCAAAACAAAGGACTTGCGGCCTTGAACGGCAAAAGCTGCGTTGATACCCGCCATCAAACCCTGACATGCGGCCTCCTCGTAACCGGTCGTCCCGTTGATCTGCCCGGCCAAAAAAAGACCACCCAGACGAGACGATTCCATAGTCGGTCGAAGCTCGCGAGGATCGACAAAATCATATTCGATCGCATAACCGGGCCTAACGATCTGAACCTGCTCAAAGCCGGTGATCATCTGCAGCAATTCGAGCTGTAGTTGCGACGGCAAAGATGTAGAAAACCCGTTCAAATAAACTTCATTTGTATCGAGGCCTTCGGGCTCGAGAAAAAGTTGATGTCGATCCTTTTCGGCGAACTTAACAACCTTGTCTTCTATGGACGGGCAATAACGTGGACCGACGCCTTTGATCTTTCCCGAGTATAAGGGCGACTGATGCAAGTTCGAGCGGATAGCATTATGTACTCTGTCGCTTGTATGTCCAATGAAACATTGGATTTGTGGCTGTTCGATCTTCTCCGTCGCAAACGAGAACGGAACGGGTCGCTCATCCGGTAGCTGGGGTTCGAACGCATCCCAGTCTATGGTCCTGCCATCAAGCCTCGGCGGAGTTCCCGTTTTTAAACGGCCGACCGGAAATCCTTGATTTCTTAGAGACGCCGCAAGCTCGGTTGAGGCCGGCTCACCGGCTCGGCCCGCCGAGTACGTGCGACGGCCTGTATGGATGGTGCCATTCAAGAAAGTGCCCGTCGCGACAACGACCGCCTTCGCCCCAAGGCGACGAAAATCTTGCAGCTCAACGCCGATAACTCGTGTATTCTCAGTAATTAACTCAGTTACAACGCCCTGCCGCAAATAAAGGTTCGGCGTGGCTTCCAGTACACGACGCATTTCGATCCGGTAGAGACTCCGGTCCGCCTGTGCCCTTGGCGACTGGACCGCGGGACCTCGAGATCTGTTCAAAAGGCGAAACTGGATTCCGGTCCGGTCGATGATGCGGCCCATGATTCCTCCGAGCGCATCGATCTCACGAACCACATGACCCTTCGCAATTCCACCAACCGCGGGATTGCATGACATCTGGCCGATCAAGTCGAGGTTGATCGTAACCAATGCCGTTTTGGCGCCAAGACGCGCGGCGGCTGATGCGGCCTCACATCCGGCATGGCCCGCTCCGATCACCAACACATCAAAACTCTCGTCGAACATATCAACCCGCGAAAGCCTTAGATTGTAATAGAGTCAAAAAGATCTGCCAATGAAGAGTTCGAAGACAAACTTCTACTTGCCGATACAAAAAGTTGAGAAGATTCTCGTCAGCACGTCCTCGGTAGTGGTTTCGCCGGTAATCTCGCCAAGAAAACGAAGCGCATTGTGAAGACCCACCAGCACGATTTCCTCACTCGACTTTTCTTGAAGCAACTCGATCGAGCTGAAAATCTCGTCTCGCGAGCGGACGAGCAAATCATAGTGCCGGGCGTCCGAAACCAAAAATCCACTTTCGTTAACTTCGTGAGGTGAGAATGGCTCGACAATCGCCTTGCGCAAAGACTCGAGCCCGGCGCCCGTTTTTGCAGACACGTGTATGTGCGCGGCCGCACGTGAGGAAATTTCTTCTCCCAGCTCACCGCCAAAGCGATCGACCTCCTCCGCTGCTACTTTGTCGATCTTATTAAGCACGACGAGATGTGCGGCGGCCTCGACGCCTCGCAGGATCTCCAAATCGTCTTCGCTTCTTTTCTCCGACACATCGACCATTGCAATAACCAGGTCGACGTCCGCCATCGTCCGCCGCGAGCGCTCGACACCGATCTTTTCAACCGTATCGTTCGTATCGCGCAAACCGGCGGTGTCGATAAGCGAGATCGGAATATTCTCTATCGTAAATTTCTCGTGAATTTGATCGCGGGTCGTTCCTGCAATCTCCGTGACTATCGCCCGGTCACTACCCAGTAAAGCGTTGAAGAGACTAGACTTACCTACGTTCGGCCGACCAACTATCGCGACTCGAATGCCTTCTCTAATAAGATTCCCGGCTCTAAATGTCGCAGCTATTTTTTCGATCGCGTGAAGGATCGCGTCGAGTTTCGATCGCACATTCTGAATCTGAATTTCAGGAAGATCGTCTTCGACAAATTCCAGCGCGGATTCCAGCACGACTATGACACCAAGCAGATCGTCTTTGATCGGCTGTAGTTGGTGTGAGAATTCGCCCCGCATTTGTCGAGCCGCTTGACGCGCGGCAGCGGTCGTTTGAGCGTCGATAAGATCCCGGATCGCCTCGGCTTCCGTCAGATCTATTCGCCCGTTTGCCAAGCTGCGAAGACTGAACTCACCCGCGTCGGCCATCCGAGCACCGCGATGCAGGCAGACGTCGAGGACGAGTCTTAAAAGGATCGGCGAACCGTGACAGCTAATTTCGACTACGTCATCCCCGGTGAATGAGTGGGGCGTTTGAAAGTAAGTTATGAGAGACCGGTCGATCACCTCTGACCCGGACTCATCATAAATATGCTTTAAATGCGCCATGCGCGGCTCGGGCGCGAACGCATCATCGCGGACAAGGCTTCGCGCGATCCGCAATGAATCGGGTCCGCTCAGACGGATGACGCCGATACCGCTTCGGCCTATGGGTGTCGCAACTGCGACGATCGTATCCACAGATACATTTCACCATAGAGAAAGAAAAAGAGCACAGAATCAATTCCGTACTCTTTAATGAATCGCTTGTCCGTCTGCCTTACCTCAGTCGTACCTGCAGGCGTCTCTCGCGGCCGTCACCGACTGATTCAGTTATCAAATCTTCCTCCTGCTGCAGTGACACGTGAATTATGCGCCGCTCGGTCGAGTTTAAAACTCCGAAAGTAAACGGGACTCCGTTCTTGCGAACATGACCGGCAGCAAACTTGGCCATCGCGTGAAGCTCGGCTTTTCGTGTCTGACGAAATCCTTCGGCGTCGACTACGAAGCGGTGTTGTCGGTCGAGGCTGCGACCCATTATTTGAAACAACAAAACCTCGAACGCGTCCAGCAGCTCTCCGTTCTCCGCGAGCGCGAGACTCGAGTCCGCTCCGCTAAGATTCAAAAGGCAGCCTTCGTCCGTCCACTGGGACGAGACTTCAAGATCGAGTCCGATCCCGGCGATAACCTCGGACAGGAATTTTTCAGCGCTTTCACACGTTTCGTTCATAACTCGCGAACCGCAGCTTACCGACTCGGTTAAGAAGTGCTTAGCTTTGGTTTTCCTTTCACTTTTTTCGCGCCTCTCGGCACGGTATCGACAATTTCGGCAGCGGGTGGCTCGTTCTTTTTATTTAGCCGATTGATCAACATTTGCTGGCCGAAGCTCACGACGTTTCCGAACAGCCAGTAAATCAGCAATCCCGACGGTGCCGTCCACATCACCCAGAGCATCATCACCGGCATCAGATACGTCATCATCTTTTGCTGAGTCTGCTGCTCGGCCGACATGGCCGGCCCGGTGGGTGTGAACTTCATCGCAAGAACCATCGAGAAGGCGAACCCGAACTCCAGAAGATGCAGCGGATCTGCCGCCGACAGATCAGGGAGCCATAGGAAGGTTGCCTGACGTGCGTCGAGCGAAACCGTGATGGCGGTGTAAAAGGCGATCAGCAGCGGGAACTGCAGCAGCATCGGAAGGCACCCGCCGATCGGCAGTGCGTCCTTCGTCATCTTTAGCTGGTCCATCTGGAGCTGCCGCATCCGCGGATCGTCGGCAGGTAAACCTTTCTTTTGCAGGTCCTTTATCTGGTCCTGAATGGCCTTCATCTTCGGCGCATTGCCGGCGGCCTTTTTGAAAGATTTAGATTGCGACCATCTCAACGGAAACAAGAGCGAATAGAAAAGGAACGTGAAAACGATGATCGCCACGCCGTAATTAGCCGTGATCCCGTTGAAGAAATCCAGTGCGTACAGGATCGGGATCGACAGCGGCTGTGTCAGCCATCTCAGCCACCAATAGTTACTAAAGTTGATCAGGTTGACGAGTGATACCGGCCGGCCGTCACCCGCCTTTAGCGACTCGCTAAGCTGGTTCAGAAGAAAGTAATCTTTCGATCCCGTGTAAATTTGGGTGACCGACCCATTGCCCGCGATCGGCATGTATGCCGTCACCAGGTGACGCGTCTCGGTCGTCTTCGGACTGCGAATGGCCCAGCGAAATATATTCTCGTAAACCGGTTCGATCGGAACGTCGTACTTCGAGGCGTGATATTCAACCGACGAAACCGGCGCCGACGGGATCGCGGCCATCGCGAAGTACGCATCGCTCATTCCAACCCAGTCGATCGTGCCATTGTCACTTAGCGTCGACTGTCCATTCGCATCGAAAGTAAACGAATAACCGCCCTGGTGTCTCTTAATATCTCCGTTGATTGAAAGCACCGCTTCAGACTCGGTGTGATAAAGATTGTGATAGTTGATCGCGTGATCACCGATGCTCGCACCGATCGCGAGTTTGGTATCGGGAACTGGCTGACCATTCTGTTTCAAATCTATCGACAGGTCGGCAATGTAACTATCGCCGCGGAAAACAAATATTTTCCTGGCTTCTAAACCGTTCTCGCCGACGAGAGTAAATTCGATCTTTTTCTCTTCGCCGTCCGCGAGCAGGATGGTCTCTTCAGGCATCGACACCTGATAGTTTCGTTCGTTTAAGAGACTCGTTATGTTCGGGTCGGCGGTCGAAAGTCGGAACGGCAGTTCGCGTGGATTCTGATCGAGGGCTCTCTGCGAGATCAGCTGCAAAGGTTTTTTCTCTGAGCCGGTTGAGCCGTCGGCATAGATCGAATATTCACGCTTTGGAGATCTGTTTTTTAGCAATACCCAGCTCGTTGCAACGGCGCCTTTTGAATCCAGCGTGACTTCATATAGCGGCGACTTGATCGTGATGGTTCGATTCGGCGTCGCATCCGTCGAGGTCGCCACCGTCGCCGGCGTTTGAGTCTGAGGCTCAGGCTGCACGGTTGGTAAAGGCGCGGCCGGAGCGTTGTTCGCGTTCGACGTCACAGCCGTATTGCTGTTGTCAGCCGGCTTTGAAGGGTTAAAAAAATAAGACCAGCCGAACAGCACTATCATCGAGAGCGCCGCGGCTATTATGAAACGATATTGGGTTTGATTACTTTGTTGTTCCATCGTACAGATCTTCGATTTCAGTCTGATTCCAATCGCAGATCGGCAATCGAAAATCGTAAATTAATTCACCGGGTCATGCCCGCCCTTACAGAATGGCTGACAGCGTAAGATACGCCTGAACCCCATCCAGGTTCCCCGGACAGCCCCGTATTTCTCGACAGCTTGCTTCGCATATTCCGAGCACGTCGGCTCGAACCTGCACGCCGGCGGCAGGAACGGCGACACCAATGCCTTATAAATACCAAGCAGATCAAGAACGAGGAATTTCATTGATAGACCAAGTTTGCCACACCGCGACCGATACCTATAATTCGCCTACTCTGGCGACTATGCGCTTGAATTCCTCAAGTGGTCTTGCGAGTCTAACGTCAAGAATATTTCTTCGGGCGTTCACGACCCAGTCGTATTTCACCGGGACCGTTTCAAGTTCAGCCCGGCTCAATCTAAACGCCTCGCGTATCAGACGCTTTGCTCGATTTCGGTCGTGCGCCTTGCCGATCGCCTTCTTTGTCGCCGTCACTCCAAGACGCTGAATCGGGCCCTCGTTGGGTCTTATAAAGACGGTCATAAACCGCCCTTCGATGCGCTTACCCTGTTCGTAAACACGCAGAAACTCGGCACGCTTAGCGAGCCGAGTCTCTTTGGGTAAATCAAAGCTTAATAATGGTGAACCGTCAGGCGCTTGCGGCCTTTCGCTCGGCGGCGTTTCAGAACCGCGCGGCCGTTCTTCGTCGCCATTCGAGCCCTGAAGCCGTGCTTTTTCGCGCGGCGGCGGTTGTTTGGTTGATATGTTCTCTTCGGCATAATCGCTCCCCATTAAATCTCACTCAAAAGTGAAAACCTAAAGTTTATTGAAAAAACATTAATAAGTCAAAAGGATTTTGCCCAAAACCATCGCGTCTTGCACATTGGACGGCCATGTCAGACAATCAACTTAAAACAAGGGGGCTACGAACGATGACAATGATCAAAATGGTCGAACCGCAGGAATGGCAGACTTTCCTCAACTCATTTTCAAGGCGCAACAGCGGACGCCGAGCGAGATTTGAGATCTTTGGCCCTAACGGCGGCTTTAAGGAAGAAGAGCAGGAAGGATACTTTCACAACATCTCGATCGACAGCGGCACGGTGAGTGTGGAGCGCCGTTACCAAAAACAAGGCAAAGAAGCCGTCATGGCCGACGAACTAAAAAACATCGTCGGTGTCTCTGTCCAATACGACACCGACAACAGCGAAGACATGCTCCAATTCACCGACAACAAAGGCGGCATGACTACGCTGCATTTCGAATCGCGCGTCGATGGCAGTTCATGACCGTTCTAACCCATCCGAAATAACTGAAAAGTGATAACTTAAAACGTATAACTGAAGCAAAATTATCAGCTCTCAGTTATCACTTTACAGTTATTAGGGAATAATTCCCTACCATTCCGACAGATCCATTTTGCGTCCCACGCCTGACCAAACACACATTCTGCCGAACCAAATACACGTTCCGCCGGACCAACGACGGGCTTAAACGGACCACAACAATCCATTTTGGGGGCTTCGCCAACATGGCCATCACACCACTATAGCTATCTCCTCATCAAAAATGATCAATCGCGTCCATCATGCCGCCCATTAAGAAATATAGTAACCACTAAATAACACGAAAGAGATACGAAAATGGATCTTTTTTCCAGGCCCTTAGTTTTATTGTTGTGCTATTTATGCAACATTTATCCTTTTATGTTACAATATAAAAAAATGGTGGG
Organism: Pyrinomonadaceae bacterium; assembly: GCA_041745575.1. Lineage (GTDB taxonomy): Bacteria > Acidobacteriota > Blastocatellia > Pyrinomonadales > Pyrinomonadaceae > OLB17. Next base: position 34,213 of record JBGTIQ010000039.1, read on the forward strand.
TGTTTGAGATGAAACGAGAATGGAAAGAGATACCGCTTGACGGCAGACGGGCTCAGTGGGCGGGCATATATGTGTCGATGAACAACAAGGGTACGATCGTACTCAATCGTGTCGCGTACGAACGACTCGGCTCGCCGTCGGCTTTTCATCTCCTCTATGACAGCGCCAACAACACCATCGGCCTCAAACCCACAGGAGCAAATATGCGAAACGCATACATAGCGCATATCTCCGGTCGTCACGGCGGCCGAAAGGTCTCGGCCTATCGCCTCATCACCGAATGCTCGCTCCACATCGACCAAACCCTAGAATTCCCCGACGCCGAGATCGATCTGGACGGCATCCTGACCTTAAACCTAAGGACCGCCAAGATCTCAAACCGAGCGCTCAATCACCCGACACGGCGAACAGTAGAAAAGAAGAGTTTGCCCGCGAATAACGCGCATTAACGCGAATGAAGAAAAATTATTCGCGATGATTCGAGTTATTCGCGGGCCAAAATCTTAATGGCTTCGACGTAAAGCGTGTGTTCCTGCTCGAGAATCCTTGCGGACAGAGTCTCGACTGTATCGCTATCCAGAACGGCTACCTCTCGTCGCAAAATGACCTCGCCGTGGTCGAGGAGTTCGTCGACGTAGTGTACCGTGCAGCCGGTGACCTTTGCTCCAGCGTTGAAGGCCTGCTGCTGTGCGTCGAGGCCGGGAAATGCGGGAAGTAGGCTTGGGTGAATGTTGATTATTTTGTTGGGGAAGGCCTGGACAAAAGTGGGCGAGAGCAGCCGCATGTAGCCGGCGAGGCAGACGAGATCGACGTTGCGTTTTTTTAGCTCACTGATGATCTCTGCGTCGTGCTGAGCACGCGCGCGGCCACGGCGTTCGACTACTACCGTCTCGACACCTCGTTCACGGGCCTTTACGAGTCCAACCGCGTCAGCCTTATCGCTGATAACGACCGCGATCTCAGTCGCCGGTATCTCGCCGCTCGCAACAGCATCGACAATAGCGACCATATTCGATCCGCGGCCTGAGATAAGAATGCCGATCTTCATTCGGAAATTTTAGACCATCGGGGTAACAAATGCCGAATTCGCCTACTAAAGTAACGGCTGTTTAATAAGAATAGACTTGTGCGCAGCCGTTCGAATCGAAATATGGTTTCTCAACCGATAAATATGCTACAGTTTTTTGGAAGAAGAATTAATCAGATCGCTGAAGCGATAAATCTGACAACTATTTCTTTCCGTATTCTCAACTATTTCGGCGATAGGCGAAGCATCGGCCCAAATAATCTCATAGCCCGGGTGTCTATCGTTCAAATCGAGTGCAGATAGACTTGGCTCCCATAACCAGCACTTAAAACGCAACAGGAGAACAATCAGTGACTAAAAGAACGCTTTCTTTAGCGATGATCGCTTTATTTTTGACAATCGCGGGCGTAGCAATTGTATTCAATAAAGCTGCCGCAGTGAATCAGGACGACTTTGAATACAACGAGGTCTATGTGTGTGGCGGGATGAAATCAAAGTTCAAGATCCTTTCTTGCAAAGGCACGGACGGTTTTGACCGGTGCGAGGTCTTTTACATAAACGAACTCTCGCCGGGCGGCGGGAACAAAGTGTCGACTTATCGAAGTGGGGTCGAGGCTGACATTGCGCAAGGCTGCAAAACCAAGAACGGCGCTACCGTTAGCGTTCCGAAGAAGACCGATCCCCCGGAGTACATAAAGCCGGTAAAAACTGCGATGCAAGGATCTGTCGCCTGCTCGGCATCGAGCCCCGACTCGGACGGGAAAACCGCAAACGATAAATCTTTTAGAGGGGCGATCCGCCGTCTGTGGGAAAAGGAAGCACAGAAAGGCTCGGACGGCGCGGTCACGATCACGTTTGAAAACTTCGTGGTCGGCGGTTCACGCCCGTGGAAAGCCACGTTTTCCGACGTCTATTCGCAAGCCGACCCGAGAAAGCCGATCTATGCGGTCAGAACCAAATTCGAAACCTGCTCCGACTACCGATCCGCTATCACAAAACG
>JBGTIQ010000040.1:0-3804 GCA_041745575.1 Pyrinomonadaceae bacterium
CCGCGAGCGGTAGCGACCGGGTTTCCCCTCGTTGGCTCCGTACTCACGGGTGACCCGGTCGCTACCGCTCGCGGTTCTGACCTGCCGGACCGGTGGATCGTTTCGCGTCTCAACAAAACTGCGAAAGCGGTTAACCGCGCGCTCGAGACATATCAGTTCCACGAAGCCGTCCAGCTTCTTTACCATTTCTTCTGGGACGACTTTTGCGATTGGTACATCGAGCTCGTGAAGGATGAAATAACTTCCCGCGACACGGAGACAGAGGGACACGGCCACGCGGAGTTAGGAAGTCCGCAATCCGCAATCTGACGCGCGAAGCCGCATTCTCACGATCCTTGAACAGGCGCTTCGACTTCTGCATCCTTTCATGCCGTTCCTCACCGAAGAGCTTTGGCAGGAGCTTCCGGGCATCTCGAACGCCCTACACAACGCAGCATACTCATCAGCGGAGCAGACAATAATGCTGACGACGTTTCCCACCGGCGACGATACCCTGATCGACGAACAGGCCGAGAGCGAGATGCAGTCTGTCATCGAGATGATCAAGAAGGTGCGGAACATTCGCGCCGAGATGAACATCAAAGCAAGTGATCCCTTATCGATCCATATCGCTGCGGATGCGAAAATGCAAAATGTCTTTGCCGCAAACGAAGCCCAGATCAAAAAGCTTGCACGGGCTGATAAGATAGTGCTCGCCGATTCACTCGATGTTCCAAAAGCTTCGGCCCGAGCCGTTTTGACGGGCAACGCCGAGATCGCGGTACCGCTCGAGGGACTGATTGATTTCGAAAAGGAACGAACGCGGCTGCAAGGCCAAATTGAAAAGCTCGACGTCGAATTGCAGCGACTCAATGGACAGCTTTCGAATGCGAATTTTGTCGAGAAAGCCCCACTCGAAAAGGTCAGGGAGTTGCGTGACAGAAGGGAAGAGATCGAAGTGCAGTCGAGTACGCTCGCTGGAAACTTAGCTTCACTAGAATAAATGAAACTCTCATTTTTAATTTCGATGTTTGCGGTTTTAGCATTCCTGGTCGTCACAGTTCACGCTCAGCAAGCAGCGTTTTCCAAAGATGACTTTGACGCTCTGCGATCCAAAGGCGATCCGTTCTTGACCAAAGTGACTTATCGCGTGAAGATCACCTCCGAACGCTACAGCGAGACTGACAGTAAGAATCCGTCAAGTCTTACAACGCAGACCGCAGAGTTCCAACCGCCCGATCGCCGGCGAGCTATTTTCAGCTTTAAGACTTCTGCAAAGGTAGAGCTGGTCGAAATCGTTGAAATCGGAAAAAAAAGATTTAAGCGATCCGATAATAGTTCTTGGATTGAGGAAAATATAGATTCTCAAAACCGGTACACGATTAAGGGAGATATCGTGGATCATAAAGAGGTCTATTCTTTCAAAAGAATGGGGAACGTACGAATTGCGGGTATCAAAGCAGTCGGATACGAAAGTAACCGTACGTCCGAGTTTCAGTCTCCGAATCGCAAGTTGGAATATGTGGAGCGTATCTGGGTGGACAAGCAAGGACGATTCTTGAAGCGTGAGGAGTGGACTTCTCAAAATGGTAAATTGGTCTCCCATGTTCTGTGGGAATACGATTACGATTCGAAAGTTGAGATAGAGGCGCCGATAAAATGAACTGGCTCGACAATGGTGAAGTTCTCTCCGCGATCGGCGATTTCCTGACTGAGGATATTGGCCGTGGCGATATTACAACGCAGGCGACCGTCCCGTCTGATCTTCGTGCGATGGGCCGCTTCCTCGCAAAGGAATATCTCGTTATCTGCGGGCTCGAGGTTGCCGAAGCGGTGTTCCTACATCTCGATGCCGAGATACCCGAGATCGAAACCGCTTACGCCGAGGGCGACGAGGTCGAGGAGGGAACCGTCTTCGCCACGTTGAAGGGTTACGCCGACGTTCTGCTAACCGGGGAGCGCGTTGCATTGAATATCCTCCAACGAATGTGCGGTGTCGCGACGTTGACGCGGCAATATGTAAAGGCGGTCGAGGGGACGAACGCACAGATCGTCGACACGCGGAAGACGACTCCGGGATTACGTCTGCTTGAAAAATATGCGGTGACGGTCGGCGGTGGAAAGAATCATCGCATGGGGCTCGATGACGGAGTGCTCATTAAGGACAACCACATCACGCTCGCCGGCGGAATCACCGAAGCGGTTGTCGCGGCGAAACAGAAGGTTGGGCATCTTCACAAGATCGAGGTCGAGATCACGAACTGGGCCCAGCTTCGCGAAGCGATCGAAGCCGGTGCGGACATCATCATGCTCGACAATCAGACGCCGGACGAGGCGGCGAAGCTCGTCGGCATGTCGCGTGATATCAATCCGACGGTAATGATCGAAGCATCGGGTGGAATGGATCTCGAGCGTGTGCGGTTATTTGCCGAGGCAGGTGTCGATCTTATTTCGGTTGGTCGTCTCACTCATTCCGCGCGAGCAGTTGATATTTCCTTCAAGATTCAGGCAGTTTGAAAAGTGATGAGCGGTGAGTGGAAGCGGGTAATGTGATTGTCGTGCCGAGCTCCCCTCCGTGTTTAGGAGGGGTGGCAGCCGCTTCGGCTGACGGGGTGGTAGTCCTTCAAGAATCTGATTCTTCTTAACTACCACCCCGCCTCGCAAAGCCTCGGCACCCCTCCTAAACAAGGAGGGGAGCTTCGTCATCGCTACAGCTCCCCGTTCTGACACTCGTCAGCTTCAGCATCTCCTCACTCGGCTTCAGAAAAGGCATATACCATATGACCATGATCGACAGGATCAAAGCGATCGTCGACGCGATGCCGCCTTCGATGCCGTAAGTTTCACCCGTCAGCCACGTGGGACCACTATCGATCTCTTTCAACAGCGGAACGGAAACCAGATCGGTCAGACCGCTTACTTCAATTCCAAAAAACGAGCCCTGCATCCAATTCCACATTAGGTGCATTCCCCACACGAACCACAGATCTCGAGTTTTGAGATACGCGACGCCGAACCACACGCCCGCGAGCATTGTGTTGAGTGTCGAGATGACATTTGCGTTGGGGTTACCCCAGTGAACAAAACCAAAAAAGATCGATGTCAGCGTGATGCCAAGCCAGGCGAGGCCGGATCGGTTGAGTGTCTGGAGGATATAACCTCGAAAGACGGCTTCTTCGGCAGCAGCTCCGACAGCAAAGATGGCGAGTGAGATCGCAAGGCTTGAGATCAGTACGGGAGTATCTACCGGGTTTACCGCGAACCGAAGGCCGCTGAACGCGAATGCTATCAATATGGCGAGCGTGAGGGTAGCGGCTCCGATCAAGATTCCCGCACCGAGATTTCTGAACCAGAATTTTGTGAACCAAGCTCCAAGAGCGCGAAATGGAAGTCCCTCCAGAAACTTGCCGCATAGCCATCCAACCAGGAGCGCCGGCAATAGAGCGACAAGCGAGTTGGCGAAAAGAAGCGTGTCCGTCGCGTCGAACGATTGTCGGAGTAAGCCCAGGGCAAACCCCGCAACTGCCCCAACGAAAAAGGCGACAACTCCAAAACCGATACAGAAGATCAGCAAACGCCAGCCGCTTCGAATTCGATCACTTTCATCGAAGAATAAGAATTTGGTATCCATGGATGATGGGTTAAGGGAACTGGGTAATTCTACACAATCGAAGAGCGGGGGCAAGCCCCATAGGCGCCAAGTTAAGGTCTCAAAGAGAGGAAGAGATGACATAATGAAGTTGATAAAAACAATCCTTGAAAAGGAGTGAGTGCTTCAGAATGCCATCTCTAGTAATAGCAGATACCACGTTTGAGGAGATACTT
>JBGTIQ010000041.1:0-27541 GCA_041745575.1 Pyrinomonadaceae bacterium
AGAGTCGAAGGCGCGCCCCAATACGTTGCGCCGCAGGCGAGAACATCAACCGCGATCACGATTTCTGCCCCGAGTTTTTTCACGGCTTTTGTCGGAACCGCGGCAACAATACCGCCGTCGATCAGCTTTCTTCCGTCGGCGTCTTCGAGCGGCATAAAAACTCCCGGAATCGCGCAGCTTGCCCGCACCGCAAACGGCAGATCGCCATCGGTGATTCGCACTTCTTCGCCGGTTTCAAGGTCGGTTGCGATCGCCGCAAACGGGATGGGCAAGTCTTCAAATTTCGCGAAAGGAAAATGTTTTTTTATAAAGTTTCCCATCGGCGCGTTTGAAAGAATTCCTTTTGGCGAATAGGAAAATCCGGCGATCGTGCGCCAATTGATCTTGCGGCTGAAAGCGATTATTTGTTCGACACTCAAACCCGACGCAAGAGCCGCGCCGGCAAATGAACCCGCGGAAGTTCCGGCGATAAAGTCGATCGGAATTTCGTGTTCGGCGAGAACTTTCAGCACGCCGAGATGCGCGAATCCGCGCGCCGCGCCGCCCGAAAGTGCAAGACCGATCGTTTTTCTCATAATGTATCGCTGGCATCTTGCCGGCTGTTGTGGCGGCGTCTCGCCGTCGCTGCTTATATTAACTGATCTTTACTGAGAGCAAGATGCCGTCAGTACTGCCGCCGGGACGGCGGCGCTACTCAAATTGATTTTAACTTTTGTTTGTGGAAAACTTAAACTCGCGAAAAATGACTCCGCAAGAAACCGTACAACTGAACCGCCCGCCGACCGGCGCCGACATTGCCGCCGGTGAAAATGTCTGTTCGGTTTGCTCGCGTGAGGCGCGCGGCGAATTCATTGCTCTCGCCGGGTTAAAGAAGGATCTGCAAGAGCTAATTCGCGCGAATTCGTCGGACGCAACCGAGTATGAAGCCGTATGTGTGCGCTGTGCAAGGCTTTTTGAGCGCGCAAAAGCGCAGATCTTAAGCGAAGCTGCGGTGACAAAAGACGGTTCGCACATTCTTTCAACACCGCTCAGGCTCGATTCCGAGGAACGATTTACGGGCAAGAATGTGACGATCGCGTTTCTCGATTCGGGATTTTTTGGGCACGCAGATCTTGATGGTCGGATTCTGGTTTATCAGAATATGAATGCGGCAAACGGCGATACGACGCCGCTCGAAAAGCCGGATGTCGCGAGTTGGCACGGGATGATGACGTCCGTTGTCGCCGCCGGAAGCGGAAGTCTTTCAAACGGTTTTTATCGCGGAATCGCGCCGGATGCGAACGTCGTGCTCGTAAAACTTGCGCGCACCGGACGAATTACAGAGCAAAATATCCTCGACGGTCTGCAGTGGGTTTTGGATAATCACAAAAAATACGGAGTGAAAATAATCAATATTTCCGCCGGCGGCGATTATGAGCAAAGTTATTTGAGCGATCCACTTTCGCAAACGGTTGAAGAATGCGTGAAGAAGGGAATTACCGTCGTTTGCGCGGTCGGAAATTCCGGCGATCTGCCAAATCATCCGGTTTTTCCGCCGGCGAGCGCGCCTTCGTGTATAGCGGTCGGCGGGCTTGACGACAAAAATTCGATCAACCGCGCGCACCGCGGAATGTATCGTTCGAGTTACGGTCCAACGATCGACGGTTTGCAAAAACCCGAGATCATCGCTCCTTCTATTTGGATTCCGGCGCCGATCCTGCCGAACACGCCGACCGCGAATCAGGCTGAGCTTCTTGAAAAACTGGATAAAGCGGATGACGATGTGCTGCACGAAATTATCAGTGAAAATCAAGACATCGATGCCGAACTTGACGCCGCGTTCGATCGTCCGGCGCACATCATCAGACAAATAATCGCCCTGAAAATTCGCAGCGAAAATGTCATCACAAAACATTACAAGTATGTGGACGGAACGTCATTTTCCGCGCCGATCGTTTCATCCGTGATCGCGCAAATGCTTGAAGCAAATCCAGAACTGACACCGCAGCAGATCAAGAAGATCCTGATCTCTACCGCCGAACGTCTGCCGCATTACGAAGTCGATCGGCAAGGCTGGGGCGTGATCGATCCGCGCCGCGCGGTGGAAGCCGCTCTGACTTTTTCCGAGTAATTTACTGAATCGTATTGCGCGGTCGATTTGCCGAAACAGGCGACGTTCGCGGTGTCGGCGTTCGCGTAACCGCAGGCGTCGGCGTTGGCGTATTTGGACTTGTATTTGCTTCGGGCGTTGGTGTAGGACTCGGGCTTGGTGTCGGAGTTCTTGTCGGCGACGGCGTTTTTAGATTAGCGTTGATATTTGTGTTGATATTCAAGTTGCCGTTGAAATTATAGTCAAAATTCGACGGCGGGAAATTTGACCCGAAGTTTGAATTTACGTTCATGTTTTCAGGCGGATTCACATTGACATTAACATTCAGGTTCGAACTATTATCCCCGCTGAAAATATAAAAAAGACCGACAACTCCGCCCAAAACGACGAGCGTCAGCAAAATCGTCGTGACGACGACGAGCGCCGTGTTGGATTTCGGCGGCGGCGGCGGCGGATAATATGTTCTTTCTTTCGCGCGCACTTGCTGCTCGCGCGTCGGAATGATGATTCGCGGTTTTTCCGAGGTTTCGTCTTCCACTTCGCGGCGTCTGACAACCGTTTCCTCACCAAGATCATCCTTTTCGCCCTCGCTCGGAAGCGCCGTAAATTCGGGCGCACTTTCTTCTATTAAGGGCGAGCCGTCTTTCGTACAAAATTTCAGAATTTCCTCATCGTATCGAGTTTCGCACGTCGGGCAATATTTCATAATTTTCGGTATGCGCGGAAGGCTTTTCCAGAATTTACAACGCGACAATTTCTTCTACGCATTTTAACACGATTTGTTTTCGATGTGACAAGCTATACCAAAAAGAAAAGGCTCGGAAGCATTTCCCAAGCCCTTTCAATTGCAGTCGTTAGACTGTCCTTACGGAACGGTCGTGATCGGATACGGCGCCGATGCCGGAGTATCATTGGTCATGCCAAACGGCGTGATCGTTGCGGTATTCGTCGCGCTATTGCGGATATACCAGGTATTTTGGCTCGGACGGAAAATGGCGAAATCCGTTTTCAGATCGCCGTCATAATCAGCCGGCTGCGGTATGTCGCCCGGACTTCCCCAAAAAGCACCCAATCTCGCCGTGTTGATGGCGTTTTGAGCCAAACTCGGAATCGAAGCCCACTCTCCGGTCGATGGTCTGTAGATAGTCATATCGGCTTTACCGTTGCCGTCGTAATCGCCCGGCACAGGAATATCGCCCGGACTTCCCCAACGTGCGAACAAACCGAAACCGAAGTCGAAATTACTGTTCAGCATAAACCAAATGAGCGAACTTTCGCCCGCCTGATCGGGTCTGACAACCACGAAATCGGTTATATGGTCGCCGTCAAAATCGCCGACTACCGGCGTATCGCCCATCCGTCCCCACTGACGGGTTTGCAAAGTATTGTTCGAAGAACGCAAAACGTAATAGTGACCGTTGGAAGGTCGCCAAATGGCAATATCCGTTTTTCCATCTTCATCGTAATCGCCCGGCACGGGCTTGTCTAAAGGACTTCCCCACGGAATTCCGACAAACTGCGAAGGCGGATTCGCCTGATTGGTCGCGTAATACCATGTATTATTTGCCGGTCGGTAAACCGAAAGATCGGTGAGAAGATCGCCCGTATAATCGCCGATGGTCAGAATATCACCGGTCTGACCGAATTGCCGGGTTTCTGTCGCGCCGCCCGTTGCAACCCTGTTTGACCAGAAACCTTCCACGCCCGGCGTAAAGACGGCGAGGTCGGCATTGCCGTCATTGGCGCGGTCAAATCCCGGCTGTTGGCAGCTCGTCCGGTATGTAAGCGTATAGGTGTAACTCGTGCAGAACACATTGGTTGGCGATTCCAGAATGTCGTGGACGACGAGCGTAAAGTTTTGTCCCATAGTTACGGGAAATGAAAAAGAAGCCGTCCCGGTCGTGCTGAATCCGAAATCGCTGATGATATTGTTCCCCGGATTTGCCGGATCGAATGTCGAATAAGCGACCATCTGCGTCGTCGCGCCGCCGCAGGCAGTTGCATTAAAATCCACCTGCGCGCAGCCTGTTACCGGCGGGGTATAGGTGTAATTGTCCTGCACGACCGCAGCGGTATTGAAGATCGCATTGGTTTTTCCGGTCGGACACGAGCCGGTAATACCGTTTCGATTGATGCGTCCCGCCTGAGTCGGGTCAGCCGCCGTCAGCGATCCCGTTTGAACGATGGGCGAACCCGAAAATTGACAGACCAATTGCGCGAAAGTCGCCTGATTGGCAAATAAGATCATTGCGTAGAGTAAAAAGCTGGTTGTAATGCTTTTTACGGTAAAAGTTTTCATTAGTTTCCTCCTCTTGATGATGAAAAATTGAGTTCAAAATTATGATTTTCCGCCGAGTCTGTCCGCTTCCGGCTTTTGGACAATAAGCCGTAAATAACACGATAGAATGGCGGGAAAATCTCAAATGCGTATGATAGAAAGATATGCTTTTAGCCGGAGAATTACAACTGTTTTGGCGCAGGTTCAGGATTTTAGGCGGGAATAGTCATTTGTTTGTTTAAATTCAAATTTCCGGACGGCAATCGACCGAATTCAACGAACAGGTCAGAGAGTTTATTATCCGGAACAAGCTTCTTTGATCTCTGCCGATCGATGGTGCGTCCCGATTTTCCAAAGCTCGTTTTCGCCGGCATCCTAACGATCTACTTTTTTTGGATCGCATACGACCCGATGGAGGGAAGTTTTCTTGACCTTGTGGATCTGCCGATCCATGAGACAGGTCATCTTGTATTTCGACTATTCGGTGAATTTTCGGGCATTGCGGGCGGCTCAATTTTTCAGGTTCTTCTGCCGGGTATTTTCGTCGGTTACTTTGTTTGGCGGCTTCAATATTATTCAGCCGCGATCGTTCTGTTCTGGGTCGGCCAAAGCATTTTGAATGTCTGGGTTTATGCGTCTGACGCCGTTGTGATGCAGCTTGTGCTGACGAGCGGTTTCACCGGCAGCGAAGGCAGTTTTCACGATTGGAACTATCTCCTCACGAGAACCGGCCTCATCGGCTCGACAAACGTCATCGCGGGGATTATCCGAGCTGCTGGTACGATAGTGATAGTTGTCGGAAGCGTTTTCTCCATCTATTACTCGTTGTACCCGACCACGGCCACGGAAGAATCATGAAATACACTCTCATCACCGGAGCATCAAGCGGGATCGGCGAGGCATTTGCGCGGAGGCTCGCGGCTGAGAAACACAATCTTGTGCTGGTTGCACGTTCCGAGGAAAAGCTGCGGGAGCTGTGCGACGAACTTGCCGCGAAGCATCAGGTAATTTGCCGATACTTTGCGATCGATCTACTCGAATTCGAAGCCGACGTTCAGCTCTTTGAGGAAACGGAAAAGAACGGATTAGAGATCGACTGGCTGATCAACAATGCGGGCTTCGGATCGTCCGGCGATTTTGCGAAAATGGATATCGAACGAGAGCTCGAGATCATCGACCTGAATATTTCGGCACTAGTGGCCCTTACGTATCGTTATCTTCAAAAGATGCGTGACGCTCGGCACGGGACGATAATTAACGTTTCTTCTGCCGCAGGATTTCAGCCGATCCCCTTCATGGCCACGTATGCTGCTAGCAAAGCCTTCGTCTCCTCGTTTTCCGAAGCGATCGCGGAAGAGAACCGTCCCTTTGGGATCGAGATCCTGGCTCTTTGTCCGGGCTTTACGAAAACAAATTTTTTCGCGGCGTCTAACATAGAGCGGCCGATCCAGGTGAAAGGGCAGCAGACGGTCGAAGACGTTGTCGAAACCGCGATGAAGGCAGTAGCCCGGAAAAAGACAAAAGTCGTATCCGGCTGGGCGAATTATCTTGGCACGATTGCCGGAACGCTCGTGCCGAATTCGATCTCGGGCCGTGTAATGGCGAAGGCACTTCGGTCAAGGTATCAGAAAAAAGACGTATGAAGTTCACCGTACTCGGCAGCGGCTCAACAGGCAACGCGGTCCTTATTTCGACCGAGACAACGAACGTTCTCATCGACGCGGGACTCAGCGCCCGCGAGATTTTCAGACGCCTGCAGATAGTTGGCATCGACTGCGACGATCTGGACGCGATCCTCGTCACACACGAACATAGTGATCACATCGCGGGATTACGTGTGCTGCTGCGCTCGATACGGTGTCCTGTATACGTCTCGGGTGAAACCGAGGACGCTTATTATTTGACGCGGGCCGGCGGCTCGGACGGCGATAGTGAATCTTCAAAACGACGAGCTGCCTTGAAGGATCGTACCGTGGCGATCGAGTCAAGCCGCGAATTCACGATCGGTGACATAGACTTTGAGCCTTTCAGCGTTCCGCACGATGCTGTAGATAACTTCGGATTCGTCGCGAAGAACGGTGGTGTGACAGTGGCGACACTAACGGATTTTGGATGCTTCACCCCGCTCATGAAGGAAAAACTCGACGGGTGCGACGCGATCGTGATCGAATCGAACCACAGCCGCGACATGCTTCGGACCTGCCCGGTTTATACATGGGACCTCAAACAGCGGATCGCGTCACGCCTTGGTCATCTCTCGAACGAGGATCTCGCCGACTGGCTAACAAACGACTTCGACGGCTCGGCCGCCCAGATAGTCCTTGCCCATCTTTCCCAACGGGCTAACGAACCACATCTCGCACGGCTCACGGCCGAAACTGCATTGAGAATGCGAGCTCCGCTCTTTCAATCGCAGACTAAGATCTCGATCTCAAATCACAAAGAGCCGACCGAGTGGATGGCATTTTAGGCTTCAACCGCGCCTCGCATTGCATGAGTATGGCGCGCTTATAGGCGGGCGCTGGCGCCCGCGAACTCGACCCACTTTTTGAGCGCGAAAAAAGCCCGGTTCGGCTTGCGCCAGACCGGGCATAAGAGTTGATCAAGGGGGTAAGCCCAACTACTGCAGGACGACGGTAGAGCTTGGAGCTCCGTCGGTCGTATTTCCCTGAAAAACATTGCTCACGTGGGAAACAATACTGCCTCCGCTTAGGCTCAGGCCCGTAGTGTTGCTCGTGACCAAACTGCTCATCAAGCGAATAGTTCCCCCGGAAAGTGCACTAACACCGGTCGAATTGTTTGAGATTGTGCAGTGGAAAACGGCTAGGGACGCGTTGGAAACCCCCAAACCTGTCGTATTGCCGGAAATAATGGAATCACTAATTGTCGCAGCGGTATTGTTACTAAGATTAAAGCCGGTCCCGGCTCCCTGAAGTTGGCTGCCTCCAACGGTCAGCTTAACAGCGCCACCCGTAATGAAGGTGTTGATGCCATTGCCAGTGACGCTTCGAATGTGCGTGTCCTGGACATATATTCTGGGTGTGCCGCTTGTTGTCTCGACTGAAATACCGTGTTGAGTGAAGCCCTCGATAACGATTTCGTCTATGTTAACGGAATTCGCAGCAAGAATTCGGACTCCGTTAGTACCGGTCGAAGCCCCTTGGATACTGAGGCCCCTTAGTTTCACCGCCTTTCTAACGTCGGTTCCCGAGGTAATGTTAACGATCACCCCGTTCGTGCCGGCCGCGAGGATGGAGCCCTGTGTGTCCTCACAGTCGATCGTGATCGATTTTGTAATCGTGACCGCGCCGAACCCGCCCGGATCAAGGCAGCTTATCTCACCGTTTGTCGCCGTCTTCGAAATGGCTCCGGCGAATGTCTTGCACGGTGCGGTTCGACTGCACGGATTGACGTCGTCACCGACGCCCGATACCCATGTGCGAGTTGCCTGGGCTTGAGCGATCGAAGCAAAGGCAAAAACAAAAACAAAGAAAGTAAAGATCTTGAGTGTCGATTTCAAAATATTCATGTTGGGGAATCTCCTAAGTCCTGAATAGTTACGCTTTTGAATTTGAGTGCGGGCCAACCTGCGATCAATTCCAGCGGGGGCTGAAGAGGGTCACGGAAAAACAGTCAAACCGCAAAAAACTTTAATATTTTGCACGCATCTTCGCCGATCCCGTGCAAATTAACGCCCTTTTGTAACCCTTGTTGTACCGCGTGAATAAGACGCTTAGGCGTAATTTCTTTTGCCTAAACGATCGAACATTTTTTGTATGGATAAGAGACTAGTTATTTACACCTTTTTCGTCGTTGAGGGCAAGCGAAATCTCTGCTTTTTGCAGGACGCCTCGAAAGGTTTTGCGGTGGATCGGACAAGGTCCGTGCGTCCTTAAGACATCGAGATGGTGCTTCGTGCCGTAACCCACATGGTCCGCGAATCCATACTCCGGAAATTCGGATCCGTAGGAATGCATAAGCGCGTCGCGGTGGGTCTTGGCGAGAATCGATGCGGCGGCAATTGACGCGGAAATCGAATCGCCTTTTATGATGGATTTTTGAGGAACCGGTACGCCTTTGAGGACGAGTGCGTCGATCAAAAGGAAATCGGCGGCGGGGCTGAGGTCGGCGACAGCGAGGCGCATCGCCAGTTTTGTGGCTTCCAGTATATTGATGCGATCAATTTCTTCGGGACTCACGGAACCGATCGCGTACGCGATGCATATCTCTTTGAGCTCGGCGGCGATCTCATCGCGTTGCTTTGCGGTGACCTGCTTCGAGTCGTTCAAGCCCTTCGGGAGATCTTTCGAGGGATCCAGGATGCAGGCACCGGCGACGACGGGCCCTGCGAGACAACCGCGGCCGACTTCGTCAATGCCCGCGATAAACTTGAATCCGCTTTCCCACGCTTGTTCCTCAAAAACAAGGCCGCACCCAGTGATCTGAAAGTCAGAAAACAGAGAGACGCGGCCAGGCGATTCTGTGTCGATGACAGATTCGCTTCTCTCCGCGTCTCGCATTGTTTGACTCTCCGCTGGTTATTTCGACGCCTTAGCCGTCTTGTTGCGTGTGTCTTTTTCTTTGATCCGGGCAGCCTTGCCGCGAAGGTCTCGAAGATAATAAAGCTTGGCTCGACGGACCTTACCGCGACGAATGACATCGATGTGATCGATGACGGTCGCATGAAGCGGGAAGATGCGCTCGACCCCAACTCCAAAGCTGACCTTTCGTACCGTTATGCTCTCGCGCGCCCCGCCGTGTTTACGTGCGATGACTATTCCTTCGAAAACCTGCAGGCGTTCTTTGTTGCCTTCCTTAATTCGGACGTGAACTTTTACCGTATCGCCGGACTGGAACGCCGGGATATTTTCTCTCAATTGTGTCTTCTCGACATTATCTAAACGATTCATATTATTTTCGGCCAGAGGTCAACGGCAAATCGCTGCCGTTCACATTTCACCATTTTCTCCTTCCAATAGATCCTTTCTTTTTAACCTTGTCTTTTCCAGGGCCCTTTCGCGACGCCAGCTTTCGATCTCGGCGTGATTGCCGTTCAAAAGCACATCCGGCACTTTCATGCCGCGGAACTCCGCCGGACGCGTGTAATGCGGATGATCGAGCAGTCCGTCCGAAAACGAATCGTTCTCTGCTGATGTGTCGCTGCCTAAAGCGTTCGGCAACAGTCTAACAAGACTGTCGACCAGTACCACCGCCGCCGGTTCTCCACCTGACAGAACATAGTCACCGATCGAGATCTCGTTCGTGACCAGTGTTTCCGCTACACGCTCGTCAACACCCTCGTATCGGCCGCAGATCACGACCAGGCGTTCGGTTTCGTCAGCCAGATCCTTCGCCACAGACTGACGCAACGGAGTGCCCTGCGGCGAAAGCAAAACAACCGAGGTGCCGTCCGCGTAAGAGTCTCGATCCGTCGTCCCGAGTAAATTTTCAATCGCGGCAAATAAGGGTTCAGGCTTTAAGACCATTCCGTCCCCACCGCCAAACGGCCGGTCGTCGACCATCTTATGTTTGTCCGTCGCGAATTCGCGGATATCGTGAATATTGATCTCAACGATACCGGCAAGCTTCGCCCGACGAATTATTCCAAAATCAAAGACCTGAGCAAAAAACTCCGGGAAAATTGTAAGAACATCTATCTTCATTTTAGATTTTGGATTTTAGATTTTGGATTGAAGGAATTCCAAAATCCGAAATCCAAAATCTAAAATTCAAGAAGTCCTTCAGGCGGATCGACCCGGATCTTCTTCCCTTCGATATCAACTTCCGTGCAGATCGACTCAGCAAACGGGATCAAATATTCCCTCGCTCCATCTTCGACAACGAGAATTTCCGTTCCGCCGGTGCGCATTAGCTCACGCACGGTGCCGACCATTTCGCCTCCGATCGTTTCTACTTCACATCCCGCGAGCTGCCAATCAAAGAACTCACCCTCTTCAAGTTTCGCGGCCGACGATTCGGGGATACAGATCTCGACGCCTCTTAGCGTATTCGCCGCTTCGACCGAAGCAAATCCGTCAAATCGGAGAACAATGCGATCTTTCTGAAACCAGAAGTCTTCAATTTTCAAATCGGCCCGCGTACCGTCTGCAAAAACCGCGATAACATTCTCGAGGCCTTCAAACCTCTCAGGAAAATCTGTCAAAATATCGGCCGCGACCTCGCCGCGAAGTCCGCGGGGTTTCATGATCTTCGCGATCGCTACGAGTTCTTCCATCGCGAGAAAAGGTGAACTCTAGTCTTCGACCAGATCGAGGTGAAACCGTTTTCCCTGCTTTAGCCCGCCGAAATAAAGGATGCTGCGAATCGCCTTGATCGTCCGGCCTTCGCGGCCGATAAGACGCCCAAAGTCGTCAGGTGCCACGCGGACACCGAATTTGACGGTCTTTCCGCCGTCGGAATGCTCGGTCACCTCGACCGCATCAGCGTCGCCGACCAGAGCTTTTACGATTGTCTCAACTGCTTCCTTCATTTCTTTGGGTCTGTCGAGTCTAGCGAGTCTTTCGAGTCTAGCGAGTCTGTCGAGTCTGTCGAGTCTGTCGAGTCTGTCGAGTCTGTCGAGTCTGTCGAGTCTGTCGAGTCTATCGAGTCTGTCGAGTCTGTCGAGTCTGTCGAGTCTGTCGAGTCTGTCGAGTCTGTCGAGTCTGTCGAGCCCATATCGACTCGATAGACTCGATAACTCGATAGACTTCTTTAGGCTTCCGCCGTCGGAGCGGGATTATTCTTGATCAAACTCGCAACTGTTTCTGTCGGTTTAGCACCGACGCCGATCCAGTATTGAATGCGATCGTGCTTCAGGTCCACCTTAGCCGGTTCGATCATCGGATCGTACGTACCAAGATTTTCAAGGTACTTGCCGTCGCGCTTTGAACGCTTTTCTTTCACTACAAGGCGGTAGAAGGGTTTGCCCTTCGCACCAATTCTCATCAAGCTTATTGCTAACATATTTTTTTTCAATGGATAGTGGCAAGTGGATAGTTTTAAGTGGGCTCCTCACTTTCCACTTTTCACTTTTCACTTCCGTTTCTTGTGTCTCTTCTTCTTCTTCAGGCTCCGGGCTGTCGAACCGTTTGATTCGTCCGAGCCATGATCTGAAGCGCTTCCTAACATTCCATCAAGTCCCGGCATTCCGCCGCCGAGCATACCGCCCAAACCGCCGGCAAGACCACCCATCATTTTTTTGCCTAGTCCGCCCAATAATCCGCCGCCCTTATTCATCTGCGCCATCATCTTGCGCATCTGCTCGTATTGGCGGAGAAGCTGATTAACTTCGGCTATCGTCGAACCCGAGCCCCGCGCGACGCGAGTTTTGCGGCTGGCGTCGAAAACGCGATGATCATTCCGTTCGAGCTTTGTCATCGAATCGATGATCGCTTCGGTACGTTTCATCTGGGCGTCCACTTCAACCGATTGTTCGTCCGATATCTGCATGCCGCCCATCATCTGTTCGGGAAGCATCTTCATCAACTTCGACATTGAGCCGAGCTTTTTGAACTGGCCGAGCTGGCTGCGAAAATCTTCGAGCGTAAACTGATTACGCGTCATTTTCGCAAGCTGAGCCTGTGCCTCTTCCTCGCTGATCTTCCCTTGGACTTCCTCGATCAGGCTTAGGACGTCGCCCATACCAAGGATACGCTGAGCAATACGGTCCGGATAGAACGGCTCGATCGCGTCGTATTTCTCACCGACGCCGACAAACTTAACCGGCTGCCCAATAACCTGACGGATCGACAACGCCGCACCGCCGCGTGCATCGCCATCCATTTTCGTCAAAACAACGCCAGTTATCCCGACCCGTTCGTGAAAAACTTCAGCCGACCGAACGGCATCCTGGCCGGTCATTGCATCGGCGACGAACAAGACCTCGATCGGTTTTGTCTCAGCCTTGATCTGCTCGAGCTCGACCATCAACTCGTCGTCTATGTGCAGACGGCCGGCCGTGTCGATCATCAATGTGTCGTATCCGACCTCTTGCGCGTGCTTCATTGCACCGCGTACAAGCGTCATCGGATCGTTCGATTCTTTGTTCTGATAGACCGCCTGGCCTACCGCGTTAGCGACAACCTTCAGCTGCTCACGCGCTGCCGGACGATACACGTCGACAGAAACCAATAAAGGCTTTCGTTCCTGGTTTGCGGCCAGCCATTTCGCGATCTTGCCCGTCGAAGTAGTCTTACCCGAGCCCTGAAGCCCGACGACCATCACGACGTTCGGTATCTGCTTAGTAAAGACAAGCCGCGAGGAGGTTCCGCCCATCAGGTTTACAAGCTCGTCATAGACTAGCTTTACTACCTGCTCGTGCGGATTAAGCCCCTGCCAGACCTCTTGTCCCTCAGCCTTAGCACGTACCGATTCGACGAAATCCTTCGCAACCTTGTAGTTGACATCAGCTTCGAGCAACGCCATCCGGATCTCGCGCAACGCCACATCAACGTGCTCGGGCGTAAGTTTGCCCTGACCACGCAGATTCTTCAGCGTCTTTTTCAGCTTATCGGACAGCGATTCGAACATATAGACACACTTCGGCTACTTGAGTCGAAACTATAAATAATATGTGCTGGCAGCAAGTGTGTCAAAGAATAGCGGGCTTTTTCGACGAAACTGGACGTGGTATACCTCTTGCTCGATACTAGCGGGCTACTAAAATGTGTAAGCAATCGCTACACAAGCCTTTATTTGAGAAGACGGAGGAATAAAATGAAATTTCGATTAATTACAATGGCCGCTGCGGCGGTCGCGGTTGCGGGTACGGTTGCCGCGTGCGGCGATTCGACATCAACCAACGTTAACAGCTCACGGGCGAATGTCACGAATTTGGGTGTAAATAATGCAAACACAGGCGCGATCGTCGTGAATGCAAATTCGAACACCAATCGTTGGAACGCGAACATAACGCGTGAAGAATACGAAAAGAACAAGACCGATTACGAGAAAGAGAAGGGAAGCAGCACGATCGGCCAGGGAGCCAATGATATGTGGCTGTGGGTAAAGACCCGGTCGTCCCTTCTGGGAACCAGCGATCTCCGCGAGTCGACGATCAATGTTGACGTTGTCAATGACGTTGTGACTCTAAAGGGTACAGTCGAAACGGCCGCGCAAAAGACGAAAGCCGAGCAGGTCGCTAAAGACATCGACGGTGTGAAGAGCGTCAAAAATGAGTTGAAAGTTGATCCGAATGATTCGATGACAAACATGTCGTCGAACTCAAACAAGAAATAACTTCGGTAAAATTGAATAACCGAGGGGCGGGTTTTTCCCGCCTCTTTCTTTTGTTCAGGCTTGCAGATTCAAGACCCGGTCGATCGACGCAAAGACCCGTTCAGTTCCCAGGGTCTGGATACACCGCGGTTCACCGAACTCTTTACACTCACGACCGGGACAGGGTTGACATGAGAATGGCTCGAAAACCACCTCATTCGGGGCATCGGTCCATGGACGCCAGTGATCCCGGTTCGACGAGCCAAAAATAACAACGCTCGGCGTCTGGACGGCCGCAGCAATGTGCGCAACCCCGGAGTCATTACCGACAAACAATCTTGCTCTCGCGGTTAGCGCCGTTAGTTCAGACAACGTCAGAATAGTGAGCGCGTGAACGGTGGCACTCGACAACGAATTAAGGTCGGACAAAACTTTCTCTTGTTGTTCAGATCCGACGACTATCGTCGGAAGTCCTCTCCCTTTCAAAAACTCGGCAGTCCGGGCAAATTTCTCGAGGTCCCATTCTTTTGTTTTCGAAGCGGCGAACGGATGGATGATCGCGAAGGATCTGTCGGCAACAAATGATTCCAACCCAGCGTGGCGAAGCTTGATGTCGAGCGACGCGATCGCGGACTCAGTGATCGCCAGCCGACTCTTCGGCCGGTCGTCAACGGGGACTCCGGTGAATCCGAGGAGCGCTAGTTGCTGTTCGGCCGAGTGTGTCGCCTCGCGCTTCCAAAAATCCGCAGGTGAAGAAAGCAGATGACTGTAAAGGAACTTGTATTGATAATTCGCGTACCCGACACGATGTCGGGCACCACTTGCAGCAGCGAAGAAGGTCGCCGTCGTGCCGCCGTGCAGATTGAAAACAATGTCGTATTTGCGGCGGCGAATTTCTCTTGCTGCGGATAATCGCGAACCGGTCGTACTGCCGACGGTTAACACATTATCCACTGCGTCGAATCCTTCCAAAACTGGTGCGACCCAATTTTCGAGAAGGATATCGACCTGCGCATGAGGAAGGAAACGCTTCAGTGCGATAAGCGACGGAGTGCACAGGACAGTGTCACCTATAGACCGGAGCCGAACAACGAGAACGCGCCGGATGCCGCGCCAATCGATCTCCGGCCGATCCATCTACTTCTCCACCGTTGCTTCGTCGATCAACATCACCGGTATGTCATCGCGAATCGGATACACCAGAGCGCACTCGGGATTCGTGCATTTCAAGCTCGTGTTGTCAGCTTTAGGTTCGACCTTTGACTTGCACTTCGGGCAGCGAAGGATTTCGAGCAGTTCGGGACTTAATGCCATACAACTAAATTTATCGCAAAAACCGGCATCCGGTAAAACCCAAATCAAAAAGGCATGATCGCTCATGCCTTTCGAAATGTCGTTCAGTGCCTGTCGAATTACGCGGATTCAGTCTTTGTACCGCATTCTGGACAGAACTTCGCACCTGCCGCTAGTTCGTACTTACAGTTCGAGCACTTTGCCTTTTCCTGAGTACTACCGCACTCCGAACAGAACTTCGCGCCTTCGCGAAGCTCGGCCCCGCATTTCACACACGGAACTTTTGCGACCTCCATTTTGCCGCCGCAGTCGGCACAAAACTTGGCCTCAGGCTTATTTTGTTTTCCGCAACTCGGACACGCGACCGTCCCGGTTGCTCCACCGCCCCCGCCCTGCGGATTAGCTCCGAAGGCATTTGCCATCTGTCCGCCGACAGCAAACCCGGCGCCTAAACCGGCACCAAGACCGGCGCCGCCACCTTCGTTTTGAGCGGCGTCACGCAGCGCGTCAGCGGCCTGAAACTGCATATATTTTTGAGCGTCGCCAAGAGCTCCCATCGAAGAACGCTTGTCCATCGCGGCTTCGACTTCCGGCGGAAGGCTGATGTTCTCAACGTAAAATTTCGTGACCTCCAAACCGTAGCCGCTAAAATCTTCGTTAATCTTCGCTCGGATCGCTTCACCCATTTCCTTGTACTGTGCCGCAAGATCAAGGGCCGGGATCTTCATTTCACCGATCGCGTCAGAGAACTCGGTGACGATCGCTCGCTTCAATTGTAAGTCGATGTCCTCCGTCTGAAACTGTGCGTTCGTTCCGGCGATCTGCTTTATGAATTCGCTTGGGTCAGCGACCCGCAAACTGTAAGCACCAAACGCACGAAGCCGGACTATTCCGAAGTCTGCGTCGCGAAGCATGATCGGATTCGAGGTGCCCCATTTCATGTCGGTGAATTGTTTGGTGTTGACGAAGTAGACTTCGGATTTGATCGGCGAGTTGAAGCCGTGTTTCCACGCACCCAGTTTCGACAAGATCGGCGTGTTGCCGCCCTCGACTGTATAACGGCCCGGCGTGAAGACATCCGCAACCTGGCCTTCGAAGACAAAAACGGCAGCCTGCGATTCGCGTACGATCAGCTGTGCACCATTCTTGATCTCCTGTCCGACAACCGGAAAACGATATAGCAGCGTGTCCTTGGAATCATCAAGCCACTCGATGACTTCGATAAACTGGTTCAGCGCGGCGTCTTTTACCTTGTCGATAATACTCATTTGTCGGATCTCCTTGCCCTAATTCTTAACGATTGAATATGCCACAAAGTTCGGCGTTTTGAAAGACGAATGTGTCCCGCGAGAAGTCAACGTCAGGGCCGAACCAACCCGGAACGCTTATTCCGATCCGATCGGTTCCGCGCTTTCCTATGTTCATTTATTCTCGGTTGAAGAGTGGTCTAAATAGGGAAGTACCGACCCCGGCGCTCTCACCTATACGCAACAACAGAACCGCTCAAACAACTGACACGACCATTCGGGACCGGTGCCCAGTCAGCATGTAATAGAAGAGCGTAGCGGTCAATCCGCCGATTAAGTCGAGTAGGACATCGAACGGCGATGCCGTGCGGGCAGGATTAAAGCTCTGATTTATTTCATCCGATCCGGCGACCGCCAAAACCAATGCGATCGCAGCCAGAAAATAAAACCTTCGAATGAAAGATTGATGCGCGGCGGAAAACCCGCGGCATGCAAGAAATCCAAGCACTGCATACTCTGCAAAGTGCGCAAATTTGCGAATGATGCCGTGGTAGAAACCTATTGTTTCAAAGGAAGCGTTGGGAAACAGGAATTCGAGCAGCGGCCGGATGATCAGTGACGTACGCGTCATTGATCCCTGGCCGCTCGAGAGAAAGAAGATCACTCCGATCCAAACAAGAAGCGGCGCGTACAGCATCAACTGTTCGCGCCGCTTACTTTGTTTCTGGTTCCGAGTTTCTAGTTTCAAGTTAGCAATATAGTTTCTGGGTCAGGAATAAAAAAACTAGAAACCAGGAACTAGAAACTTACTGTGCGGCCGCCGCGCCCGAGACAACCTCGATAATTTCTTTTGTGATCGCTGCCTGACGAATGCGGTTCATGTTGAGTGTCAGAGTGTCGATCAATTCACCCGCGTTTTTCGACGCCGAGTCCATCGCCGTCATCCGCGATCCCTGTTCCGATGCGACCGATTCGAGCATCGACTTGTACATCTGTATCTCGACCTGTTTCGGCAAAAGCTTACCGAAGATCTCGGCTGCGGGCTGTTCGTAGATATACTCCGCGTCAGCACCTGCCGCGTCACCGTCTTCGGCACGGTCGATACGAGGTATCGGAAGGATCTGCTCAATTACCGGTTTTTGCGACAGGACAGTTTTGAATTCGGTGTAGACGAGAAACACCTTGTCGATCGACGTGTCCTCGGTAAATGTCTTAATGATATTCCGCGCGATCTCCATTGCGTCGGTGTGGTTTGCCCTTCCGCTGCCCGTCAACCCAATGTACTCGTCCTTGAAGACGATTTCCCGCCGCTTGAAAAAGTCCCGCCCCTTGCGGCCGACTGGTATCATCTCAGCCGATTTCGCAGCATTTTCTTTCAAAAACGCCTGCGTCGCTTTGATAACGTTTGCGTTGAATGCACCGGCCAGACCCTTGTCCGCGGTAACCAGTACGACGAGATATTTTTCGTCACCTCGCGCGTCGAGCAAAGGATGCGAGAACTCATCCGCGACCTTCGCACTCAAACCGCCGAGAACTTCGGACATCTTTTGCGCAAACGGGCGGGCGGAGGTCACGCGATCCTGCGCACGCTTCAGCTTCGCCGCGGCGACCATCTTCATCGCCTTGGTTATCTGCTGTGTATTCTTCACCGACTTGATACGTCGGCGCATGTCTAGCAAGCTTGCCATGGATTCTAAATCTTCTCCGTTTGAAGTCCCTGGTCCCTGGTCCCTGGTCCCAAGTCCCAAGACCCCATGGGACTTCTGGGACTCGGGACCAGAGACTAATTCTTAAGCTGCTGCCGCGGCCGTCGCCGTCTGCCAGCGTGTCGCTTTGAAATCCTCGATCGCTTCCTTCATCGAAGCCTTCAAACTGTCGTCGATGCTCTTCTTTTCGCGAAGCGTCGTCATAACGGCCGGATGCGAATTCTCGATAAAATCTCCGAGTTCTTCTTCGAATCTCTTCAGGTCCTCGACCGCGATATCGTCTGCGAGGCCGTTCGTCACAGTCCAGATGATAAGAACCTGATTCTCGACTGCCATCGGCTGATATTGCCCCTGTTTCAGGATCTCGGTCAGACGACGTCCGCGCTCGAGCTGCGATTGTGTCGACTTGTCGAGATCCGAACCGAACTGAGCGAACGCCGCCAGCTCGCGATACTGAGCAAGGTCGATACGAAGAGTACCGGCAACCGCCTTCATCGCTTTGATCTGAGCGGAGCCACCTACACGTGACACTGAGTTACCGACGTTGATCGCCGGACGCACGCCGGAGTTGAAGAGGTCGGACTCCAAAAATATCTGGCCGTCCGTGATCGAGATCACGTTTGTCGGGATGTACGCCGAGATGTCGCCGGCCTGCGTTTCGATGATCGGCAAGCTTGTCAGCGAGCCTCCGCCGCGGGCGTCAGACATTTTCGCGGCACGTTCGAGTAATCGTGAGTGAAGATAAAATACGTCTCCCGGATAAGCTTCGCGACCGGGCGGACGTCTAAGCAACAAAGAGATCTCGCGGTACGCCGCAGCCTGCTTGGAAAGATCGTCGTAGATCGTCAAAGCGTGACGGCCGTTGTCGCGGAAATATTCGCCGATCGCACAACCCGAATACGGAGCAAGAAACTGCATCGCCGCGGGATCCGATGCGGACGCCGATACCACGATCGTCCAGGCCATCGCACCCGAATCTTCAAGCTTCTTTACGACCTGTGCGACGGTCGACGCCTTTTGTCCGATCGCGACATAGACACAGATCACGTCCTTACCACGCTGGTTAATGATCGCGTCAATAGCGACAGCGGTCTTACCAGTCTGGCGGTCACCAATGATCAGCTCACGCTGGCCGCGGCCGATCGGGACCATCGCATCGATCGCCTTTAGACCGGTCTGCAGCGGCTCTTTCACCGGCTGACGGTCGATAATACCGGGGGCGATCCGCTCAACCGGATTGTATGCATCGGTAATGATTTCGCCTTTACCGTCGATCGGATTACCGAGTGCGTCGACCACGCGGCCGATCAACGCATCGCCGACCGGCACGCTCATGATGCGTTTGGTGCGCTTCACTTCGTCGCCTTCTTTGATCTTTTGAAAATCGCCGAAGAGAACGGTACCGACCTTGTCTTCCTCAAGATTCAGCGCGAGACCGCGGACGCCATGCGGAAATTCAAGCAGCTCGCCCGCCATCACCTTTTCCAAACCGTGGATCTCGGCAATACCATCGCCGACCTTGATAACCCTACCGACCTCATCGACCTTCATGGTCGAATCGAAATTCTCGATCTGAGCACGGATAATTTCGTTAATTTCGTTAGCTTTGATTGCTTCCATATTCTTTGCGTGAATCGGTAATCGTTAATTCGTTAATCGTTAGTCGAACGCAGAACGAGATTCACTATTCACGATTCACTATTTACGATCGAATAAGTTCTTCCTTAAGATTCTCCAATTGCGTTTTGACCGAGCCATCGTAGACCGTCGAGCCGAGACGCGTGACAACGCCGCCGATAAGGCCAGGGTCGACGGTGAAGTTCAGCTTCACTTGCTTGCCCGTCAGCTTTTCCAGATTCGATTTAAGCTCGTTTCGCTGAGCCTCGGCGAGTTCGCGGGCCGAAATAACGTCCGCCGCAACTCTTCCGGCGCGATCCTCAAGCACCGAGGCGAACCGTTCATTGATGCGGCTGAGTTCGGTGAGGCGGCTGTTGCGAAGAAGGATACGCAGAAAATTTGAGGTCGTTTTCGACGGCCGCGTCTTCGCAAGTAAACCTTCAAGCACCTTTTCCTTTTTCGCGTGCGCAATTGCCGGATTCCGGAATGCGTTCTGCAGTTCGGCGCTGCCCGCGACCAACTGCTCCCAGGTCTTCAATTCGGTTTTTACCGTTTCGGTCTCTCCGGAAGCAACCACGACGTCGGCGAGGGCCGTTGCATATCTGCGCGATACTGTTTCGACACTCATCTAGCTCAAACCTCCGATCGCCCGAATGCCCGATTTAACGAGGACCTCATCGTTGTCCGCATTGATCCTTCCGCGTAGTTTTTCTTCGGCGAGCCGCACGCTTTCCTGGGCCGAGAAGCGGCGAAGCTCCGCCTTGATCTGCTGTGTAAGTCGGCTAAGGTCGCCCTCGGCCTGGTCGCTCAACTTCGCGATCTCGGCATCGGTTTGCTGTGCGATATGCGTCTTCTCGGCCTCGGCCTCGTCCTTTGCCTTCGTCAATATCGAGGCTTTTTCCGAATCGAGTGCCGCGAGTTTCGCTTCGGCCGACATCAACTGAGCAAGGGCGGCCTGCTTTGCCTCTTCGGCTTTTATCAACTCGGACCGGATGGCATCGCGCTTCGCCTTAAATGCGGCGCCGAGCGGTTTCTTGAGCACATAGACGAGCGCAAATACGAAGATCGCCAGATTGATAAATTTCCAGGCTTCGAAACCGGGATAATTCAGGTACTTGTCATAGAACGCGGTAAAGCCACCGCCCGCCGCGTGACCACCCGCCTCGGCAAACAAGAAAATTACGTTAAAGAAAAAAGCAAACATATTCGAGCTACGCTTTCAAAATATTGTCGCTGATCTTCTCAGCCATCGCTTCGGCTTCCTTTGCAATGATCGCTTTCGCCTCAGAAGCCTGCTCCCGGACCTGCTGTTTTCGCGATGCAGTCAAAGCCGCCGTTTCACTCTTTGCCGCCGCTATTCTTTCCTGACGCGAATTGATCGCGTCTGCACGCTGCTTTTCGATAAATTCGTAGCTCTCGCTCCGCGCCTCAAGCAGCTCTCGCTCGTATCTGGCCTGTTTGTCGCTGACGTCGCTGAGAATGGCGTCGGCCTCGCTGCCGTGGCCGCCTTTATTCTTATCGCGGGATCCGATGACGCGGTTGATCGGCCGGAAAAACGTCCGGTTCAGGATCCAGATCATCAACAGGATCAGTGCAATATGTATGAAAAGAGTGCCGTCCGGAAAGAGCTGGATCGATTCGGCAAATGCCAGCAAAACCATATTTTCTTAAACTATTATCGCTTTATGAAACCCGCGAAAAATCGAGCTAATCTCAAAACATAAGAGATTATCACGCACAATTTTGACGGTCAAATGAGGCGCCGCCGCCCGTCCGACATCAGACATCGGTCGGCTTTGCGACCTCTGCGATCTTTGCATGAAATCGAACTGTCTCACGCAAAGCTCGCAGAGTTCGCAAAGATGGCGCCCTTAAGGCGACAAAATGGATCGTAGTTGCTAAAGTTTTTCAATCAAGATATGCCCAGTAATTCAGACAGCTCCCCGCCTCGGGCTCCTCGAAATCGTACTATTTTAGTAGATGATCGCGAGACTGAAGCTTTGCGAAGCTCGATCGTTGGCAGCAGTCGAATCGAAGACCTCGACCGAAACTCCATCGTTTGCGGCGACGCTTTCGCAGTATTGCCGAAGCTGTCGACGCAGAGCTTTGATCTGCTCTTTGCCGATCCGCCTTACAATCTTACAAAGCAGTTTGGGACCGAAAAATTTAAGAGCAAGAGCCCGGACGCATACGAAGACTGGCTCGATTCGTGGTTGGGGTTATGCGTGCAGTTGCTGAAACCAACGGCGTCGATTTACATCTGCGGTGACTGGCGTTCGAGTTCGGCGATACAACGCGTCGGGTCGAAGTATTTCAAACTGAAAAACCGGATCACGTGGGAGCGGGAGAAGGGCCGCGGCGCAAAAGCGAACTGGAAAAATTCTTCGGAGGATATCTGGTTCTTCACCATGTCCGACCATTTCACGTTTAACCTGGAAGCGGTAAAGCAGCGTCGACGCGTGATCGCGCCATATCGCGAAAATGGCAAGCCCAAGGACTGGAACGAATCGAGCGACGGAAATTTTAGAGACACCCATCCGTCGAATATCTGGACCGACATCACGGTTCCGTTCTGGTCGATGCCCGAGAACACCGATCACCCGACACAGAAACCGGAAAAGCTGCTCGCAAAAATAATTCTCGCAAGTTCGAAGCCGGGTGACCTGATTCTCGACCCATTTGCCGGATGCGGAACGACGGCCGTCGTCGCAAAAAAACTGGGACGCGATTTTGTCGCAATCGAATCGGATGAAGATTATTGCCTGCTTGCGGCGAAGCGACTTCAGATCGCCGAAAAAGACAAATCGATACAGGGTTTCGAGGATGGAGTCTTTTGGGAACGAAATAGTAGGCTCGTTCTGCGCAAACAGGATCCGATACGTCCGCGAGATTAACCGCAGATGAACGCAGATAACGCGGATTTAACCTTAAACTGTTGGGATCGGATCAAAAGAAATCCGCTTAATCTGTGTTCATCCGCGGTTAACTAACGTTGGGTTCACGCCCTATGATAAAAAGACTATAGATGAAAATCGCGACCTGGAATGTAAACTCGATCAACGTCCGCATTCCTCAGCTCCTCGGGTGGCTCGAGACGACGGACATCGATGTGATCTGTTTTCAAGAGACGAAAACCATCGATGAAAATTTTCCGCTAGCGGCGCTAAAGGACCTCGGATACGACGCCGCGTTCATGGGACAGAAGTCTTATAACGGTGTCGCCATCATATCGAAGTTTCCGATCACCGACGTGCAGAGGAATTTCCTCGACGATGACGACGAATCCCAAAAACGCCTGATCGCCGGCACCATTAACGGCGTACGCGTCGTCAACACGTACATCCCGAACGGAAGTGAGCTCTGGAGCGACAAATTCAATTTCAAGCTCGACTGGCTGCAACGCCTTCGACGCTTTTTTGACGAGACGTGCGATGTAAATTCCGATGTTCTCCTGTGCGGGGATTTTAACGTCGCGATGGACGATCTCGATGTCTGGAACGTCGCCGTCTGGGAAGGCAAGATCCATTTTTCAAAACCCGAAAGGGCCGCGATGACGCACGTCAAACAGTGGGGATTCGTCGATGTGTATCGAAAGCACAACCCGGACGCGAAGGAGTTTTCCTGGTGGAATTATCGTGAAGGCGCGTGGCAAAGAAATCGCGGTTTGCGGATCGATCACATTTGGACGTCGCCTTCACTGGCCGAAAAATGCACCGGATGCTGGATCGACAAAGCGCCTCGCGCGCTCGAGAAACCTAGTGATCATGCGCCGGTTATGGCTGAATTTTCTTTGTGAGCACAACCCCATGGGTTGCCTACAGCTTCAGCTGGAGGTCAGATATCAGAAGGTGCTCGCCGCTAACCTCTGTCTGAAGACCGAGGTAACTCATGAAGATCGCTACCTGGAATATCAACTCGATCAAATCCCGTCTCGACCACGTTCTCAAGTGGTGCCAGGTAAATCAGCCTGACGTGCTTTGTCTACAGGAGACGAAGTCCGTCGATGAGAAATTCCCTTACACCAGGCTTCGGGCAATCGGTTATCCGCACATCGAACATCTCGGCGAGCGAGCGTACAACGGCGTCGCTATTCTGTCTAAGATTCCGCTGGAAAATGTAGTCACGAAACTTCCGGGCGACAAAACGGACAATCAGAGCAGATTTCTATCGGCTGAGATTAACAATGTACGGCTGATCAACGTGTATGCTCCTCACGGCACCAGCCAGGGTACGCCGAAGTATCAGTTCAAGCTGGATTGGATCAAACGGCTCCGAAAATATCTCGACAAGAAATACGACGTCGCAGAGGACGTCGTTCTATGCGGCGACCTGAATGTCGCGCCGCACGAGCTGGACGTCTGGAGCGTGCCGGCCTGGCGGAACAAACTTCACTTCACGAAACCCGAACGCGATTCGCTGCAGGACCTTAAGAAGTGGGGTCTTGTAGACGTCTTCCGGCAGATCAACGACGACGAAAAAGAGTTTTCCTGGTGGAGTAATTTTCGTCACGACTTTGAAAAAGATCGGGGACTTCGCATCGATCACATCTGGGCGTCGTCCCCGCTCGCCGAACGCTGCACCGATTGCTGGATCGACAAAGACCCGCGTGGTTGGGATCATCCGTCGGATCATGCACCGGTCGTGGCAGAGTTTATTTGATGTGATGAAGGTTCCGTAATGCGTGATAGGTGATAAGTGATAGGTGATAAGTGAACCGGAACAATGCTCAGAACGTCTCACCTATCACTTTCGCTTGCTCATACATTGACAGCGTGCGCACGGATCTTTCTGTT
Source organism: Pyrinomonadaceae bacterium (assembly GCA_041745575.1). GTDB lineage: Bacteria > Acidobacteriota > Blastocatellia > Pyrinomonadales > Pyrinomonadaceae > OLB17. Next base: position 24,240 of record JBGTIQ010000041.1, read on the forward strand.
CGACGTTTGACACCCGAATCCATTAAACTATCCATCGCGGGGGAATATGGACGTTAGAAAAGCACTCCTCATATTTGCCGGGACGGTATGCGTTGCTCTGGGCGTGTTGGGAATGTTCCTTCCGCTTTTGCCGACGACCGTTTTCCTTCTGATGGCGGCATACTGCTATTCGCGGAGCTCCGAACGTTTTCACACGTGGCTGCTAAACAATCGCCTGTTCGGCGGGTATATCAAAAACTATCAGAGCGGCCGCGGAATTTCGTTGAGACAAAAGATCACGACCACCGTGACCCTGTGGATCTCGATCGGTTTTAGTATTTGGATCCTCGCCGCGAGTTTCTGGATAAATTTGCTACTTCTCGCGATAGCCATCGGCGTATCCCTACACCTCATCCTGCTGAAGACTTACCGGCCCGAACCGATCCCCACGCCCATGGCCGTTAAAACTGATTAGCGAACTTTCACCGTCTCCGCAACAATTCCCGGATACGTTTCGACATCTGCGGTAGAATCCGCGCCGTCTTCCACAGCGAACCGCTGGCGAACCCCGAAGCAAACTGACGAAAAGTCTCGACCGCCGTCGACGAGTAGGGCATCCACCACGCGTCGGGAAGGAATGCGAACCGATTGACGTGAATGTGCTGCGGCTGTACCAGCTCCATCAATCCCTCGGTACCGTGCGTTCGTCCGCGGCCTGAGTTCTTGAACCCGCCCCACGGCGTTTGGCCGATGCCATGTGTGTAGAGTACTTCGTTAACGCAGACCGAGCCGGCTTCGATCTGCTCGGCAACCCGTCGCCCCTTTGCGTAGTCTTTCGTCCAAACACTTGCCGTCAATCCAAATTCCGAATCGTTCGCAAGCCGTATCGCCTCTTTTTCGGTCGTGAATGTCGCGATCGGCAGCGTGGGGCCGAACGTCTCTTCCTGCATCGCCCGCATATCGTTGGTCGCGCCTGAGATCACTGTCGGCTCGTAAAAGAGATTTGGGATTTCGGATTTCGACGTTCTCGGCAGCGTCATCAGATTCAGTAGGCACGAAATCCGCACTCCGCGATCCGCCATCCGCAATCCCGGTTTTTCCCCCGATCTCGATGCGTGCGCCATCCTTGCGGAATTGCTCCACATGATCTTCAACGATCTTCAACTGTCGTTCGGATGACATCGCACCGATCGAAACGTCCTCGCGATCACCCGCGCCTTGTTTCAGCTCGCGCGTTTTCTCGACGATCAGCTTCGTCAACTGTTCGGCGGCGCCGTCCTGTACATACAAACGTTCGACCGACGAACATGACTGCCCCGAGTTGCAAAACGCGCCCCAGACGGCGGCTTCCGCCGCGAGCTCAAGATTCGCATCGTCGAATACAATCATCGGATCTTTGCCGCCCAGCTCGAGCACGACGGATGTGAGATTATTCGCCGCCGCCGCCGCGATCTTTTTGCCCGTCGCGACCGAACCCGTGAACATTATCTTGTCCGGTGCGGCATCGACGAGCGCCGCCCCGGTTCGGCCGTCGCCGGTGACGATCTGCACAAGATTTTCGGGAGCTCCGGCCCGTTCGAATATCTCGCCGATCTTTACGCCGATCAGCGGTGTCAGTTCGGATGGCTTAATGACAACCGAATTCCCCGCCATCAAGGCCATCGTCGCTTCGCCAAGTGGGATCGAGAATGGATAGTTCCACGCCGGAATAATTCCGACGACGCCGAGCGGATGATAGACGATCTTGGAGTAGCGGCCCATCGCCGCGTACAGTCCGATGCCGATGCGCTTCGGTTTAAGAATCTTTTCGGTCTCGCGCGCAAAATACTGCATCAGGTCGAGTACGGGAGCGATCTCCATCGCGATCGCCTCGCCGAACGGTTTACCGGACTCGGCCGAGATCAGATGGGCGATCCCATCGACATCCGCGAGGATCACTTCGCGGGCCTTCATCACGATCGCCCGTCGCTCGCCATATGGGGTTTTTTTCCACCTGTGGAAAGCTTCCCGCGAGAGCAATACCGCGGCGCGGACATCGGCTTCCGAAGCTTGATTGACGCGGCCGACTTCTTCGCCGGTCGCCGGGTTGTAGGACACAACAAATTCCTGGCTAGTTTGAATGACGGAGGCCATGCGGTGATGATACAGCGGAGAAAATTTCACGCAAAGCTCGCGAAGGACGCAAAGGTCTGACGAAGGTTCGACTTTGCGGACTTCGCGAGCTTTGCGTGAAATCTCCAAACTGCACCTTGACAGGGACCCGGCACGATGATTATTCTAATTATCGAGGTAATTACCGAATGATTGACGCTATCGACAAAGCAATACTAAATATTCTTCAGCAGGATGGTCGAACTTCAAACGCCGATATCGCCCGTCAGGTGAGCTTAGCTCCCTCGGCGGTGCTTGAACGTATCCGAAAGCTCGAGGAGCGTCGGGTTATCCGTGGCTATTCGGCCGACATCGACTCAAAAGCGCTGGACTTCGGCCTGACCTCCATCATCGCGGTCCGCACCAGCGAATGCGGTGAAGGAGTCGGTGAGCAGCTCGCGGTGATACCCGAAGTGCAGGAAGTTCACGAGGTCGCCGGTGACGACTGTTTCTATATAAAAGTCGTTAGCAAGGACGCTGAGTCGCTCGGGCTATTTCTGAGAGAAAAGATCAAGGGATTACCGAACGTCGTTAGCACGCGTACGACGGTCGTACTTAGAACATTCAAGGAAGGGGTCATCGTTCCGATCGAATTGGAGGATCTGACGAAAGCAAGGGGTAAGTGAGATGACGTTGCACGAAGTTAGAACAACGGCCGCCGGCCGGAAGCTGCTGATATTGATCGGTGCGTTTTTCGCCGTTTACGTTTTTTGGGGATCTACGTATCTCGCGATCAAGTATGCGATCGAAACGCTTCCGCCGTTTCTGATGGCTGGCGCCCGGTTCGCATTTGCCGGTTCCATACTACTTCTGTGGGCGCGTCTTTCGAAGGATTATGAAACGCCAACGCTAAAGCACTGGCGAACCAGCTTTATCGTCGGCACGCTCCTTTTGCTCGGCGGTAACGGCGGCGTCGTACTTGCGACGCATTTCATTCCATCGAGTCTTGCGGCGCTCCTCGTCGCAACCGAGCCGCTGTGGATCGTTATCCTCAGTTGGCTTTGGCTGAAGAACGGCAGGCCAAATTGGAAAGTCGCGGCGGGTCTCTTGCTCGGTTTTGCGGGTGTATGGCTTTTGATCAGCGGTCGGGCAACCGGCGGCGTCGAATCCGACGGATCTGGTCAGTGGATCGGAATCGTCGCGGTCATCCTGGGTGCGTTGTCCTGGGCAAC
>JBGTIQ010000042.1:0-69321 GCA_041745575.1 Pyrinomonadaceae bacterium
ATCTCCGTCGTAGTCGCCCGGAGTCGGGATGTCACCCGAAGATCCGAAACTGGTCGAAGTGTGACCACCACTACTCTTCGAAATCCACCATGTGTTCGTCGATGGCCGGTAGATCGCCGCATCTGTCGTCCCGTCTCCGTCGTAATCGCCGGCAACCGGAATGTCCCCCGATGTTCCCCACGAGATAGTCTGTGCCGTCGCGGTCGGGCTTGTCTTATATGTCCACGTCCCGGCGCTGAAGGTCGCTGCGTCCGTCTTCCCATCACCGTTGAAATCTCCGGGGGCAAGAACCGCCGACGATGAACCGACGGTGAAAGTCGAATATGATCCGCTGTTGCTGTTCTTTACCTTCAACTCCGTATTCGCCGGGTGCCATCGTCCGATGTCAGCCTTTCCGTCGTTGTCGAAGTCGAAATCGACGACACTCGATGGCTGAGGGGGCTCAATCGCGGAGTGCGGAGTGACCACCCCGGCCTGCGGCCACCCCTCCTCAGACAAGGAGGGGAGCTTTGCGGATTTCGTCGAGAAAGAAGTTTCTAAGCCGACCTTCGAGATTATGCGTTCACCGATAGTCGGCATCCTTGCGTTCTCGAGACCGGCAGGCACGGTTGTAGGCGCCAGTGCCCCGATCGCAATGGATATCGCATTGGATGCGGCGTTCAAAATACTCGCGGCGAAACCCGAGAACCTCGGCCCGTCGTGAACGACGAAAGGTTCGCGCGGTTCGGAATACGGCACCGGCATCGGATTCGTCGGCGATGCCGCGGCCCTGTTTGGAGTGACGACCAATGCCGGAACAGCAAGTATCGCGATCAGAAAGGCGGCGACCGTGATGTCGAGAAACAAGCGAGTGCCGCGAAAAATGCGCGCACCAAAACCCGCAATGGGCTTGCGACGAGGGAATGAACTTTTCGGCATGGGATACTCCCGAAGAGCGGTCTTGATCAGAACAAGACGCTGGAAATACCAATCAACAAACAAAAAGAAACGCCAAACTTGAAGTAAAGGAAAATTACAACGGAGCGAATTCCATGTCAAGGATTTTTTTCGCGAACGGTAGGCGGAGCAGAAGAGAAGTTTGATTCAAATCCGATATCGTATAGAATTCAAACGGTCATGAGGTGCATAACATTCGGATCTTTCGCCGGCGTTGTGATCTTGCTCCTTCTCGCATCACCGGTCCAATCGCAAAACAGCCTGACGGTTTCGGATGTTCAGACGATCATCGCGCAAGCCGTCTCGACCGCTGTCGCGCTCGACCGGCGTGTAACGGTCTCGGTCACCGACAACGAAGGAAATCTACTGGGAACTTTTACGATGACGGGAGCACCGGCGATGACTCGGATCCGCAGCGTCGGTCGCTCCGGTCAGGGTCTCGAAGATATCTTGGTCGCATCATCCGCCGCATCGAATTCAAAAGCGGGAACGGCCGGGATCTTTTCGTCCGGTGGCAATGCGTTCACTACGCGGACCGCTTCATTCATTATCCAGGAACATTTTCCGCCGGGCGTCGATAACCGTCCGGGCGGGCCGCTCTATGGCGTGCAGTTTTCGACGCTTCCGTGCTCCGACATCGCGATCGCAGGGCTTCCGCTCGGTCTGTCGGGTGATGCCGGTGGAATTCCGATATACAAGAACGGTATCGCTGCGGGCGGCGTCGGTGTCGAAGGCGACGGTCTGTATTCGGTCGATCGCGACCCGAACGACAACGATCAACCATTTGAAGAAGTTATCGCGGTGGCCGCGTCTCGTGGATACGAAGCACCGGCGGCGATTCGCGCTGATAACATTTTGGTCGAGGGCATTCGCCTTCCGTTTGCGAACGTCGCCACCGTTCCGATCGTCACGCAGATCCCGTTCGGAAGCTTACCGGGGGTCGTAACGTCGCCGGTAATTGCTGCCCCGGCGAGCGATTTCATCCCATCGACGATGGGCGGCGTTGCGGGACAGATGAGCATCCGCTTTCCGATCACGGCAGGCGCGACGATCACGGTCGCCGAGGTGAATCAGATCCTTAACGATGCGGCTTCGATGGCGAACATTACCCGTGGGGCGATCCGTCAGCCGATCGGTAGCAACGCACGTGTGACGATAGCGGTTGTCGATGTGAACGGAGCGGTCCTCGGAATTTTTCGCCAACTTGATGCGCCAGTGTTCGGTCTGGATGTCGCGGTGCAGAAAGCACGGACCGCGGCGTTTTTCACTCGTACCGACGCGGGAGCAAAACTTTCGGCCGCGGGTTTCGGCTCGTATGTTTCGCGCGCTTCGGCCGATGGAATCGGTTTGAGCGGCGGAACGGCATTTAGCGATCGGGCTATCGGCTTTCTTCATCGACCGCTTTTTCCGGATGGAATAAACGGCACGGATGCTGGCCCCTTCAGCACGTTCCTTGCCGATTGGAGCCCGTTCAATGTCGGCCTGCAGCTCGATCTGGTTTCCACCGCCTTGGCCGTTCCCGCGCCCATGCCATGCCGGGCGTATGCGAGATCGAAGAGAACGATGATGCCACCGTGCCCGTGCACTTCGATCCCCGAAATTCGAAACGGCATACAGATCTTTGCGGGAAGCCTGCCCGTCTATCGCGGCTCGACATTCATCGGTGCGATCGGCGTCAGCGGTGACGGGATCGATCAGGATGATTTTGTCGCCGCGGCCGGTGCCAACTCGTTCGCTCCGCCAGCAGAGCTTCGTTCGGATCGTGTTTTTGTCCGCGGAGTCCGTCTGCCTTTCCTGAAGTTTCCGGCAAGGCCTACGCTACCGTGACTCGGCTAGATCGTTGCAATCACCGCAGAGGCGCAGAGACGCAGAGGAAGAGAGATATTAGCCGTTCCCCGATGACCAAGTTCATCTTTTTGCAAAAGCTGCCCTCCTTGATCGCCTTATCTCTGCGTCTCTGCGTCTCGGCGGTGATCATCGCTAATATCGGAACTGCGCAAGTTATACAGCTTGGATCGTTGGAAGTGTCGGGCCGCGTCAAGATAGACGGGAAGCAGGAGAAGCTTACGAGAAAGCGCTTCTACCTCATCCGCGGCGGGTTGGCCGATCACAAACAGCTTATCGACAGGCTTGCAAATGCGGTGATTGAGCCGCGCGATTGTTTTTATTCTCGAGTGAATGCAAGTCCGGAATTTATCTGCTGGCTGAAAGCCGAGGACTGCCAGTCTCCATACTGCCGCGACATTACTGAAGAAGACATCGCACGTGTTCCGGAGTTTCGCACCGCGTTCGAGAAAGGCACGAAGCAATTTCGCGGGCGACGGACGATCGCCGCCGATTGGCTGACAACAAATCTTCCTTCGTATCTTGCCAGCGGTTTCTATCTTCAACGTCGCCACATCACGGAAACGTTACTTGGTGATGTCAAACCGCTGCAATCGTCAATGACCGACACGGTGACCGTGAAGGCGATCTTTATCGACATCCCTCTGACGACCAGAACGGCGGCGGAAAAGTTTTTGGTGACGAATATTTTGCCGATTGAGTTCGCCGGCAAAAGCTATCTCTGGGCGTGCGAAGTCGAGATCGGCGCTGCCAAACCGGCAAGCCTGCGGCTCCTCGTTCCTGATGGCGACAAGCCGGTTAAGAATTGCGAGGTGTGGGTAAGGGACCTGCCGGTTTGCAGTACCGGAGCGTGTAATAAATAAGTGAAGATCGGGATCAGATTATTCGCAGTTTGCTCGTGCGTGCTGTTTTTCGCGGCGAGTTTCCTGTTCGAATCAATCGCCCAAAGACGAGGCGCGGACTTTTCTCATCGGACCCGCGAGCATAAACGCATCGACTGCGCCACGTGTCATAAAGTTCCGACCGCAAACTGGATCGCGGCGCGCGGGTATCCCGATGTTGCGGATTATCCGGGTCACGCATCGTGCGTCAGTTGCCACCGCAGCGATTTTTTTCGCGGAAACCGCCCGGCGATATGCTCGACCTGTCATGTCAGTTCCGGCCCGCGTGCCGCTGAGCGTTTTCCGTTTCCGGTGCATTCGCGTTCGCGGGAATTTTCGACCGTCTTTCCGCACGACGTACATCAGGACCTGATCGCGTCGAATACGAACCGTCGCGATGTCGCAGTCGCCCATTTTGTGCCGGCGAATTTCAGGATGACCGCGGCAGACGACAAGCCGCAGTTCAACAACTGTGCGATATGTCATCAGACGACGTCCGAACTGCCAAAATTTACGAACCGTGCTCCGGCGGGCACGCTCAACGCATTAGGTGAACCGGGTGGTGAAAATTTCACACCGCAAGCCGAATTCTTCAAGAACGAGCCGAGCAATCACGCATCGTGTTTCAATTGTCATTATCAAAACGTCGAGCCAACCCGCACCGATTGTGCGAGTTGCCATCGATTGACATCGCCATTTTTCGAGTCGAATACAACCGCGCGTTATTCGCTGAAATTCAATCACCAGGACAAGGATCATGTGAACAAGGACTGCACGACATGCCACGTTCGCATAACTCAGAACGCGGATCTGAGATCGATGCGTGACGCCGACGTCCCGATACTCACGTGCAGCACAAGCTCCTGTCATGGCGGGGAAATAAAAGCCGAGATCGCGAAGCGTGAAGAAAGCATTGCGGCCCGCCAGCCGGCGTTTCAATGCACGTATTGTCATGCGCCTGCGGTTGGCAGATTTCAGATTCCGCCTAGTCATCAAGCCAGATGAGTTCATCCACCGCGATTAAATTATCGATCACGATGTTCGCGCTTATTATTTTCGCCGCGAGCTGTCTGAACGATACGCGTCGGGCGGATGTGACGATCACCGGTGTGGATACAGAGTCTTCCGCCGCCACGCGAATCGCGGACCCCGATAAGAACTTCGGAACGTTCTTGCATACCGTCGAGGCACACAATCAGGTCAACTGCGATTCATGCCACCAGCGCGAGGCCGGATCGCTCGAATTGAAATACTCGGGACACGATTCATGCATCGGGTGTCACATGAGCGAGTTCACGAACACGAAGTCGAACATCTGCGCCGTCTGTCACAGCGACACGCAGACGGTCCCGGCCCCGATGAAAGCGTTTCCCGCGCGTTTCAACGAAGGCTTTAATATGAAGTTCGACCACGCCGCACACACACGCGGCGAGGGCCTGCCCGCACAAGGCTGCGCTTCGTGTCACGCACCCGCCGGAGCATCGCAAACGATCCCGTCGACGACCGCGGCACACGCGACATGCTTCACCTGCCACGTTCCCGAGAGCAATATCGGATCGTGTAATGTTTGTCACACGACTGCTCCGTATTCGCGGACGCCATCTACGACTGCTGTGATACGCGCGGTCTTTCGACATTCGGATCACACGCTGCGGCAGGGAGTCAGCTGTGCCGAATGTCATACCGTCGGAGCTTCAAAGGTACAGTCGAAACAAGTGAGCGTTCCGGTCGCAGTCGAACATTTTTCCGCGAGGGCAGGCGCCGTCAGTTGTCGAACATGTCACAACGACCGCCGCACATTCGGCGAAGCGGATTTTGCTAATTGTCGTCGATGTCATACCGGTTCAGGCTTCGATATGTTGCCTTAGGTACTACTCCAAAATGTTGACACGCACCTCGAATGCGAGTTTTAATAGGCAGAACTATGAGAAACCCCGCCAAAGTAGTTGTCGTTTCAATCTTTGTTTTAATCTCCGCAAGCGTGATTCTGTTCACGGGTTCGATCTCGAAGATCGATCCGGTCGTCGCACTTGCGCAGACGGCTCCACAGGCGACGCCTCCGGCGGCGAATGCGGCGACAAATTCGAATACCGCGAAACCTGCCGCGAGCGACAAGACGATCCCGAAGGCATTCACTCTTGGGAAAGACAGTCTGTCCGAGTACGGCACGGTCGATTTCAATCACGAGAACCACTCGAGCAAGACCTACAGTCCTGACGGGAAGTCGGTCGTAAGCTGTGCGGAATGTCATCACACCGATCAGCCAAAGTCTGCGCTCAAACCGCCGCTTGGAACCTCGACTCGCGATGTCGCGTTGACACTCGCTACGTGGAAATCATCCGCCCAAAAGGTAAACGAATGTCGGAGCTGCCACTTTCAAACCGACAGCGTTCCCGACGGTAAGACGATACCGACCGCGTCCTATACCGACGCCGGAAAGACGACGACCAAGGAACTTAATAACGAGCTGGCTTACCATATCAACTGCAACACATGCCATGACGCATCCGCCAAAGTTCGCCCCGATCTGATAAAGAAAGCCGGGTTCGCGACAACCAAGGACTGCACGATCTGTCACAAACCAAACTAGGCAATGAGTGACAAGCGGTGTGTGAAATGCGGTCAGGCGGTGGATGAAGCAAAAGCCTTTTGCCCATACTGCAGTCATTCGTTTGAGGTGGAACGCGAGGGCAGCGCTTCCGAATTTGAATTGACCCACGAGACCCAAGCATTCACCAAGAGTTTCTTCAATGAAGTTCTTTCGGATATGGAGCTGAACATTTCCGAAGCGCCCGATGCTCCGGCTAGACCGGAATCGGGGCCTGAGAGATCTGCCCCGAAGAATGTTCTGAAATGGGCCGCCACTCTCGGCTTCCTTCTTCTTCTCCTTCTCGTCTTGGTCGTATTTATCCTGTTCTTGGTTTTGCGCTAAGATTCATTAGCCCTGTCCGCTTCCGTTCAAAAAGAAAATGCCGCGTGAGATCAAAAGGCACGAGGACGTTGTCGAGGCCTTTCGAAATGTCGAGAGCATTTCGGAGCTCGTCGAGCAGTTACCGAACGGTGAATTTCGAAATGAACTCGACATGGACATTATCTTGTTTGGCCGCGCCTATCGCGACAACAAGATTGGCCCGTACGCGCGCCTGCTCGAATTCCAGCCCGGCGAAATAATAGTCCAGGAACACACTTGGGAAAGCAGCATTTTCTATATCCTCGTGAAGGGAATTCTCGAGGCGTCGGTTTCCGAGCCGAGCACCGCGATGGAAGTCATCGGTGAAATCCCCGAGGGCAACTCGTTCGGAGAAATGGCTCTTCTTTCCGGGACGCCGAGAACAGCGACGGTAAGGGTACCGGCGTCGGCCGGTCCTGCGACCGTCCTTGAATTTACGCGGCCCGCGCTGCGTCTTTTGCGCAAGCTTCCAAAGTTTGGTCAGGCAATAAACCGCGACTATAGATCGTATGGGCTATCGCTGTCTTTAAATGAATTGAAAGACTTTGCCGAGGATGATATTTCCGACGAGGTATTTCAACGTTTGAACGACGCCGCACGCTTTGTAGTTTACGAAAAGGGTCACGTGCTTTTTCAGGAAGGCGATCCAGTCAACCGTTTGGTGTTTGTCAGAAACGGATGGATCCAGCGGGTGAGTGGAGCGGGAATCAGTCCGAATGCCGCCGAGCTATTGATGGACGCTGAACATTCCATCGGCTTAGATTTTCTTGGTGCCGGAACATGTTTGGGTCTGGAAGCCGTCGCCGAACCCGGTGACTGGAAATTTACCGCGACTGTCCGCGGACGTGCCGAAGTGGTTGAGATCGCCGTCTCGCGTTTGCGTGAGGACGAGGAGTTGAATGCCGCGGTCATGCCGCTGTTGCGACGCTCATCCATGGCGGACGACCCGGAGGTTCCCGAGCCTCCCGTCGATCGGCGCATGACGGCCGCTTCCAGTAAAGAGATCGAAACGGGGATTGTCGATGGTGTAAATCTGCTCGTCATGGACATGGCGAAATGCATCCGCTGCGGAAACTGCTCACTTGCCTGTCACAAGGTTCACGGCCATTCGCGTTTGGTCCGGCGCGGGATTCATATCGAGCGTCCGGTCAAAGTTAAGAGCCGAAGCCTTCAGAGTGTTCTGGCACCTTCGGTCTGCATGCATTGTCAGGATCCGGAATGCATGACGGGCTGTCCGACGGGTGCGATCGCCCGTTTTCCGGACGGCGAGATCGACATCGAGCCTTCGACCTGCATCGGCTGCGGTGATTGCGCCACGCAATGTCCGTACAACGCGATCTCCCTTATCCCACTCGATCCTGAACCGGAGATCAAATCGTCGAAAACATTTATCGCGAAAGCTCTCGAATATGTTTCGCTTCGCCAGCGCGAACTTCCGGCTCCGGTCACGCAGACCGAGAACCTTCTCGCCGTAAAGTGCAACCTTTGCCGCGACACTCCGATGAATCCGCCCAACGCAAAACGTGCGGCCTATTCGTGCGAAGAGAATTGTCCGACCGGTGCGCTTGTGCGGGTCAATCCGCATGAGTATTTTGACGAGATCAACACGACGCTCGGCTTTATCGAGCGAACCAAAACGCATGCGATCGGTGTGAACATTCACAAGTTCGATCCGCTATCGGTGATCTGGCATGTCGTTGGAACGTTAATGGTACTCGCCGTCGGCGGAATTGCGGTTTGGGCAACAAATCGCTTCTCGCAGGATATTGCGCTCACACCCGGATCGTGGCTGACGATGCGATGGCTCACCGGTCTCACGGGGCTCGGGGCGATCGTTTGGGTGATGGCCTATCCTGTTCGAAAGCAGATCTATCGGCGTCGTGCCGGAGCACTTCGATACTGGATGCTGTCGCACGTTTACCTCGGCGTACTTGCAGGAGTATTACTACTCGTCCACGGCGGGACAAACTCTGGCGGACTGCTGACGTCACTTCTCATGATCTGTTTCGATCTCGTGATCGCGTCGGGCATATTCGGAGCCGTCTGCTACATCGTCGTCCCACGATTCATGACAAAGATCGAACGCGAACCTTTGCTGCTCGAAGATCTCGTGGCGCGTCGCGAAGAGCTTCGTGCACAACTCGTCGACATCGGCGCGCAGGCTGAGAATGCGACTCTCAAAGATCTCATCCAGATTCGCGTCCGTCGCAAGTTCCTCGGCCCGGCCTATCTTTTTCGTCAGTATCTTCGACGCGAAGATCTAAATTCAATGCTCGCCGATGCGAGACAGGAATTTCGCGCAGAGGCAGACACGTTGTCACGGATCGAGGAAGCCCGCTTGATGGAAGCGGTCGAAAGCGCGGCCACTCTGCGACGTATCGACGCGCTCTGTTATCTCCACAGTTTGCTCAGAGTATGGGTTGCGCCGCACGTACTTTTTACGTCATTGATGTTGGTCCTGATGGTCATCCATATTGTGCAGGTCGTTTACTTCAACGTTCGATAATCGATGGAGCAGGAATCCGGAAAATTCGCGGTGCAGTTTGCGGGGAGCGAGAGCTTCACAACGCTCGACAGGGAAGCCATCTTTCTTGGCAGGCTGCACTCTTGCGATATTCGTCTGGATCATTCATCGGTTTCGAGAATTCACGCGGGCATCAACTTTCTCGATTCGGAATACTTCGTCATCAATCTCTCAACCGCGAACGTTATGAGCCTGAACGGCCGCATGCTTGGGCCGAGGAAGACGGACGTCCTTTCGGATGGCGATCTAATTCAGATCGGCCCGTTTGTGATAGGTCTGGAAATTCATTCGGGTGAGTTGAGGCTGATCGTTAATCGCCAAAGTCTAAGCGAGCACAAGCCCCGGTTCGTCCACGATGATCAGCCTCCGCATGACCAGCTCGCACAGGAAAAGGCGAGCGTGTTGAAAGTCTTCTGGGAAAAACGCACTCGTGAAAAAGAAGAGTGGGGAAGCCTGCTTCGTCCGACCGAGAAACCGCAACCGGGGAAAGCCGCGGTCAACTGGAAACCCACCGGCGATCTGCGACGTCCGTGGCGTGTCGGTCTTTTTTTGTGGGCGTTTGTCGCGGTCGGTGCGATCGGGCTGTTAGCGTTCATTCGATATCCGCAGGCTTATGCCGAAAAACCCCTCGCGATCCCGCACGCGGTTGAGCTCGAAAGGACGACCATCGCCGTAACATCGAACGCTAATGCCTGCACGACCTGTCACACACCGAACGAGCCGCTCGAGAACGCGTGCATCCGATGTCATCAGGCCGAGCAGTTTCACGCGTCAAACACTCGCGCTCATGAGGACGCGGGAATTACATGTGTCGTCTGTCACATTCAGCATCAGGGCATGGAATTTAAGATGAAGGCGTCGGCGATGGAGGCCTGCGCTCAATGTCACAACGACAATAACGACGGATCGTACAACGGTAAGAAAGTTAGAACGGCTCATGGCGGATCGTTCGGATATCCGGTGCGTGACGGCCAATGGATCTGGAAGGGAATGTTTCGCGAGATCGCCGAGACGATACCTGCGGCCGAGGCTTCGGTGACCAAAAATGAATCTGATCAAGAGCGTCGCAGCCGTGAATTTCACACAATCCATGTCGGGCGTCTAAACGCATCGAACGGAATGACCGCCGACACTAACGGACGAGTTTCGTGTTCGAGCTGTCACACCAGTTTTACCCCGATCGATCTGGAAACGCCGCGTCAGACTTGTGCGGCGTGTCACAACACCGAGGCAGCAGCTCCGGCAAACTGCGTCTCATGCCACGTCGCGCACCCGTTCGACGTGAATCGCTGGAGCGAATTTTTAGGCGAGGCCGCCGTTGCTCATCGCCGCGGCGTAGTCACTGACCAGATCAAACGACTTAACGAAAAATGAGACTTGTTCAAGCACTAGCATGTTTGCTGTTCGTCAGCTTGCTGATCTGGATGAACCTGATCGCCGGCGACGCGCCGGTGTTCGGGGGACTGTCGCTGGCAGGATGGACAAGCGTGCTGCTGGCCCTGATCTTTGTCGGGCTGACAGTCGTCCTCAACGACTCTGCACGCGCGTTCGGATTTTTCGCTTCGCGTGACGAGAAAGCTGTTTCGAAATTGAACATTCGAACGCTCACCAGTTCCGAGCTCGCGGAACTTGGTATTTCAAAATACGAGGGCCCGAGCTATCCACATCCAGTGATCTTTCGCGACCGGTGCATCGGTTGCCAGGCGTGCGTCGACGCTTGTCCGCATGACGTGCTGGCGATCGTCGACGGAAGCGCCGCCGCCGTGGCTCCGGACCTTTGCATGGAAGACACGGCATGTCAGGCGGAATGTCCCGTAAATCCGAAAGCCTGCATCGTCATCAACACGACAAAGCCGGTCGTTTCGCGGCCCGCTCCGACCCGTGACGGAGCGAGCTATCAAACGAACGTTCCGGGCTGCTATATCATCGGCGACGTCTCAGGTGTGCCGCTGATAAAGAACGCGGTTAAGGAAGGCTTCGAGGTGATATCGCACATCGCGTCCGAACTGGGAACTGCGAGCGCAGAGACGAAGGCCGAATACGATGTCGCGGTGATCGGTATCGGCCCGGCGGGTGCGTCGGCGGCGGCATCCGCACAAGAACTGGGCCTGAGATATGTTGCTATCGAGCAGGAAAAGGTGCTGTCGACGATCGATGCTTATCCGAAGGGAAAATATATTTTTTTCAAGCCCGACACAAAGGAATGGTTCGGCGGCCTTCCCGCGGCCGGTTTGGGGCTTTCGAAATCGAAATATGCGCCGGCTAGTGACGACGAAAACAACGCAACGGTCGCCGAAGAGATCGGGCCGGAATTTGATCTCATGATCACGGTGGAGTCTGCGACGATCGCCCAGGACGTTGCGTCGAAGATCCCGGTTGCGCTGCGTGCTGAACTTTCCCCACTACTTCGCGAGAAGATCAAAGCGGCGTTACGATCCGGGATCATCACCAAGCTGAGCGAGAAAAATGGAAGCGATTTAGTAGACAGATACCAGAGAGAGTTTCTTCCGCGTAAGGACGAAATACTGGCTCAGCTTCGTCTCGATATTGCCGAGCAGATCGTCGGACGCGTTCCCGGCGATCAGCGTGAGAATATTCTGCAAGTATGGCTTAGCTCACTCGATGAAGGCGGCGTTACGGTCAACGAGTTCGAAAGCTGTAAAGCGGTGAAACGTGCGGATGACGGCGATTATTTCGTCGTCGAAACCGAACGGAGCGAGGACAAATCAAAACAAACCTACCGGGTGCGGCGCGTCGTTATTGCGATCGGGCTTCGCGGTGCGCCGAATCGGCTCCGGCTTTCGAATGAAGATATGAAATTCCGCATCGATGGCCGTGACGAACAAAAGGTTTTGTATAGCCTGACCAACCCGTCGGATTTTAGAGGACGGCGCATCGTCGTCGTCGGCGGCGGGAACGTCGCAGTCGAGGCGGCTGTCGATCTCGTGGCAAATCGGATCGGTTCAACGATCGAGCCGCGACCGGCGGATGAGATGAATCAAGTCACGCTGCTTGTTCGGACGTTTCTTGCCCCGACCGTAAAGTTCGGAAACAAGTTCCAGCTATATCAATGCGCCGATGACAGGATTCTCGATCTGCGATTCGGCATCGCGATCAAGGAAATGCGGGAAAATGAACTGGTTCTGGAGGACGTGCGGACAGGGAAGGTGGTCGAGACGATACAAAACGATTTCGTCTTCGCATTGATCGGCGGCGAACGTCCCGACCGTTTTCTGAAGTCGATAGGGATAACCCTCACATAGTATGAACACCCAGAAATTATTTTTCGGAATTGGCGGGCTCGTTGTCGGATTCGCCATCGGCTTTCTGTTTGCGAACAGTGTGAACCGTTCAGCGTCGGTCGGTGACAACACGATCCCGGCGTCCGATACGGCGGTGATCTCAAATTCGGGGTTACCGCCGAACCATCCGCCCATATCTCAGGATAACAATGCGACGCAAAGTGGAGCTCTGCCCGAAGTCACCGCAGCGATCGAGAAAGCAAAACGTGAGCCGGATAATTTCGAATCACAGATGACGGCCGGCGATCTTTACTATCAGATCCAGCGGTTCGACAAAGCAGTGGAGTTTTACGAGAAAGCGAATCGCTTGCGCCCGGGTGAACTTGAGCCATCCGTAAAGCTCGGCAACGCTCTTTTCGACGCCGGGCAATACGGCGAAGCGGAACGATGGTATTCCGTGGTGCTGAAAAAAACTCCGAACGACGTCAACGTCCGCACCGATCTCGGGCTTACTTTCTTTCTGCGAACTCCGCGTGACATAGATCGGGCGATCAATGAGTTCAACGCGGCTCTTGCAATCAAGCCCGACAACGAGAATGCGCTTCAAAATCTCGCGCTCGCGCTGATCGAGAAGAATGACAACGATAATCTGCAAAAGACGCTCGACAAACTATCTCAAGTGAATCCAAATAACTCTGTTCTCTTGAAGCAGCGTCCTAGATAGAATAATTCGAAAGAAAAAAGGGGCTTTGATGAAAAATGGTTCTTATGAATTGCCACGAGCTTTAGAGGCTGTGTGAAAAGTCACTGGCTTCTTGTCGCCAACGGCGACTGACATTAAAGCCTAGGGTGCAATGAGCGAAGCGAATGGAACCCTAGGGAAATCGCATCAAGATTCCGGTCGCCAAAGGCGACTAACAAAAACGGGACTGTTGCTCTCCTTCAGGGAGCGAATTCACCGACCGCTTGTCCTGGGGTTCCGCCGAGACGGCTTCACCCCAGGCTTTAATGTTGGCCGCTTCTGGCGACGAGAAACTACAAAACGCCTCCACAATGTCAGTTTTGACACGGACTCTTTAGGCTAAGGTATTTTCCTAAAACTGACGTCAGCCGAACTTAAAGAGAGACACGATGACGTTGCAGCAGAAATTGCATACGCGGCGAAATCGATCTTCCAAACTTGACCTCCCGCTGAAGCGGGAGGCAATTCAAAGAGGCCCTCATTTTCATAAGAGCCTCTTCTGATCTCTGCGCGGTCGCAGTTCGCGAGTTATTGAACTTCCACCCAATCTCCAGTGTGGATCTCTTGAGCGGTCCTTGTTATAAGGGCCGTCGCGGTTCTTTCCTTCACATTAAGGATGATCATTTCGCCAACGATCTTTCTGATCTTCGGCCGGTCATGTTTCGCCGCTTCGGTCGTCACGACCTTACCCTTGGCCGTATCGCCGGTTTTCCTCCCAGCTTGATTCGAAAAGCGACCCCCTCTGTATTCGAAGCTCTGGAATCCTTCATCACGTGCACTCACGGATTCGCCCCAGTCTCCGAAATACGGATTGCCGTCGCCTAAAGGCCGGAAGATCGTCAGGTAATCGCCGACCTGAACATTATCTTCGGCACCGAGATCGATGTACACGATATAGTCGCGGGTGAGAGCTTCGGCATTATCGCGGGCCATGAACAAACGGCCGACGGCTTTTCCGGAAGGATCGGCAAACAGATCCATCGCCGGCCGCTGCGTGTATTCCGGTGCGACGCGGACCTGCATGGGCTGTACAAGATCGCCAAGCAACAGGGCGTCGCAAGAGGTTTTAACCCTCGCGACCGAAACTTCCGACTTTACTCGGATCACTTCGAGAGCTCCTACTTCCTGCGCATAGAATCCCAGACTGCCCTTCCGCGTCCAGCGCGTTTTAACCTGTCCGCGGGGCCTGACAACGGTCAACAAGTCGCCGACCTGCACGCCCTTATTCGCTCCGGCGTTGATGTAGACGAAATTATTTTGCGCGTACATGAACTGTTCCTGCTCTTCGACCGCACCAACGATGCGTCGGCTGGTGTCGATCGGAGACTTCTGGACATAGCCTGCGCAATATAAATTATTCCTCTCCGCCACGCGCATGCTTCGCGCGAGGGGGTTGGTCACTGACGGCATTTCGGTCCGCTGCTGGGCTGACACAGTAGCAGCGAAAATTACGAAGGCTGCGAATAGGCCCGCAGCAACTTTTTTGCAAACGATTTGAGATCTCACGATTTTCTCCTTTTTACTTCGGTGAATTGGTCGGACTTGAAGAACTCCGGATGAAGAAGCGGAGGACTAAAATGGCGGTTCGGCCAGTTTTCAGGCCAGTAGTATCGTAACCTTTCCGGCAAAAATGCGTCAACAACTATTTTCTTTGTTTAACGACTCGAAACTGCCTGATGGGCTGGTTTTTACAGCCTTCGGAGGCAGGTTATAAACTTGCGCTCATTAACGGCACTTGCTAGTATCTCAATTTGCCCGCGTCGCCCCGCACGCCTTGCCGGTGTAGCTCAGTTGGTAGAGCAGTTGATTTGTAATCATCAGGTCGTAGGTTCAAGTCCTATCACCGGCTCCATTTAATCCCAAATACTAATAATTTCTAAGGACGGATAGGCTCTGTACTGGATAAAAAAGGATCGGAGGCGTGAACCTCCGATCCTTTAAGTTTGCACATAGTGTGCTGCTCTATCTAGGTATCGTCACAACACCGGTAGCTGATGCCGTGATCAGAACCTGCGAACCCGAACCGATATCGATCACGTCCCGATTTTGGGCAAGAATGCTTCCTGCCGTCGCTGCGGAATTTGCAGCATCAACCGGTACTCCTGCAATTGCACCGATCAAAGCCCCGAGAACACCCCCGACACCACGGGTTGGCTGGACAGCGCTCCTCGCGGTCTGGTTGGTCACGGCGACGATGTCACCGTTAGCCGCCGTAACTGCATCGATGCTTCCCGCAAATCGATAGGTCTGACCGTTAGTAAGGCGAATCGTATCGAATATAAGAAGGACACGGGACCGACCCGCGATCCGTCCCGCCGCATCTTCAGCTACTACCCTGCCCCCGATGATGGCGCCGCGATACTGGACCGGAGCGGTAACTTCCATTGAGAATCGTTCACCTGCCTCGGTACCCGTGATCGAGCTGCGTAGTTCCGCACTCAACCGCGATCCCGTTGGAACGACGAACGAATCGTTTACCGTTGTGGATACGCCGCCGGTTTCGTTGATCGTGTCGTTTACAACATTCCAACGTGCGACGTTATCGATCTTATCGTAGATGCTTGATACGGTAATGCTATTGTTGCCGTTATCGAGGTAGATGCGCCGCGTCATCTTGAGCCGGCGATCCGCCATAGGCAGAAATGTCAGATAAAAGTCGCTGGAGCGTTCGCCCTGATAATTGATTATCAGTCCATCGCGATCCGCCGTCGCGGTTGTGGTTACAGTTCGTCCGCGCGGGTTCGTTTCCGCCCGGGCCACGCCATCAGCCTGAAACGTCACCTGCGGCAGAATGCTCGATGCAAGCGTAACCGTCGGGCCGTTTTTCTCGACAGCGATGACCTCGGGTGAGCTTAGGCGCTGCTCGAGACGGCGTCTGTAACTTTCCCGTTCAACCGCTGCAGTTGAGCTCAATGCCTGATCGATAACCCTTGAGGTATTCTCGCTCAAGGCTTGGTTCAGCCGATACGTACCGGTTAACATCGTGTCAAAGTTTCGTAGATTGATACCGCCTCCGCCGTCCGAACCGGTATTCGATGGCATCGTCTGATTCCAATCCCAATTAACGTTGTAATAGTCCGCGAGCGTGTTGAGGTCCGCTTTCAAATTGCGCCACTGTGCCTCAGTCTGCGCGTTTAGACGATTCCGAGTCATGAACTGGTCGATGTAAGTCGCATGTGTCAATACATCGGTCACATCAGCGCTCGTCGACTGTCGAGCCTCGAATCGCTGTCGGAGCCGGCGCTCCGCTGTTTCGAAACCGACGACGTACTCTGCGACGGCATAGTCGGACTCGTCGGCAGTCGTATCCGTCCTCAGCGCGATCTCCATCTGGCTTTTATAATTATTCGTCTTCAACTCAATACGCGAGAGCAAAGTGCGCACCTGGCTCGCCGACGCCGTATATGATCCTGTCGAAGGGTATCCATTGTTTACAGGAATATTGACCGGCGTTACCCGCTGGTTCCAGTTCCAGCTTACTCGGTTTGAGACGGCAAGCGTTGTGAAGTCGCGCTTGAGACTGCGCCACTGGGCTTGGGCCGAAGGCGTAACGCGATTTCGTACTAGGTACTGGTCGATCACAGTCGCGGCACCTAGGGCGTCTCGAATATCTACCGTCAGCGGAGCGCGATTATCTAACGTTTCATGCACTTTAGTAACACTCTTCTCGAGCGTCGAGAGGTACTCCGTAAACTGGTCAGACGTACCGCTGTTTGTGTTTGTATTTCGATCGGCGAAACGCTGAGCTTCGTCTTTTAGAATGTCAATTTTCGTCTCAATTCTGATCAGAAGTGTTTCAGTCTGTCGGATATTCGTGCGAGTAGCTGTGATCTGCGCAAATGCAGCCGGAACGGTCGACAAGACCATCGTAATCATACTAAATACCGTTATAAAGAATATTTTAGCTTTCATATTTTCCCTCCTGGAAACGACTAATCGATTCGTGGCTTGGTTAACGAAACGGTGTGGGGCAATGTGCGTGCCACGAATCATTATTTTAAGAGAAAAAGGCGTCCGGCCTTTCAACCGAACGCCTCTTCGAATCAAATTTTACGACACGTTTTACCGGCCGCGGAGAATCGAGCTTAAGATGCTCGTAAGAATATTGGTCGAGATACCCGACTGCGATCCGTAACGCGAAGTACGGTTGTAGCCGTCCTGGTACCCGCGCTGGAATCCCTGCTGGTAGTACTGCTGATACTGACCGTTACCATAACCCTGATCGCCGTAACCGCCGTTTGAGTATCCACCGCGGTTTCCGTACTGCCGAGCTCTCTGGCCCTCGCGAAAACCCTGTCGATAACCTTCGTTTATCGCCTGTCGAAGAGCTTCGGTGTTGCGGTTCTGGTCGCCGTAATAGCCGCCATTATTATTGTAGCCGTCGTTGTAATAGCCCTCGTCGTTGTAGCTGCCATTGTTGCTATAGCCGCCGTTGTTGTAGCCATCGTTGCGTTCATAGCGCTGATGCTGTCTCACGGCTTGTCGCTCTTCCTGCTGATGACGCCGCAACTCTTCGGACGTACCATAGTCTTCGCGTTCGTGCTTTTGATGATGCTTCAACGCACGCTTTTCCTGCTTGCGGTGGCTATTGTTACCCCGGTTTTGATTGTAGTAACCGTTGTCCTGGGGGTAGTAACCGCCCTGAGCGTTCGCCGTCAAACTGCCCGCTAAAACTACAGCAGCTCCGATCACTGCCATTCCGAAAGTATTTTTTATTGCTCCGATCATTTATGTTCTCCTTTGACCTGCTGTAATTAAAAAGGCCGGTTTTTTAATGACGTCCACGGCCTCTTATCCATTGCATGGCAATGACCGTGCCGCGTCTAGATTCAAGGAAATCTTAGCGAATGTGAGACGGGGTCGGGTAATCAAGTACGTAATGGGGTGCAAGCGCACGATACGGCACCGACAATAAGTGGTCAGTGGCCGGACTTCAGTGCTGATCAGGTTGATCCAAGAGTGAGGGAATGGACCGCAGAAATCAGGCGGGTACAACTTTGTTCGAAACAACAGCAAGAATTATTTCTATGTTTTTGGAAGGACCAACCGGAAAAGCGCGCCCTGTTCGGTATTCTCCGCAAAAAGCTTTCCTTCGTGTTGGGTGATGATCTTATACGCTATTGAGAGTCCGAGTCCGGAGCCTTTATCCTTCGTCGTAAAGAACGGATCGAAAATACGCTCAAGGGCGTCAGTCGCTATACCGCCGCCGGTATCCTCGACCTCTACGATCACGCTTGCGTCGTCGTGAAGTGTCCTGAACATTACGGTGCCTCCGTTTGGAATGGCATCGAAGGCGTTCAACGCGAGATTAAGAAGGACCTGCTCGATCTGCTCGACATCGAGCTCGACATCGGGGATGTGGTCCGGGAGGTCACACTCAAGCCGTATCCCAAGCGCCGTCGCCTGTTGATCGAGTAGTACGACCACGGATTTCGTCAGCTCGTTGATGTTGGCGGACGTTTTGGAAAGTTTCGGTGGCCTGGCAAAGCGCACAAACTCGCCAACAAGTTTGTCGATCCTTTCAATCTCAACTTTGGCGATACGGACAAACTCTCGCCGTGGACTGTCTTCGGCGATCTCGTCCGCGAGAATCTCCACCGCGCCTTTGATAGCTCCGAGCGGGTTTCTTACTTCATGAACAACACCCGAAGCGATCTCGGCGATCGATGAGAGGCGTTCCGCTTGGAGCAGCTGGCCAACAGTTTCCCTCAGTTCGCCGTAAGCGTTCTGAAGCTCGGCGTGGATCCGTTCGGCCCGTTCATACTCTCTGCGTTTCTGATCTCCTAACCAGCCGGTCACGGCGCCGATAACGAAAAACAATGTGATCTCGGCATATTGGTTGAGAGCATAATCATAGTTTTGATGCTGCCAGTGAAGAGCGATATGCGGCACGTATGAAAGGCTTGCCAAACCGGCTGCTCCGAGTCCGCCTCGCCAGCCGTACCAAAGAGCCGCCAGAATTATCGGAATGTAATATAGGCGCTGATAGATCTGATGGAAGATAAAGTCCTCGACAGGCGTGAGGAAGTGGAGCGTCGAAATTATAAGGATCGCACCGGAGAGACAAAGGATAGTTAGCGGGCTGTGTCTTTTATTCATCTAACCCGAACTTCTGCATCCGATAGATCAAAGCACTGCGGGTGATTCCCAGATAACGCGCCGTCTGCGATTGGTTCCCGTTTTGCATAGCGAGGGCGTAGCGAATGATCTCGCTCTCGACCTCGTCGAGCGAAATGCCTTGAGCCGGGAGCTCGAATTTGACGTTGCCGATTACCTGGCTTGGTTTGGTGACGTATTCCGGTACGTCTGCCGGCGTCAGACTATTTTCATCCGAGAGCACCACCAATCTTTCAATGAGATTTTCGAGCTCGCGGACATTCCCGGGAAATAAGTAATTTGATAAAGCCGCGGTAACTTCGCGCGTCATCTTCAAATCCTCGAAACCGTGCTTTGCTTTTGCCCGGCGAAAAAAGTGATTGATAAGCAGCGGGATGTCTTCGCGGCGTGTTCGAAGCGGCGGGATGCTCACCGGGACAACGGCGAGGCGGAAATAAAGATCTTCGCGAAAGGTTCCCAGCTCAACCATTTTTTCGAGATTTTGGTTCGTCGCAGCAACGATCCGCACGTCGATCTTGCGGGGGAGGCTTTCTCCAACCCTAACCACTTCCTGTTCCTGCAGAACACGAAGCAGCGTCGGCTGCAAGGGAAGAGGCATCTGGCTGATCTCATCGAGAAAGATCGTTCCGCCGGTCGCGTGTTCGAACTTTCCTTTGGTATCTGCCGTTGCTCCTGTAAAGCTCCCGCGCTTAAATCCGAATAGCTCCGCTTCGATCAAGCTCTCAGGTATCGCCGCGCAGTTGACGGGAATAAAAGGGGCTGCTTTGCGTTTGCCGGAAAAGTGAATGCCCTTCGCAATGAGTTCTTTTCCCGTGCCGCTCTCGCCGGTGATCAGAACCGTCGCGTCCGAACGTGAGACGCGGCCGACGACATTCAGCACCTCTTGCATACCCGCCGAATCGCCAATAACACTTTCGAGTCGAAATTCCCGATCGACTAACTCGCGCAACTGCCGGTTCTCGTTCTTCGCCTGACTGAAGGTCAGAGCCCGCTCAAGCGTGAGCAATATCTCGTCACGGTTGAACGGCTTAGTAATATAGTCGAATGCCCCGGCCTTTACGGCTGCGACGGCAGTTTCCACTTCGCCGAACGCCGTAACGACAACGACCGGCATTTCAGCATCAAGAGATTTGATCTTTTCCAGGAGTTCCAAACCCGAAAGCTTTGGCATCCGCAGGTCGGTGATAACACTATCGACTTCGTTTGTCGTAAACACGTCGAGAGCTTCCGAACCGTCGTTTGCGGATAGGACTTTATACCCTGCTTCCTGGAGCTGAAACTCGAGGACGCGCCGCAAACTTTCATCGTCGTCTGCTATTAAGATGGTTTTAGAAGGAAGAGTTTTCACGATTTGGCGGCAACGTTCCGCTCGGACAGCCATGTTTCAATCGACTGGAGTGTTTCAATAGCCCGAGCGGTGTCGCCCTCTTGAACCAAGCGGCCAAATTCCAGGTATCTTTTTGCAAGCTCGTCTATGAGCAGGGCATCCATGTTTATTTCTGCGGTCAGTTGAGTCGCAGTTTCGTCCAGTCGCACGGAGTTCCGGCTCTGTAAGCCTCGTATCGTTCCGATGATTCTCAACGCGGGTGCGTCGAGTTGCCGTTGAAAGGCTATCACGGCATGCTCGAGCGCCCGAAGTTGACGCTCACGCCAGTTGGTCCGCCATAAGAAGACACCGAACGCGACTGCGATCACAAAATAGAATCCGCGAAAAATCAAAGCCGTGGGATGCGGAGCGAATATTTCCTGCCACAAACTCCCAGCGTGAACATCCGATCCTAACTCGACGTGCATCACCGCGTCGATCACCCAAGCTAAAGCGCCCAGCCCGATCCCAAACCAGATTTCTTTATATTCTTTGAAAAACTTCATACTGCTTGTTTTCCAACTCCTTTCAACGACAGCCCGCTATCTGATCTCAAAAGTGAGCGTTGTCCATTTTGACTCGTAATTCAAATCCGGATCGTCTAGCTTGGCCATGTTGATAAACTTGACATACCATTTGCCCGAGCCGTCGAGACGAAGTTTTACCATCCCGTTTTTGTCACTGCGAAGCTCGGGGGTGACGGTCATTTTGCCATTTGCCTCGCGCCCCGCGAGGACAACTTGCCCGACCAGCGGTTGACCATCCTTCAAACACAAGATGTCGATCGTGTCGCCTTTCTTGAGCTTATAGGGATTTTGTTGAGGGACGAGTTCGACGGGATAGCCCAAAACTGTTTTGTAATCGTCGGTCTGCTTTTTGCCGACCTGCAAGATGGCCTTGACGTGTTTGGCGTAACGCTCTTTTGCGTCTTTTTCGAGTTCGCCGGTTTGCCGTCGTTCTTCCAGCGTGTCCGGCAAACCGTCCTCTTTCAGATACTCATTAAAGTCCGCAGCCTTTAAAGCGATCTCGCGCGATTTTGTTGAAAGCCCCACTACATAAGTTCCCGCGGCTCCGGTCGTCAGGTTCATAAAAGCCGTTGTTTCGTTCTTTGTAAAATCGGTTTCCTGGGGATGAATCCTCTTTCCACCTGAGATCACGCTCACGTCATTCAAGCGAGCGTATGAGACGGCACCTTCGCTTTCCTGAAAGGTCCCGTTCATAATTTTGATGGCGAATTTTGAATTCGGTTGTAGGAAATAACTGTCCGTCTTCAGGAACAGGTCGTGAGCGAAAACTGAGGCGACCAGGAACAGCGACAAAATACTTGCAAAGATTGTTTGTTTTTTCATAAAGATTTTCCTATCTACCTTATCTCAAAAGTCAGCGTCGCCCATTTCGATTCGTAATTCAGCTTCGGGTCCTCGATCTTGACCACATTAATAAACTTCGCGTACCAGCTGCCGGATCCGCGAAATTATCTACCGTTTACTTTCGAGGTCCTTGATCAAATTTTCCATCTCAGTGATTTCCCGCTTTTGCGCCTCGATTATTTCGTCGGCGAGCTTGCGGACCCGTGGATCGGTAATGTTGGCGCGTTCACTGGTCAGGATTGCGATTGAATGATGCGGGATCATTGCCCGCATGTAAGAAACATCTTCAATGGTCGTTTGGCTCCGCACAAGCCATAGAGCGAGAACAAAAATTACGGCGCTTCCGACTAAGATACCTGCGTTTACACGCCAGCTCTCATACATCTTGAGCATGAACAGAAGCATGATAACCGCCATAGTTGCGCCCATCACGAGTGCCATATAGGCTCGCGTTTCGCTAAAAAATATGTGATCCAGTTGGTAGGTGTTTAGGTACATCAGCCCAAACATAACAACTGTGGACGTCACTATCATGGCCGCAAACTTTGTATAACTTTGCATCATAAATTTCTCTCCTTTGCTCGTTTATTAAGCCTCCCCTCAGATGTCCTAGCTCTTTGGCGACGGCTGCGGAGCTGGTGCTCGTCGCGGCGCGCTTGAATGCCAATGAACGATTCGCCATTTGCCTTCACGCTTTTCCAAAACCGCCGTCGCAAGACCGCCGCTGTCGACATGCCGAGTGCCAAGATCCGCGGAAAGTGTGTACTTGAACGTCGCCCACGCGGTTTTGCCGTCAACCTTTACTTTTAAATCTGAAAAAGCGTACTTCGTGTTTTTGAATTCTTTCAACTCGGGTGCGAGATGGGTGTTTCGGTAATCATTCCATCCATAATTTGCGTGGCCGCTTTCGAAAACTGAGACGTCTTCGCTGTTTGCCCAAATCTTGTCGAGAGCGGCGAGATCACCTTTTTCAACGGCTGCAGCTTCCTGCATCAACACATCAGCTACGGCTTTCGTTTCGTCCGCTTGCGCCAAGGCTGGCTTGAAGCCGATCACGATCGCAAGAGCTGAAACAATAGCGGCGAAATAGAACCTTCTAGTCATAACAGTCCTCCAGTTTATGAAATCAAACAAACTCTTATTCGCTCAAGACGGGCTTCCTCGGAAAAGGTTCGCCGCCCGTGTCTCCCGAAGAGCCCCATTCGTTTTCGGGGCTGGCTCCGTCGCGTTCAGCTATGATCCGATCCGCAGCCGGCTTTCCGAATCTATAAAAAACCGCCGGCGTGACAATCTGGTCGAGAAGTGTCGACGTCAAGATACCACCGACCACGACAACCGCGAGCGGGTGTAGAATTTCCTTGCCGGGCGCGTCGGCCGCAAGTACGAAGGGTATCAGCGAAAGGCCCGCGGTCAACGCTGTCATCATCACCGGTACCAGCCTTTCAAGAGAGCCCCGGATGATCATCTCTTCAGTAAAGCCCTCGCCCTCTTCCCGCATAAGATGAAGATAATGCGAGATCATCATGATCCCGTTGCGCGATGTGATGCCGACCAGCGAGATGAAACCGACCAGCGTGGCAATCGAAAATACGCCGCCCGTTAGCAGCAGCGCGATCACCGCACCGATCATCGCGAGTGGAATATTGACCATTACCTGCAGAGCGCTCCGCCAATCGCCGAGAGCCTTGATCAACAGGAAAAAGATCGCGACCAGCGAAAACATCGTCAAGACAGAAAGTGTTCGCGTTGCTTCCTGCGAAGCCTGGAACTGCCCGCCGAATTCGA
Source organism: Pyrinomonadaceae bacterium (assembly GCA_041745575.1). Taxonomy (GTDB): domain Bacteria; phylum Acidobacteriota; class Blastocatellia; order Pyrinomonadales; family Pyrinomonadaceae; genus OLB17. Next base: position 23,759 of record JBGTIQ010000042.1, read on the forward strand.
CGAAGTAACCTTGTGGCAGCGTGACCTGAGCAGCAACCCGCTCCTGCATGTCTTGAACCACCGATCCGAGATCGCGGCCGCCCGTGTTCGCTGAAATTACGATGCGGCGCTTCGTGTTCTCCCGCAGTATCTGGTTCGGCCCCGGCAAATTCTCGATCTCGGCGACCGCGGACACGGGAATCTGCGTTCCCTGAGGCGTGTCGACCGTCGCGGATCGTAATACGTCCAGGTTGCTCCGTGACGCGTCGTCAAAGCGGACCACAACATCGTAGCGGCGGGCTCCCTCGATCGCCTGAGAAACAATGCGCCCGTTCAAAGCTGTTTCGAGAGTTTCGGTGATTTCGCCGGGAGCCAGACCGTACTGGGCGGCTCGCTCGCGATTGACGTTAAATCTGATCTGTGGGATCAGCACTTGTCTTTCGATCTGCACATCGGTCGCGCCCTCGACCGTTTGCATGGTGTTACGGATCTCTTCGGCCTTTGACCGCAAGGTCGCTAGATCGTCACCGAAAAGTTTGACGGCGATCTGCGCCCGAACACCCGATTGCAAATGATCAAGGCGATGCGAGATCGGCTGTCCGACATTCAGGTTCACGCCCGGCACCACGGCCAGCTTTTCACGGATGTCGGCTAATATGTCCTCCCGCGAGCGATCCGATTCTTTGAGGTCGACATCGATTTCGGTGTAATGAACTCCCTCGGCATGTTCGTCAAGTTCCGCTCTGCCGGTACGCCTACCGGTAGAAATAACTTCAGGAACTTCTAATATCAATTTTTCCGAAATGGTGCCGATACGATTTGATTCCGTCAGTGAAGTGCCGGGTTGCGCCTGGACATTGATAGTCAGCGTTCCCTCATTAAATTCAGGAAGAAACGCTGTGCCTACAAACGGAAGTGTTGCCATCGTCAATACGAACAGAAGTCCAACACCGACCATGACCTTGTAGGGATGGCGCAACGTTGAGTGGAGAAGCCGCTCGTCCCACCGTTTTAGCCACCGAACGACGAAACTGTCTTCTTCCGAGTACCCGCCGGCGTTTTGTCCCTCGCCGTCCTCGTAGGCAGGTACTTCGTCTTCGTCCGCCAATTCCCGCTCGCTTTTACTTGCGAATCTCGATCTCAAACTCGCAAAAAATCTGAAGACCAATGATGGACGCCGCACATTCTTCTTAAAAAGTTGCGGTAGCAGATACGACGCCAGAACGGGAGTGACGGTCAAGCTCACAAATAGCGATGCGATAAGCGATGTGATGTACGCCAGCCCGAGCGGAGCAAGGAGCCGTCCCTCGACGCCAGTAAGCATAAACAGCGGGAGAAAGACGAGGGCGACGATGATGGTCGCGAAAACGATCGACGAGCGTATTTCGAGCGAAGCTTGATAGACGACTTGAAGGGCAGGACGAGGTTCCGGCAACGTAGAGTTTTCCCGCAGGCGACGGAAAATATTCTCAATATCAACGATCGCGTCATCGACCAGTTCGCCGATCGCCACTGCCAGCCCGCCAAGTGTCATCGTATTGATCGAGATCCCGAAGGCCCACAGAACGAGAAATGTGACCACGAAAGACAGCGGGATCGCGGTCAGAGTAATTGCAGTGGTACGAAAATTCAGCAGGAACAGAAAGAGCACGATAGCCACAAGGATCGCACCGTCGCGAAGGGCTTCGATAACATTTCCGATCGACGCCTCGATAAAGTTTGCCTGACGAAAGAGGCGTGTGTTGATCTCGATATTGGCCGGGAGTGTCGTCTGTAATTCTCTTGCGGCTTCATCGATCTTTTTAGTAAGTTCGACGGTGCTTGCCCCAGGTTGTTTCTGGACGGACAAAATTACCGCGGGCTTTCCGTTCGATCCGGCATCGCCGCGTTTTATCTTTGCGCCGAACTCGACGTCGGCTACGTCCCCGAGGCGTATCGGTACGTTATTTCGATAAGCGACAACCGTCTGTTTGAGTTCGTCAAGGGTATAAAATCGCCCAAGGTTCCGGACCAGATATTCCTGACTCTGCGCGTCGACAAATCCGCCCGTGGAATTTGCGTTCGATTTTTCGAGCGCCGTCGTGACGTCCTCGATGGTGATAGCAAACTGTTGTAGCTTTTGGGGCGAGACGAGTGCCTGATACTGTTTCACTCCGCCCCCGATCGGTATCACCTGCGAGACGCCTGCGATCGTCAGAAGTCTGGGACGTATCGTCCAGTCCGCAAGTGTTCGCACATCCAGTGGATCGGTTTTCCCATCGGTGGAGGTGACCGCGATGAGCATGATCTCGCCCATGATCGAGGAGATCGGCGCCAGAAAAGGTGAAACACCTTGTGGCAGTTGTTCCCGGGCCTCCGACAGTTTCTCCGCGACGAGCTGTCGGTTGCGGTAGATGTCCGTGCCCCAGTCAAACTCTACGTAAACGATCGATAATCCGATACCGCTTTGGGAGCGGACCCGCGTGACCCCGGGGACGCCGTTCATAACGGTTTCGATGGGATAGGAGACCTGTGTTTCGACTTCTTCCGGTGCGAGCCCTTCGGCTTCCGTCAAGATCGTGATCGTCGGTTTGTTCAGGTCGGGGAAGACGTCGACGGGGAGCTTCATCGCCACGTAACCGCCCCACACCAATAGCAAGGCGGCGATCGCCACAATTATAAGGCGGTTCTGGAGTGCCCACTTGAGTATTGCGTTCATACGTCTATTGCCCGGGACATATCATTCACCGGGGTCTTTGAACATTCCGAACAAATGCGAGGCCTGTCTCCTATTTCGACCAGAACGATTTCCAGGCTTCGATTTGTTTTATCTCGGCTTCCTGCGCCTTGATGATCTGATTCGCCAATGTTTTTACTTCGGCGTGTTCAGCTTTTGTCAGGGCTTCTTTTGACATCGCTATAGCACCCTCGTGATGAGGCTTCATCATGTCGAGAAACATCAAGTCAAACTCTTTACCCGACGCGGCTTCCATCTTTTTCATACCGTCGCCCATCATCATATTCATCGAATCAGTCATGCCCGGCATTTCCATATTCAGGGCCGCGGGTTTTCCGGAATACCATTTGTCGCGCCAGTCCTTGATCTGACGAATCTCCTTGGCCTGATCGCTTATGATCTTCTGAGCGAATTTTTTTAGTTCGCCGTCCTGGGATCTCATCAACACCATCTTCGCCATATCGATCGCACCCTGATGGTGATGCGTCATGGTGTCGATAAACTGCAGATCATACGGCTGGCTCGCGGCATCCGGCGAGCTTTTCATTTCCGAGTAATGAGCGTCCGACATGTCGTGATTGGCATTCATCGGCATCGAATTGTTGCCATTCATCACCATACCGTTATGATTCATACCGGTATGCGACGGCGACTGAGTGCACGCAGCAAAACCAATCGCCGCGAAACCCACACTAACCACTAGAAGTATTGTCTTCATGTTTTTCTTCTGCTCCGTCTCTACTCTTCACTAACGATAATGCTGCCCTTATGCATTCCCATTCCGCACGTAAAGCTTATTCGCCCCGCCTCGCGTGGCGTGAGCGAAACGAGGACGTCCTTGCCGACAGGCAGGGCCTTCCGAATGTTCGGTCTTCGAAAAACAACAGTTCTCCCACAGTTGGCGCTGTCCACGCGATTGAAAATAAGATTCAATTTATGACCGGCCTCGACCTCGATCGAGGACGGTGAAAAGCCGTTCCGATCGACGGTGATCCTTACCGTCCGGGTGTGAGCCTCGACGACGGTCGATCTGAACGCGACCATTCCGCCGAATCCGATGACGGCCCCGAAAACTAACCACAACTTCAATTTCTTCACTTATTTCTCCTCCAGTGTTCGACCAATTCTAATTCTCGCTAACTACGATCTTGCCCTTGAGCATGTCCATCCCGCAGGCGAACGCAAGATCTCCTGCTGCGGCCGGCGTGAACTCAACCAAAACGGTTTCGCCGACCGGCAACGCTTTCCTGATGCTCTGCGTCGGAATGACGACCTCGCCGCCACAGTTGTCGGCATCCGCGCGATAGAAAGCGAGCGATACCTTTTCGCCCTTTTGAGCGTTGACCGTCGACGGCTCGAAACCATTTTCCGAAACTATGATCTTCGTAAAACCCGCGGGAACATTTGCGGCTTTGACGGGATCGGAATTTCCTTCCGGAACTCTAACTATAAAAGGAACGTTGATCACCTTTCCGGCGCGCTGAAACTGAGCCCATAATTTATAAAGCCCAGATCGGGGAAACGTGGTGTGTGCCGAAACCTCCGATCGATTTTCCGCCCCCGCATTATGCTCCGTTGCACCATGCGCGTGACCGTCCTTACCATGCTCGTCGGGTTTAGCATCGCCCATTTTCATGGCGTCCATTGACTCACCCTTTTCCATCGGATGTGCATGTACAAAATCTTTCAGGTCCTCGCTGATAATGACGAAGTGTGCGAGTTCACCCAGATAGTTCTCGAGCCCGGTTGCCGGTCCGCCGGTCACCGCATCGAATGCCTCGAAGTCGAGTGTTAGCTCCTGTCCGGCTTTGATGGCTGCACTCGGCTTCATCACAATCTTCAAACCGTCTACAACTTTTTCAAATTTCGTGTCCGGTACGAGAGCCACCTTTGCACGTTCCGGTCCCTCTACTTTCATGTCGATCTGCTCGACGACTTGCACCGCGCCCTGCGGAGTAAAGTCGGCATAGAGCTTGTAATCACCGCCGTTTGGAAAAGTGTGAATAACTTTGTAGCTGCCGTCCGCGGACTGTTCCGGATGAACGTGATAAAACTCCGCAAGATCTTTTGACACGATCAGCAGATGCATCTGCTTTTCGTGAACGATCTGGAGATCTTTCACCGTTGACCCATTCTGGTCCTTGACCGTAAACGTCAAAGTTGTCGGTTGCCCGGCTTGCGCCTGTGTGGGATTGCTCGCGAAATCGACGTGAACCGTTGGGTGCGAATCAGTGGTCGTCACATCGGGTCCGCCCGTCGTCGCGCTGTTGTCCGTCGTCGTGGGTTTACTGCATGCCGAGAAAACTGCAACAGCCACAAACGTAAATATCAATGCTGAAATTAAAAACTTTCTCATAATTTCTACTTGAACTGTCATGCAGTGGGCTGCGTCGAACGAAGCTGATAAATGCCTTCGGTCACAACCCGCTCGCCATCTTTCAATCCTGATTTAATTTCGTAAAAGTCCACTCCCTCCGCACCCAGAGCAACCGCCCGTTTCTCGAACGATTCTCCTCCATCGAACACGAATACGAAGGTTTGTCCTTGTTCGGTGACAACCGCCCTCTTCGGTACAGCCAAAACCTGGCGTCCTCCGCTGGTGTCGATCGTAACTTCGACGAACATTCCGTCCCTGAGGCGCCCCAGCGGATTCTTTATTTCGTAAATAACAGGAATCGTACGTGTTTGTTCGTTAACGACCTGTCCGATCGAGATCAACCTTCCATCGCCGTCCGGTGTGCCTATCGTATAAACCTCGCCGGACAAGGCCGCGGTGGTAAAACTCGCTCTCGTCGACTCGCGAACCGCCGGCAGGTCGCGCTCGAAAACTTGGGCTTCGATAATGACGGTCGATAGATTGACCACCGAGAGTAACTCTGCCCCCGTCTCGACCACTTGCCCACTTGTTGCTTTTATCTCGTTGACTATGCCCGTCACCGGAGCCCTCAAAGGAAAAATTCTATTTGGCTGATTCACCCTTTGCGGGCTGAAGATCGCCTGGGCATTTTGCGTTTGACTGACTTGATTTCCGATCAGGCGAACCTGTTGTTCCGCTGACGCCACTTCCTGCTCTGCGACTTTTACCGCGGTCTGCGCCTCTTCCACTCGTTTTTTTGGAGCAGCTCCCACTTCGAGCAGGTTCGCGGCCCGGCGTAATTCGCGCTGCGCTTGTGCAAGTTGTGTCCGCGCCTGGTTGGCCTTGGCACGCTGCTCAGCCTGCTGGCCCTGCAACTGAAGTATCGTATTTCGCAACTCGATCCTCCTTGCCTCGACTTCGAGCCTTTGTTGCTCGAGTCCAACCTGGCCGGGAACGTCTAATACCTGTTCAACTGATCCGACCTGCTCGCCGCGTGTTACCGCGGAGCCGATAGTTAGTCCTTCTCGAAGAACGATCCGACCGGCAACTGGCGGCACGACAACAGCCCGGGCATCTGGCCGTGCGCGAACAACGCCCGTCGTACTCAATCCGCTCGTGATCCGGCGCACCTCGACCGGTTCCGTCTTAATACCGAAAAGGAGCTGCGACTCTTTCGGGATCGTAATCGTCGCAAGCGTCGCGACAGTCGTCTCGCTTGCCGGTATTTCTCCCGTGGGGTGGAAAGTGCCCATGACCCTCGTTTCGCGTGGCGGTGCGAAATAGGCCAAAGCAAAAGTGCCAAAAACAAAAAACACCACTGCGAGAATGATCACCGGAGCGATCTTTCGAATATTGCGGTTTCCGTTCTCATCGCGTCCGGCGGCGTAATAAACTCCGCCCACTATTCCGAAACTCAGTAACGCCAGAAGCAATACGCCGATCCAGAACGTCCGGTTAACAGCGGCACTTACGACGCTCACCGGAAAATCGGCCGAGACACTTCGACCGTCTTTCGTCGTCACGTTGAAAACGAGTTTAAAGTTTCCGGTTCCCGAGAATGTGTAGTCGACCCGGTAAAAGCCTTCCTGGAGACTTGCCGGGATCTTGTCTGCAACACTTTCTCCTTCGGCTGTCGTAACACTTAGAGAGACCGCGGCGTCGGTAAGTGCAATGGGGTCGCCTCCGCCAAAGCCGCCCTCGACTTTTTCCGCCAATCGCAAAGCTGTCTGAACAAGCTCACCGGTTCGGGGATCGGACGGCATGCGTTCGACCCTAAAATTAAAGCTCCCCGCGTCGGTGTCGACATTGCGTTCAGCCCGGGCGATTGGAACAGCCGTTGTAACGCCCGTTCCGGCCGCGGCCGGTTCTTCGTGCTCACCGTTCCCGAAGACGAACGCTCCCCCGACTAATGAGCCGCAGACGAAGAGCCCGATGGCGGTGCGTCTTATTATCGATTGGAAAAATGTGTTTGGAGTCATTACCGTACGGTGAAGATCCTTCTGTTTTTCTATGCCGAGGCGTCGGCCCTACTTAATGTTTGTGAGCCGCACCGTAGAGTGCCTGCATTGTCATTGAATCGATTCGCACGGCCTGAGCGATCGACTTAGCCGTGGCGTCATCGACACCCCCGCTAATCTTGATGTCATTGCCAACGGAGAACATGTCGTCATGACCTTTGCCAGCGAACTGTTTGAGAAAATCCGCAGATACACCCTCTGCTCGCACTTCCCGGATCGTCGGAGATCCGTCCTTGCTGTCGTAAATTATGACGACGTCCTTACCACCTGCTTTAACAACTGTAGCGGCTCCGACTTGCGTCCGTTTTCCACCCGCCGTCGAGAACGCGAGATAGGAGTGGTGGTCGGTATCCGGAACTTTTGCACCCGCATCCTTCTCAATATCCGTGATCGCGTCTTGCGGTATGTCCTTGTGCTGAACCGTGAAGCTCTGTGCGTCAGGCAGCGCGGCTTTTACCGCGGCCGGTGTCTCGTCGTCGGTTTTCGGCGGGGCCGTGTTGGTGCCTCCGGTGTTAGCGGCAGTCGCATCGCGGTTGGTAACCGCGCTATTCGATGGAGTCGAGTCGGATGAACATCCAGCCGCCAGCCCGGTCAAAAGACTCAATCCCGCAATCATTAAAAAAGTTATTGTTTTCATATTGTCCTCTACTATTTTTCTTTATTTTCTTTTCCGGTTTCGGCGCGAGTTGCGGCCGTCTTGTTCGAAAGTTTTACTTCCATGATCGATTTCAAAAACTTGCTCCGATCTATCTGATTCGGATTCAGATCTCCGTCGGGTAAGACCGATGTACTGCCCGGTGCAAATGCGGATGCCGACAGCGGAGCGCCTATCGCCGTCTCAAGTTCGGTCAGAGCGTCATAGTAATCACGCAGGATCTGGTTGAAGTTGGTCACATTTTCCGCGAGCCGGCGTTGCTCATTGACAACCTCAAAGATCGAAAATTCTCCTAGACCATAGGCGGCTCTTACCGACCGCAAATTATCTTCAGCCCGCGGCAGGATCTGGGTCGAATAAACAACCAGCGACTCGGCGGCGGCCCGGTATTTCCGGTAGGCGATCGCGACATCTCTTTTGACAGTGCTTTCCAGAAATTCGCGCGTCCGCGTGGCCTGAAGGCGTTCGCCCGTCGCCGCTGCGATCTCACCCTGGTTGCGATTGAAGATCGGGATGTCGATCGACACGCCAAACGTAAGTTCGTTGTCCAGGTTGGATGCGAATGTGCTTCCGTTGACCGGCCCCGGCAAGTCAACAATACTTTTCGAACGCGAGTACCGGACGGACCCGGCAACATTTGGAACCGCGTTTGCGCGGGCGAGGTTAATTCGTGCTGTACCCAGTTCTTCGCCGAGCCGTGCTGCTTGCAGATCCGGACGCCCTTGCAATGCCAGTTCCGTAAGTTCGCTAAGCGATGCGTCAAATCTGGGCGGACGGTCGGGTTGGGGCGCAAGCCGAATGCTTTCTGAAACGTCTGCTCCGATGAGTGTGCGGATCTCCAATAAACGCGTTTCCAGTTCGGCCCGGGCCTGAATCGCCTGGACCTTCATCCGGTCGTTCTCGACCTTGACGAGATTTACATCGAGCGGTGCGACGTCGCCCTCGGTTAAACGAGCTTCGGTTATGCGAACGATCTCTTCGTTTCCAGCGATGAGTCTTTCCAATACGTCAAGCTGGCGTGCGGCCGCGAGAGCACCGGTATACGCCGTACGGATGCCGACGATAAGCTGGCGCTCAAGAGAAAGAATTTCCGCGCGGATCTGGCTTAGCTCGAGCTCCGCCACGGCTACGCGGCGGCGGCGTTTGCCTCCAAGTTCGAAGACCTGTGTAACGCCGGCTGCAAAATCATATTCGGGCTCACCACCCAGGAAGCGAGGACTTCCGTACTCGGTCTCGAACGTCGGATTCGGAAGAAGTCCCGCCTGCCGTAGACGCCCTTCCGCGATCGCAAGCCGTTGGCGGGCCGCCATCAGATCCGCACGACTGCGGACTCCAAGTTCGATCAATCGTTCAATCACTAACCCGTCCTGTCCGACAAATTCGGCAGAGGTCAGTCTCTTCGTGGTTTGGGCTGGAGCAAGAACTGGTTGTTGCGAAAAAAGCGGGATGGCAAGCACGAAAAAAAACATCCCTCGAAAGAGAAGAGTTATGAAAAAAGAACGTTGCTCGAATGACATTCTGCTCTTCAACGATTAGGCCGCGACGGCCTCTTCCCTTATTGGTCTGGTTTTAACTGTACGGATCGCAAGATAGATGAGTGCGGCAAATAAGACTGCGCCGATCAGGAACAGAACTGCTATTAGCAAGGCCTGCGACCATGAGTAACCCGTGATCTTTGCGTGCTCTGCATGGCCAACCGCTATGCCCGACAGAGTCGCTGTTTCAGTCTTACCGTTCATGATCACGGTAGTTCGAAATATATAATCGCCCTCAGCCAGTGCGGAAAGTTCGACCAAATAGCTCCCGGCTACATCTGTTTTCACAACAGGAACCTCGATGACAGCTCCGTTTGGGGCCTCGATTTCTGCTGTAACATCTCCGCCGCTCACAGCTTCGTTGGTAGCAAACTGAGTCAGGAACAGTCGTGCAGACGCTGGCGTATCGGGTACCAGCAACGGGTGCTTGAGCAACAGCTCAAAATCGCCGATTCGCGCCGATCGTGAAACCATTCCATCTTGCGCACTAGCGACAACTTTCTGCTCCCCGTGATCCTCACCGCCATGGGCCAACGCGGCCGGCGTGCCACCGAGCAGCCCTATCGAAAACACCGACAACATGACGCCGCTTAGCGCTCTTCTCACGGCTCCCTTAGCCGATTTAATAGTCTTCCTTTTTGCCATAAGACTTATCTACTTCGGAAACAGCATTCGATCTTCCAAACCCCGTTTCAACCAGTACTCTGCAAGCCCTATACCGCGCCCAAGGTCAGACCGCTGACTCGAACTACACGAAAACACAGGCATTTCATTGTTGGAAAACGTCCCAACGATTGCCGTCGCGTTCGGATACAGCCATACGTGTGCGATATCAGACAGCGTCGATCGAAAGAGAATATCTGGTTGTTGAGCTTGGATAACCAGTGAGGGGGGTTCGAGTACTACGGGTTTGCCGGGGTTTTCCCGGGTTTTTCAAAACCCTCTGGTAGGCTTAGCAGATACGCGGCAACTGTTCTCCGGCGAGCATGTCCACGATTCGCGTGCCGCCAAAACCGGTGGTCATCGAGACGATCCCTTTCGGTTCGTCCTTGACCTCGCCGATGATACACGCGGCCGAGCCGTGCGGATTTTGTCTCATGCGGGCCAGGATCGCGTCGGCGTGTTCCGAAGAAACTATCGCGATCAGCTTGCCCTCATTCGCAACGTAAAGCGGATCGAGACCGAGAATTTCGCAGGCGCCTTTAACTTCTTCTCGAACAGGGATCAATGCTTCGTTGATCTCGATGCAAACTTCAGAGCTCATCGCGATCTCGTTTAGCGTCGTCGCCACCCCGCCCCGCGTCGGATCGCGAAGAGTGTGGATCGCGTCAAGGGAATTGAGTTTCGCAGCTTCGTCGAGCATGTCCGCGACCAGCGAGTGCATCGACGCCGTATCGCTTTCGATATCGGTTTCGAGATCGAGCTCGCCGCGGGCGATCATGACGGTCGTGCCATGATCGCCGATCGATCCGCTGACGATCACCTTGTCTCCGGGTGTTGCCCGCGACGATGAAATATCCGCCTCGGTTTCGATCACTCCGATGCCGGCGGTATTGATGAAGATCTTGTCCGCTCCGCCTTTCTGAACAACTTTTGTGTCGCCGGTGACGATCTGCACGCCCGCTTCTTCGGCGGCTGCTTTCATCGACGCGAGAATTCGTCTCAGGTCCTCGATCGGCAGTCCCTCTTCCATTATCAGGCCGACCGAAAGATACAGCGGTCTCGCACCGCTCATCACGAGGTCATTAACCGTACCGTGGACGGCGAGGGCACCGATATCGCCGCCTGGAAAAAATATCGGATCGACGACGAACGAATCGGTGGTAAATGCCATCCGTTTCGCACCGTTGGTTTCGAACACAGCCTGGTCCTCGAGCTTGTCGAGCAGAGGGTTTTGAAAATACTCGAGGATGAGTCCTTCGACAAGGTCGTGCATCGCACGTCCGCCGCTGCCGTGTGCGAGGGTTATGTGAGTTTCGCGGATCTTGTGCTTTCGTCGTCGTGCGCGCTCGACGCGTTCGAACAGAGGGCTTGTGGCAAACGAATCGTTCATGGTTATCAGGTGGTCTTGCCCGGCAAGAAATAATGTCTCAACACAATAAGCCCCGCGATGCCCGCGGCGCAAAGTACAAGATCGATGGAATTTATATCAGGGTTGATCGTCTTTCGGGCGAGGACGAAAACCACGACCTCGACAGCCGCGCTGAGGCGCCTGAAGAGTAAGAGAAGCGCGAACTCCGCGACTATCGCGATCAGCAAAAGCGTTTCGATGATGCGGAGAAGGACGGGGTATTCGCCCTCTGGCGGCTGCCAGAGATTAGGGAAATCGCGAATCACGATGTCGATTGTCGCGATCACTGCTACGACAAGAAGAAGCACGGCGACCGCAGAAAGAAATAGATGGATGACCTGTGCGAGATAAGTGCTTATCGTCTTTTCGGCTTCGCTCTCTTCCCCGGTACCGATCTCTTCTTCGTCCGCGTTTTCTTTTTCGACCTTTTTCATAGTACCTACAAAATATTCCGGACGGCCCTACGCACGAGCTCCGTCGTCAAGCCGTAGACAAGATGCGACGAAAGCGCATATGCGTGGGTCGATGCCGGATACTCGGTCACCGGTTTCGAAAGGCCAAGTGCGGGGACGACCACGTCATCCGCTATCAGCCACACGGCTGTCCCGAAAGGCAGACCGACGCCGGCGGTGGTTGCCGGGACGAACTCGGACGCGACGCCGTATATTAATCCTGAAGTTCCGCCCATTGCATAGTGCATTAGCGGATCCGCGATCTCTTTTTCTTTTTTTGTAAGCCGGTGATCGAAAACATCTTCCGAGATCATCTCAGCCGCCCTTGTCGTCGCGGGCTCGGAACTTTTCTTTTCTTTCTGCTTTCCGTTCTCCGACATGTTCTCGCCGATCTTTGTGACGATGGTTTGGAATTCGCTCATCACATAAGACGCGATCAATCCTCCAACCAATCCCGCGACCGCGCCTTTTGCGATCTCCGCGACTTCCATCCTGTTCATCTCGTCCCTCCCCTTATTCGTTTTAATTCCTGTGCTGCCCTTTTACGGGGCAGAACGCTGAGCGACTTTTGAGAGTCGTCCAAAATTATAATATGCTGCGCACGCCCCTTCGCTGGACACCATGCATGAGCCGATCGGTGTCTCGGGCGTACACGCCGTTCCGAAGACTTTGCACTCCCAGGGTTTCTTCACGCCCTTTAAGATCTCGCCGCACTGACATGCTTTTGGATCTGCGATCCGAAGGCCCGGGACGTTCCATTTCAATTCCGCGTCGAACGCTGCATATTTTTCTTTCAGTTTCATGCCGCTGTGCGCGATCGAGCCGAGCCCGCGCCATTCAAAGAACTCGCGCGGTTCGAAGACATCCGACAGCACCTCGAGCGCCCGGCGATTACCATTCCGTTCGACTGCGCGGCCGTACTGATTCTCGATCTCGGCGCGGCCCTCGATGATCTGCTTCACGATCATGTACACGGACTGCAGAATATCCAGCGGCTCAAAGCCCGTCACGACAAGCGGTTTGTTGTATTCGGCCGGGACGAAATCGTAACATCGCGTCCCGATCACAGTGCTCACGTGTCCGGGCCCAACAAATCCGTCAAGCTGCAGATCGGGCGAGTCGAGCATCGCCTTCAACGCAGGCACGATCATGATGTGATTACAAAAAACGCTGAAGTTAGTTACGTTGTCCTTCGCCGCCTGAAGGATCGTCATCGCGGTCGACGGGGAAGTCGTCTCAAATCCGAGACCCAGAAAGATCACCTGACGATCGGGATTCTGCTTTGCGATCTTTAACGCATCAAGGGGCGAGTAGACCATCCGCACATCCGCGCCCTGTGCCTTGGCATCGAACAAATTCGTCTTCGAGCCCGGCACGCGCATCATGTCGCCGAATGTAGTAAAAATTACATCGGGCTCGAGGGCGAGCGAGATCGCGTCGTCGGTGCGGCCAAGCGGTATGACGCAGACCGGACAACCCGGCCCGTGGATCATCTCGATGTTCGGCGGGAGCAGATCCTCGATGCCGTATTTAAAAATTGTATGAGTATGTCCGCCGCAAACTTCCATAAGTTTCAGCGAACGATCGGTCATCGAGGCGATCTTTTCGGCAAGGTTCTTCGCTAGATCGCTCTGCCGGTATTCATCAATGAATTTCATATGAACCTCTTGTCACATCCTCCAGGTAGTTAACCGCAGATTACGCGGATCAGTCTTTTTATGGTCTCCAGATCCTACCTTCCCCCCTGCGTTCCCATCATTTCAGATCCGCCCAATCCGTGTCATCTGCGGTTAAGTGCCGTCAACACGCTCGGAACCGCTCCTTACGAGGAGACTCTTGTGCTGCAAAAACTCGTGCACCATATCCCACATGATGTGATAGAGCGTGACATGCGATTCCTGAATACGGTGAATACTCGATGTCGGTACCGTGAAGCAAAAGTCGATAAGTTTCTGCTGTCGCATCTCTTCCATCTTGCCGCCTTCGTCGCCGGCAAAGCCGATCGTCGTCAATCCCATCTGCTGTGCCGTCTTGAACGCATGAAGCAGATTCTCGGAATTTCCGCTTGTCGAGATCGCGATCAGAACGTCGCCGTTTTTTGCGAGAGCGATTAACTGCCGGACATAAACGTCTGCGAAATTAACATCGTTCGCAACCGCCGTTACCATCGCCATGTCATTGTTCAGGCAGATCGCGGGGAGCGCCTTTCGACCGACCGTGATCGGATGCATGAACTCGACCGCGATGTGCTGAGCATCGGTCGCCGATCCTCCATTGCCGCACACGAGGAGTTTATTTCCCCGGTGAAATGCACGTGCGAGTTCAAGCGAAGCACTCAAGATCTCGGTCTTATTCTCATCAAAAAACTTTTTCTTGACCTCAATACTTTCCCTCGCCTTTTCGAGAAGCGAGAATCCAAGCTGTTCCGTCAATTCCACCGGGTCCTTTGCGCTGTCGTGAAGGAACGGATAAAAGGATTCGGAAAAATCTTCGATTGCTTTTGTCATCTTTTCAGTGGTCGGTCGTCAGTGGTCAGTGGTCGATGGTCAGTGGTCAGTGTTCAGTGTCGAGTGGTTCAGTGCTAAATGGTCCCTTCGTTTGGTTCCTATCTGACCACTGACCACCGACCACTGACCACTGACCACTGACCACTGACCACTGACCACTGACCACTACTTCAGTTGATCGCAGTAGTAAACTGCTCGAACTCTTCCTGATACGAGCCCAGCTCCTGCAGCAGCCGGAGCGTTTCCTCGGCCTGTTTTTCGTCGATCTTGCTCATCGCAAAACCTACGTGTACAAGAACGTAGTCGCCGATCACGACGTCATCGAGCATGCCGATATTGACACCGCGACGGACGCCGCCGATCTCGACCTTGGCGATACGATTCTCCTCGTCAATGATCTCTACGATCTTGCCAGGTATTGCGAGACACATAAATTAAATTCTCCCTGATCGAATATAGGCATTGGCCACCGCGGCCTGCCCCAAAGAAATTCCGCCGTCGTTCGTTGGAACACGACTGTGAGTGAGCACCTCGAAACCTTGCTCGGCGAGCCTCGAAGACGCGGCTTCGAGAAGAAACATATTTTGAAAGACGCCGCCTGAAAGTGCGACGCGATTCAAGTTCCGTTTGTCGCGCGCATCTGCTGCTACCGTCGTAATGAGTTCCGCGACCCCGAGGTGGAACCGCGACGAAATCGCGGCAGGGCTCCCGCCGCTTAACAGCTCCTCCACCAATTTTCGAATAACGGGTTCGGTTTTGATTGTACCCTTTCCGTCAACGTCGAAGTGATAACTTCCCGACACGTCGCTGGCGGCGATGTTCTCAAGGGCGATCGCGGCTTGGCCTTCGTAATTCACAGCACTCCGCAGGCATAGGATCGCGGAGACGGCGTCAAACAGACGCCCCATGCTCGAAGTTTCCGGACAATTTGTCTTCGTAGCGATCATGCTCCGCATCGTCTTCCATCCACTCTTGTCGAGATCATTATTAAAATCCAGATCCAGATCCACGAACTCATCGCCGAAAGTCTTTTGTAGATAAACCGCTGCCATCCGCCAAGGCTCATGGATCGCTTTCACACCGCCGGGCATGGGCACGTAATCGAGATGGGCGATTCGTTCGGCGTGATCAAAGTCGGCGACAAAGAACTCTCCGCCCCACAACCGCCCGTCCGTCCCGAAGCCGAGACCGTCCATCGCGACACCGATCACCTCGCCTTCGACATCGTTGTCGACCATACAGCTCGCGATGTGCGCGTGATGATGCTGAACACCGATCTTTGTTTCGATGCCTTCGCACGAATGGGCGTACTTGGTCGAAAGATATTCCGGATGGAGATCATACGCGATCACCTTCGGTTCAAGATCGAATACGCTTTTGAAGTGATCAATGCCCTCCGTAAAGGATCTTAACGTTTCCAGATTTTCGAGATCGCCGATGTGATGGCTGACAAATGCATGTCGGTCGCGTGTCATGCAAAACGTATTCTTCAGCTCGGCACCACATGCCAGGATCTGCCGATCAAAGGTGATCGAAGTATGGATCGGGGCCGGGGCGTATCCGCGGGAACGACGGATTACGATTTTGGATTTTGGATTTTGGATTTTGGATTGCGAGATTCTTACAATCGAATCGTCCATGCGTATGTTTATCCGGCGATCGTTCGTCAGAAAATAATCGGCGATGCGGCTTAGCTTTTCGGTGGCATCCGGATCCTTGTAGGCGATCGGTTCATCGGAAATATTTCCGCTCGTCATTACAAGCGGAGTGTCGCATCCCTCAAGCAGCAGATGATGGAGCGGCGTGTAGGGAAGCATAAATCCGAAAGTGGGAACACCCGGTGCTATCGCTTCAGGCAGGCCTGCAAGTGGTCTCTTTGCGAGCAGTACGATCGGACGCTCGCGCGAAGTCAGCAATTCTTTCTCCGTGTCCGAAGCTTCGCAATATTTCTCGATGACCTCGACGGAGCCGGCCATCATCGCGAATGGCTTGTCTTCGCGAACCTTTCTTTGTCTCAGACGTGTTACCGCGCCGGCATTCGTCGCATCGCACGCGAGATGATACCCGCCGAGACTTTTGATCGCGACGATCTTACCGTTTCGTAATAGCCGCCGGGCCACGCCGACGAGGTCGGAACCACCTGCGGTAGCGGGTTGTTGAAGCCGGCGATCGGCGATACTCAGTTCGTTTCCTGACCCGCCAAAACCACCCGCTACCGCAGGTGGTTCTGACAAGAATATCCGCGGGCCGCAACTCTCGCAGGCGATCGGTTCGGCGTGAAAGCGGCGATCGAGCGGATCTTCGTATTCGGCTCGGCAGGCCGCGCACATTTTGAACTCGCTCATCGTCGTCCGTTCGCGATCGTATGGCACACTCTCGACGATCGTGAATCGAGGACCGCAGTTGGTGCAGTTTATGAAGGGGTACTTATAGCGGCGATCGGCAAGATCAAAGAGCTCGCGAATGCAATCGTCGCAGACAGCGGTGTCAGCGGCAACGGGAAGTTGGGCCGAGCCGTTCGACTTGCTCGGAAGGATGTGAAAATCTTCAAACGGTACATCGCCCACACCGTCCTGCCGGAGAACCGATTCGATGTTCGAAAGCGCCGGCGGAGTCCTCTTGAGCTCGGATACAAAATGATCGATCGCTTCGTGATCGCCCTCGAGGTCGATCAGCACGCCTGATTCGTTATTCAGAACCTGCCCGAGCAGGCCTCCCCTCTTCGCAAGAGAATAGACGTACGGACGAAATCCTACCCCTTGAACGGTTCCGCGCACCAAAATTTTAGTTCGCGTTGTCATAAAGGAAATCAACTCAAGCGGCCGCGACAGCCGCCGCCGTAGTTTGCGAATTCAAATACCGGATCCAATCTTCCATCCCGTGACCGGTCTTAGCAGAGACTTCCAAAATCTCGATACCTGGTCGTACGGCTTGAATATTTGCCCGAGCCGTATCGCGGTCGAACTCGACTGCGTCGGCGAGATCCATCTTCGTAATTACGGCGACGTCGGCGGTGTTAAAGATCGTCGGATATTTGAGCGGTTTGTCCTCCCCTTCGGTGACCGACATAAGCACAACACGCAAAGTCTCGCCAAGATCGTAGCTTGAGGGACAAACAAGGTTTCCAACATTCTCGATGAATAAGTGATCCAGCTCGGCAAGTTCCCAATCTACCAGTGCGTCGCCGACCATCTGAGCTTCCAGATGGCAGATCGTGCCCGTTATTATCTGCCGGACCGGGGCGCCGGAACGCTCGAGACGTGCAGCGTCGTTGGCTGTCGCGAGATCGCCTACAAGGGCCGCGACTCTAGACGTCGCCATCAATCGCGCGAGTGTTTTTTCGAGGAGTTCGGTCTTGCCCGTACCGGGACTGGAAACGAGGCTGGTCGCGAAAACGCCCGCATCTGTAAAAAGTCTACGCAGCTCGGCGGCGAGCACGTCGTTTTGCTTCAAAACATTTCTTCTTACTTCAACCAACCGCGGCTGCATACTCACTCCCCAACTCTAATCCGACTATTGTCAGCTCGCGTCCGCGGACAACGTTTGCCGATGGCTGACCGCAGACAAAGCACGAAAAATTCTGGATGGACGGCAGCTCTCGCTCGGCCTTACAGCTGTCGCAGAAAATAGCCGCCGGAATCTCTTCGATCTCCAAACGCGAACCCTCAAGCACAGTATCCGCCGCCGCGAGGCTGTACGAGAACAGAAGAGCCTCTTTGACGACGCCCGACAGCTGCCCTAGCCGAAGGTGGACGGACTCGATCCGTGCCGCACCCAAGCGAGCGGCTTCTTCAGACGCACCGTCAACGATGCCCATCGCTATGGAAAGTTCGTGCATTATTCCTCGGCAGTTACATTCGGCTGATCTTCATGTATCGGGTCACGTCAGAAATGTTGGCCAGGAACCCGATCACGATCGCCGCCAGGATAAACAATCCGATCGCGGCCCAAACACTCATTAGTTTCATGACGACCGCTGCAATGAATCCGATCAACACGAGAACAAGCAAAATTGTCCAAAAGGCAAAACCGGCTTCGTTCTTTTTTTCGGAGGCAAGTTTGTTATTCATAATCAATCTCCTTTGAAAATACCTGTTCACTTCAAACCGACGCTCGCACCTGTGTTCCGGCCAGCGCCCTCTCGATCACCGATTCGACAACCTCGACCGCCTTTGACAGTGCCGCCGCCACCGGTTCGCTGAGTCCCATAAACCCTTCGCCTTCTTCTCCAGTGAATTGCGGCTCACAGCCAACGACGAATATTTTTCCAAACTCGCCGCCGAGCGATCTCACCATCATCAAGACCTTTACCGGATCCATGCCATGAGCTTCGAATGTCGCCTGATGGCCGTCGATCGCGTCGATCTCCGAACGATTAGGTTCGATCAGATAAACCGTTCCTGGATCGCCCCCACGCGGCGCGGCATCGACAAAAACGGTCGTTTCATATCCGTCCATCAACGCGTATGCCAGATCAAAACTTCTGATTCCAAAATCCACGATCTTTACTTCGGGTCGCATTTTCCGTTGCATCAGAAGCTTCGCGACCTCGCACCCGAACGCGTCGTCGCCCAGAAAAATATTGCCGATACACGCTATGAGAATCCGCTCCTTGTTCACCGCTCGGCCTCCGAAAATTCGCCGGGAAGTAGTGGCTCGACCTCGCCGGGCGTAAAGAAGAACCGGTGGCCGGGTTGTCGCATCATTCCAAGATCGCGTCCCGGATCGTCTTCCAGCACAACCGCGAGATGGACGTTGTTCTCATAGTCCTGTTCGATCGATTCGATTATCGCGATCTGGTCCTTTAGCGCGAGATCGAAAATATCACCACCCTCCCGCGGTCGCAGGCGAACTCGATCGCCGGTTCTTATGCTGACCCCGTCTACTGTGCACTCCGTTACGGGTTCGTGCTCTTCAAGCAATTGCCATTCAATTTCATCCATTGCCTGCGTGCCTGCTCCTTTCCATACCTCTGAGTGTCCCGTGCATTTTCAAAAGCTCGTCGTCAGACATCAACTCGGTCCGTTCGAGTATCTTTCGCGCCCGCTCGTCCACGGAGCGCATCTCGCGTTTTTCCTGATCGGTCATCGTCATTATCCGCAGCGTCAGGATCTCATCGATCTCGGTGCTGTCGAAAAGATCGCCGGGGCTTTCTGGCGCGATCTCTGGATAGTCGTAAAGAATGATCGGCGACGCGAGCATACAGCTGCGGTCGCCCACCGTCCCGACTAGGATCGGAAACAAGCCTTTGTTCTCACACGCCGCGGCCGTTTCCGCGAATTCCTCAGGCGGTTCAAGCAGCGAAACGAATTCACCGCCTCCCTCAACGCTCAGTATCGCGTGGGTTGAGACGAAGGATCTCAGCAGAGCCGTATCACGCGACTGATCTTGCGCGTTTTCCAGCGGAGCGGTGTTTCTTATCCGGACAGTAATCCTTGAAAGGCCATGTTCCGCCGGTTCAATACGAACCTCGATCTCTCCGTTTAGTTCGGCCTGCGTCCGAATGATCAAACCCGCGATCTTGCCGTCCTGGTCCCTGATCGGTTCGATCTCGCGGCTGTCCGGAAACGAAAAGGGAAACGTGGTGATGGGTGCTTCAAGTTTAAAAGCCGGGAGCTCGACGGTTCGTTCCATGGCTTCTTGCCATGCGTGATAAAGCTCGCCATTTATTTCGAGGGACGGAACAGCTTCAAACGTTTCGGGAACCTCGTCGGCCGGTTCGGGGATCTTACCGAGCTCTCGATTGGTCAAATGAAGGAAGCGAGCCCGGACCCTGATCTCAGCGTCACCGTCGCCGGCGATCAAACACTGTATCTGCATCTCCCATGCTTCGGTACCGTTTTGCGCGTCGCTGTATTCGCGCGGAGCCAGCGCGCCCCAATTGAACCGCTGCTTGTTCTTTACCGAAGACGCGCGATACGGGTATAACATGTAGCCCTCGTACAACACGACGTTCGCAATGTTTTCCACCGAGGCCAGGTCCATATCAGATCACTTCGCTCCACTCCTAAGTAGTACCTTTCCCGTTCGCCGAGATCGGATCGGTTTCCACGGGGATCAGACTTTCAAATGCCTGCTCCCAGCTCGAGAACGCACGTCTCACCTTATAATGCTGAAGTTTGTCGAAAACATCCTTACGAAGATTGAGCCACGCACTGTTCGGGTAGTAGTGGTCCATCATCTTCTTCCAAACGCTTAAAGGCAGCCGGAAGCTTGCCTCTTTTTCCCAGGAGATCTGGTCGATCTGCAATGCGTTCTCTCCGTCGTAATAAAAAAGCGTGCCGCTGAACAAAAGGCAGAGTGGAATCTCACCGTCCTCGAGTCCGTCGAAATATTTTGTCGCGGCAATATTGAAATCGAAGGTGCATGGGACTGGCAGATCGATAATCGTCTCGCCCGAAAATTTCGGGACGGTGACGTTAGTGTGGGTCCATAACATTGTCTTCAGCGTCTGTCCCCAGCGCGCCGGCTCGCCATACAGTTCAAAAAGCTTCGCCTTCTCGTCGGGATTGTACTGGCGCCGCACGGTTTCGATCTGAATCTGACAGCGAAGCAAAATGTTCTGAATCGCTTCCGACGCATCGGAATTAGTAATTCGGACCTGCAAATTCAAAAGTGGGGACACGGCGAACGTGACCACCTCGGCTCCTTCAACTGAAAAATTAAGATTAGGCACGGACCACCTCCTTTTTCGCGGGCCGAGCATTCTTTTTCAGCTCCGCAAAAAATCCGTCGATCGCTCTCCATGCTTCGGTGCCGCCCGACAGGCCATTCCATTTCATTCGAATTAACCCGACCAGTTCGTAACACTTGTCGATCGGGGCGATGAAGTACTCTCGCTTTTCGCCGACGCGGTTAACGAGTAAAGCTTCCACATCAGGCTCAAGATCCTGGAGGACAGCATTGTCATTGGAGATCTCGTCCCAGGAATCGAGGGCCAGTGTCGATTCGGTTGGGCCGGCCGGGCTCGGATACATGGCGATCAGGCGGCTGTCAGGTGTACTGTGAAAGAAAAAGGCAAGCTGGATCGGAAGCATCAGAGCTTCCCACTGAAGATCGGTCATCCTGAAATTATCCAGGTACGTCGCGTCTCTGGGAATTCTCTTGAAGCGACGGCCTTCCTGGCTGGAGAATAGAAAGGCGCAGGCGTCACAAGAGCAAACGATCTTACGTTCGGACGGTTCGATAAGATGCGGATGGCCGGGGATCAGCTCGATCGCGCAAAGATCGCACCTCTCCACCGCCGTTCGCGGGCGGATAAAACGGCGTAATGCAGAAAAGTCCTTTTCCATATCTCGGATGGCCCGGCTCGGTTAAGCCGGGGGCATATTGTTACTATCGGGATCGATCGGTTCGCGATCCTCGGGATTGATTGAGGTAGAATCTCTGGCTGTTGAGCCGCCGGCGGGCCTGTCCGCCCCTGTTTCCTCTTTGTCGTAACGTCCTGCTTCCTTCCCCTCCTCGTTCACTAACTCCTCGCCCTTGCCGGTGCCTGGGTCGTGAGACGTTGTGTCGGTTCCCTTGTCTGTTCCTTGTGACATTTCAGTTCCTCCCTTGTTCAAGTATTCATGCCGCGGCGACAAATTCACATTCCGTGTACTTGGCCGGGCTGTGTTTGATCTGCACGAACGGATCGGATTTTTCCGCCGTCAGATTTTCAACCTCGATCGAAACGACATCAGGCGCAGCCGCGTAGATGGCTTCTTCGATCGTGTGTTTGAGCGTCAGAGCCGACGACGGGCATCCGTCACAGCTGCCTTTTAGCCGAAGGCGTACGACGCCCTCTTCGACGCCGAGCAGTTCGACGTCGCCTTCATGCAGACTCAATGACGGCCTGACCTTCTCGATCGCTTTCAATATCCGCTCGGAGATGTCCAGCGGATGAAGTCCGTAAAGCAAAAGAAGGTTGCCGGTCAGGTCGTCTTTGGCAAAGTCATCAAAGATCGCATAACCCGCCGCTCCGGCGTTCGCGGTGATATCCATCATTCGTTCGATACCGGCTCCGTGAAAGTCCATTAGTGTTTGGACCAACTCAACAGCCGTCTCACGAATTACTGGATCGGAACAGGTTTCGATCGAGCCGATCAGCTCCTCGACCCGCTGCATTTTCTCTTCGAATGTTTTTCCTTCCGGCATAATAAGAGTCGTATCGTTCTTATCCATGAACACCGAACATCGGTGAGTGGTGTGTCTCGAGAACCTTGCCGTCGCCGAGATACATATGGACCCCGCATGGCAGGCACGGATCGAAACTTCGGACCGCACGCATGATGTCGATTCCCTTGAAGTTTTCGGGCCCGTTCTCTTCGAAGATAGGAGTGTTCATGACGGCATCCTCGTACGGCCCCGGCGTCCCGTGGATGTCGCGCGGATTAGCGTTCCACGGCGTCGGCGGATACGGATGATAATTGGCGATCTTACCGTCCCGGATCACGACGTGATGCGACAGAACGCCGCGCACGGCTTCGTGAAAACCGCATCCGATAGCGTCGTCCGGCACCTTGAACTCGGTCCAGGTCTTGGTGCGTCCGGCATGCAATTCAGCAAGAGCCTTCTCGGCAAAATGAAGCGCGCAGGCCGCGGCATATGCCTGGAAATAAGTGCGTGCACGATCGCGCTCGATCGCATTCGACCATTTCGGAACGTGCCACTCAAATTCCACTTCCGGTTTCATCGCGGTCTGCGGAATATACATCTTCACGCTGTTACCCGTTGCCTTGACATAGCCGATGTCGACCTTGCCGGCGAGTGCCGTCGCGAATAGCCGAGCAAACGCACCGCCGCCCGTGTCGAGCGCGAGATATTTAGATCCGCCGCCCTGTTCTCCTTCGTGATACCAACGCGGCGACATGACCCAGGTGTATTTGTCGTCGAAGTTTCTCTTCTGCGGCCGGGGGATCGTCGTCTGATTCCAAGGATGATCGCGGTGGATCGGATTTCCAAGCGGATCTTCCTTGACGAATATTTCTTCATTTTCCCAGCTGTCGTAATATGAGCTGCCGAGAAGGATTCGAATATTCTTATTGATGTTGACCAGATCGGTGGTGACCAGTTTGCCGTCGACAACGACCCCCGGCGTGACGAACATCTTGTTCCCCCACGCGTCCATGTTCTTATATTTGTAATCACAGTGATCGGGATCGTTGAACGAGCCCCAGCAGCCGAGCAATATTCGACGCTGCCCCACCTTTTCGTAGCCTGGCAGAGCATCGTAGAAGAAATCGAAAATATCGTCGTGGAGCGGTACGACCTTCTTCAGGAATTCACAGTACCGCATGAGCCGCACTATGTAATCCGTAAATAACTGGATCGTCGGAACCGTACCGACGCCGCCCGGATACAACGTCGAGGGATGGACGTGCCTCCCCTCCATCAGACAGAACATCTCGCGGGTGTAACGGCTGACGTGTAGCGTCTCGCGATAGAACTCGCCCGTAAACGGATTGAGCGCCGTCATGATGTCCGAGATCTTTCGGTAACCGTGCTGCTCGGCGTGTGGGGCGTCCGTTTGCTGGGCCTTTGCCCAAACACTCGGATTGGTCTCCTTAACCATCTGCTCGCAGAAATCGACCATCAACAAATTGTCCTGGAATATGTTGTGGTCGAACATGTACTCGGCGGCTTCGCCGAGGTTGACGATCCATTCGGCGATCGCGGGTGGGCGGATACCGAACGCCATGTTTTGCGCGTAACACGCGCAAGTCGCATGGTTATCGCCGCAGATGCCGCAGATGCGGCTGGTGATAAAGTGAGCGTCTCGCGGGTCCTTGCCTTTCATGAAAATACTGTAGCCGCGGAAGATCGATGACGTGCTCCAGCACTCCGCAACCTCGCGGTTTTGGAAATCGATCTTTGTATAAATTCCAAGACTGCCGACGATGCGCGTAATCGGATCCCAGTTCATGTCGACGAGAGTTCTCGGTTTGGCAGGGGATTCAGTAACTACTGACATAATCTTTTTTCTCCTTTCTCGATTACTCGCTAATACGTCTTTGGTTCGTATCCGGTCGTCAAACGCGCACCCGGATGCCGCCATTTCGGCTCTTTGTTCACGGTCGTGTTTGTTATGCTTCGCAGCTTACGTATCACAGGTCCATAGGTTGACCCGATGAGGGATGATGAAACGTGCGCACCGGGCGGTTCGTCCATGAACGGCATGAACTTGTCTGGGAACCCGGGCATCGTACAGCCGATGCAGATACCTCCGACGTTAGGGCAGCCACCGATCCCCATCATCCATCCTCGTTTCGGGACGTTGCAGTTGACGACCGGACCCCAGCACCCGAGCTTCACAATGCATTTTGGTGAACCGTATTCCGTAGCGAAATCGCCCTGTTCGTAATACCCGGCGCGATCGCAGCCTTCGTGAACCGTCTTTCCGAAAAGCCATGTCGGACGTAGCTGATCATCCAGCGGAATGACGGGCGCAAGCCCCGCGACCTGGTAGAGAAGATACAAGACGGTCTCCATGAAGTTATCCGGCTGCACGGGACAACCCGGGACGTTTACGATCGGGAGTCCGAGGGTCGACTTGAAATCCCAGCCGAGATAATCGGCGAGTCCCATCGCACCGGTCGGGTTTCCTTCCATCGCATGGATGCCGCCATACGTCGCGCATGTACCGATCGCGATCACCGCCGCCGCTTTCGGTGCCAAACGGTCAATCCATTCGCATGTCGTGATCGGCTGGCCGGTCATCGGATCGGCACCGACGGCCGCCCAATAACCTTCCGCCTTTATCTTTTCGTTTGGGATCGAACCTTCGATGACGAGCACATAGGGATCGAGCATCCCTTGTTCGGCCTGATAGTAGAATTTGAGGAAATCGTCACCGACCTCGTAAGCAAGATCAGGGTTATGAAGGTGCACTTTCGGAAGTCCGGGAATCGCTCCCATGACGACGTCCTCTATGCTGGGCTGTGTCGCTGCAGTTATTGAGATCGTATCGCCATCGCAACCTAATCCGGCAATCACCCACAGGATGTGTATCTCGCTGATGGCCGGCGCCTTTTGCGTTGAACGGCCGTACGGAACATCTAATGCCATACCATACCTCCTGGAAAGATGGGGCCTAATTTATTTTTGAATTACACACTGATGCCTTTCTAGTATCTGTATTCGGGGTGACAGAGTCCATACGGAAACCTACGTATTTTGCGCCAAATCGCTACGTATTTTCGTAGTCTAAGTCCACTAATGTAGAGATTTAAGGGCAATTGAATTACTCGACGGCGATTATGCCGCGGCGAATTGCGTACCGAGTCAGTTCAGCCTGGGAATGTACGCCAAGCTTATGCATCAGCTTCGATCGGTGTGTCTCGGCAGTGCGGACGCTTATGCCGAGGCGTTCGGCGATATCGTGATTCGTAAGGCCCTCGGCTGAAAGGTGCAGGACCTCGCGTTCGCGGGTCGTTAGTGTCTCGTATTTACCCGTCGCACGTGCTCGGTTGATCTGCTCGTAGATCTCGATTGCACGATCGGACAGCGACGGGCTGAGATAACGATGGCCCCGGTGAACCTCGCGGACGGCCATAATGAGGTCCGATGAGTCGGTGTCCTTCAGGACATAGCCTGAAACACCGTTCGAGAGAGCCTCGAGAACGAAACCCTCGTCGTCGTACATAGAAAGGATGACTATTTTCGTTCGCGGCTTTTGTTTTGAAAGCTGGCGGGCGACTTCGATCCCGTTCAGTCCCGGCATCATCAAGTCGAGAACGGCGACATCGGGATTCGTCTTGGAGATCAGATCGACCGCCTTCAGACCGTCACCAGTTTCGCCGACGACCTTTAGATCCCGCTCGGCCTCCAGAAGGGCGCGGAGGCCCTGTCGAACAATTAGATGGTCGTCCGCCAAAACTATCGAGATCGCTCGGCTCTCAGGCATATAAGAAAGGTCTTACTAATCTAGGGAAGGGTAGGCAGTTCCCATTCGGCTGTCAAACGCGTGTTGCCGGCGGTCGACTCTACAAGGAACGAACCACCGAGCAGTAAAGCTCTTTCACGCATGCCGGTGAGGCCGCTCGACTGGCCGACGGCAAAGATGTCACTCGGATCGAAGCCGACCCCGTGATCTTCGATCTCTATTGTCAACCTGTCGTGGAGCGCATAGATGCTGACCCCTGCCTCATCCGATCCGGCGTGTCTGGCAATATTCGTCAAGCCTTCTTGTACGATCCGAAACGCGGCGGTCTCGAGCTCGGGCTCGAATCTTCGGTTATCAAGCCCTTCGTGTCTGAAATCGACCCTGATGTTCGTCTGTGAAGTGTAATGACGCAGGAGCCGGTGCAGTGCCGCAAGCAGGCCGAGGTGGTCCAGCGTCGCCGGGCGCAGATCGAGCGAAAGCTCTCGCGTTCGCGTGATCAGCTCGTTAACGAGAGCCTGAACTTCGTCAAACCCGCTGTTCGAATCGCGTGACTCCGTGCGGACGAGCATCTCGAGCTTAAGCTTGAGGCCCGTGAGTATTTGTCCTATCTGATCGTGAAGTTCAAGTGCGATGCGCCGTCGTTCTGATTCCTGGATGTCGAGCAGACTTTTGGAAAGAACCTTCATCCGTTCGGCATATTCGCGTAACGCTTCTTCGTCTCGCTGCTGCTTCGTCGTGTCGAATGCGGTTCCGTGGATGAACCACGGATGGCCGTCTGCGTGGCGAACGATCTTGACGTCGCATTGAAAGCTCACCGTGCGGCCGTTACGAGCGATCACACGATAATCGGAATGCAGCGGTTCGCCGGTGAGCAGCATTTGCGCCACTTCCGTACTCCACCGGTCCTTGTCGTCTGGGTGGATCTGCTCGTACCACCGGATCGGGTCGTTAAGCCATTCTTCCTGTGTGAATCCAAGAGCCTGCTCGATCTGCGGGCTGACATAAGCCTCGCCAAAGCTCTTGTCGAGAAATGCGATAAAGACGATCGCAGGTATCTGCTCGACAAGAATTCGATATACGTCCGCAAGTCCCGGGGCCTCAGCCGTGGCTTCTCCGCCTCCACCGGCCTCTCCTGTCAGGAAAAAAACACTCGCGAGTTGCGACAGCGTGTTTTCAGCTTTCCAAAGCTCGGCCGGAAAAATATCATCCATCGACGCAAACGCACGACCATCGCTGAACACCTTTTCCTTCGCAAGCTTCTGATTACTCAAATCTTTTTCTTCCTCACGGTTTTCGCCATCTTCGGGTTTCCGTTCGCGCGCTGACGCCAGACAGGCTCGCGGTTCAGCGACGCCTGGGTGTAGCGTCGGAGCGCGTGGACGGCCCGGCCGTATGTCATCACCGCCTGCGATGATAGCAACGAACCCGGCGGCTGATTCATAAATGGCATGAACTTGTCCGGAAAGCCCGGCATGGTGCAGCCAATGCAGATCCCGCCGACATTTGCGCACCCGCCGATGCCGTTGATCCAGCCGCGCTTTCCGACATTGCATTGAACGACCGGTCCCCAGCACCCGAGCTTTACTATGCATTCCTTCGATCCGTAAGATTCGGCAAACTGTCCCTGCTCGTAATAACCGCCGCGGTCGCATCCCTCGTGCAAGGTTTCCGTAAACAGCCATCGCGGGCGCAACTGCTCATCGAGATCGATCATCGGCGAGCGGCCCGCCCACTGATAGACGAGATACAAAAGCACCTCAGTCAAATTATCGGGTTGGGTCGGGCAGCCCGGGACGCAGACGATCGGGATATTGTTTTTCGAGCGCCAATCCCAACCAAGATAGTCCGGCAACCCCATCGCCCCGGTCGGATTTCCTTCCATCGCATGAATGCCGCCATATGTCGCGCATGTGCCGACGGCCATGACCGCCCACGCATTTGGTACGAGGCTGTCGATCCAATCGACCGTCAACTTGGGCAGACCGGTTTCGCGATCGACGCCCAGAGCCGCCCAATAACCTTGATTCTTATTCGTCTCGTCGGGGATCGAGCCCTCGATTACCAGAATAAATTCACCAAGCTCGTCCCTGCATGCACGTTCAAGATAGTCGATATACTCGTCGGCGTTTTCGAACGAGTAGAACGGATTCAGAAACTTTACCCTCGGTATTCCCGGCAGCCCGCCCATGACAATGTCCTCGATACTCGGCTGAGTGGCCGCAGTGATCGCCACCGACTCGCCGTCGCAACCGAGCCCGGCCGTCACCCAAAGGACCGTGATCTCGTCGCGTAACTTTGTTTTTCGGCGATCCATTTGCGCGTTTGTCTTAGAGTTATCAGGATACACCAGGTAGAGACAAAGAAGTCAGAATTCAGAATTCAGAAGTCAGAATCGAGAGTCGGAAGTTTCGCGTTAGGGGCCGGTAGAACAGCCGTGGTGCTAACGAAGATTTAAACCGCGGATGAACGCGGATAACGCGGATTATTTTAGGTCGGCATTTCGCCAGCGGGGCGGTAGAGCAGCCGAGGTGCTAACGAAAATTTAACCGCGGATAACGTGGATAACGCGGATTATTTTAGGCCGGTCTCTCAGGTCTAACTGACCTGAGTAGGTCGGCTTTAAACCTTATCCGCGTCATCCGCGGTTAAAAACGCCGGACCAACCTCCCCTCCTGGATAAGCGGCGTACTAGAGGCTCCCGCCCTCCGCTTTCTGCCAACTGCAGACTGCAAACTGCCAACTGCCGACTACCTTCCGTCCGTGCTAAGTTATTCCCATGACCGAACAAGCCAGAGCGCACGACGTCGTAAACCTCTCAGCCGCGCTCGAATATCAGGAGCGATCTGTCATTAGCCGCGTCCTGCTAAAGAACGCCGGCGGGACGATCACGCTCTTCGCCTTTGACGAGGGCGAAGGCCTCAGCGAGCACAAAACCCCGTACGACGCATTCGTCACCGTAGTCGAAGGCTCTGCTCGCATCCGCATCGCCGATCGCGATTACTCACTGGGCGCGGGCGACTCGCTTCTTCTCCCCGCCAACATCCCTCACGCTGTCGGCGCCGTTACGAAATTCAAGATGCTCCTCGTCATGATCAAATCGCCAATGGAGGCGACCTAACAAGTCGCATTGTTGTCAGGGGTCGGTGGTCAGTGGTCCCTAGTATTCGGAAGTCACTGGTCGGTTGGCGGTGGTCAGTTGGCTGTAGTTTTTGGTTCTTTTACGAACCGGCTTTCAGCCATGCGATGGCGGCGTTCTCGTCTTGGAATACGACGACCTGATTTTCGAGCTTTGCGGCAAGCATCTCTCCGAAATGTTTTCCGATTTCGTACAACTCGTCCGTGTCGCAGAGTAATGCGAGCCTGCTGTCACCCAGTCGCCGGCGCACGGACTGAAAGATCACCCTGATCGCGCTCAGATCTGCCTCGTCCAGAACAGTCACCTTTAAGCCGCGATAATCTATCAGCACGCCGAGACCGGGTTGCCAGTGCGGTCCGGTAAAAATGTCCGAGAGAAATTGTGCCTCGTCTTCGAGCGAGAATTCGTCCCACTCCCACGCCCGAACAAACCGGCCGCTTTTATCCAATTCGACTTTCCACTGCATAAGTCTGGGGAAGTTATAGGGGATGAGTGATGGGTGATAAGGCAGAGGAATCTAACCCATCAGCCATCACTTATAATTACTCACCACTCATCACTCATCACATATCACAAACAACTCCACTGTCCGGCGACCATCATAGCGGGTGCTCCCGAGCCGCCCGATTGGCACGGCGTTGTCGAGCGACGGCAATTCGAACAATAGACCATCGACCCGTTCGATCTGCCGGCAGGTAGGGAAGACGCAGGAAAGGACGGCATCTGGACAGGCGCTCCGAACTCGACATCGGTTCCGAAAAAGGTGGGATGTCCCTTTACCTGACCCTCGCTGGGTTGGCCGGTCATAAAGACGACAGTTGCCTTATCGAAATTGTTCTTTTCCGCTCCGCGGCACCCGAGTATGTGCCCGTCATAACAAAATCGGTCGCCCGTAGAATATACCCGCAGGCGTTCGTCGGCGCGAAAGGTACGCGGACCGTAGAGGCTTCCCGTGGATACAAGGGTTCGTCGTGCATTGAAGATGATCGGATCACCGAAAATGGAATTGACGATGGTTATGGGATACGACAGGTCGCCGGCATTCGGGTTGTTCACTGCGTTATAGACGATCGAGTTCGTCATACTCTCAGACTCCGATCCGATGATCGTCGTCGTCCCGCTGTCGAGTATGTTGATGAACGTTCCGCCGAGGGCGTCCGAAAAACCGCCAGCGTACGTATCCTCGATCAACGCGACACCGACCCGTTCGAGATGGATCGCGTTCGCGTTCTGATTCGGCCCTCGCTTCGGAGTGATGAAGAGCGAGCCTTCGATTTTCCAGTCGGTGTTGCGTATATTCACATACACGCCGGCATCACGGTTGTAAATGAACCGGCAGCCGTTGATCTTCACGTAATCGAACTGCCAGTTCAGGTCCGTTTGCGGCAGGCCCTGGGCGCTTATTCCGCGATTGAAGTTATTGAACGTGACACGATCGAAATGAAATCCCTGCGATGAAGTGTAAGCGCCGATAGCTTCGACGCCGCTGGTTCCGTTGTTACTTTGCGCGTAGAGTTCGATATCGCGGATCGTCACATGCTCAACACACTCACCGATGCGGAAAAGCGCGGTGTTAGATCCTGCGAGGGTGATGCGGCTTGGGTTTTTTCGCGGGACGTCGCTCGTCGACGCCATCGAGTTCAGGCCGTTGGTTCCATGGATGATGATGCCTGAGGGAAGTGCGATCGGGCCCTTGACGAGGTAATCGCCGTCCGGCACCGTCAGCGTGCCGCCGTTGTTTGACGCGATCACCGCCATCGCACTGCGGAAAGCGTTCGTATCGTCGGTGCGCCCGTCGCCGACGGCGCCGAAATCGCGAATGTTGTAAAAGCCCCGCTGTCGATCATCGCGGCTGGCGTACCAATCGTACGTCACCGGAGGGCCGCCCGGAATAGCAAGCGTCACCCTGTAGCGTTCGTCCTCGCCGCGAAAACACCATTTGTAATCGGCGGCGCTGGCCCGCATCGTCGCGCCCGTTCCCGCCGCATTCTGCACGAGTGTCGATTGCGATCCGTCACACGCCGTCAGTCGGAGTGGCGTTTTCGTGTCGAGATCGGTGATCGTGATGACGGTCGAGGGCGGGACGTACCGGACCGCGCAGGTCGGCTGCCGCTGCGTTGTAGGGACGTCGACGATGATGTTGTAACCTTCGAGTTTATTTTGGGCAGATATAGCGAACGCCGACGCGAGCACCGCGAGGGTAGCGACAATTACCTTGTTCATTTCTTGATTATCGCTAATCGGCGGGATTTTGTCATTGGCCGGCGGGACGCTAGGGAAACAGAGTTGGGATGTCGGCGGCTCTTGCAGGTGGTACAAGTCCGAAGTGCTCATACGCGAGCCGCGTCGCGAGTCGGCCGCGAGGTGTGCGGTTGAGAAATCCGATCTGCAGTAAATAAGGCTCGATCATCTCTTCGATGGAATCTTTTTCTTCGTGCAGCGAGGCAGCGAGTGTTCCCAATCCCACGGGTCCGCCGTCGAATTTCTCGATGATTGTCATCAGAAACTTACGGTCCATCTCGTCGAGGCCGTAGGTGTCGACCTCCATACGGTTCAGGGCATCGCCAGCCACTTCAGCAGTAATTCGACCGTCATGATCGACTTCGGCGTAGTCACGAACGCGCCGGAGAAGCCTGTTGGCGATGCGCGGAGTTCCTCGGGAGCGCCGGGCAATTTCCTGCGAGCCGGTTTTGTCGATCTCAACTTTCAGAATGCCGGCGGAGCGTTCGACGATCTGCTGCAGCTCATCGAAACCGTAAAAATTCAGATGGAAGATTATCCCGAACCGTCCGCGAAGCGGAGCCGTGATAAGCCCCGGCCGCGTGGTTGCTCCGATGAGCGTGAATTTTGGTAAGTCGAGTTTTATGGAGCGAGCGGCTGTGCCCTGACCGATCATCAAGTCGAGACTGTAATCCTCCATCGCCGGGTACAGGATCTCTTCGATCGCGGGATTCAGTCGATGTATCTCGTCGATGAACAGAACATCGCCTTCTTCGAGGTTGGTCAGGATCGCGGCGAGATCGCCCGCTTTTTCGATGATCGGGCCGGCAGTCGATTTGAGCGTCGAACCCATCTCGTTGGCAACGATCGTCGAAAGCGTAGTCTTACCGACGCCAGGAGGTCCAGTGAGCAATATGTGATCGAGTGCCTCACGCCGCCGGAGAGCCGCGGTCATAAAAACGCGCAGATTGTCCTTGATCTTTTTCTGACCGATGTACTCGGCGAGCGCGGTCGGACGCAGGGTCAGCTCGATGCGCGACTCTTCCTCGTTCAAGTCTTCGTTCGTGATATTGATGGCTGTGGCTTCTTTCACTTTATGTTTCTCTTTGCGTCCTTGCGACTTTGCGGGAAATTAGAGCGTCACCCGCAAAGTCGCAAAGTCGCAAAGACGCAAAGCAAGATCAGACAACTGATCTAAAATAACAGGCCCTTATTATAGAGCGCCATGATGTCCATAGAAAACGCGACCGTGCAATGAAGCAGCAGTCCCATCCAAATATTACCGTTTCGATAGCTGAGCCAGCCAAGAAATATGCCGGCGCCGATGGCGGCGATCGTCTCTGCGGGCGGTTTACCGAAATGGATCATGCAATACGGCACAGTCATCGCGAAGATCGAATAGATCCCGAGAGCGGGTTTCAAACTGTGAACGAGAAATCCGCGAAAGAAAAATTCGAGACCGAAGAACTGTACAAAGTAAATTAGCTCCCAAATGAAAAGAGTCGGGCCGATGTAGGGCTCGCCGTTGTAAATTTTCAAGAAGGGGTACTTCGCGGCGAAGCTTCCGGTGAGCGACATCAGATAAACAAGCGGCAACATTATCGCCATGGCCGTCACAAACAGCTTGGCAAAACCCGATTCGACGCTGAAGTTCAAACCGTAATCCGAGAGCCTTTCGCGGTAAAAATACTTGATGCAAAGGGCGGGAATTACGAAATAAAAAATCGTTACGACGGCGACCCACCAACTTAGTGCCGGAAGATTATTCGCCGATGAATGTGCGATGAAATCTCCGAAGTGCTCGAGACGCGTTCCATCGAGGAACGCGGCCACACTCTCATGATTCTTCAGGTAAAAGATACCGGTCAATCCGGCGGCCGTATAAACGAGCGCGAATATCGCTTTCCGGTCGAGCAGCGAGAAATCAGTAGTGATCCGGTTTATGAGGTCCCGCATGCATTTGTTTAGAGTGCGGGCTTCCGCAAAGCTCCCCTCCTTGTTTAGGAGGGGTGGCAGCTGCTTCGGCTGACGGGGTGGTAGTCAAAAAAATCTGATTCCTCTTACTACCACCCCGCCTCGCAAAGCCTCGGCACCCCTCCTAAACAAGGAGGGGAGCTTTTGCGTTCATTTCGCCAACTTCTGAAGTGCTCCTCGCAAAAGCTTCTGCACATTCATTTCGGAGCCGTCTTTCGCCGCGTCCTGGAGAGCTTTTTCCGCTGAATTTCGCTGATACCCCAGATTTACGAGAGCGGACAAGGCGTCGTCAAAGATGGAATCGGGGTTGCCGTCCGATCCGACCGCTGATGACGCTCCCGCCGTCGCACTTGCAGACAGCTCTCCGATCTTATCGCGAAGCTCGATCACCATCCGCTCGGCGGTTTTCTTGCCGACGCCCGGGATCGAGGTCAGCCGCACCAGGTTATTTGTTCTGATCGCCGTGACGATTTCGTCCGCGCTCATGCCCGAAAGCATTGTGATCCCCGATTTTGCTCCGATACCCTGGACCGATATCAGTTTCAGATAGAGTTCGCGTTCGCGTGCGGTCTTAAATCCGAAAAGATGGAGGGCATCTTCGCGGACGTGGGTAAAGATCCGCAAGCTGATGTCGGAGCCGATGTCACCGAGTTCATAAAAGGTCGAGAGAGGTATCGTGACCTCGTACCCGACGCCACCGACGTCGACAATTACGGTATTAGCCTCTTTCTCGAGAATTTTTCCGGACAAAAAACCGATCATCGTTTCACACGTGAAACGAGTATAGGGAGACTTCGATCAAAAGGCAAAATGCACGAGTACGGGTTTCGGGGACTCGCTTGCTTTGAAAGGGAATGACTCCTAAGGGAAGCGGGTCATCATGAAAATTCGGCTCGCTTTTTTCGTTATAGCGTAGCCACGTGCTTCAGAGTCTGTGTCAAAACTCACTGGCTTCCTGTCGCCAACGGCGACTGACATTAAAGCCTAGGGTGCAATGAGCGAAGCGAATGGAACCCTAGGGAAATCGCATCAAGATTCCGGTCGCCAAAGGCGACTAACAAAAACGGGGCCGTTGCTCCCTTTCAGGGAGCGAATTCACCGGCCGCTTGTCCTGGGGTTCCGCCGAGACGGCTTCACCCCAGGCTTTAATGTTGGTCGCCATTGGCGACGAGGAACTACAAAACACCTCTACAATGTGAGTTTTGACACTGACTCTTCAGCACGTGGAACGATTGGCCAAAATCGCTCAGGGCGTTTAACGCCATTGCACAGGTAAGCCCGTTGGAAACGGGCTCGGTATCCGTAGCTTCTCTGCCCACGCCGTAAACGGCGTGGCTACGCGAAGCCGTTCAAGCGTGAGGAAATCGGGAAAGCTATTCAAACAGACCCAGCACCGTCCTGAGGAGCAATTCATACTTAGAAAAATTGTTTGCCGGAAAACTTTTCGGGCGGCGGCAAAAGAGTTAAGATGAAATTGCGGTGACAAGTGAAACCAAAGTCGGAAAGTCGCCGTACTTGATAGTAGGAAGTTTTCAAGAGGTGAAGGATATGTGTTACACCGGACTCATTAAGCGGATAATTCCTTTTGCATTGACGTTTGCCGTGGGGCTGTTCGTCGCGAGCTTTTTTGTCTCGATCGCGTTTCCCACCTCGAGTTGGCGAAGCGGGCGACGATTCAACCGGTTTCACGAGATTCAGCGGCTCCGCGTGGAGAATGATGAGCTTCGTGAAAAGCTTCGTCAGGCGAAGAGGGACAACGAAGAGTTGTTAAGGAATATTGACGATTCGGATTTCGTAATTCCGGAAGCTATTCCGCCGGTGGATCTCGGAGATCACCATCCGCCGCCACGGAAACCGAAACAGCCGCGCACCGAGATTGTGCAATAGTAGAATTTAGATCAAAGTGGACCACAGATTAATACACGGCGTGATGTGTGTTAATCTGTGGTTTCTTCGTTTATGGACGAATCCCAAGCCCGAAAACTTATCTGTGAGATCGGTAAGCTGCTTTACGAAAGGAGCTATGTCGTTTCGTCGGACGGCAATGTCTCGATCCGCCTCGATGAGAATACAGTTCTCGCGACCCCCACGATGACCTGCAAGGGCCGGATGACCGAGGATTGCCTCGCGTTGACGGACATGGAAGGGAAGCCGCTGGGCGACAAACGCGCTTCGTCCGAGCTCGCGATGCATCTGCTGATATATCGTGAACGACCTGACATCAAAGCCGTTTGTCATGCCCACCCTCCACATGGCACCGCATTCGCCGTCGCAGGCCTCGCGATCGACAAACCCATTCTTTCCGAAGTTATCCTGACTCTGGGATGCGTTCCGCTCACCGATTACGGCACGCCCTCGACCGACGAATTGACCGAGGCAATGGAGCCTTTCGTAAAACATCACAACGCGCTCCTGATGGCGAATCACGGAGCCGTTGCGTACGGCGCAGATCTTTGGCAGGCATTCGACAGGCTCGAGACGCTCGAACACACGGCAAAGATAGCCATCCTCGCGAAAACGCTTGGCGGCGCGGTCGATCTGCCAAAGGACGCCATCGAAAAGCTCATCAACATTCGCGAGAAAGCCGGGTATCTGACCGAATCGGCGCGATGCCAGGCATGCGGCTATCTGCACGAAACCGAGGTGAGTTGCTCGCTCGATAAATCCGCGGCCGGCGGGCTGAACGGGGGCAAGGTTTCCTTTACACGCGAAGAATTGATAGATCTTTTGAGCCAGGCGGCAAAGTTGGGTTAAACTAGCAACACTTTCGAATCTCTAAAAGTCTCAGGAGCAAAATTAAATGCAGGAAGCATTAGGAATGGTCGAGTGCAAAGGGCTCGTTGCGATGATCGAAGCGGCTGACGCGATGGTAAAAGCAGCGAATGTTCAGCTTGTCGGCTATGAAAAGATCGGTGCCGGATTTGTCACGGCCATCGTCCGCGGCGACGTAGCTGCTGTGAAAGCGGCGACCGACGCCGGAGCTGCGGCGGCACGACGAGTCGGCGAGCTTGTCAGCGTCCATGTCATTCCGCGTCCGCATTCGGCGGTCGATGAAACTCTGCCTGTAGTAATGAAGTAGTTGTCAGTGGTCGGTGGTCAGTTGTCAGATTTTCTGCCACTGGCCACTGACGACTGACCACCGACCACTGCAATGATAATTGGACGCATCTTAGGTACGGTCGTCTCGTCGCAAAAAGACGAACGCCTGCAAGGCAAGAAACTCCTTATCGTAAAGCCGATTAACCTCGACGGATCCGACCAGAGCGGCTATGTCGTCGCGGTCGATACCGTGGGTGCGGGGTTTCATGAACAAGTCATCGTTGTTGGCGGATCGAGCGCACGCATGGCTGAGGGTAATAAAGATTGCCCGATAGATTCGGCGATAATCGGTGTCATCGACACGATTGATATCACAAAATAGAGGTACCAGTATGAGAAGCAAACTGCAGTTGATGTTTATTTTCATGTGCCTTTGCGCGCTTGGCGCTCACGGGCAGGGATTCGGGGACCGTAATAGGCCGGGCGACAGCGAAGGCAGATATACGATACAAGGCCGGGTGATGTTGCCGGATGGACGACCGGCGCAAAATGTTAGGGTCCATATTGAGAACCCTGACCAACCTTCGCAGTCGTACTACACAAACCTCGATGGCATTTTTCAAACTGGCAGCGTCCGGGCCGGTAATTTTACGATAACGGCGACCGCGGATGGCTTGCCGCCTGAAAGAGAAATCTTGACCATAGACCGCTCTGCCGCAGCCGGCCGGACCTTTAACATCTCGCTTTTTCTTCGCGCAGAAGGTCAGAAAAAAGGGGACTTCTATTCGAATAACCCGCTTTTCAAGGACGTTCCAAAACCGGCGCTCGATAAGTTCAAAAAGGGCGTCGAAAGGATGGAAAAGGACGACGCTAAGGGAGCCGTGCCGCTGTTCGATGAAGCTATCGCGGAATATCCGAGCTTCGCTGTGGCGTATCATCAAAAGGGGACGGCCTATTTGAAAGAGAGTGACCTGGATAAGGCTCTTGAAGCTTTTGTAAAAGCGATCTCGCTCAAGCCGGACTATATCGAAGCGAAGTATTCGTTCGGCTATACCCACTACCTAAAAAAGAATTACGAGGTAGCGGCGGCCGTTTTCGAAGATGTTCTCAAGCTGGAAGCGAACATGCCGGAGGCAAACATGTATCTCGGCATTTCGCTTTACAATCTAAAGGATGTTGACGCGGCCGAGGCCGGTCTCAAGAAAGCAGTTGCCGCAAAGGGAGGTGACAAACTTGCCCTTGCTCATCTCTATCTCGGCCAGATTTACGCCCAGAAAAAGAAGAACGGCGAAGCGATCACAGAGCTTGAAAAGTATCTTGAGCTTCTGCCAAAAGCTCCTAATGCCGATCGAATAAAGACCGCGATCGCAAACTTAAAAAAGCAAACCTAATGCAGATTGCCCGCGTCATCGGGACCGTCGTTTCGACTGCAAAGAACGTATCGCTCGAGGGGCGAAAGTTTCTCATCGTTCAGACGCTTGATGCGAACTTGAAGGAAAAAGGGAAGCCGATGGTCGCGCTCGACGCGATCGGGGCGGGTGTTGGGGAACTCGTTTTTTGGTGCCGTGGAAAAGAAGCGTCATTTCCGTTCAAGCGCGACGAAACGCCGACCGATTGTACGATCGTCGGAATCATCGATTCGGACGGACACGTTTTTAACGGTGAATGATAAACGGTGAATGGTGAATGAAGACCGCTGGTTACTCCTTTCTTTCATTCATCATTCACAGTTCACCTTTCATAATTAGAAAGAGATGTTAATTGCCCGGGTCCTCGGAAATGTCGTCGCCTCGCAGAAGAATCAGCGCTACGAAGGTACGCGGATCATGCTGTGCCGGCAGATCACGCCGGAGGGCGACGATATGGATTACACATGCCTCGCGCTCGACTCGGTGAATTCCGGTGAAGGTGACATAGTTCTGATCGCTCAGGAAGGCTGGTCCGCGTCGACGGCCGCGACGGGCCGCCCGGGTGCTGCGATCGATTCGGCGATAGTGGGCGTCGTCGATTATATTGATTTGCACCAACGCGAACGGATTTCTTCAGGGGATAGTGGATAGTTGATAGTGGATAGTTGACAGCTGATAGTTAGAACTAGTTAGTAATGGACTATCCACTTCGAACTATCAACTGCCAACTGCCAACTGCCAACTGCATTAAGAAGAACTCCCACGCAGCCAGGGTTTCTCGTCCGAGACGTACGTTGCGTTACAGAAAGGACTCGAAACGGAGTTGTGGCTGTTGCTGTTAGATGAAGCCGAGTTCATAAGCGATGAACAGCACCGGTCGCTGCATGATGACTGCGTGGAGATGATAAGATTGACCTCATCGATCGCAAAGACCTCACACGAAAATGAGTAAGAACGAATCTGTCGCCGAAAAGATCGCTCGACTTCTCGAGTCGGAGCCGCAAACGAATGATGTGGCCTTACTCTTCGCAAGCATCGAGAAGATCAACCATCGCCTCGAGAAAATCGAGTTTTCATTAAATCCGCAGTCCGCAATCCGCATTCCGCAATCCCCACATCCGAGCGTTGAGAAGTTTTCCGTCGCCGAAGCTGTGGCCGACGAAATTTTCGCTGGTCTCCAAAAAGAAAAGGCCTGCACGTTCGAGCCGAACGGCAAGCCTTGCGATCATTGCGCGATGTGCAGCTCGCGCGGATTCTAAATTACTTATTGGCTGGAGCGGGGGCGGTTTGATTATTGTTCCGTCGCATCGCATTCGGATCGCCCACGTCCGGAGCTTTCGCAGCTCCCTCGTCCGCTTTAAAGAACGGCTCTTCCTTGAATCCAAAAAGACTCGCTGTCAAAACGGTCGGAAACTGATTCCGCGTCGTGTTGTAGTCGGTCACGGCTGCGGTGTAATCGTTCCGCGCGACGTTGATCCGGTTTTCGGTCCCCGCCAGCTCCGTTTGAACGTTCATGAATGCTTCCACCGATCTCAGTGCCGGATAACTTTCCTGCAAGCTCAATAGTCTGCCGATCGTGCCGCCGAAACTATTGTTCGCTTCGATGATCGCCTGCTTTTGCTCGGGGCTCTTGTCACCGTCGGTTCCCGCCGGTGCAACCTGTTGGGCATTCAGCAATCGCGATCTCGCATCAGCTATTTGGCCAAAGACTTCCTGTTCCTGAACGCCGGCCATCTGCGCCGCCTTAACAAGATTCGGGACGAGATCGGCGCGCCGCTGCATCGAGCTCTCGACCTTTGACCACTCACCTTTTACGCCTTGCTGCTTGGCGGTCAGTTCGTTGTAGCTGCATCCGCTCAAGCCGAACGCTGCGAACATTGCGATACTCAATAAGATTGCTCGTTTCATTTGTTTCTCCCTTTTTGTAGAACGGACCGTCGAGTCCGTTTATTTTCCCATCGTACAGTTACGACGAGCTGTCAGCCCGTCCTACCTTGTCCACCGCGTCGATGACGCGCTCGATCTGTTCCATATAATCCGCGAACAAACGGTTCGCCGCAACTTCGTCCAACTTTTCCGCAAAATTTCTCTCCCGGAGATTAAATATCTTTTCAAACGGGATACCGTCAAGTGCCTGCTGCTGAACGACGAGTGCTACGGCCTCGTGCTGCTTCACCGGAGGATCTATTCCTGACAGCATCAGCACCGCTCGAAACAGTGCCGCAAAACTGGAGAGGCTTTCCGCCATGAGGTTTTTCAAACCCTCAACAGATTCCGACGCCGGAATATACTGCCGTCGCAGCAGTATAAGTTTG
The DNA here is from genome assembly GCA_041745575.1 of Pyrinomonadaceae bacterium. Classification (GTDB taxonomy): domain Bacteria; phylum Acidobacteriota; class Blastocatellia; order Pyrinomonadales; family Pyrinomonadaceae; genus OLB17. The sequence continues at coordinate 64,004 of JBGTIQ010000042.1, forward strand.
CTTCGCAGTTCGTACTCGACCTGATGACGGAGGAAAGCGTCCGAGATCTTTAAATTCGCGAGCACGTCCTTCCCATACAAGACCTTTCGCGCCGCTTCCATCTGATGAAACTCGATCGGAAAGACATCGGCCGCGTTCTGCAATTCCGAAACCGTGAAATACACCGGAATTGGATGCCCCAGCTTGTGCCACTCCCGAATCGAGGCGTGCGCATTTCTGAGGTCACGCGGCGCGATCTTATGCAGCGCGATCAGAATGTTGTAGTCCGAGCTTCGCGGCACAAAATCTCCCGTCGCGGCCGAGCCGTATAAGATGACGGACGCGAGGTTCTTCCCGTGCGTCGCTTTTAGATCGTCAATAAAGGCTGCGAATTGATGTTGCATTAGTTTGTTCGTTGTTCGTCGTTCGTTGATCGTTGATCGTGGATCGTTGTTCGTTGTTCGTTGTTCGTTGTTCGTTGATCGTGGATCGTGGATCGTTGTTCGTGGATCGTTGTTCGTTGTTCGTTGATCGTTGAGAAAACCGTACAGTACAGATCCACGAACCACGAACGACGAACCACGATCAACGATCCACGATCCACGATCCACGATCAACGATCAACGATCAACTACTACCAACCTCCTCCGGCACCGCCGCCGCCCGCGTCGCCGCCGCCGCCAAAACCTCCCCAATCGCTTCCGCCGCCGCCGCCCCAATCACTTCCGCTACTGCTTCCCCAATCAGACGACGAACTCGTAGCGTTACTAATTACGGAGCCGATGATCCAAGGCAACGCACTACCGCCGCCGCCGAATCCACCACCCCAACCGCCGCGGCCTCCGCCCGATCTTCCACCGCGATTCGAAAAAATCACTAGCAGTATGATCCCGATTACAACAAGACAGAAAAGCGAGGAGAACGGATCGTCCGACTCCGACGTGCCGGAGTCGATCGGCGTCGGCGAAGCCGCGGTGCCGCTGCTTCGCTGGTCTATTGTCCGAATGTAAGCGTCAAGCGTGTCGGATATTCCTTTCGCGTAATTGCCTTTCTTGAATTCCGGGACGAGATATTGCCGCTGCAGACTTCCGACCAGCCCGTCCGGCAGTTCATCTTCAAGATCTGCGCTTACTTGAGTAAAGTATTTCCGATCGTCAACCGCGATTAGCAATAGCGCTCCCGGATTGTCGCCGTCCTTCGCCCCGATTCCCCAACCGCGATAGACAGCCAATGAGTAATCGAAGATCGGACGCTCGCCCGTTGTTTTGATCACGGCTACCGCCAGCTCAACACCTGACGACCGCTGATAGTCGATCAGCCGCTTATTCAGCGCGGCCTTGGTCGCTTCATCGAGGACACCCGCATAGTCATTCACGGGTGCCGTCGGTGTCGGCAGAGGCGATACGTTTTGGTTCCAGGTACTGGGGTTTTGCGCGAACGCACCGACAGCGGCCAGAAATACGATCAGGCCAAATGCAACGCTTCGAAGATTTCGCGACAGACCGCTTTTAAACATTCGTTTTATGAATTGTGTCAAATCCTGAAAAAATACGAAAGGTGTGGAAAATTGTTCCTTGATTTAACGGCGGGTTACGTGCGCTTTACTTCGACGATCTTGGCGCGAAATATTCGCATAGCCTTTTTCGCAAGCGGGTGATTTGCGGCGTAGGCCATCAGTTCCTCTTCGGTAGCATTTTCAGGCAGCCTATCGGGCTCAGAATCATCTTCCGTCGCACTAAAATCGGGCGGTACGAACATGGGACTCAATGCCGGAGCCGCGGCCGAAGCAGTCGAACCGCCCGAAGATGTTCGCACGCCGGATTCCGTCGCAGCTTTTCCTAAAATGGATTCGACGAGTGTCTCGGCGCCAGCGATCGGCAAGAGATCGTCGCCGCTGCGTTCGAGCTTGCCATCGTAGGCGGCATCGAGCCAGGTATCCGCGACATGCTCCAGAGCTTCGGCGTCGATAGGTGCCAGCTTGACTGGCAGCGAATCGAGAAAACCCAGATCGATGACGGGAAGTGCCGCATTCTGACGCTCGGGCTCATTAGAAGGCACAACTTTCTCGATGATCGTTTCTGCTTCAAATTCGGACAGGACGGTTGAGGGCGCGTCTGCAGGCTCGTCAGATTCAGAAATTAGAGTTTTTTTTTCCGCGGTTGCCGCTAAAGAATTTTCTTGTGGCGTGGACGAAATGCCGCCGCCGGCGATCGTCTGCTCGAGTTGCGCAAGTCGTTCAAGAAGTTGCTCGATCGGGACGACACGCCTCATCTCGGTCAGCTTTACCAAACCGGTTTCGAGTACGTACCGCGGCTGGACCGCCTCTTTGAGTTTCGATTCCGTCTCACACAACGAACTAAAAAACCGAACGAAATCCGATTCGGTGAAACGATTCGCATAGTCGCCTATTTCATCGGAGCTCAGTGCCGAAGTTTCGACAAGGCTGGTATCGCCCCCGGACACCTTGAAGACCATCAGATCGCGGAAAACCGCCAGCAGGTCGCGGCAAAAGTTGCGAGCGTCCTGGCCACGGGAAACGAGCTCGGCAACCACATCCAATACAAGCTTGGGCGACGGATCCGAGATCGCTTTTAACACTCTCAGCAGCATCTCAGTACTAGCTATGCCGAGTGCGTTTGAAACATCGACGATCGCGATCTTTTCGCCCGAAAAACTAATCACCTGATCGAAGTTGGATTGGGCGTCACGCATCGAGCCCATCCCCGAGCGTGCGATCTCACGAAGCGCGGCTTCATCCACATTTATCTTTTCCGCCACGGCGATCGTCTTCAGGCGGTCAAGTATCTTTTGCAGTGAAATAGTTCGAAAATCGAATTCCTGACAGCGGGACCGTATTGTTTCCGGAACTTTGTGCAGCTCGGTCGTCGCCATGACGAACACGACATTTTGCGGCGGCTCTTCGAGCGTTTTTAGTAATGCATTGAATGCGGGCTTCGATAGCTGATGAACCTCATCAACGATGAAAACTTTGTAACGGTCGCGGACGGGATTTATGTTTATGCTCTCGAGGATCGTTTCCCGTACGTTTTCGATGCCTGTATGCGATGCGGCATCGATCTCGAGCACATCCATCGACCGGCTCTCGGCGATCTCGATGCACGACGGGCACGCGGTCGGATCGTCGACCTGGCACGGACTCAAGTTCGGCTTGTCCGTCTTGTGACAGTTCAAGGCTTTCGCTAGAAGTCTCGCCGTAGTCGTCTTTCCAACGCCACGAGCACCGGAAAAAAGGTACGCGTGGTGAAGCCGATCATGAGCCAACGCATTACGCAGGGTCTGCGTTATGTGTTCCTGACCGGTGACTTCCTCAAAAGTCTGCGGCCGCCATTTTCGGGCAATTACTTGGTAGGACATTTAACGAAAGGATAAAGGAGAAAGGTAAAAGGATAAAGTCGGGAGCGAGTCTTTTACTTCCTCCTTTGTCCTTTCGCCTTTCTCCTTGAAGTTGGCGGCTTCAGGCTTAACCGCAACACAGGCTGAAATTGCTACCGTTGCTCGATTCCTCGCCTAGCGGAGTTCACAACTCAAACCTTGTGCGGAGCCTGAAGCCATATCTCTCGATTTTGGATTTTAGATTTTGGATTTTAGATTGCCAAAATATTCTTGAATCCAAAATCCAAAATCTAAAATCCAAAATTGAGATGGCGGAAAGGGTGGGATTCGAACCCACGGAACCCTTTTGAGGCTCACAGCATTTCCAATGCTGCCAGTTCAACCACTCCTGCACCTTTCCGCATGTTCAGAGTGCAAGCTTTAGCTTGTTCGTTCTCTAGAAAAAAAACAAGCTGAGCCTGCACTCTGAACTCTAACCTTAACTTTCGACGATTTCGACGACCCTGGTTGATGGGTCCTCTCCGACGATGTCCTCCTGCGGGGGCACCTGATCGTCGCCCGCAAGCCAGGAATAAAAGTATCCCGCGATCAACGCACCGAGTATCGGAGCCACCCAGAACATCCAAAGCTGCCCGATCGCCCAACCACCGGCAAACAGCGCCGGACCTGTGCTTCGGGCCGGATTCACCGATGTATTCGTAACGGGAATCGTCACCAGGTGAATCAGCGTGAGGCAAAGTCCGATCGCCAGCGGAGCAAATCCTTTTGGCGCTCTTCCGTGTGTTGCGCCGAGAATGACGATCAGGAAAAAGAACGTCATCACCACTTCCGCGATAAAAGCGGCGAGTGGCGTATATTGGCCCGGCGAGCCCGGAGTGTCGCCAAAACCATTGGCTGCAAAACCACCTGTAACCGAAAAGCCTGTTTTCCCACTTGCGATCAGGTATATGATTCCCGCTGCCGCGATCGCACCCAGGACCTGAGCGATGATGTACGGGATCAAGTCCTTCGCCGGAAAGCGTTTTCCAGCCCAAAGCCCAATAGACACCGCCGGGTTAAAATGCGCACCCGAGATATGTCCGAGCGCATATGCTCCGGTCAATACGGTCAGACCAAATGCCAGCGCAACGCCCGCAAACCCTATTCCCCTTGTGGGATAGGCCATCGCAAGTACAGCGCTGCCGCAACCGCCTAATACCAGCCAAAGCGTTCCTATAAACTCTGCCGTCAACCTCTTACTCAAAGGCATAAGCAAATTTCCTCCAACTTTTGAAAAGGATAAAGGATAAAGGCGATAAGGATAAAGTCAAAGACATCAGCCCTTGCGCGCTTTTACTTTTTTAACAATTGTGACAAAAATCGCCGTCAGTTCTTTGGTTTCCTGACGTATCGGCTGAAGCTTTCGACGAGAAAACAAGTTCATTTTGTCCAATAATTCTAACCAGTACGTCGTCTCTTCCAGTTCCTGTAACGAGCCTTCGATCCAAGTCCGCATCCGATTTGGCGTACTGTGACTCGTGATACTGAGCACCTACTGAAGTACCGCTCCGCAGTATTTGTTTGCCAAGCACTTGGGCCTCAGTCGTCTTCGGCAATGACGAGAAAAGTTTGATGATGCGGACCGCAAAAGCCTTTGTGCGATCCTTCAGGTCGACGTGGGAGTCTTCCATCTTTATCCTTTCGCCTTTATCCTTCAAGCTTATCTAAGTGGCGGAGAGGGTGGGATTCGAACCCACGGTACCCGTTAAGGTACAGCAATTTTCGAGACTGCCCGATTCAACCACTCTCGCACCTCTCCGCGAATTGTTAATGATAAAGGCTGGGGTCTGAAAATATCAAGCGACCGAATTGCCTCATTAAAAATCTACTCGAAATAGAGTCGTTGCCTCACGAAGAAATCTACTCGAAATAAAATGGTCGCGTCCGGTGAAGGAGGCGGCGAGGAGTGAGATTGGCAATGAAGGAGAGAAAGGCGGTGACTAAGG
>JBGTIQ010000043.1:0-28137 GCA_041745575.1 Pyrinomonadaceae bacterium
GTCCATTCGGCGAAATATTCGGTTGCTGATCGTTGCGTTCGTCGAACGTTATACGGGTTTGATCCATTCCGTCGGGATTCATTAAGTAAACCTCGAAGTTGCGGGAACCGTTGGGGTTGATGATACTGTTGCTGTGAAAAGCAATACTCTGGGGCGGTCCTTGATATTTGCTCACATCACCGTCCGATCGGGCTGAATCTAACTGCCGGTCGGCGTGGGCCGGTTGGAATACACAGGTCAGGGCAACAATCAATGCACCTGCAAATACGAGTGTCTTTGTTTTAAAAGTTGGATTCTTCATGTTTTTGCTCTCCTTTAGTTATTAACGTCCCAATTCAAAAGTCCTCAGCCTGTGCACCCAGTCGCCGCTAATTTCCGGCTCGGATCCGCGTTCATTAGTCATTCCTCCACTTCGATTTTTTGTAATGATGAAGGCGGATTTTGTGCTACCTTATCCGTAAAACGCGAGAACCGGGTGGAAACTGGCGGACGCTTTTAAGAAAAATTGAGCGCACCTCTGCCGTCGCGACCGGGACTCACATTCCTTAGGCTCCGGAATCGAAACTTAACGCTTAATGGAAGATCGCGAACAGATGCAAATCACCCAACTGCTTCTGGATTGGAGCGAGGGGAACGAAGCCGCTCTCGAGCGGGTGACGCCGCTGGTGTACGGCGAGCTGCACCGTCTCGCACATCGCCATCTGAATCGCGAGCGAGCGAACCATACGTTACAAACCTCGGCACTCGTCAACGAGGCATACCTCCGTCTCGTCGATCAAAGAAATGTTAAGTGGAATAACCGCGCGCACTTTTTCGCGATCGCCGCGCAAATGATGCGACGCATCCTCGTCGACTATGCGCGCAGCCATTTGTACGCAAAGCGCGGCGCGGGCGCAGTCCATGTCTCGCTCGATCATGCGGGGCTGGTCTCAAATGAACCGACAGCGGAAGTGACGGCCCTCGATGAAGCATTAACGAAATTAGAGTCGATCGATCCACGGCAGGCCCGCGTCGTTGAGCTAAGATTTTTTGGCGGGCTGACGATCAAGGAGACGGCCGAAGCTATGGGAATTTCGGTCGATATGGTGAAGCGCGAATGGAGTACGGCCAAAGCCTGGCTGTATAGGGAGATGAGCAGTAGTGTCGAAGGAACGACCTGAACGTTGGCAACAAGTAAAGGAGATTCTGTATTCGGCTCTCGAAATGGAAACCGAGAAACGGTCTGCGTTTCTTGACGAGAGATGCGACGGTGATCTTGAACTACGTAGTGAGATCGAATCGCTGATCCTCGCCCACGGTGAAGCGGGCGGCCGTCTCGAATCGCCCGCGATCGAGATAATGGCCGAGACGGTTGTCAGTCGTAACAACCACGATCTTGTCGGAGGTTCGCTTGGAAATTACGAAGTCATTGAAATGCTCGGTGGGGGCGGAATGGGCGAAGTTTATCTCGCCCGGGACACGCGCCTCGACCGTAAAGCGGCGATAAAGCTACTTCCCGATTCACTTACTTCAAACAATCAAACAAGGCAGAGGTTTACGCAGGAAGCAAAGGCCGCCTCGGCCCTGAATCATCCGAATATCATAACCATCTACGAGATCGCATCGCACAACGGTTACGATTTCATCGCGATGGAATATGTCGAAGGCGAGACCATTCGTGATCTTTTAGAACGCGGCCGCATTGAAACCCGGAGAGCCGTCGAATTGTGCGCGCAGGCCGCCTCGGGTATTGCGGCCGCGCATCAAGCAGGAATCATTCACCGTGATATCAAGCCCGAAAACTTGATGGTGACGCGTTCGTCGCAACTCAAGATCCTGGATTTCGGTCTTGCCAAACTGGTTGAGCAGCGCCCCACGCTCGCGGATTCGAATTTGCCGACGGTGGGCTTGCCACGAACGAGTGAACGTGTCCTAACTGTACCGGGAACGATACTCGGAACCGTCGCTTATATGTCGCCCGAACAAGCCGAGGGGAGCCCCCTCGACTCGCGAACGGATATCTTCTCGCTTGGCATCGTGTTTTACGAAATGATCACCGGGAAGCGACCTTTTGATGGGAAAACGGCCATCGATACTCTTCATTCGATCATCAATTCTGAGCCGCAGCCCGCACGGGATCTTAACGTCCAGTTGCCGGTTGAAGTCGAGGACTTGTTGGCGAAATCGCTTGCAAAGGATCTGACCGAGCGTTACCAGCACGCGGGCGACTTTGAGCTGGATCTTCGTCGCTTTAAGCGTGGCATGGAAAGCGGCTCACTTCCGAGTGTGCGCAGTTTGCGGTTAAGCGGCAATCGTAAAAACGGCATTTCGCCGGTTTGGTGGCTTGTGGCCGGGGCGGTTCTGTTGGGCGTTATTGGTTTCTGGGCTTATTTCAATCGTGGCCCCTCGGCTCCGTCGCCGGCCAAGACACCTGCCCTAACTAACTCGACCCTGTCACCCCTGACCGTCGACCCGGGATTCGAGGGAGAGCCAACGTTCGCGCCCGATGGACAGACCATCGCATACGTTTCAGACCGTACGGGAAACTTTGAAATATTCCTTCGGCAAATATCCGGCGGGCCGGACATAAATCTTACGAATAATCCGGCCGACGATATGCAGCCCTCGATCTCTCCCGATGGCAAACAAGTCGCGTTCGTGTCGGCGAGAAGCGGCATATCCGACTGCCTCTGTTTTTTCATTTACGGCACCGATCAGCCGTTGATGGGTGGAGCGATCTGGGTGATGCCGGCCTTCGGCGGCAGTGCCCGAAAGATAGTTGAGACGGGCACGTTTCCGTCATGGTCACCAGACGGCAGCTCTCTGATCTTCACAAAAGGTCCGTGGTACGGACAAAGCATTTTTCAGGTTCCGTCGAATGGCGGCGAGCCGCGCGAGATTCCGATCACCTTGAAAAAAGCCGCGCCATTTTTCGCTTACCCAAGCTTCTCTCCGGACGGCAGCCACATCTTGTTCGAAGCGGCAAATAACATCTTCGTTGTTGGCTCAGATGGAGGCGACGCGCGACTTGTCGTTGAGGGTAAGCATCCGGTTTGGAGCTCGGACGGTAGCTCGATCTACTACACGAACGTCGAGGCCGGGAAGAACTACACACTTTGGCAGGCACGTTTCTCGATACAAGAAGGAAAACTTGTCGGCGAACCATCTCCGCTGACCGTTGGCCGCGGCCGCGACACTCAGCCTGCGGTTTCGCGCGACGGCAAGCTGATCGCGTTTTCTGCGCTCGACGTTTCATTCAATCTTGAAACGATGCTGTTCGACGCCGAGACCGCGAAGGTACGGGACATTCCTCGCCCGCTTACGAGCGGCAGCGACCTGATCTATTTTTTCAGCATGTCGGCGAACGCCGAAACGGCGGTATTCGATTCGCATCGCGGCGCGAGTTCATTTATCTGGAAGGTCGATGAGACGTCGCCGTCCGTGCAATTGACGTCGGATCCGGCGTTCGACGATAGCTTTCCAGAGGTTTCCCCAGACGGCAAAACAATTGCCTTTAATCGCCGTCCGCCTGATCAACCCGACGCACCCGACGACCTGTGGTTTATGGAGGCCGACGGCGCAAACCCGCGACTCGTGCTGGAGAAGGCCGGTTTTGTCGGCTGGCTGCCGGATGGCCGGTCATTCACTTATTATTCGATGAAAGACGGTCAACTTTATTCATACGACCTGTCGTCGAAAACAGGGAAGCAGCTAACAAATGAAGAAGGCGTTTATGCGAAAGGCGTCCCTTCGCCAGATGGGAAGTGGGTCGCGTTTATGAGCATCGCGACCGGCAACATAGACATCAAGGCTGTGCCTATAGATGGCGGAGAATCGATAAGCGTGGTCGCGACTTTGCGACAGGATTTCCATCCCGTGTTTTCGCCTTCGGGAAAGTGGCTATATTTCCAGTTGGACCATAAGAATATTTACCGGGTGCCCGGCCCGGCCCAAAGCTGGCGAAAAGCAGAGCCCGAAAAGGTTACGGACTTTCCGGAGTCGGGCCTTTTTCTCGAAGATCCCCAAATCTCAAGTAACGGCCGTAAACTCATCTATTCGAAGCGGCGAACCGCGGGGGATATTTGGCTGCTGGCTTTGAATAATTAGGCGGGCCCATTCAACACGCTCTTTACCGCCCTCGTGACATTATCACCAATTCCGGTTTCATCGCTTCGATCGAGACCTGCCGCGCGACTTCTTCGGCGACGTGACGGAACGCGGCGGACTGAGGCGAATCGGGGAATGAGACGACTACCGGAACTCCGGTGTCGCCGCCCTCGCGAACTTCCATTCCGAGCGGCACTTCGCCAAGAAAATTAAGGTTGTATTCAGCGCACAATTTCTTTCCGCCGCCGCGGCCGAAGATCTCGTATCGATTGCCGGTATCGGGCGCGATGAAGTACGACATGTTCTCGATGACGCCGAGGACCGGTACATTCACTTGCTCGAACATCTTCACTGCGCGACGGACGTCCGAGAGCGAGACTTCCTGCGGAGTTGTGACGAGCACGGCGCCTTGTACGGGCACGAGCTGAGCCAAGCTTAATTGCACATCACCTGTTCCTGGCGGCATGTCGACGATCAAATAATCGAGCTCACCCCAGTTCACATCTGACAGGAACTGACGTACTACGCCGTGAAGCATTGGTCCACGGAGGATCATCGGTTTATCGGGCGGGACGAGCAGCGCCATCGAGATCATCTTGATACCGTGCGCCATTGCGGGAATGAGTTTGCCATCGGCAACCTCCGGCTGATCGCCGCCCGCCCCGAGCATCATCGGGACATTCGGTCCATAGACGTCGGCATCCATCAACCCGACCTTTGCGCCGTCCGCCGCAAGGGCGACCGCTAGATTGACGGCGACGGTCGATTTGCCAACGCCGCCCTTACCCGAGGAAACTGCGATGATGTTCTTCACGCCGGGAATCGCGATGTTGTTTGCGATACCCCGTCCCTGCGGAACCTCGGCGTCCATCGTGACCTTCACGCTCGTTACACCATCGAGTGCCCGGACGAGTTCAGTCGCCTCCGATTCCATCTGCTCCTTGACAGGGCAGGCGGGCGTAGTAAGCACGACGCGAAATGCGACGTCGCCGCCGCTGATCTTCAGGTCCTGAATAAATCCGAGGGTGACGATATCCTTACGCAGATCCGGATCGATGATCTGCCCGAGGGCTTTCAAAACTGTCTCTTCTGATACTTGACTCATGTATTCCTGTATTATGTTGAAAGAAGGATTGTAGCAAATACGCCGCGTGTGGCGTCATGCGGGACATAAATTAAGCCCTTGCCCCGCGATTTCGTAACCGATGAATTCAGCCGAAAAACTTAATTACCATCATATACATTCAGGCGGAACGGCGTATTATCGCCAGCCTCGCGGTTTGATCTCTGTCCACGGCGGCGAGGCAATACAGTTTCTTGACGGGTTGATCACGAACGACGTTAAGGGGCTTGAGGACGGTGCCCATATGCTGGCGGCATTTCCAAACGCACAGGGCCGGCTACTGGCCTTGGTTCGCGTTACGCGAAACGGCGATCGTTTCCTGCTCGACACCGAAGACGCGACAAGAAAGATCGTTTTCGACAACCTTTTTCGTTTTACGATGGCGGGCGACTTTTTTGTCGAAGATCTATCCGACGAATACCGGTTGCTACGAGTATTTGACCGATCGTTCATTCCCATTACTCCGCCGTTCATAGAATTTGACACGAAAGCCGGGACGGAATATTTTGTGCATCGCGAAGATGCGGCAGATTTCGTAGGCGAGCTTAAGTATCTTGAGGCGGTGGAGATATCGGACGAGCTATTCGAAACTTTGCGGATCGAGACCGGGTTTCCGCGCTTTGGCGTGGACATGGACGAGAATACGATCGTACCAGAGATCGGTCTCGAAGAAATGATCTCGTACACCAAAGGATGTTATATAGGTCAGGAGATCATTGCCCGGATCCACTTTCGCGGACACGTCGCAAAGCGCCTGACGGGTATCACCGCCTCGCAGCAGAACATCGTCGACGGTAGTCTCAAGCCGGGCGTCGAAATATTATCTAAGGATGGCAAAAATGCCGGGCGCCTCACGTCCGTCACGATATCGCCGAAATTGCAGGTGGCAATTGGGCTTGCTTACATTCGATACGAACACCTTTCGGAGGGGACTGAGTTGTTGGCCGGGGACGCGGCCGTTAAAGTGGCACAGCTTCCATTCATTTAAAAGCATGACGGCAGACGTGAGGACAAGATGAAGCTACATCGATCCGTTGCAGTACTTATTTTTCTTTCGACACTTGTCTTCGCTTCGTGCGCCAAGACACCGGCGCCTAATTCATCCGCAGGCGCGTTGACGGCTAGTAGTGCTCTCGCGGCGCGCCCATTCGCACGTCACACACTGAATGCTGCTGGTTCAAATTATCTGAATGAATACCTCCTTCCTGAAGTGCGAGCCCGGCTCGATGAGGAGCCGGTGGGCGACGCCGACAGCGATTACGATCCGGCCACGCTGGATCCGGGAAGCTCGTCCTTGGATCAATCCATAAGCGAATCGCCCGCCGAAGGCCTGACAGAAGATGTTCGGCAATCGGATGCACCTGACAGTGACGATACTTTTCCGGCCGGATCCCGGCTCGACACGCTTAAATATTCCTGGGCGAAGAAGGCCTTTGGCGATGCAGTAAACGCGAGCCCGGCGAATACCGGAATCATCGTGCTGTACGCCGATGAGAATTACTACGATGTTGATCGGCTTACACGATTTGTCGAAGAGGGCCGAAACCGAATCGCCGAGATGTCCAACGTCGGCGGCGAGCGGATCCAGGTCGTCTTCGGCGGATACCGTGCCGTTCCGCAGGTTGAATTATGGGTGGTCCCGCCGGGCGGCACGATGCCGGAATTCAAAACGGATGACAGATCTAAACCGGGTGAAACCGAAAAATAGGAACCGTATGCTGAAAGTCTGTCGGGCCGCGTGAGTATCACGCGGCTCTTCTTTTTTCGCTGTGGTAACATTTTCGCTTGAATACAGATCAAATAAATATGAACGACGTCGATATCGATCTGCCTAACGCAATGCTGGCATACAGCATCATTCAGTCGCTGCTCGACGGGCATGAAGCTCTCTCAGATCTGCTCGTCGTGATGTCGCACGCACTCGATGAAGACACTTTGAAAGCGCTTACTGCGACAAACGAGTGGGAGAAGTACCTGGAGTCGAAACGAAACCTTGAAAACGCAAAGGCGCAGATCGAGAAATTTACCGAGGCTTTGAAGAAACTTGAAAATGCTTGATCTGATCATAATCGGAGCAGGGCCGGCGGGAATCTCCGCCGCTTACGAAGCTAAAAAACACAACCTAAAATACGTTGTCATCGAAAAGGGCCTGATCGGAAACACCATCTACAGCTATCCGGTCGGACTCACAGTGTTTTCGACGACGAATGAGCTCGAGTTCGAGCCGGGCGGTCTCGATCCGGCTCGCGAGAAGCCGACCCGCGAAGAGCTTTTGTCTTACTATGTTCGATTCGTTCTCGACAATGAGTTGAATGTCCAGACGGAAGAGACAGTTCGGGAAGTGCGGAGTGCCGCGTCCGGCGTGCGGAGTGAAGATGCGGAGCCGAAGCCTTCATTCGAGGTGACAACTGACAAGGCGGAATATCGGGCACTGAATGTTTTGTTTGCGATGGGTGCGATGGACTATCCGCGAAAGCTCAATGTGCCCGGCGAAGATCTGCCAAAGGTATATGACCATTTTCGCGAGACCTATCCGTGGGTTAAGAAGCGTGCGCTGATCGTTGGTGGCGGCAATTCAGCTGGCGAAGCGGCGCTGTTTCTCGCCGGAGAAGGAGCTGATACGACGCTCGCGATCTTTCGCGGCGATTGGGAAAACAACGATCCGAAGCAGGGATGTATTAAGTATTGGGTAAAGCAGCCGCTTGAGGACGAACTGCAGAAGCACTGCCTCAAGTTGTTCTTTCTAGGCAAGGTGCTCGAGATCACGGAGGACGCAGTCATTCTAGAAAATGAGAATGGCGCCCGTGATGTCCTGCCCAACGACGTCGTCTTCATATTGATCGGGGCCGATGCCGATCTGACTATGTTGAGGAACCTCGGAGTCGAAACTACTCCGGGCGGAAAGTACGGCGATGTCCCGGTCTACGACGAGGAAACGTTCGAAACGAATATTCCAGGGATATACGTTGCGGGCCACTTCACCAATCAGCGCCATATCCAGGGAGCCATCGACGCATCAAAGGCGCTTGTTCCGAAGTTGGCCGAGAAGCTGAAAATAAAAAAGGCGGAACCCGAAGTGGTGGCGGGTCGATAGTGAAAAAAACTGCCCTCCTGGGTAGGAGGGGTGGCAGCCGCTTCGGCTGACGGGGTGGTAGATCGACCAAAATCTGATTCATTTATCTACCACCCCGCCTCGCAAAGCCTCGGCTCCCCTCTTGGACAGGAGAGCCTCTTATTCGAGATGCTGCGATACCTGATTACTGTCCTTCTTTTTTAGTTCTTACAAACACCTTCTGGTTTTGAAATTTCTCCGCGATGTTTGCCGGGTTGAGCTCATAGCTCGTGACGTCGAACACTTCACTGGTTTGACCGCCCACGAATGTCGTCCACATATGTGGTAGCTGAACGCCGCCCACGCTTCGATAGTCGGCGAATCTAACCTGGACTTCCGCAGCCTCGCGACCTTCGTTCTTGTGATTGAACGTCACTTTATCTTTCATCGCGTCCGCGGCAGGGCCATTGGGCTCCCTGGTGCGCACAAACATGACGTTCGGCATGTCGTGTCCCTGATAGCTGAACATCACGGGAAGACTCGAGGCCTTCGATAGATAGATCTTGACACTGGATCCGGCGAATTCCGCATTAACCACATTGCAAGTTGTACCGTCGACATCGCGTTCGCCAACGAACGTGTAGCTCACGTCCATTCCTTCGGGTGCAGTCAGCAATAGTGACAGAGCCGTCCGAAGAAGCTCATTCTGTCGATACGCGGCATGCTCGCCTCCTTTCTCCGGGCCGACGATGATCTTTTCGATCTCATTGCCGTCACCCTTGCGTAGGATCACTTTCTTTCCATCGGATGTCGTGAACTCGCCGTCCTTGCCTTCGGCATGGATCTTTTCAATTTCCCCATTTCCACCGTCAACTTTTCTGACGATGATCTTCTTTCGGCCGGGCCCTTCACTAATAGCTTCGGCGTTACCTTCGCCACGCATTATGACCACGTCGTGCTTCTCGGTCTTGAGTCCTTCGCCGTCCGGTCCGTTGTGTCGCCCGATCTTCACCATTTTCGAAAGCTTGTCGGGAAGCTGCATCGCGATCTCAGTTTCACCTTGCTCGTTTCGCGTCGTTCCGTTGACCTTTAACGTCACGGTCGTGTTTCCCTTAATGATCATGCTGTGAACTTCCGCGATCGATTGTTCGCCGCCGATCGCGAGGCGTGCTTGTCTTATAAGTGCTAAGGCCTTTTCGTCGGATTTAAAAGTTGCTCCGGCTTTTTCCACCAGTGCGCCGAGACCGACACAAAATACGGTCACACCCAAAACTGAAACGATAAATTTTTTCATTATTTGCCTCCGGCTAATAAAAATCTTGGTTCTGCCGAACGAGTTTAGTTAGATCAAACATCTTTAGGAGGATCATTTGAAAAAAGACACCTCTCGTTCGGCAAGTTTGATTATCCGCGGATCTCGAGCACAAATGGTTAAGCTGACGCAAAGAATTTGTTAAGAATGTAAAATGTATCTCAAAACCATAGACAACCGAAAATTGAAAATGGACAATGTGTTCGGATCGAATTCGCCCCGCGTGTCGATCTTAAGTTTTCTCCGATCGTTTAACTAGATGAAGCGTTCCTGGTTTTCAATCTTGGCCGTCGTCGGCGTGATGGTTTTGCTCACACTCTTTCTGGGGCTGCAGTACAAGTGGCTTTCCGAGGTGACCGAAGCCGAGCGTGAACGGATGCAGAAACGCGTCGAGTCCGATACTACAAGGCTTGCAGAGGATTTTAACCGGGAGATGCAGGCCGCCTATTACAATTTTCAAACGGATGCCGATGTTTGGAAGACCTCGAACTGGATCGAGTTTAACGAACGGTACGATTTCTGGAAGGAGCGAACTAAGTATCCCACATTGATCCGCGATATTTATTTTGTCGACAAGCGCAGCGAGATCAACCCCTTGAGATACGATACCGAGAAAAGATCCTTCGAGGCTTCTGCGACAAGCGCCGATCTCGAAAGCCTTATTCCCCGGCTCACCGACGACAAGAAGTTTCAACCCGTCTACAAAGATGCCTTTGCCATGGTCGTGCCTATCCATGAAAGCGAAGGCAGGATCGAGCGCGTCGTTCTAAGGCGGACGCAGCAGGGGCCCGATTCGATGATGCGAATGCCGAAAAAATTCGGGTGGCTCGTCGTTCTGCTGGATGAATCGATCATCAAAACCCGGATCCTACCCGAACTAGCCTCGAAATATTTTCCGGATGGCGATTATAGGATCGCGGTCCTCGACAAAATCAACCAACCGATATTTGCGTCCGGCGAGATCACTGCTGAGGGCGACGCGTCGGCGGCGATGTTCGATCTTTCCCCCGACAATGTTTTGTTTTTTGCGAACCGCGACGCACTGCCGCGAAGCGGCGAACCAAACAGACGGGCGATCGTTGTGAATGAGCGAGTCGAAAGCCATACGTTCAGTACCCAAACAAATAAAGACAAGACCGGCATGTTCAAAATAGAAATGCAGGGGCCGGGCGACAAGGGCAAACCGCGAACGGCGATGTTCGCGCGTAATGACGGGACTGGCGACGATTACTGGACACTGCGTGTTCAGCACAACGCCGGTTCCATCGGAGCATTTTCGACGAACGAACGAAACAAGAGTTTCGCGATCGGTTTGGGTCTTTACTTTCTATTGGTCGGCGCAATAATGGCGATCGTAATTTCGGCGATGCGTTCGCGCCGGTTTGCCCAACGCCAGATCGATTTTGTTTCGAGTGTGTCGCACGAGTTCCGCACGCCCCTCGCTGTAATTTATTCGGCCGGAGAAAATCTAGCCGACGGTGTGGCCAACGAAGGCGGCCAGATAGCTCAGTACGGCGCGCTGATAAAGGGCGAAGGAAAGAAACTTGCCGGTATGGTCGAACAGATCCTTGAGTTTGCCGGAGCCGGCTCGGGCAAACAGAAATATAGTTTTGCTCCGGTCGATGTCGCTGAAGTCGTGCGTAACGCACTTAGCGCGTGTCGGCCGTTGATCGAATCCGGAGGGTTTACCGTCGATATTGATCTTCAAAAAGAACTGCCGGCTATCTCCGGGGACAGGGCCGCACTTTCAACGGCGATCCAAAACTTGATCGCGAACTCGGTGAAATACAGTAACGGATCATCGTGGATAAGGATTTCGACGGCGAATGGAGCCGGCAGTATCAGGATCGTCGTCGAAGACCGAGGGATCGGAATCACCCGCGGTGAGCTGCGGGAGATATTCGAACCGTTCTACAGATCGAAACAAGTTGTCGATGCGCAGATCAGCGGGAACGGGCTAGGCCTGAATCTGGTGAAAAAGATCGTCGAAGCACACGGCGGTAAAGTCTCCGTCGAAAGCACCGTCGGTGCGGGAAGTAAATTTACGATCGAGCTGCCGCAAGGATCGGTGTAGCGAATGAATGTTCTTTTAGTTGAAGACGAACAAGGCCTAATAATCACGTTGACCGATCGCTTGCGGAGCGAGGGTTTTGATGTCGATGTCGCCGTCGACGGTAAATCCGGATTCGAAAAAGGACTCAACGGAAACTACGATCTTATCCTCCTCGATTGCATGCTGCCGGAGAAGAACGGTTACGATGTCTGCCGCGATCTTCGCCAGAAGGGAATCGGAACACCGGTTCTGATGCTGACGGCTAAAGGAGAGACTATCGATAAAGTTCTCGGACTAAAGCTAGGGGCAGACGACTATCTGACAAAGCCATTCGAAGTACTCGAACTGCTCGCGCGAATCGAGGCGCTATTGCGGCGGGCTCCGGCGGCGGCTAATGGCCGCTCGCACGACGCCATCCGTTTTGGGGAGATCACGATCGATTTCAAAAGGGCGGAAGTGACACGAGGCAGCGACCCGATCGAACTCTCCGCGATGGAGTTCAGGCTCCTGCAGCATTTGATCGAGAATCGCGGCGTCGTTCATTCGCGCGACCAATTGCTCGACGCGGTTTGGGGATACGATGCGATGCCTTCGACACGGACCGTCGATGTCCACATCGCGTGGCTTCGTCAGAAGCTCGAATCGAACCCCAAGCATCCGCACTTTATCCAGACCGTCCACGGAATGGGATATAAGTTCGTTGATTAACTATGAGCTGTGAACTATGAACTATGAACTGTGAGCTGTGAACTATGAACTGTGAACTATGAACTATGAACTGTGAGCTATGAGCTACGAGCAAACCTTCCACCTACTCAGAGTTCACAGTTCACAGTTCACAGTTCATAGTTAATAAGTTTCACGAATCTCACCGCGTCATCCGTCATTTCGTTGTTGTTGAAAAAGACATACGCCAGCTTATTCTTCGGCAGGAGCGCAACCAGTTCCTCGAGTTCTCCGTCCTCGTATCTATACCGCCAGCCGCCGATGCCGTGTAGCCGGTAGTAACATTTGTTCGGTGTGACAGTTTGCGATTTGAACGGATCGACGACATGCCAAAGGTCGAGGTCATCGCAGAGCTTCTTGACGACCTTGTCGTCCCACGGACCGCGTGGTTCCCAGGCAAAGTTCATCGACCCCCGTTCTGCCTTCCGAAAGAATTTCTTCAAGTTTCTGATATTTTCCGGCGTCTGGCGGAACTTGGCGGGACACTGAAAAAGAATAGTCCGCGCACGCAGTGCGTTTGCACAAGCGAGCGTTGTCTCCATCGCCTCCTGGACGATGTCGGTCGCTTTAAAGAAACCCGCGTCGGTGGCTTCTTTTTCAGTTAACTTTTTCTTTAGACGTTTATAGGTCGGGCTCGTCGATTCATGAGTGACCAGCTGCCATGCTTTGAGGGTGAATTCGAAATCCTCCGGCATCTCGAGTCGCCATTTTTCGAGCGTCTTGATCTGCGGCGGCTGGTAGAAAGTATGCTGGATCTCGACGCACTTCAACACATCAGCATACTCATGCTTGTTTGTTCGAAAGCCGCACGTCCCCACGCGGACGGCGGCCCGAGTTTCTTCCTTGAGCGATCTTGCCAAATGTTTATTTGGTCAGTAATCCTATTTTCCGGATTTCCCACTACCGAAATTCTCAGATCCTGCGGTGACCATAATGCCCGACACATCACCGTTGACGGTTATGTCCAACGGCGTGAAGTTGTATTGTTTCGATGAGACACCGATTGAATACATCTGCGCCGTAGGAACTCCGCTGAAAACAAAGTTCCCGAAGGTGTTGGAATAGGTCCATTGGATTATTCCGCTGCCGTTACTGAGCGTCACCAGAACACGGCTGACACCATTGCCCTCCGGCGACAAAACCTTTCCTCTGAGGGTCGCGTTCGCCACCATTTGTGCGACTTCGACGGCGCCGATATCAACCGTCATTCCCTGAGGGCGCGACACGCCACGCTGGTCGGTTGTTACTGCATCCGGCGGATTATTCGTCGCGCACGAAAGATTGACGACGCAGTTTTGTCCCGCATCAATCGCCGGTGAACCCATCATCGGCAGAAACGTCATGCCAAATCCGCCGTTGTTGGCTAACGGATTGAGCATCGGATTTGTGTTCAGCTGATCCGACATCAACCAGCCGGTGCTTGTTCCGGCGTTGCCGATGATGTTGTTGCCTTCCGAAGTGATCCCGCCGGCCGAGTTTGTTATATCGGGCGAGGCGGCTGTCCCGTTGTTTCCGGCGACAATGCTGTTACGAATAAAAAAATTCGCGTTGGTCGTGCCGCGATGAATACCGCCGCCGTTTGTAACGGAGCTGTTGCCAGAAAAGGTGGAATTGGTAATGATCTGATTCGTCCCGTTGGATTGCATGCCGCCGCCGGGACCGGCAGTTGCGGTATTGTTGGCAAAGGTAGAGTTCGTGATTCGGACAGTGCCGTTAAATTGCCCGCCGCCGCCGCCAGTCGTACTGCCGCCCATATTGCCACTGAAGGTCGAACCGTTGATGATGACCGTGCTGGTCGAGAAATTCTGCATTCCGCCGCCCGAACTTGTCGAAGTGTTGTTCGAAACTTCGCAATTATTGAGCGTCAAATTTGCCGGAACGGACGGACTGGCACTTGCTGAATTGTTCAATCCTCCGCCATTTGCCGCCGTGTTTCCGGTAATGATCGAATTTGTAATGACCATCGTTCCGCCGACATTGTAAATCGCCCCGCCGCGTCCGGAATTAACCGCGCCGACACCGTTGCCCGCCGTAAATCTCAAATTATTTATGTTGATAACCGCGTTAGGACTACTTGCCAGGATGCGGCTTGTGTTATTGCCGCTGATGGTCAACATCGAGGCGCTTGTTCCATTTATCGTCAAAGTGCCGTTGGCAGCTGCGACGATCTCGCCAAGCGTTAATAAAATAGTCTGCGGAGATCCGAAGACCGTTCCGTCAAAATTCACAATATCATCGGTCGCTGCGGTGTTCGCGGCGGCGACAGCTTCGCGCAGTGAGCAGTCCGCGTCGCATGTTCCGTCGTTTGAGTCGGCGGTCTTTGTGACCGTGTATGTAGCTGCCTCGGCCGAATGTGCGGACAATAACAAAACGAGCGCGATGCAACAAGCTGCAGCAAATCTGATCATCCCGGTTCCTCCTCAGTTCAAGTGTGATATCGCCTAAGCGTAAAGGCCGCTCGCCGTCCGTAAGAGTGAAGACCGCGAGAAGAATAATTGATTGTGTCGAGTTGCGGATAATTCTAAACGCAGAGAGGGCGGAAATGCAAGATTTTCCCGACGAGTCTAGAACACAGTATCGCTTGTCGAGCGTTCGCGGCGGGCGACACCGGTTTCGTACGCCGCGTCCTCAACCTTTGCGGCGACTGCTTCGCCGACGCGGCGATCGAAAACAGAGGGAATTATGTAGTCCGGATGGAGCTCGTCGGCGCTGATGATCTCGGCGATGGCGTTCGCGGCCGCCAGCTTCATCGCTTCATTGATCCGTGACGCACGACAGTTCAAAGCGCCGCGAAAGATTCCCGGAAAGCAGAGGACGTTGTTGATCTGGTTCGGATAATCCGAGCGGCCGGTAGCCATTACTGCAACGAGACCTTCGGCATCTTCGGGCATTATTTCGGGGACCGGATTGGCCATCGCAAAGACTATCGGATCTGCGGCCATGTTCTTCAGATCGCTTTGGTCGATCACGCCCGGCCCGCTCAAACCAAAGAATACATCGGCGCCTTTTATCACGTCGTGAACGCTCCCGGTCTCTTTCCCGGGATTCGTATTTCGGGCGTACCAATCTTTTACCCAGTTCATGTTCTGAGCTCGCCCCGCGTAAAGAGCACCACTTTGATCACAACCGACAATATGTTTCACCCCGGCAGCCATCACGATCTTCGAACACGCGACGCCCGCTGCTCCGACGCCGTTCACGACCACCTTTATTTCCTCCATGCGCTTCCCGACGATCTTTAGAGCGTTGATGAGCGCGGCGAGAACGACGACCGCCGTACCATGCTGATCGTCGTGAAAGACCGGGATGTCGAGCTCTTCTTTTAATCGGTCCTCGATCTCAAAACATCTCGGAGCCGAAATGTCTTCGAGGTTGATTCCGCCAAACGCGACAGAAATATTCTTGATCGTCTGAACGATCTCATGCGGATCTTTGGTATTAAGGCAAATCGGGAACGCATCCACGCCGCCGAATTCTTTAAAGAGCTGGCACTTGCCTTCCATCACCGGCATCGCCGCGGCGGGACCGATGTCACCGAGACCGAGCACCGCCGTTCCGTCAGACACAACCGCGACCGTATTCTTCTTAATCGTAAGATTGAACCGCTTTTCGGGATCTTTTTGAATGGCCTCACAGACTCGGGCAACGCCCGGCGTATAAGCCATCGACAGGTCCGATCGTGTCTTCAACTGCATCTTCGAAACCACTTCGATCTTGCCGCCGAGGTGCATCAAGAATGTTCGGTCGGACACATTGACCACCTCGATGCCGTCAACATTGTCCAGCGATGCGATGATCTCTTTGTCATGAGTCTCGCTCGCCGCATTTACAGTGATATCGCGTATCAGGAAATCCTTTCCGACGCTGACGATGTCGATGCCCTCGATGTCGCCGCCGGCGCGTCCGATCGCCGTGGTGATCTCGCCAAGCTTTCCGGGTTTGTTATGTATTTTTACGCGAAGTGTAAGGCTGTAACTCGCGTTTGGTGTCGGTGTGTTCGTCACAATTACAAAAAGTATGACGAAAAAAAATTTTCGAGGCAAATGAGTGCCCGAATGTGGAATTTAAGGAGCAGGCCGAAGCAGGCAGCGAAATACGCCGTGAATTTTGACATGCTCACCTGCGACGCGCAGCACATCGTACTTGTCGTTTGCGGGGCGCATCTCGATCCGTGATCCTTCGCGATAGTACTGACGCAAGATCGTGTCTTTGCGTTTGACCGTGACGACCGCACAATCGCCGTCACGCAGATACGACCTGGTCTCGATCACCGCGATATCACCTTCGCAGATGTTCTTTCCAGTCATTGAATTGTCCGTGATGCGATAAGCCCGAACGGATTGTGGCGAAAGCTCGCCTAGCAGGAACAGTGGCAACGCGAACGAGTTAGCTTCGAATGAAGCCGGTTCATACCCGTTCGTCGGAGCGTCGAGCCAGGTGATCTCAAATGAAGACGGCGAAATAACTTCAGAACGTCCGACATCAAGCTTGAAGCTTCCGTTCTCGCGACGGCGTTTCAAAAGCCCCTGCTCCTCGAGAGCCTTGATGTGTTTTGCAATTCCGGCTTTAGACGAAACACCGAGCTCCCGAGCGATAAGCTGGTACGACGGCTCGTAGCCGTGTCCGTCAATATATCGAATGATGAAGTCGAGGACTTCTCTCTGGCGGCGAGTTCGGGTTGGCACTGTGGGAAAGATTGTAAATCAAATCGGAAGAGTTGTCAGTAGCTCGTGGTTCGTTGTTCGTTGTTCGTTGCTCGTTGCGGGTGGTTCCTGGTTACTGGTTGCGTAGGCCCAACGATCAACGATCAACGATCAACGATCAACGATCAACGATCAACGATCAACGATCAACGAACAACCAACGACGATCCATCTGATATAATCATCTCTCGGAGGATCTCAGTTTTATCAGCAGCGTTACCGGGTTTACACAAGGCCTCAAACATAATCAGCTTCGCCGTATCGAACGTCTCGCCACGCGGCGGGTTCCACCTACACAGATAGTCTCTCAGGAGCTTGCCCGCCAGATGTCCGAGATCTCACTCGAGACCGGCCGACAGATCGGCGTACTCATCAACAGAAAGGGCCAGGTCGAATACGTCATGGTCGGCAACGCCAAGCAGATCCAGATGCCGGATTTTGGACGCTCGCGTGTTGCGACAGAGCGTTTTAGGGGGTTGCGATGCGTTCATACACATCTCCAGAATGAAAAACTGACTCAGGATGATCTGACCGATCTCGCCCTGCTTCGTCTGGACCTGATGTCGATAATTCAGGTCGAGAAGCCGACCGGGTTGGCGGGGATGGTCTACTCCGCGCACCTTTTGCCAACAAGCGCCGCTTCGCTCAACGAAAACGGGGATTCACTGCCGTACGAGTTTCTCGAACCAAACATACCGTCGCAACTCGACACCGATTTCACATCGCTTATTACGTCGCTTGAAAGCGAAATGGCACGCGTCCGCCAGACCGCGCGGGCCCGGGATTCGAAAGGCGATCGTGTGATCCTTGTCGGCGTCACGACTGGTTACGTCGACGATGCGGAAGAATCGATCACCGAGCTTGAAGAACTCGCGCTGTCGGCGGATGTCTTCGTTCTCGACAAGATTATTCAAAGGCGTCCCCAAATCGATCCGAAAACCGTGCTCGGGAAGGGCAAGCTCGAAGAGCTTTTGATTCGTTCGATGCGACTCGGCGCGGACATGATCGTTTTTGACACTGAGCTTTCACCGGGACAGGTCCGCTCTCTGTCCGAGGCGACCGATCTGAAGGTGATCGATCGTCCGCAGCTAATCCTCGATATCTTTGCCCAACGTGCGCAGTCGCGCGAAGGTAAACTGCAGGTCGAACTAGCGCAATTGAAATATCTTTTACCGCGTCTTGTGATCGGACAAAACTCCGCGTTCTCGCGGCTCGCCGGCGGCATCGGGGGACGAGGGCCGGGCGAAACAAAACTCGAGACCGATCGTCGGCGCGTGCGTGACCGAATCTCACAGCTTGAACGTCAGGTTGACACCCTCGGCCGTCAGCGTCAGGAGAGACGGAAGAACCGTTCGCAGAAAAACCTTCCCGTAATTTCGTTGGTCGGCTACACAAATGCGGGAAAGTCGACCCTGCTAAATTCCCTTACGCAGTCGGATGTGTATGCCGAGAAAAAGATGTTTGCAACGCTTGATCCGACCTCGCGGCGTCTGCGTCTCCCGTACGAACAGGAGGTCATAATTAACGACACGGTCGGATTTATTCGTGATCTGCCGGAGGCTCTGGTCGCGGCGTTCCGTGCGACTCTCGAGGAGATCGCGGACAGCGACCTTCTTGTGCACATCGTCGATGCTTCTAATCCCCGTGTACTTCATCAGATCGAATCCGTCGACAAGATCCTGGCAGATCTCAATTACCAATCGATTCCGCAGATAATCGTCCTGAACAAAGCAGACCTCGTTTCGGCAGAAGAAATCGAATCGTTGACGAGGCACATCTGTCTTGACAATAGCGAGCAATGCGTGGCAATTTCAGCTAACAAACGCGAAATGCTCAAGCCGCTGGTCGAGCAAATCGCCACGCGCATAGGAACTTTCTCCACGAACGGTCGGGAAAATGCGGTTGGAAACATAGCTTGATTCGGTTTTTGCGCTTTCGGTCACCTTATAAATGAGCAAACGCATACAGGATCTGACACCTCCGCGGACACGTTGGAGCAAAGCCATCTGGGGCTTTGTTTCGCGGCCCTTCGCCGCACTCTCTCTCGGACAAAAGTTTTGGCTTGGCTTCGGATTTCTGTGCCTCGGCACTACGCTCCTCATAAACAATCCGATCTGGCGAGCGTCGGGTGAGATCTCGTATAAGGAAGGTGATATCGCTCGAGAAAGTATCATCTCGCCGGCCGACATTTATTTCGTCGATGAGGAGGAGACGGGTCGGATACGCGACACGGCCAAGGAAAGCGTCCAGCCGATCTTCGCGTCAGTTCCAAAGCGAGCAGACGAGGCCGTTCAGTCTTTTCGAGCAGCGTGGGAGAGCATCGAGCGCAAGAGCACGGCAGTAGCGTCGAATAAATCAAACTCATCCAATCGGAACGATGTTCCGTCGGCAGGGAATTCGGACCTTGCTCGTGTATACGCCCTTAGAAAATTCAGCGGGAACGAACTAGAAGCTGTTGCCCGCGTCCTGCGTGAGAATGCCGGAGGCGATGTATACGCCGATCAGGACGAGCAGTACATTCAGGGAGAGATATCGATCGTCGATCGCCAACGGCCAACCGAGCTTCGGGCATCACAAAATCCTCTCAACACAATGACGAAGCTTTCCGCGGCTCGCGAAGGGCTTCGGAAAGGACTTCGACAGCTTCAGACTCTTGCGGACAAGGAGTCTGACGCCTTTGCCGCGGCTCTGTCGCCGATGATCCAACCCAGCATCATCTACGACGCCGCTGCCACCGAGAACGCGAGAAAAGAAGTGGCCGCGGGTGTCGTGCCGATCACGATATCGCTCAAGCGAAGCCAGAAGATCGCCGACGAAGGCGACATAATCACGAGCAGCGTTCTTTCACAGATCGCGGCGATCCGAAGTTACAGTACGTCGAACCGGCAGATCAATCGCTTCATCGGACTGTTGATCCTCATCTCGGCGCTGTTTTGGGGTGCATGGAAGTTTATCGAGCATCGCGGTATCGTCGCGCGTTTGGCTTTATCCGAGCGAAAGACCTTCGCGCTCTTCGGATTTATTGTCCTCGTACAGACGGGGTTTATGGCGATGTTCTTTCGTGTGGCCGAATTCACGGCGTTACAGAATGTACGAGCGCCGATGAGCGATCCGAGCCTATGGGCGTTCGCTGTTCCCTTCGCGATGGGTAGCTTGCTCATGACGCTCCTCGCCGATCGACGAACGGCTCTCTTCACGGGAATATTTACGGCGATACTGGCCGGCTTTCTTGCTCCCCGCGGATTGGAATTTGCGGTTTATGCGATCATTTCGTCGTCCGTATCCGTCTACGGGATCGGCCGATATCGCAGTCGTCAGACCGTCACTTTGGCTGGCGTCTTGGTAGGTCTCGCTGGCGCATTCCTTGCGGTCGCGATCATTGCGTATACTCAGCAGCCTTTTATTTTGAATACGGTCCTGCTTGCCATGGCATGCGGACTGGCCAGTGGAATTATTACTGCAGCCTTGACGGCGATGTTCCTCCCGCTGTGCGAGTCGCTGTTCGGTATTTTGACTGATGTTAAGCTGCTCGAGCTTTCGAACGCCGATCTGCCGGTGCTCGGCCAGCTTGCGATGCGTGCTCCGGGGACGAATCAGCATTCGCACGCCGTCGGCCAGCTTGCCGAAGAGGCGTGCCGGGTCGTCGGTGCTAATGCTCTTCTAACGAGGATCGGAGCCCTTTACCATGATATCGGCAAGACTGCGGCCCCGGACCACTTCGTCGAAAATCAGATGGGGAAGAACCCTCACGATCGACTCAAGCCCGCACAGAGCGCCAAGATCATCATCAGCCACGTGACGTACGGCACCAAGCTCGCGAAGGAAATGGGACTGCCTCAGCGCATCGTCGATTTCATTCCGCAGCACCACGGAACGCGGACGCTGCATTATTTCTTGAAGAAGGCACAAGCCGAGGCTAGAAGTGAGGATGAGATCTCGGAGAACGATTTTCGATATCCCGGCCCTAAGCCGCAGTTCAGAGAAGCAGCGATAATGATGATTGCTGACTCGTGCGAAGCCGCAGCGAGGAGTTTGGCCGAGCCCACACCCGAAAATATTAGATTTATCGTCACAAAGATCATCGACGCTATCGTCGCCGACGACCAACTCGACGAGTGCGATCTCACGCTCCGAGAGCTTACGCAGATCCGCGAGTCGATGATCCGTTCGCTGATCGCGATCTATCATTCTCGCGTCGATTATCCAGGTTACGTTCCTCCAACTTCACAATCGCGGGTCTTGATCCCGGAGGACCTCTTGAAGGAAGATCGCGGAACAAAATATAAGAACCCTGCCGACATCCCCGTCTCCCCCGGCGGCGAGATCGAGGACGAGGCGATCGACCATTCGCACGAACCCGATCGAGCAAAGGCAAAGAATATTTGAAACTGCCGTAGACTTCTAAATGCGGAAAAATAAAAGCCGCCGAGAAGGGTCTCGGCGGCGGATCTTTTTACAACTACAAACGATTCTACAGTTCGTTCGTATTAATTAATTCCTTAAGCTCTTTTCCTGGCTTGAAGTAGGCGACCCGTTTAGCAGGGATATCCACGGCCGCTCCGGTTTTCGGGTTTCTTCCTTTACGGGAGTTTCGCTCGCGCACACGAAAACTTCCGAACCCTCTCAATTCAATTTTTTCCCCGTTATTTAAGGTCTGGATAATACTGTCAAAAATAATTTCCACCAGCTGCTCGGCATCCTTCTTGGTCATGTCTGCCTCACGCGCGACCTTTTCTACCAAATCCGCTTTTGTCATTCACTTATCCTCGCACCGCAATTTTAAAACAACTTCAAAAAGAAGGCCGGCACTTCCACTAAAAGGGCGGAGGCCCGGCGCAATAAAAACTAAGCAGATTGCTGTTCTGATTCTTCTTTTTCTTCTTCTGTCGGAGATTCAGCCGTCTCGATGGGTGGCGTCGCACCCTCGGTCGTGGCGGCTGTTTCAGCTTCACTCGCAGCTTCGGTCAGCACGTCGGGCGATACCGCTTCCGGATCATTTGCCGCTGCTTCCGACTTTGCTTCGGTAATCACTTCAGGAGCATCCGCTGTTTCGACGGTCGCGGTCGACTCGCCGTCAACCGCCTCTGTGGCCACGGCTTCTTCAGCCGCCGGTTCGCTCGATACTGTTTCTGGCTCAGCCTCGGGTTTCACTTCCTCCGGATCCACTGCTTCTACCGTCTCGGTCGACTCGCCGTCGCCAACTTCGGCGATTGGCTCACCTTTTGCTGCCTCACTGTCCGCCGGAGCAGCAACCTCGTCCGCCGCTGGTTCAATCGGGCCTTCTTCAGCTGCGGCCGCGTCACGGGCCGCAGCTTCTTCGTATTCGCGGCGGGCCTTTTCCTTCTTCTCGCGCTTGGCTGCTTCCTTCTCTTCCTTGGAAAGTTCGACCTTCGGTTCTTCTTCCGGGCCGCCCTTCATATGTTTTGCAAGCTCTCCAAGGCTGGCCATGCCGCCTTTAGCTTCAGTTGAAAACTGACGTGAATCGACAGCCGGTTCGTCGGATTTGCCCACCGCTCGAGCCGAAAGACCGATCTTTTGATCGTCGTTCTCGATTCGCAGGATCTTAAAGTCCATCTCCTGTTCTAACTGAACAACGTCTTCCGGTTTTTCAACTCTTTCATCAGCAAGCTCAGAGATGTGGCAAAGCCCCTCGAGCCCTTCGCCGAGCTCGACAAAAACACCGAAGCTCGTAAAGCGTGTCACTTTGCCGCGGACCACATCGCCCGGGCGATGAGTCGCGACGAAGCCCTCCCACGCACTCGGCGTGAGGTCCTTCATCGAAAGCGACAGACGTTGGCCGCGCGGATCGATATTCGTGACGATCGCATCGACCTCCTGGTCCTTCTTCAGCAATTCTTTCGGATGCTTCAGTTTTTTAGCCCAGGTAATGTCCGAAACGTGAACCAAGCCGTCTATTCCTTCTTCAAGTTCGACAAACGCGCCGAAGTCGGTCAGGTTTCGAACCTTTCCGTGAATTTTGGTACCGACCGGGTAACGTATCGCAACTGTGTCCCACGGATTGTCCTGCAGTTGCTTCATGCCGAGGCTGATCCGTTTTTCATTGGTGTCGACGCCCAGCACCTGCACCTCGACTTCGTCGCCTTTATGAAACTGGCGCTTCGGATTTCCGCCGCGCTTGGACCACGAGATCTCGGAAACATGGACCAGGCCCTCAACGCCGGGTTCCAGCTCAACGAAGATCCCATATTCGGTCACCGAGGAAACTTTTCCGTTAACCCGCGAGTCGACCGGGTAAACTTCAACAACTGTTGACCATGGATCCGGCTGGAGCTGCTTGAATCCGAGAGAAACCTTCTCTTTTTCGCGGTCGAGCTTCAGCACCTTTATCTGCAGATGCTCTCCAACCTTGAAATTGTCGGCTGGATTTTGGAGCCTTCCCCATGACATGTCGGTCACGTGAAGTAAACCGTCGATCCCGCCAATGTCGACGAAAGCGCCGTATTCGGTGAGGTTCTTGATCGTGCCTTCAACCACGAATCCAATGTCGATCTTATTCAGTGTCGCTGCCTTCTGCTCGTTGACAGCGACGTCGGTAATGACCTTGCGAGACAGAACAATGTTGTTGCGGCGGCGGCTGAACTTTATGATCTTCGCTTCGATGTCCTGGCCAATATAGCTGTCGAGTCCACGAATCGGACGCGAATCTATTTGCGAACCCGGAAGAAATGCCTCAACGCCGTTGATATCTACCGTCAGGCCGCCTTTGGTCTTATCGACGATCTTTCCGACGACCGGAACGTCGTTCTTATAAGCCTCTTCTATGTCGTTCCAAATCTTCCGCGATTTTGCGTCGATGCGCGAAAGCTGCGGCGGCGAGTCACCAGAGTGGATACTCTTTATGACAACTTCGACCGTATCGCCGACCGCCAGAGCACTTTCACCCTCGATATCTTCTTCAACCGCAATGATACCTTCGGACTTGTATCCAAAGTCGACGAGTATGCCCCGCTCGGAGACGCCGACCACCTTACCTTCGACGAGATCGCCGGCATGATAAATCGTCTGCTCCTGTTCGAACTGCTCGAGGATCGCCCCGAAATCGATCTCGCCGCTTTTCTCCTCTTCAACCAGCGGTGCGGGCGGTTTCGCCACGCGCCTGGGCTCGGCTCGAGGAGCCGGGATCTCTTCATGCGATACATCCGACGAAGCTTCCTGCTTCGCTTCGGCCGTCTCACTTGTAGTTGCGTCCGCCGCCTGCGCATCTGCGGGCTGCTCTTCTACCGGAGCCTGCGCCTCCGCGGGCTGCTCTTGTTTGTTTGTTTCCACAACTGGAGTTTCGCCGGTTGTCGAAGCTTCAGTCTCGTTGTTAACGTCGTTTTGCATTTACCGTGTGTGAACTTCCTTAAAATAGATCTCGTCCGAAACATTCTCGGATCTCTTTTTTTCCGAATCAAGTTGTCCTGGTTTTCCCGTCCAGACAGTGCAGGGAGTGTTTGGAAAACACAGTGAGTCGCACGTTCTTCCCAGACCCAGTTTCCTTGACCGGATAAAAATAAAATCTACACGTCTCGTTGATTGAGGTCAAGGTTTCCGCGCCGAAAAATCCTTAAACAATCAACATTTAACGGCGCGAAGCGATAAAAAAAGAGACAGCCCCCTCGAGCTGTCCCCAGTAGTGAATAGCGAAAAAAGTCACATCCGCGAGATCAAACTGTGAATATCGCCGACGCCGCCGAGTTTTTCCATTTCTTCCTTCGCCATGGCCGACGTGTTTTGGATACCAGCCAGGCGCAGACGGAATTCGTCCGGATTTGTCGCTCCGCGTAGTGCCTCCTCAAGCGTAACCATTCCCGATTGATACAGATAGAAAAGCGACTGATCAAACGTCTGCATACCGTACTGCGAAGTTCCGGCAGCGATGACGTCACGGATCGAGGCCGTCTTGTCCTCGTGCAGAATGTAGTCACGGATAAGCGGCGTCGAGATCAGCACCTCTACCGCAGGGACCCGGGCGCCGTTCTTGACTGACTTCATAAGCCTCTGGGACACGACCGCCTTCAACAATCCGGAAAGCTGGATCCTTATCGATTTTTGCTGATACGGCGGGAATGCTGAAATTATGCGGGTCAGTGTTTCCTGGGCATCAAGCGTATGCAGCGTTGATAGGACCAGGTGCCCCGTTTCGGCTGCAACCAAAGCGGTTTCAATCGTTTCGAGGTCGCGCATTTCGCCGACAAGGATGACATCCGGATCCTGTCTTAAGCTGCCTCGCAGTGCCTCCGCAAACGAACGCGTATCGACGTCGACCTCCCGCTGCGTGATAAACGATTCCTTGTCTTTGTGAAGAAATTCGATCGGGTCTTCGATGGTGACAATATGGCAGTTTCGCTGCTCGTTAATGTGATCTACGACAGCGGCTAGCGTCGTCGATTTACCCGATCCTGTCGTTCCGGTTACAAGGATCAGCCCGCGGCTTTCCTCGGCGATCGTGTTCAAGACCGGCGGGAGCCCGAGGTCTGCGAAGTTGCGGATCTCATCCGAGATGACGCGTGCAACGATGCCGATCGAATTGCGCTGCTGGAAAATATTTACGCGGAAACGTCCGAGCCCCGATACCCCGTAGCCGATATCGACTTCGTATACCTCTTTGAAATGTTGCTTTTGGCGATTCGACATCATCGAGAACGCCATTTCCAGTGTTTCGTCCTGAGTAAGTTTCGCGGACCCGGACATTGGTTTCAGTTCTCCGTTGACACGGATGACCGGCGTTGAACCGGCGCGCAAGTGCAGGTCACTGGAGTTGAAACTCATGGCCATGCGCAAAAGGTCGTCAATTCTGGTAAGCATATTTGGAAGAGGCAAAGCGGCCGGGTATGGAAATGTCCGATGGTTAGTGAAAAGGATTTGGCGAAGAAGAATGCCAAACTGTCATGAGCAAGTTTAGCGGTTCGCCGCGCACAGCGTCAATCAATTTTTTATTTTGAATGCTAGCTCCGGTCAGAATGACCGAGTCCGAATGCGGATTTCGGATTTCGGATTGCGGATTTGGAGACTCCACGTGTGAAAGTTGAATTTTAACGTTCTCGAAATCTCAAATCCCAGATCCCAACTCCCAACTCCCAACTCCCAACTCCCCCATTCTGAGGTAGTATGTTCGACAAATGAATGACAAGCGTCACATGCTACGACATTTCTTAGCCGCACTCGCATACCGCACGCAAAAGGCGCTTCGTGGAGCGCCCGCGGATTTTGCAGACTTCAAAGCGGGCAACGACGTTCGGACGCCGAAAGAATTGGTTAGGCACATGACCAGCGTTCTCGGATATGCGAGGACGTTTTTTATCGGTGGCGAATTTAGGCCCGAACCGCTGCCGACGTTTCGGAAAGAGATCGAGCGATTTCACGAAATGCTTGAGGATCTGAGCAACCACCTCGACGTCGGGACACCACTTCGCGGCTTGACTGAAGAGCAGTTGCTACAGGGACAATTTTCCGACGCGATGACGCATGCCGGACAACTCGCGATGCTCCGCCGTCTGCATGGGGACCCGGTTCGCTCCGAAAACTTTATCCACGCGGCAATATCCCCCGACAACCTGACTGCGGACCAACCAGACCCCGTTGCTCCGGACTAACGTCACGAGACGAGAAGAGACAAGAGACAAGAGACCAGAGACAAGGGACTTGGGACCTGGGACCTGGGACTTGGGACTTGGGACTTAGGTCTAAGGTACAATTTGCGGAATGGACAGTTCCGCAAAGATCAACAGGATAGTTCCCCAATATGCAATTCCCGGTGGTGAGATCTCCATCGAATGCGAGGGTTTCCGGACTGAGTCCGGCGCGACTAATTCGGCGTACCTAGACGGGGAACGTTGTCGGATAATTGCAGTGTCGTCGCGCCGTGTGCTTGCGACACTGCCTGCCGTCGACGTCAATGGCAAGTCTTTTATCAAACTCGAAAGCAGCGTTGTTGAAACTGAACCTGAGCGTCTGACCGTCGGCAGATTGCTCGCCGACGAAATGCACATCGTCGCGAATCCGGCGATCGATCCGAAGGATGAATCGCTGGTCTTTACTCGTTCAGGTTCGCGCGGTCAGCAGCTTTCACCAACGATATTTCGCCTTGAGACCGATGGCTATCTGGATGAAATGCCGGTCGAGATAATGAACCCGACCGGCATTGCGTTTAGCCCTGCAGGCGAGATGTTTGTTACAAACCGGGCCGATGGGCATGTATGTTCTGTCGAGCGCAGCGAAGAAGCGGTTGTTTACGCAACCGGCCTCGGGATCGCGACTGGAATCGCATTTGATGGTGACGGCGTTATGTATGTCGGCGACCGCTCTGGCACGATCTATCGCATTCCGGAACCCGCAATGCCTGAAAAATTCGCTACGCTCGAACCGTCGGTAGCGGCGTATCATATCGCCTTCGGGCCGGATGGACGCCTGTTTGTTACGGCTCCCGGGCTGGCGAGCCACGAAACAGTTTATGCCATCGACACGAGCGGCAGCGTGACGCGATACTTCCGGGGGCTCGGACGGCCCCAGGGTCTGGCTTTCGATGCGGAAGGAAATCTCTTCGTCGCTGCTTGTTATCGCGGGAAGCACGGGATCGTACGAATTGCTGCTGGCGGTGAATCGGCGGAACTCGTCGTCGCCGGAAACAGCGTTGTCGGTCTTTGCTTTACTCGCAATGGCGAAATGATAGTCGCAACGAACGACGCGGTGTATTCGCTCAACGTAGGAATATACGGAACACTCCTGTGATTTTGGATTTTGGATTTTGGATTTTGGATTTTGGATTTTGGATTGATGGTTTCGGGTCTCGATCCAAAACGGTTGCCGGATGGGTCGGCGAAATATCGCAATCCAACATTTGAAATTTGAAATTTGAAATTTGAAATCTGAAATCTGAAATCTGAAATCTGAAATCTGAAATCTGAAATCTGAAATCTGAAATTTGAAATTTGAAATGTGAAATCACTAGCGTTGCGTTAAGCAATTAATTTGTTCTTTGAAACATTGTAAATATAGGAGATAGCACTCGTTTCTGGGTTAAACGATTTGAAATCATTCTTGTAATCATAAGGCTTCTGACTCTTTGGTTACTTTTTTATG